>NZ_JAAXMS010000001.1:0-600000 GCF_012290005.1 Crateriforma spongiae
GCACGATGAGACACTCGATAGCAGCAACAGTGAAGCAAAACCAGTACATCCTACGTGTATACAGCAGTATCCCCACAGCGAAGACCAGCAATGACATTATCAGCATTGACGCGAACAAAAACATAATGAAAGTTGGCAGTGGTCCTACTATCACAACATTTTTGGCTAGGAGAAACTGCCCAAGTGAGGTAACGAAAAAGAACAGGCCAGCAACAATGTGCAAGGCTGAAAGCACTCTGACGTGAGTTTTGTCGGTCTCGTTGGTCATGGAATGTCCATGTTCTCAGTTGGATAACGGCGGCGACGACCGGGCCGCCGTGGTCGATCGCTGACTTCAACATGACGCGAGCGGCGGCTCCGCGTCAATCGCTTGGTTATCGGGCTTCGGACCCTGTAAAGACTATTCCGCTGGCTCGCCATCGACCTTGGATGTCGCGATGAGCATAAGCGCCATCCATTCCAGAATGGCCTGAAACACAAGTGCGAAGCGAAGCCCCACCACGACGCCAACGACAGCAAGCACCATCGCGCTGATGAAACCAAAGTACAAACCGACGTATCCAAAGACGACTGCGAAGATTGGAACGGACACATAGGGCGTCTGCTTCATCGCCACACGTAGCCGCTCAATGCACTCGCCATTTCGCTGTGTGTCGTTTGCGTAGTGATTCATGACGCTACTATCCCTTATCCGACAACGTTCGCCGTCACCGGCCGGCGAGAGTGAAACTAGCCATCGAAAAACGCATTGCCGCCGCTCCAGTGCACGGCTTGGAAATCCGGCGTCTACCCTGATATCTCAGTCAGCCCTCAATCGTACGGAGGATCCGAGCAGGGTTGCCAACAGCAACGACGTTTGCCGGTAGATCCCGCGTGACCACTGCACCTGCGCCAACCACCGTATTGTTGCCGATCGTTACACCAGGACAGACGATAACTCCGCCCCCAAGCCAAACGTTATCGCCAATGATGATCGGCTGAGAGCCTTCCCACTTCGCTTGGCGGGGCAACGGTTCAATTGGGTGAGTCGCCGTTAGCAGTTGGACGTTAGGTCCGATTTGAACGTCATCACCAATCTCAATCTTGCCGACGTCGAGGCAAATCAGACCCCAATTAGCAAAGGTACGGGCGCCAATGTGCGTCTGATACCCGTAGTCACACCGAAGCGGTGGGCGAATGACCGTGCCCTCGCCGACGCTTCCAAACAGTTCGCGCAAAATTCGGTCCTGGACTAGTTTGTCGTCACCGTTGGTTGCATTGAATGCAGCGATGAGTTTCGCCGCGTGGTTACCATCACGAACGAGTTCCGGATCGTCGGCAATGTATTGGTCACCGGCGAGCATTCGCTCGCGATTCGAACGACCATCGGGTTGGAATCGTTCATTCATGTATTGACGCCAGTAAACAAGGTTGCCGCCAAGAGAAAGCCTTCACGTGTTCGGATAACTCTGAATTCTTCAGTGGTTTGGGAAGAATGCCCGTCCGCTCTCCAGATTCGCCCCTAGCCGAAATCCCCTCCGGTGAGCGGTATTTTAACCGTTCTCCCCGAGTCGGGTGAACGACAAATCCACGCAATGCAAACCGATGGATACGCGTTGACCCTTTGCCTTCCTTCGGCACCAACTAGCAAAGGTCAGGCATGTTTTGAGGTGCGTTTCCGCATCCAGAATGACTGAAATTACACCGGTGTAACGGAGTTCAGCGAATCAGGGTGGAAGCCCAGTTTTGCCCGTTGAACGGGAGACGCTTGCCGCCGATCGTTGACGGCACGGCAGATCCATCCGTCGAAACGATCACCGACAAAAACCGCATCCAACGCGGCCGAACCGGCGAGCGCCTCGGGTGACGGTCACTCCGCCGCGCAGCACTCGCTGGGCGAGCAGATCGAAGCGGACAAGTATCTCCGCAGCGTCAAAGCCGCCGAAGGTCGCATGAGCCTGAAGCAAAAGATCGGCCTGGGCCGCTTCGTGCCGCCGGGGCGTTCGGATGACCGGACAATTGATTGGAGTCGACGGCAAGCCACTGACCAGCCGACACGAAAAGACGCGGCGGTCGCCGCTGGCCAAGTACGCCGCCGCCCAGACCACACCGGGCAACCGCCGGCACTGGGAAATGGAGGACCTACGGCCGGGAAAAGACCTCCGTCCCCTTTGGGGTCTCCTGTTGGTCACCTGGGCAAGAAACGCCTGATTCGAAAGAGTGGCGATTCAGGGCGCGAAAGCTCGCGTCTGCGATCAGGCTCCATCGCTCGAGAGCCGGATCGCGGTGATCGGCCAGAGATCTTCGAGCTTCGGATTTTCTACCAGAAGAAAGATCGGTGCCGAACTTGATTGCCCCATCCCCTTCGATCGGTTGGGGTGGGGGATGCAGATGTCGAAAGCCCGCGAAATGCGGGCTAAAACAGCGGAGGGCACGGGACTCGAACCCGCAGCCCCTTACGGGGTACCTCAGTTCCAGTGAGGCCGCTCACCAATTCGCTTACCCTCCTGCGGACGATCAGGCCGACGCGAGCGAAATCATCGCCCGATTCGATTGATCGTCAGTTCGCAAGCTTAGCTCCTGCGATCAGCTTCAAGAAGGCCTCGTTGTTTTCAAAACGGCCGAGCTGCTTGGTCAATTGTTCCATCGCGTCGATCGGATGCATTTCGCTTAGCGTTCGACGCAGCATGGTGACCGTTTCGTACGTTTCTTCGTCATGCAGCAATTCTTCGCGACGCGTTCCACTTTGGCTGATATCGATCGAGGGCCAAATGCGTCGGTCGGCCATCCGCCGATCCAAGACCAGTTCCATGTTCCCGGTTCCTTTGAACTCTTGGAAAATGGCTTCGTCCATGCGGCTGTTGGTGTCGACCAGGCAGGTACCGACGATGGTCAGCGAACCGCCTTCTTGGAACGCACGTGCGGTCGCAAACAGCTTCTTCGGGATATCCATTGCTTTGATATCCAGACCGCCCGACATTGTCGCGCGGCCGCGGCCGGTGCTGCCGACCCATTTATTGAAGGCACGGGCCAGGCGGGTGATCGAATCGAGCATCAAGAAGACGTCTTCGCCACGTTCGGCCAAACGCTTGGCCCGGTCGATAACCAGCTGGCTGAGACGGACGTGGCTGTCAACGTCCATGTCCAGGCTGCTGGCGATGACTTGTCCGCCCTGGACATTGCGGCGCATGTCGGTGACTTCTTCGGGCCGCTCGTCGATCAGCAGCACCATCAGCTTCAGGTCGGGATGGTTCTGTGCGATCCCGGCAGCGATGTTTTGCAGCATGATCGTTTTTCCGCTGCGTGGCGGCGCGACGATCAAGGCACGTTGGCCTTTGCCCAGCGGTGCCAGCAAATCGATCACACGGTTGGTCACCGGTTTTTGGCCGACTTCCAGGTGCAGCCATTCTTCCGGGTTGATCGCGGTCAAGCTGTCAAAGTTCTTCACGTTCAAATAGTCTTCCGGCGGCATGCCTTCGACTTCGGTGATTTCTTTGACGCGAGGACCCTGTTGGCGACGTGCCTGTTGGACCATCCCCTTGATGTAGACGCCCTGCCGAAGGCCGAAGCGTTCGATCATCGTCCCCGGCACGAAGGGATCGCTCCGTTCGCGGGTGTAATCGTTTTCTTCGCTGCGCAGGAAACCGTATCCATTGGGATGCAGTTCCAGGATGCCTTCACCGGCTTCCATGGGCGCATCTGATTGGAAATCGGCGTCACCGTTGGCCTGCGGGTTACCGCCATTGCCGCCACGACGGCGACGTCGGCCTCTCGATTTGGGCGCTCCATTATCGTTGCCCTGGCCATTGCCAGAGCCACTTCGGCTCCTGGGAGCCCTTTTCTTTTTCGCCATTTGTCATCCAAACCGCACGTTCATTCCGCGCAATCGCGGCCTAAACGTAAGCATCAAGAAAGGTCGCTGTGGTCCGAGAAAGGGAAAGAAAAACTCCGTCCGGTGCCGCGACAACGCAGCCGGTGGAATTAAATTGTTCTGGAATCGGTTTTGTTTCTGGAAAGTCAGTCAGATTCAGCCCGGCAAGGACCGATCTGTCGGCCAGTCATGACGACTCAGGGCCGTGACTCGTTAGATTTTCAACGGGTGAATTTCGGCTCCGCTCCGATTAAAACCCGGCCAGCGATCGATACCTGTGATCATGCCGTGCGATGCCGCCCATTTCGATTCATGTCGGGCGACGGATCAGAGAGAGACACTCCCGTGTCTGATTGGGAATGTCGACGGGATCAAATCCCGAGTCCCATGTTCTGCTCCCAAATATAGAACCCGTTCGCCCAATGTCAAGAGAAGATGTCGCGGGCAACTTGGGGGGATCGCGGCGACGCCGGCAGAGTTTGATGCGATAGCGGAGCCGACATTGGTCCGCCGACGTTGGGGCATTCGGGGGGATTTGCCGGAAAACTTTGCCTGGTCGGCAATTTCGGTTCAAGCGGTACGACCGTGGCCGTCGATGGTGGGTGATGGGGCGATCTGTCTGCCGTCGCTGAGGCAGCCCTAGACGCCACCCACCAAATTTCGCTACCTCCCCCAAGAACCATGATCCGGTCCCAATACCGGTTCGACGCGAAAAAGGAATTTTGCGATGTGCCGTCTCCTAACAAAACACGCCGCCATGACCGCGATCGCCATGGTCGTCGCGCTGGCCGGCTCATTCGCTGTGGCCGCCGAATCCGGCATCCCCTGGCAATCCAATTTGAAGCAGGCCCACGCCGAAGCCAGCCGTGACGGCAAGCTGCTGTTATTGCACTTTTACGGTGACAACTGTCCTTGGTGCGATCGGTTGGAAGCCGGTGCATTCCAGAACGGTGCCGTCGCCGCTGCGATCACATCGAAATACGTGCCGGTGAAAATTCACGTCGGCAAAGATCCCGCTATCGCAAAGATGTTCCAGGTCAAAAGTTTGCCGACCGACGTGGTGGTGACGCTGAAGGGCGAAAAGTTATCGCACAAGGTCAGCCCACAAGACCCGCGTCAGTACGTGGCGATGCTGAACACCGCGGCCGCATCGGCCGGCCCCGCCGCCGAACCCCAGACCATGATGGCGGCAAGCCAGCCGGCACCGACGCCCTCCCCTGCACCGGCGGCGACGCCGGAGCCGGCACCGGTGGTTTCGACCGTTGCGGGACAGACCAACAATCAATTTGCGTTGCCCAAAGCGGCAATCGCACCCGGCGGTGTTCAGGCGACGGCCGCCGGCGCTCGCACCGATGCAATGACGTTGGACATGCCGGCGCAGATCGCCGTGCCACCGACCGCCAATCAGCCCGCGGCCGCATCACCCCAAACGCCCGCGGTTCCACCCGCCGCAACCGATGCTGAGGCGGACGTCGCGGCCGCAGCCCCGGCTGTCGCGCCCAGCGATGACCTGCCTCCGCTGGCGCTGGAAGGTTACTGTGCCGTCAGTATCAACGAAGACTACGCTTGGGTCGAAGGCAAGCCCGAGCACGGCGTCCTGCACCTGGGACGCCTGTACTTATTCAGCAGTGCCGAAAACAAGCAAAAGTTCTTGGCTGATCCGAAACCCTACACGCCGGTGATGAACGAAATCGACGTGGTGCGGTTCTTCGAAGAAAAACGCATCGTTCCCGGAAAGCGTGATTATGGCGTGAAGGATCCGATTCATGGCCGCATGTTCTTCTTCGCTGACCAAGCGGCACGTGACCACTTTGAAAACCAATTCGAACGGTACACCGATGCCGCCATCGAAGTGATGGACCAAGCGATCGGCGACGCTAACCCGTAATGCTGGGATCAGCTTCGCCGCTGTCGCGGGCCCGTCGATCGGTTGTGGTTGGGCGCGAAAGGCTTGGCCGCGTGCCATGCCCCGAAGAAACCCATCAGTACCGGTTCACCGGTGAACGCTGCGACTGGGGCGTCGCATAGGACGGTCGAATCCCGTTCAGGATGGACACACCGGCGACGAAGCACATCGCGGCGACCAGCATGACCATGGTGCGGGCGGCGGTTCGTCCGAAACGCTCGTCCACGGCGCGGACGGATCGTAATTGAAAGGGCACTTGCCAGGGACCTAGCGCGACCGCCGTGGCGACGACCGCCAAAACCAGGGCGATGCCGCCCACCAGAGAATCGCCGTAACTCAAGAATCAAAATCGCGTTGACGGAGCCGGCGGCGAATCTGGCGGATCTGCAGTCGCGCCGATTCAACGTCCGGGTTGATGCTGAGACAGCGTTGCAGGGCACGCAACGCACCTTCGGGATCACCCAGGATCAGTCGGCATTTCGCCAAGCCTTGCCACGCCGGGTAATGGAATCGGCACCGCCAAAGGCATGCGTGATAGGCGGCTCGGGCTTGGTCGTAATTTTCCAAACCGTGCCAACAGATCGCCAATTGGTGATGGGCTTCGGCATACATCGGCGCTTGGTCGCACAGAATCATCGACGGTGCCAACGCGGCGGCGTGTTCGCCACCATCGTTCAGGTGCATCAGCTTCAGCAATTGCTGGTGATGCCGCGGGGCGGCCGAACGAATCAGCAACGCGCCAAAGGCGTCATCGGCGGCCAAGCGGACACCGCGGTCGGGATCGCTGATCGCACGTCCCAGCGGGTCGATCGTTCGGTGGTCTCCCAGCATGCCAAGTGCCAACGCAGCGGCACGACGCATTTCCACGTCGCCGCGTAACAGCAGCGACGCGATGGTCGTTACCGAGTAGTGTTCGTCAACTTGGGATGCGAATCGTGTCGAATCGGCCGTCGCCAAAAATTTGCGATAGGCGGTCGTCAGCCGGGTCGTCCGAACAACAGGTGAGGTCACAGCAATATCCGTCAAAGGGTGATGTTCGCAGTTCGGTCGCGAGCATCCTAGGCAGGTCAGCCGGAACGGCAACCAGGCATCCTTTGGCGGTTCAGGTCACCCGAAACGGTTGCGGCAGTCAAGACAACCCCGTCACTGCCGACGAGTCTAATTACGGGACCACCGCCCAACAACTCGCTAAGATGAATCCCAGGTGAATGTCCCGTGTCGGGCCGTCGGAGGGGACGGATGGCAAATCAGGTCGGGTCTCCAAAACTGCCTAAATTGCGTAATTGTTGCCGTGTTTTCTCTCTCGAATTCGACCGGATTTATTTCATCGGCCGGACACTTTCGATCCACGGGGCGTCGGCCGGCCTGGGCGGGGCTATGGGGCGTTTTGCTAGCGTCATGTTTCGCCTCCTCGCCCGATGCGGCGACACCGGAATCGATCGTCGCCGATCGCGAAGCCTATCGGACCTTGGCCAGCCCGATGACGATGCGGGCCGAAGGCCAGACCATCGGCCAGGTGGTCGACCAACTGGCGACCACGCGAACCCTGAATTTGTGGCGTCAGCGGGATCTGGACTGGGACGCCGAACTGCCCGAAATCAGTTTGGGACCCAGCGTTGCCGCCGCACTGCAGCAGGTCGTCGATCGGTTGGACGCCACCTTGGTCGTGCGCAGCGGCGTGGTGCTGGTCGGTCGGTCGGCCTGGATCGAGCGTAATTTGGCCGAATTGCATCGGGCCGAACTGGGTGGGGCCCAACTGAATGAGGCGCGTACCGTGGGCTCGCAGCGACGCACCACGGGGGCATCGGTTGCCCGCCCCGCCGCCCACTTGGTATCCATCCGCTGGCCCGACCTGATCACCCCGTCCGAGTTGGTCCGTCTGGCCCGGCGTGCCGATGGCGTGCACACCGCGGAACTGTCCCCTTCGGACATCGCCAGTCGACCCGAAGTTGATGATGAGTTTCCACATGATCTGTGGCCGGCCGGTCAGTTGATAAGGGTTGCACCGGAGTCGGTGGAATCATTGGTGCGAAGCCAGTTTGCCGCACAGTCTGAACCATCCGAGGCGTGGCAGGATCGCTATCCCGGCGTGATCGGCAGTGGTCGTTGGGGACGGCGGGTACGCACCGCTGTGGGAGCGGGCAGAATGTCGACCGCCAATGGAACCGTGACACTGACCGGAACCGCGGCGACGCACCGGGTAGCATTGCAAACACTGTTGCAAGCGTTCTTGGCGCGGGCGAAATCGGCGACAACGGGCAAAGCGGCCACATTTGATTTCAAGGTGGAAAATCAACCGGCGTCCCACGTGCTGGAATCGCTGGCGCACGCCGCCGAAGTTCCATTGCAGGTCGAAATCGATGAGCCGGCTCGGGTGCAACAGCGTGTGACGTTTTCGGCTGAAAAGAAAACGTTGGAGCAGTTGGCTCAGCAGGCGGCATCCGAAGCGGGTTTGCAGATCCAATTCCAAGCCGATCGCTGGATCATCCGCTGATGTAGGTGGCGGCCTGGATCGCCGATTCGAAGGTCATCGATTCCATCGCCTGTTGGCTGATTCGCACTTGGTCCACCGCATCGCTGCGGATCGGTCGAGCGATCTGAATGGTCGACTGGGACAGATCGATTCTTTCGCCACTTTCGCGTTGCAGAACGGGCATCGCATAGCCATCGCGTGGTCGGCGGATGACGGTCGCCATCGTGCCATCGGTCAGTTCCACGGTGCTGCCCAGCGGAAACAGGGTTTGGGTCAACAGGAATGCGCGAATCACGGTTGGTTCGAACAGACCATGTCGGGCCTGGTGCAACAGGATCCCGATCGCGTCGTGTGGCAGAATCCCAGGGCGACGATCGGTCGGCAGGATCAGTTGCAGGTAGGCATCGACCACGTTCAAGATTCGTGCGTACGGGTGAATCCGATTGCCCGATAGCCCGCGGGGAAATCCGACGCCGTTGTACTGCTCGTGAACTTGTTCGACGGCCAAGCGAATATGGCTGGCGACTTCGCCGACTTCGCTCAAGCACTGTTCCGACAGGATCGGGTGCTTGCGATAGGTCCATTGTTCGTCTTCGCTGAGCACGACGCCGACATGACGAAACTTTTCGTCCATCATGAAAAGGCCCACGTCGTGCAGCAGTCCGGTCGTCCCGATTTCGGATACCGCCTTGCCGTCGAGTCCCATTTCAACGGCGACCGCCATTCCCAGGTTGGCCAATTTCACGCTGCGTTCGGTCAAGTCACATTGTTCTTGGGCGCTTCCGAAGACGCTGACGGTTTGGTCGTGATCGTCGATCAGATTGCTGGTGAAACGCTGCGAAAGATCGTCGATGGCCTCGATCGTTTTCAATTGGTGTTTGGAAACCGCTTCGCGAATCTCATCCACCTGCTCGATGGCCGACGCGTAATCTTTCTTCAACGATTCATATCGCTTTTCATCCAACGGTTCGTCGAATCGATCCACCAAGAAGTTTCGCAGCGGCCGCCCCGAATCGAGTGCGGACTGTTCGGATTCCGCGTGCGTCGTGCGTTTGGCGGACGGCTCCTTGCGTTTGGAATCGTCTTTTTGGAATTGAGCCGCGTCTTTGGGGTGAACCTCCACCTGTTCGATCCCGCGGTCCACAAGGCCCGCGATGACCGATTCGGTGATCTCGGTGTTTGCACCGAGCAACAGCACACCCGATTGATCAACGATCGGATGCGAACAGACCACCCCGGACTGTAGGTCCTCGACCCAAATCGTCACATTCGCTGATTGCCCCATCAGCGGATCTCCCCATTTTGTCTGGTAACGTCCACAATAGGCTCTGGCAAAGCGCGAGGGTTGCACCGAGTCTGGTGCGTTTCCGCTTCGATTTTCTTGCCCTGCATAATGCAACGCTAGGTTCAAAACGCACTGATTGCCCTATGAATTCGCCCTTTCCGGCACAGAATGCGGGTGGCCGCTACGACGTGGTGGTCATCGGCGGAGGGATCGTAGGGTTGGCGACGGCCGTGACGGTTTTGCAGCGTCATCCGGAGTGTCGGCTGGCGGTGTTGGAGGCCGAGTCCGACGTCGGACGACATCAGAGCGGCAATAACTCCGGCGTGATCCATTCAGGTCTGTATTATCGTCCCGGATCGACCAAAGCAAAAACCTGTCGCGAAGGCAAGCAATTGCTGGAGCAGTTTTGCCGAGACGAGGGCGTTCGCTGGGACCGCTGTGGCAAGGTGGTCGTCGCCGTCAACGCGGACGAACGACAGCGGCTGGACCAGATCGCCGATCGGGCAACACAAAACGGCGTGGAGTTCGAGCGGATTGATACGGACCGGCTACGCCAGCTGGAACCGGCCGCGGCGGGGCTTGCCGCACTGCATGTGCCCGAAACCGGGATCGTCGATTATCCCGAAGTCTGCCGCGCCATGGTGCGCCGAATCCGTGCGGCCGGCGGACAGGTGATCACCGATTTTCGTGTCGATGCGATCGATGTGGCGGGGACCGATGTCGTGCTGAAAGCCGTCCAGCACGATGATCCGATCCGCTGCGACCGGTACGTCAATTGTGGCGGACTGCAATGTGATCGAATTGCTCGTGCCGCTGGGGTAAAGACCGACGTTCGCATCGTTCCGTTTCGCGGGGAGTATTACGAACTGAAATCGGAAAGCCAGCGGTTGTGTCGAAATCTGATCTATCCGGTGCCCGACCCCAGCTTTCCCTTTTTGGGCGTCCACTTCACGCGGATGATACAGGGAGGCGTTGAATGTGGTCCGAACGCGGTCCTGGCGATGGCACGGCACGGATACCGCTGGTCTGATGTGAATGTTTCAGACCTGGCGGAAACGCTTTCCTTCGCTGGTTTTCGAAAGCTGGCCGGAAAGCATTGGCGGATGGGGGCCGGCGAGATGTATCGCTCGTTCAGCAAGCACGCCTTCACTCGGGCGCTGCAGAAGTTGATCCCGTCGATCCGTTCCACCGATTTAAAGCCGGGACGTTCCGGTGTCCGCGCACAGGCGGTTACACCGGAGGGTGTGCTGGTGGATGATTTTCTGATCCAACGTGGGCCTCGATCGGTCCACGTGCTGAACGCACCGTCACCCGCCGCAACCGCATCGCTGGCGATCGCCCGTCACGTCGTCGACCGATTTGAATCGGAGGAAGACTGATGAACGGTTTGGGCGACCGGGAAACGGCGATCCACGCTGCCGATGATGTTCGGCAGGTTTAGTTGTCGACGCAGGTTTCCAAGAACCGGGCCAGACGGTGGAAATCGCTGTCGGGCTGGATGAAGCGGACCTTGGTGACCAGGGTTTCGGGGTCCACCAATTCTTGGAACGGCACAAAGTGCAGATCCAATTGTCCGGAGACCGACACCATAACACCGTTCAGCTTTTCTTCCACCAAGGCGCGATACGCACCAACGCCCAACTGGGACCCCAGCATGATGTCGTAGGCGTGCGGCGGTGCACAACGTGATTCGTAACCCAATTGCAACCCGTTCACCTTGCGAGTCCGGCCGGTGCGTTCGTTGTATCGTGCCGACAATAACCCGGACATCATGGCGGCCAGATTGACCGAGGAGATGTTAATGTGGCCGTGATCGTCGCGGCTGATGCCTTCCAGGTATTTCGACGGCAGGTATTCCGCCATGCCTTCGGCGACCACGATTGTTCCGTACTGGCGTCCTTCGCGTTCGCGGGCCAGCATCATGTCGACCATGCGATCGATGACCCGATCCAACGCCATGATCTTGCGTGTTTCTCCGGTTTCTTGGCTGACCACTTCTTCATCGGCCATGGCACCGCGGATGTCTTCGACGCTGAGGACCATGCTGGCTTCACCGGCGATCGCCGCACCATAGGCCAACCAGCCGGCACTGCGCCCCATCGCTTCGCACAGGAAGTAGGCCCGGCCGGCGGCGGCGTCAAAGTTCAGGTTGCGGATTTCTTCGGCCAGGGTTTCCACGGCGGTGAAGAAGCCGAAGGTGAAGTCGATGCCGCTGTAATCGTTGTCGATCGTCTTGGGCAAGTGGACGACGGGAAAACGCCTGGCTTCGGCCGGCAACCCGTCCTGGAACATCTTCAGCTTGTTGGCGGTCTTCAGCGTGTCATCGCCACCGATGCTGATCAGGGCGTCAATCTCCAGACTGCACAGACCTTCATAAACCCGCCGCAGGGGCGCGACCAGTTCCGGATCCTTCAGGTTCTCGGGGCTGCTGACGTGGCGGCCGGGGTTGGTGCGAGCCGTTCCGATCATGATCCCGCGACTGCTGCGGGCGTTGGTCAGCGTGTCATGGCTGAATCGGATGTAGTCGGTGCCTTCCTGCAGCGGTCCGGCGGCGCTGTATTCGGCCAGCCGACTGTAGCCGTGCTTGATGCCGAAGACCTGGGCGCCTTCTTCCAGAAACGAGAATGCCGCCGTGCTAATCACCGCGTTGGCTGCCGGTGCGGGGCCGCCGGCGAACAGGATGGCGACGCGTTTGATATCGAGGCTGTGATGATCAGAGGAAACTGGCATGACGAATCGGCTCGCGTGAACTGGATCGGCGACCAGGACGCCGGTCTTCATCGGACCGATTACGTCACCCGTTCGCTCGCGTGGTTTGGTTTTGGAGTCGGAAATTCTAGGCTTCTGGGGGCGACCGCCAAGACGGCTGGTCCCACCTGGGGTGAATCGCGGCCCTGTCGCGGGTGGATTCTAGGTGGCGTCGGCTTGTTCGATCGCCTCCTCGATGGTCGCCTGATATTCGGCGTCGGTCAGGTCGAAAATTTCTCGCAAACGCCCCAGAAGTTCCAGACGTTGGCCGTCCAGCGGTTCGTCGGCGGTGGCGGCCAAGAAGACGATCTGCAGGGCCAAACGCCGTTGCTGTTGGGTCCAGCGGCGGCTGACCGTCAAGATGTAGTGATCCGGCTTGATCCGGTTGTCGACGGCGATGGAACACAGTTGTCCCAATTCTTCGCGGTCGATCGGACGCTGCAAAAGATCGTTGGAAAGCGAAATCAGGGTGTCGATTTCGCCCGGTGTGATCTGTTGGTCGATCAGCACCGTCAAAATAGCCGACCGCAGGGCTTCGTCTTTGAATTGGGCTTCTTTGGCCGCTTCGTGGCTGTCGCGGTCCATCTCCAAAACGCTCAGATCCCAGGTGGCGTCACATCCGTCGCACTGGATGAATTCCTCGGCCGCCCCGACCGGCACGGTGGGGATGAAGTAAAGCGTCAGGAACGGTCGACGCGATCGGCGACGGTAAAACTCCGTCGTCCCGCATTGGGGGCAATAGAAACTGCCTCGGTCGCGGGTTCGGGTCAAGTTCATGGTGCCGATCAGGATCATTGACGGCGGGACCTCGCAGGAAAAGGAATCACCACGGGCGGCGGGTCACCGGCGAATACCCCACAAACGGGGCCCGGGCCACGCAACCGTCCCATGGCGGTTCGAAATGATTGGTTTGATTGAATCGAATGCGAAAGGCTTGACGATACAAGATCGACGTCCGCTGTTCATTCGACGCAGGAATCCCGTCCGCCATGGCCATTTTGCCGGTCAACACGACGCGCACCAGTACGCCACTTGCGACCCAGCGGCTGTTGTTCCAGCTGAACGCCGACCAAGTCGAACTGCAGCGGACCTATGATCAGCTGAGCACGGGCCGGCGTGTTTTGCGAGTCTCCGATGACCCCGCGTCCGCCGGACGCGCGTTGGTACTGCAACGTGGCATCGACCGCACCGACCAGTTGCAACGTAACGCCCAGGCGACCGAAGCATTCTATCAGTCGACCGATGATGCGTTGGCACGAATCGACGATGCTTTGATCCAGGCCCGCGGTGTCGCGGTCGAAGCGGCCCAAAACGTGTTGTCCGAAGACGAGCGGGCGGCGTTGAGCGCGACCGTCCAGCAGGCCCTGAATTCGGTCTTCACGGCGGGAAACGTGATGTTTCGCGACCACCAATTGCTGGGCGGGATCCTGGAAAGTGAAAACGCACTGAACTGGATCGACGGAGGCGTAAATTTTTCGGGGACCGAAGCGGTCGGGAACACCAAACTGGGCGGCGGTGTTTCCACCGCGATCAACGTCAGTGCGTCCGAAAGTTTGGGGCTGCTGTCGACCGTGGTCACCGGTGATTCGTTGGGGGCCGGGCTGGCCCGCGACACGCGGTTGGTGGATATGAAAGGCGGCGAAGGCGTTCAGCCGGGCATCATCCGTGTCAGCGACGGTGGTAACTTTCAAACCATCGACCTCAGCCGTGCCGCGACCATCGGCGATGTGGAAGACATCATCGACCAATACGATCTGAACGGTCGCCGATTGTCGTTTTCGATCACCAACGACACCGTCCGTCTGGAGTACAGCGACGGGCTGCCGGGGACTCTGGCCGTGGACGACGTGCCTGGTGGTACAACGGCCAGCGACTTGGGACTTTTCAACCCACAAGGGTTCACCGCGCCGCCGTTGACCGGGACGGGGATGGCGCCCCGGGTGACCACCGAAACGCGGATCGACCAATTGGCCGACGGTGCGGGGCTGGATCTGACCGGTGGACTTCAAATCAGCCGCGGTGGTCAAGATTTTGACATCGACTTGTCGGAGGCGGAGACGCTGGGTGACGTTCTGATCGCGATCAACCGCAGCGACGCCGATGTCCAAGCGGAACTGGATCAATCGGCCGGACGCATCGTGCTGAAAGCCCAGCGAAGCGGCGTCGATTATTCGATCGGTGAAAACGGCGGCGTTGCAGCCAGCAGCCTGGGGATTCGGTCCTCCGACGAACAGACTCGGCTGAGCGAACTCGGGGGCGGTCGAGGGTTGGTGCTGAACAGTCAAGACGATGATTTGGTCATCACCCGTCCCGACGGCGTCCAGCTGGGCATCAATCTGGAAGGTGCCGAGACGATCCAGGACGTCATCGATCTGATCAGCAATCATCCCGACAACCAGGACAGCCTACGCGTGCTGGTGCGTTTGAATGCGGTGGGCAACGGTTTGGAACTGGAAGCCCCGCCGGGCGCGGGAAACTTGGAAGTTTCACAACCCGGGCTGTCCGACGCGGGTTCACAGTTGGGGCTGATCCCCGACGGGGAAACCGTGGGCACCGGGGAATTGTCCGGCGGCTCGATGCGCTTGGTCGGTGGGGACTATGACCCACAGGAAGCCGGCGGAGCCCTTGATACGTTGATCCGGCTGCAACGTGCGGTGTTGGATGGTGACGTCGAAGAAATCTCGTTGTTGCAAGATCGCCTGGACGTTGATTTGGACCGATCCAGCCGGACCCGCGGCAGGGTCGGTGTGTGGAGCCAGAACCTGCAGCAACTCAGTGACGCCAGCGCCCAAGAATCTTTGCTGCTTCAGTCGCAACTGTCCGACGAAATCGACGCCGACTTGGCCACCGTGATCAGCGAAATGACGTCCCGGCAAACGGCGCTCGAAGCGTCCATGCGGCTGATCGGACAGACGTCACAAATCACGGTTCTGAACTATCTGTAGCGATGGTCGACTTTCCGTTGACGCCGTCCGTTCGGCCAAGCTGCACTTTCCGCATCGGTTTGTAACGAATTTGTCGATTCGATGAATGAACCGGTCGATACACCTAATGAACCGCGGATGTCCCTCGGTTCGATCTGCTGATTGACGCCTTCAAATGATCCGCAGCCATGCGTATTGAAACCAACCGATTCGGTAACCTTGTTCTGAACACCGAAGATCTGTTTCTGTTTCCACAGGGATTGATCGGTTTGGAAACGCTGCGGCAGTGGGCCCTGATTCCCGATCAACAGAACGACGCGGTGGCCTGGCTGCAAAGCGCCTCGCGCGGTGATCGGGCGATTCCGTTGATCAGCCCACGTGCTTTCTTTCCCGACTATCGGGTACACGTTGCCAGGCGTGAAATGGCGTCGCTTCACATGCGGCCCGGCGCCGAATTGTACGTGATGACGACGGTGTCCGGTCATGTCGGAAAATTGACGACGAACCTTCGTGCACCGTTGCTGTTGAACCTGGACAAGCGTCTGGGATGCCAAGTGATCACCAACGATGACCAGCCGATTCGGCAAGCGTTGCCGCTGGGCGCCCAAGGCCAGTTTGACATCGCACGCGCCGCCTGAATTGCGGGCAACGGTACGTCGCATTCTTTAAGATCCGAACGGGATCGCACGGGTATTGCTCGCCATCGGCGTTTCGCCCGGCGACGCGCATCACAATGGTCGCGCTGGTGACCCATCGTGGCGGAGTCACGATTGCGTTGTCCATTTTTCGGTTCGTCCCGACCAGCGTTTGCGGTCAACTCGCGTGGGCGATAAGGCCTAGCGGGTGGTCGAGCTGTCTGCGTGTGATTCGGCCATGGTTCAGCCGCATGCTGCGCGTGCCGTCATTGCTTCACCGATCGGACGAACCGAACGTTCTCTCGGTTCAAACCGCATCAACATGGTTGCAGTCGTTTCAAGGGGCGCGGCCGGGCGTTCCGTCAGAACCGGAAATGGTGGACCTTCAAAGGTGGTGGATCAATTGTCGCGCACTGTGCGTCGATAGCATGTCGTAGCGAGCGAGTTCTCCGGCGACCCCGTCGTTCGGACGGTCCGTCCCTGAGACCGACCCACAGGTCGAACTTGCACGCGGTGCCAAGACATCGATTCAACATGTGTTCGGTTTCGACGTCACGCCTTCAGTACCCTGCCCTTCATGTATCGAGGCCATCATGCTGGTCCTTTCACGACACCGCGACGAAAGCATCATGATCGGCGACGACGTCGTCGTGACCATCGTTGATATCCGTGGCGACAAAGTCCGTCTGGGAATCGACGCCCCGCAGTCCATCCCGGTGCACCGTCAAGAAGTTTACGACGCGATCCAACGCGAAAACAAACGCGCGACGCAGACCGGCAGCGGGGCGACCAAAGACGTCCGTCCGCCTCGGAACTGACGCGACCGTTGGGAATCATCCGATCCCCTATCGATCGGATGGAATCAGCGTTGACGAATCAGCCGACCGGGTCGATGCAATTCGATGGCGTCTGATTCGGTATTCCCATCGCCTTGCTGCGCTGGATGACGCATCGTTGCGCTCGGCGTTCGTGACGGATCGATGCACCGGAGTTCATGGTGATGGTCGCGTCCCCGAAGTGATGGGGCGCTACAAATGGATCGATTCCACGGGGACTTCCAACCAGTCGGTGATCAACACCCGCTGGATCAGCTTGTCGGGCAAATGCTTGACGACGACGTCCATCAGACGCGCGCGAACTTCGGCCTGCTTGGGATCTTGCAGCCACTGGACGTCGGCGGTTCGCAGCATACGCTCGGAATCTTCGACGATTTCCATTTTCATCTTTTCCAGTTGCTCGCGACCTTCCATATGTTTGGCCGGGTCGACGACCGCGTGCAATCGAAAATGATAAACGCTGTCTTTGTCCGTGACGGGTTGAAACCGGAAGTTGCCGATTTCGACGGCCGAGCTTTTCAAGTGTTTCAATCGGGCGACGCGGCTGCGCACGTACCCAATCACGGCGGCGTGAATTGCCACCATGATTAGGATCAGACCCGCAGCCCAAAAACGTCGAATGAAACTCACCTGAAAATTCCCCTCAGCAGTGCGTTGCTGCCGTCGATGGTCGCCGTCCTTGGGACTTGGTTCCCCGAAATCAAAGCTTCCTGCAGCCCAAGGCTAGGTCACCGACGATGACCGGCGGCCGAGGGACGAGAGAAATGAGTGGACAATCCGGGCGGTTCTTTCGACGTTTTGATCGCACAACCCGCATCGTCGCTACGTCCCCACCGAATCGGTGATGACGCGACGGGGCATTCCACTTCGGCAGACCTTTCGCTCGCGGATTGCCATCATGCCGGGGATGATCCAAACTTCCCCGCCATGAACGCTGCAAAAAACTCTTCCGCCGATTCCGGGGCCGACCCTGGTTCGGCGGCCCAAAATGTCGTCGCGATTCCTGCCGCCAACGGTGGACCCGCTTTTCGCTGCGGTTCTGGTCAACCGCTGATGCTGATCGCCGGCCCTTGCGTTTTGCAAGACGAAGACACTTCGATGCGGATCGCGGAGGTTTTGGCGGCGATCAATCAATCCGATCAGGTCAACGTGGTGTTCAAGGCCTCCTTTGACAAAGCCAACCGCACCAGCGCCGCGGCCAAGCGGGGCCCCGGGCTGGAACAAGGCGTGGAGATGCTTCGGCGGATCGGTCAGGCCAGCGGTTTGCCGGTGACCACCGACGTGCATTTACCCACACAATGCGGCGTGGCGGCTGAAGTCTGTTCGATCTTGCAGATCCCCGCGTTCCTCGCACGTCAAACCGATCTGGTCGTGGCGGCGGCGGAAACCGGACGCCCGGTGAATGTGAAAAAAGGCCAATTCATGGCCCCCGAAGACATGCGTCACGTCGTCGCCAAAGCAACCGGGGCGGGCGACGGCGGCGTCTTGTTGTGCGAACGTGGGACGTTTTTTGGCTACGGCCGTCTGGTCAACGACATGGCGGGTCTGGTCACCATGCGAAATATGGGTGTGCCGGTGGTGTTCGATGCCACGCACAGCGTCCAGCGACCCGGCGGACTGGGCGATGCGACCGGCGGCAACCGAGAGATGGTCGAACCGTTGGCCCGCGCCGCCGTATCAGTGGGTATCGACGCATTGTTTTTTGAAACCCACCCCCAGCCGGAACGGTCGCCCAGCGACGGTCCGAACATGATCCCGCTGGACCAGTTCCGCCCGCTGATCGATCGGCTGTTGCGATTGCGGCAGTGCGTCAACGAACTGGCGTCGATCCGCTAGCCTGTGACGGGCGGCCCATGCGAATCCGCTTGTCCGTTCCATTCCATCGCCGTTCTTTTCCACCGGTTTGTGCGTTTCTGCCGTGTCATTGCTCCGCCCCCTAAGCCTATTGCTGGTCGTCTGTCTGTTCGCCGGTTGCGGTGACGATCGAGATCTTGTGCGAGAAATCCAGGCCTCCCGTCAGGCTCGGGTTCAAACCGAATCAAAACAGGATCATTTGGGCGAAGCGTTCAGCTTGTTGCAGCGTTTGGTCGAATTGAACCCGACCCGGGCCCAGCAACAGATCCGTTTTCACCTGAACCAGTGGTTGCAGACCCGCGGCGACGTTCCGGCATCAGGAACACCGGAGATCGCGTCGACGCTGCGTGGCGTGGTCCCGCCGGAAGTCTTGGACGAACAAATCGGCGGCACGAATTTCGTCGGCGGCGATGTGAAGCACCTGCGTGATGCCTATCTGTTTCGTCAGATCGTCCAGTGGGTGGACCGTCCCGGCGAAACGGATCCGTTGTGGATGTCGTGGTTCGAAGACGGGGCCGGCGGATTGGACCCCGACTCGCTGGATTCGCTGCAGACCGCTTCGCGACTGTTCGATTGGACGGTGCGAAATGTTGCCTTGCAGCCTCGCGTGTTGACCCAACCGGCACCGGAGCCGCCACCGTTGCCCGAAGGTTTGGAGTTTCGCGGTGCCGGTTATCGGCAAAGCGATTACGAAACGATTTGGCGTGGCACCGGCGATGGACTGCAACGAGCCGGCGTCTTTGAACAACTGTGTCGCCAAGCCGGATTGGCCGCTGCCATCTTGGCGGTGCCTTCGGATGATTCCGGTCGACTGACGCCGTGGGCGGTGGGAGTCATGATCGGTAACGAAGTCTATTTATTCGAGCCCGAATTGGGGCTGCCGATCCCAGGGCCGGACCAAGTGGGCATCGCCACGCTGAAACAAGCCCGTCGTGACGAATCGGTGTTGCGGCGATTGAAGGTCCCGGGTTTTTTCGATTATCCGTTCGACAAGGCCGACGTCCAGCAAGTCACCGCGATGTTGAACCTGATGCCCGAGGCGGTCGCAACGCGGATGAAGTTGTTGCAGGAATCGTTGACCGGCCAGCGACGGATGACTTTGTACGTCGACGCCGACGATTCCAGCGAACGCTGGGATGCCATCGCGGGCGTCGCCGGGGCACGCTGGTGGCCGGTCCCGATCCAGGCGGAGATCTACCGAGCGGCGATGGAAAACCAGGCCATGCGAGACCCGTTCTTTGCGTTCTGGTACCAGTCGCAGTGGCTGATCATGGATGCCCAGGCGGAGATGCCACAAATGTTGTCTCAAGGCCGATGGCGACACCTGCACGGTGAATTTTCGGATGACGAAGACGATTTGACCGAGGGCGCGCGGACGCTGTACCTGAGTCAACGGGCTCCCGAGTTTGAAATCGCCGACTTGAGGATCGATTTGGAACTGCAAAAGGCTTACGGTCTGCGTCGGGAATTGGGTATGGACAACCAGCAGTTCGAAGCCCAGATCGCTCAGGTGCAAAGGTTGATGCGTCAGGGAAAGCGAACCGCCACCTATTGGCTAAGTCTGGTTCAGTACGACGACGGCCGCATCGAAACCGCTCGCAACTGGTTCGACAAGCGAGTGTTGGATCCGAACCAACCGACGCCGTGGGAACCCGCCGCACGGTACAACCTGGCTCGTACCGAAGAACAGCTGGGACAGACCGAGGCCGCCGTGAAGCTGTTGAAAACTGTCGGTGATCCCCAAGAACAGGGGAACCGGATCCGCGCGCGTCTGATCGGACGTGACTGATTTGGCAACCTCCCCCGCACCGCCGGATCGCCCCACGGTGGCGATCGTCGCTTGGCAAGCGATTGGAACGGTTGCCCCTGGTGCGGGTGTGCCCGTCGGCGGAATGGAAACGGCCGCGTGGACGTTTGCCACCGGCCTGGCACGCGACGAACGATGGCGTCCGATCTTCGTCGCACGCTCCACGCGGCGTTTGCCAAACACTCATCCCACCGGCGTGACCATCGCCGCCCATGTCGATCGCTGGATGCCCGTGCGACGTGCCGTGGCCTCGGCACTGTCTGACCGGCCGGTACGTTGGACCCCGCGGCTGATCTGGCAAGTCTTTTGCCTGGCGATCACCAAGCCGTTTCGCGCCGCCGATCCGATGCTGCGAAAACCGGATCCCAGATTGGCGAAATTGGATCCGCCGGACGTTTGGATCACGATGGGCGTCAATGCCGAATCGGCGGGCGTGATCGCCACCGCTGGTGATCAGCAACGGCCCTCGCTGGTGCTGGTGCAAAGCAACGAAGACCTCAATCCACGATTCGCCGACGACCCCCATTTCACGTCAAAGTATGGCGTCCAATCGGCCGACGTCATGTTTGCGATTCGCAACGCCACTCATTTCGTCTGTCAGAATCAATGGCAATGCGATCAATTGCAAAAACACTTTGGACGTGATTCTTTTCTGATTCGAAACGCCATTGATTTGCATCATTTCAATCAGTTGCGAGAACGTTTCGGGCCGACATCACCACGCGACGATGAATCGAATGCATCGTCCACGCTACCCTTCGACCAGCGTCCGGTTGATGTTTTATGGATCGGAAGATTCGAGAATTTCCACAAACGAATCACCACGGCAATTCAGATTGCGCGGCAAAGTCCGTCACTGAAGTTTTGCTTCATCGCCAACCCATCGGATCCGGCGGTCGAAGCGGATGTCCTTGCTGATCCGCCCGATAACGTTCGCTTCATCAGTCGGGTGCCCGCGAAAGAGATGCCGAACCAGTTTGCCCAAGCCAAAACGTTTCTTTGCACCGGAGATCCGCGTTACGAAGGGTTTCCCAATGTGCTGCTTCAGGCGGCGGCGATGGGGACGCCGATCGTGTCGTTGGCTGATTTTGACCAGTTTTTTCAGCGATCGGGGGCCGGAGTCGTTTGTGATGATCCGCGGAACGTGCCCGAGGTGCTTTCCGAATTCGTTACTCGACGGCGAAGCGTGGATCATTCGAAGGTATACGATTATCTGGAGACACATCACAGCGAACCGGTCATTTGTCGCCACCTGGCCGATTTGCTGGATCGCTGCCTTGACGACGTTCGGTAAGCGGTCGATACCGGATCTTAGTTCTGCCAACTTTTGAAAGGCCATCTCTGCCGTGCGATTTTTCGTCATCGCCCGCATTTTGCGGGAACTGTTCCGCGGTCCCGTTACCCCCGGGAAACGTCTGGAAGCCCTTCAAAAACTGGGGCAACAGTTGGTTCCGGGATACCGATTCATGTGGCCAAATCCGGACTGGTGCCTTCGCGAATCGTTCGACGCCTACCTTCGCCAACAAGGCGAAATGGACGGCTTCAACACGCACAAACGATGGATGTTGTCACAACTGTTGCGAATGACCTGGCAAGTCCCCGGTGACACTGCCGAATGCGGCGTGTATCGAGGATCGACATCGGTTTTGATTTGTCAAAGCAACCAGCGGTCTTCGCTGAATCGACATCACTATCTGTTTGATTCGTTTTGTGGGCTGAGCGCCCCTGATGCCAAACAGGACGGTGATTACTGGACCGAGGGCGATTTGTCGGTCAGCGAGCAAACGGCTCGCGATGCTTTGGCAAAGTTCGACCAAACGACTTTTTTGACCGGCTGGATACCGGAACGGTTTGGCGAAGTTGGCACCAAACGTTTCAGTTTCGTTCACGTCGACGTGGATTTGTACGAACCGACGCGACAGAGTGTTGAATTCTTTTACGACCGATTGAATCCGGGCGGCATATTGTTGTGTGACGACTACGCGACGGAATTTTGCCCCGGCGCCACACGTGCGTGCGATGAAGTCTTGGCCGACAAGCCCGAAAAAATGATCGCCCTGTCGCCCGGTGGTGGATTCATGATCAAAGGGTTGGAAACCGAAGCGGAGCCTTTCGCAACTTGAATCGCATCGTGGGCGGCGGATCGTTCTTCAGTGTTTGATCTGATCGTCCATCAATTCGCGACAGCGGACCATCGCCGGTTGCCAACGTCCGGCTTTTGCGTCATCGATGACCGACCGCAGCGCAGACGTCGCGTCGGTTGATAACTGACCGGCGCTGGCTTTGGTTTCGACTTGGTCTTGCAATTGTCCGATTGCGTCATCGTTGCGTCGGTTACACGCGTTGTACAACGCCATCGTCAAATCGTAGCCGTCGTCGGACAGCGGAGTCGTGCGAGGCCAAAAGCTGACGGCCAATCCGATCATCACGATGGCGGCAATCGAAAACCACAACCAGGGTGTCGACCAAACGGAGCGGTTTTGATTCACAGTCGACTCCAGTCGATTTGTTCGCGTTCGTTCATGCTGGACATCTCCGCCCACAAGATCAGATCGACGAAATTTGTGACGAAGCGTACTGATCCGTCGCCGTAAGCCACGTTGCCGCCGCCAACGTGCTGGCTGTACATCTGGCCGACGTGATAGGTCGGGAAATTGATCGGGTGGATGATGGGTTGCCCGGTGATATCCAATTCGCCTCCGGACGGACCGGCGTGCACCAACGTCAACGTCGCCGCGGCGTCGGCACCGTTTTCAGGCGACAGGAACTGTGGGTGCGTGAACGCCCCGGGCACGACACCGACCCACGTTTTTTCGCTGAGCGCCGATGCGTGTTCGCCGAAGAAAATCGTCTGGCTGGTGCCGTCGGTCACATCGCGAAATCGAGTGCGTGAATTTCGATAGAACGGGCCATCGGCAACGCGACTGGCGTCGCCGTCAATCTGTACCGTCCGAGTGGTGCCCTGATAGATATCGTCGAAAACGATTCCCACCGCGGCGGAACCGCATTCGCCCCAGCAGCTTTCTTGGCCATGGCTGGCCACGTAATGACTGCGGCCGACACGGATGTTGCGACCGGATATCGACAACGCATTTCCCGATTCATTCAAAACCTCGAAAGGTTGGTCACCACCGGTCGACGAGGGACACAGGTACATCGGTATGGTCGCCGCGATCGCGGCTTCGTTTTCCGGGTCCCAAACCGGTCGATCAAAGCGAATCTGATCCGCAACGGCGGTCTGTTCGGCGAAGGGCAGCAGCATCGATCCCCAGCCCCATCCCGAGCCCGCGTCCCAGGTCGTCGAATCGATGGTGACCCACGAGGGAACGCTTCCATTGCTGGTCGGATGCGATTGGTAGCCCGGTGGGAACTGCTTGAACGCCGAAGCGTAGTTGTGCGACGCCAGTGCGATTTGCCGCAGGTTGTTGCTGCATTCCATCCGCCGTGCCGCTTCACGCGCACCTTGGACCGCCGGCAACAAGAGTCCCACTAAGACGCCGATGATGGCGATCACCACCAGCAGTTCGACCAGGGTGAAAGCACCGCGTCGCGATTTGCGGTGGGTGGGAGCGTCATGCAGGCTGCGGAATCGAAAAACAGGAAAGATCATCAGGGCAACGCCAAAGCGAAAGGATGAACATGCGGCCGCGGTCACGATTGTCGCCCGGCCCGAGACCGGGGTTTAGCGCAAGCTAACATTTGCGGCGGTGTTGAAAGCCGACACTCTGATGGACTTTGAAAAAGCCATGCATCGTGCGGCTCCCTGAGTTAGCCTGTGCTAACTTTCTGAGGTGATGCTAGACCGCGCGGGCTGTGGCGGCAAGGGTGTGGCTGAAAAAATGTCGCACCTGGTTGAGTACGTCGTCCCGGGATAGGAGGACAGGTTCCACCTGAAAACGTCTTCGGCCCAACGGGTACACTTTATGGTTTTTGGCTGCCAGACTATGTCGCGCGGCGTTCGACATGCCGTCGGGCCAAAAAACAGCCGCTTTTTGGTTGGCGTTTGCTCCCGATTCCCGATCCAAATTCTTGCGATCCGATTTTTCCCGATCCTGTGACAGCGAACTCACACCAGCGGACCCGCGACGACCACGCCAGCGAAACGGCGGAGGACTATGTGGAAGCGATTGCCGATGCGATCGCCAAAAATGGGGTTTGCCGATCGGTGGACTTGGTGAATTTCTTTTCGGTGACGCATGCGACGGTGAATCGAACCGTGGCGCGTCTTCAGCGAGACGGTTATGTGACCACGGCGGCGTATCAGCCGATCGAATTGACCGAGGCGGGACGCCGCTTGGCGACACAAAGTCGACGTCGACACGCGGTGGTCTACGCATTCTTACGCGCGATGGGGGTCAGCGAGTCATCGGCCGCCGCCGACAGCGAAGGCATCGAACATCATGTCAGTGATGAAACCCTGGCGATGATGAAACGCGTGGTCGAAAAGGGATGGCCCCAGGCCTAGGCATGCTCGGTTGAGGCTAGGCTTGCTCGCTTGACGGATTCAGCGGTTTTTCCCACCGCTGGCCTTGTTGGGCGATCGTGAACTTTAGGTTCGTCAGTTGCTCGATGCGTTTGGTGTCATCTTGGTCGACGCTGGTTTCGACTTCGAAAATTCGACGATTCGGCAGTCCGCTAACGATCGATGCGATCAAGTACGATTCGTGTGACAGATCCGCGTCGGTACTGTCCATGCCACCGGTGCGAAAGGAACTGGACAAGTCCAGGATGGCTTTGTCCACGTTCATGACCTGGGATTCCGGGTCGCTGATCCACAGGACGACCTCGGCCAGAACGGTCCCACTGCGGTGATCGATTAGTTGGTGTTGTTCCAAGTCCAGGTGAGACATGGCGGACGCTTGACGAGCCGTTCGTGGGTAGATCGCAAACGAGTCGGTGCGAGTGGAGCGCCGCAGCATCAAGCTTTCACGACCCACCGGCGGACGATAGGTGCTGGTCGCCGCGGTCAGCGCCTTGGCGGTAATGGTGGGGGTGAAGCCTTGCCGCGACAGCAGCGAACTGGTGCGGGCGTCATGGCTGGGGACGCCAATCCCGTGACCGATCGGGGAAAGTCCCGCATAGCCGCACGTCTTGTCACGCAGCGGCCCGGTCAGCAATCGGGTGAAGCCTTTGCGGCTGGCCGCCGACTGAACCTCACGCAGCAGGTCGTCGCACATGGCCAGGCCCCCGTCGCCATCGAAGCAAATGGCGGCCAACACGGCATCATGGGGGGCCGCGGGGTCTTCGACGTGATAGGGGCCCAGTTCGCTGGTGAACGCTTCGTCGGCCGACAGAAAGTGGGCCCAGGCGTGGGGACGGTTTTCTTCGTCCACGGCGACCAGTAACTGGGTTGCATCAAAAAAAGTTCGCGCCAGAATCGACTGTTCGATCATCGGCACACTGACCGACGGCGGCGGGCCGACGGCGGACCAGTGTCGGATCCAAACTTCCAGCAGACCCGGCAGGTCCGCGTTACAAAATGTCCGAATTGCGGTCATGTAGAAGTCGGATTTGATGCGGTGGTTGGTGGATTGCCCAGCGTGTCAGCCGGAATTGACCCGACGGGGCCGTGTTGCAATGGATTCGGCCGGTTCGGTCACGATCTGTAAATTTTTAGCTTAGCCCGATTTTATCCCCGCCCGATGGGGCCGTTTGCGATGCCACGATCCAACAAAAATCGCCCCCACAAACTTCCCAGCGATCACCGTGCCCAGCAAGGCGGCATGCTGTTTCTGTTGTCGTTGGTGATCTTTTTTCTATCCAGTCTGTTGTTGTACGGGTTGTACGCGTATTGGCGTCGCGATGATCCACAGTCGCAGATGCCGCTGCCACTGACTTTTTTGATCAGCACGGGGTGTCTGCTGGCGATCAGCGGGCTCGTTCATGCGGCGACCCGGACCGTTCGACGACAGAAACGATGGCAGACCAGTATCTTACTGATTACCAGCAGCATCGCAGCGGTCCTGTTCATGTACGTCCAATTTCGATCGATGCGGACGATGATGTCGGGTTCCGATGTCGCCGAAGGGATCGGCCGCGGCGTGATCGGAATGGTGTTCGTGTTAGCGTTCTTGCATGCCCTGCATGTGGCCGGCGGGATCATTTCCCTGGCAATCGTTTCGGTGCGTTCGGTGTTGGGAAAGTACGATCATGAACGACACTGGCCGGTCGATTTCGCTGCCCACTACTGGCATTTCTTAGACGTGGTTTGGCTGATGATGCTGGCGACGTTTTGGATGACCACCGGCGGATTCGCTTAATCGATTTGCAACCGAATTTCTTCTTCGGCGTTCGCATTTCCGCTGGCCTGGAAATAAACCAAACGCCACCGGCGTGCTTGATCCTTATCGGCCATGTCGCGCAACCAGGGCAAAGCCGCCTTCCAATCCGCGGCCATGTGATCGCGGGCCATCTGATTCAGTTGATCCGGGGTGGCCTGGACGCCCTGACGCAGTCGTTCGTTCATCTTTTGGGTGCGATGAAACAACGATCGCTTCAACGCTTTTGCCTGGACGTATTGATCCAGCCATTGATCCGAGTCCGTCGTGGCACCCAGTTGCGCGTCACAGCGTGCCAGCAGGTACAGCGTTGCGACGTCTTTTTCGAACGTCTGCAATATGGGCAACAACGTCTCCTTGGCCTCCTGTGCCCTGCCCTGCTGCAACAGCGTTTTCCCCAGCATCAATCGCGCATCGTACAGTTCGGGTTGCAATCGAAGTGCTTGACGCAAATCAGGTTCGGCTTCCGCGGGGCGATTCAAATCGGTCAATAGCTGCGCCCGCCACATCAATGCTTCCGCGTCGTCGGGACGTCGTCGGATCAGTCGTTTGGCAATCGGCAGCGCGACGTCTTGGCGGTTTTGGCGTGCCAGGACTTCGATCAGCCCCAGTCGTGCGTTGTCAAAGTCGGGGTCCAAGCGTAACGCTTCGCGAAAGTACGTCTCGGCGGTGACGTAATCGCTTTGCGTGTTCAGCATTGCGCCCATATAGAACCGGGGCGTGGCTTGGCTCGGTTCGGACTGCATCCACTGCGAAAGAACGCCGCCGGCGGCGGCAAAGTTTTGCGTGTTCAGCTGGCCGATGGTCCACGCTTCAAACAACGCGTTCGTGTCGTCAGGGGCGCCTTCCAACAAACGCTGAAGTTTCGACGAACTGGCTTCGCCTGTTTCCTGCAACTGCAGCAATTCGGCTTCGCGGTCCAACCTTGGGAATTCGCCGGGTTCTGCGTCGACCGCCGCCAGTGTTTGATCGGCCAGTGTGTATTGCAGTTTCAATCGCGCGATTCGTGCGCGTTTGACGGCTTGTTCGGCTGGCGAAAGCGGCCAAACGCGTCGCTGTATGACTTCAGCGGCCGCGTCGTACTGCTGCGACGCCAATAGGTTGTCGTACTGTGATTCGACCTTTGCGTCCCAGCGGCCGATTCCCCACAGCACCGCGACAATCAACAAGGCGACCAGGGCGACGCCCAGTACCAACAATCGCCCGGGAGACGACCGCGGCTTGGTCGTGGGCGATTCGGGATCGTTGCCACGGTCGGCATCTTTATCGCCGGCAACCTGGGATGCTTGTCGGCCTGGGGGATTCCGTTTGCGATTCATCGGGGCGTTGGGCAAGCGTCACTGGGCCGCCGCTGGTTCGGCGGATTCGTCAGACGGAACAGGCCCGTCGATCGTGCGATTCATCCACCAAACGTACTCGGTTTGCGGCGTCATTTCGACGGTCAGTGGTGGAACATAAAGATCCAAATCGCCATCGCGGTCGATATCGATCAGTCGGCAGGTCGCCGCGTGGCACCGGTCGGTTTCCAAAACATGCGGTGCAAATTCCATGTCTTCGGTCTGTTCCAGCCACACGACCGACGGAAAGGAACCCGGGGGATAAGCGTCAACCTGATGCTGTGACAAAAGCGAACAGGCCGCGATATCCAAATCACCATCTTGGTCGATGTCGCCGACCGTCGCGGTGTACACCCCGGGCATGGGAAATAACTCGTGGGGCGTTAACGGAAACGTGCCTTCGTTTTCCAACCATCCGATGTGGTGAAACGGTTTGGCCATGTTGTCATCAAAGGTGTCGCCGCAGGTGTAAACCACATCCAGATCGCCATCTTTGTCCAGATCGACCACTTCGATCCCGCTGCTGCCGAGTGTCGGTGTGTTGCCGGTGTGCAGATTCTTTCGTTCCAGCTGCCCATCGCCACGGTTCAAATACAAGTCGATTGATTCGGCGTTCTGGGTCACCAGGGTGATCAGGTCATCCAAGCCATCGTCGTTGAAATCGGCAATCAGAATTTCGATGCATCCATCACGTGGGTCCAGGACCTCCGTTTCGAATTGTGGGATGCCGTTTTGGATTCCAGTCTGACGCATGATTTCGACGCCACCGGAGAAATACAGACCGAAATCCGCGATGATCAGGTCCAAGTCACCGTCCCCGTCGTAATCAAACGGCAGGGCGTCGGCCACCCGTGTCAGGCCCAAACGCAGTGCATGTCGGCGAAAGCCACCATCGCTTTGTCCCTGCAACCACCACACCGAACCTTGACGTTCATCTTGGGGTGCCATCGAACCCAAGTCGGAAACGACATAGTCCATGATTCCGTCGGCGTCCAAATCGGCTTCATGGATTCGTGACGGATTTCCGCCGCGGCCCAACAGCGTCGACGTCACGTCGACTTTGGACGCTTCGCCCGATTCGGAACGATGGAACTCCAGACGCTTGATGACGCCGGTCCACAAATCAGTCACCGCCATCGAAATCGCGTCTTCGGGAGTGCGTTTGTCGGCCAGCGGCAACGTCGATGACACCGCCATCAAGTCCTTTTCGCCGTCCCATCGCAGCGGCACGGCCTGGAACGTGGTGTCCAGCGATTTCACTGGTGGCGGAAACTGATATCCCGGCGGCGCGTCTTTGACAAAGTAGTCGACGATCGCCTGGTAATCGGGAATCACCAAGTCGTTGCGTCTGGATTGGTGATAAAGAGCGATCTTGTCCAGCACCTGTTGGGGCCAGTATCCGGCTGGCAAGTGCGTGGGGTCCGGCATCGGGTGACAGTCACCACAGAACGCCCGAATGGACGCGATGTCAGTGGGCGGTGCATCATTGGCGGCGACCCGGTGAAGCGGCAAGTCGTGCCGCTTCGATTGCGACGCGGCAACGAATGCCGCCGACGATGCACGCCGGTTGGGGCCTGAGGAATCGGACGCAGAAGGCCGTGGCAACGCCAACGTGGTGGCGGCCCAAACGGCAACGCCGAACAGGAAAAAGTTTCCGATTCGGCGTTTGGAAGTCCAGAATGCCGGACGAACTTTGGTGTCCGGCGTGGTGGGATCGGCGTGACGTGGATTCAAAGGTGGGTTGCCTTCGACTGCGCCGATGCCCGGCGATCAGATCGACGGTGTCGGCTCGTAAGGGATGTCTTCGATCAGGTCCATCGGTCGCGGGGCGACGTGCAGGCCGGCATCGCTGAGGATCGCATCGACGGCTTCTTGGCCGGCCTGAACGATACTTTCGCGGGTTTGACCTTTATAGTTCGCCGTGCTGGCGGCCGGGCCGATCGGACCGTCGAACTCCGACGAATCCAGATGCTTGACCAGTGCGACCAAGTCCAACAGACCTTGTTTTTCGGGCAGCACGCGGTCGGTCGGCTTCGCCGTCGATGCGTCGACCGAATCGGACAACGACGACAAACGGACGGCCACGATCTTGCTACCAGGGATTTCCGTAATTTGGTCCATCGCGCCACCGCCGATGATCCAATCAAAGGTGTCCAGCAGGTAGCCAATGTTGTCGGCGGTCGTCGCGGAGATCAACGCCATGAAGCCTTCGACGTCGCGAACGAAGGGGAATTGGACTTCGTCACCGGTCGGACAAGCCGAAAAACCGACGGCCAGTCGAATGTCTTTGGCGGCCAAAACACCGGCGATTTGGTCCAGGCGGCTTCGCTGGACTTCGAAGTATTCCGGGTAAGGCAACCGGTCGGTGCCCGAAGGGACACGCAAATAAGCACGTTCGACCTGCAATTCGGCCGCCAACTCCGTCAGCGGGTGCAGGGTGCCGACCTGTGCGGTGAACGCGTCATCATCGGCGTCCAGGTCGATGTCCAGTTCAAAACCACCAATTTTGATGTCGGCCGCCCGCAGGTACTTCGTGGCGTCTTCCACGCTCGTGCGTTGCGATCGACGCAGCATGTCCAACAGATCGACGTCCATCCCACGGAACGCGTAGGTCAGTGACAATTCGATCAATTCGCTTTGGCGGCCGTTGATTCCCAGGGCTTGAGGGGAAAAGTTTTTGAACATGGGCAAATGGGGTCCTACTGGTGACTTCTTTGTATTCGCAGTGGGCCGGCGGTCTGATTAAACCCGTCCGACCGGGATATTCATCGGCCCGCACAGTCGTCGGCGGGCGGGCAAATCGGCCATGGAAGCCGGTGGAATCGCCAACACGCATGGCCGGACCAGGCGGCGCGGCGACGGTCGTCCAGGACGATTGACAGCTTGAGGCGACCGGAGAGTATCGCAGAATCGCCCCGATCGGGCCAAGGGGCAATTGCCCCGGATTATGACAGCGGGCAAGATCGGCGGATCGGCCCTGCGGTAGCGCGCCGACCGGATCCACCTTTACCGAGCCTTCGCGAGTGACCAAGCCAGCGTCTTCGTCTGCCGATTTGCCGTCCGGCGCACGGTCCGGCGCATCGTCTGACCGGGCAAAAAATAACCCGGCGCCGGGTGATCGTCGCCCGGCACCGGACGCGGATCAGGCCGACCGGAAGGCTGATTCGTCGCGTCCGGAGGTCGTGTTTCTGGGCACCGGGACCAGTGTGGGGGTCCCCGCCATCGGCTGTGATTGCCCGGTTTGCCGCAGCAGCGATCCCAAAAACAAGCGAACACGCTGCGCGATCGTCTTTCGATTGCCCGACGGGGACCTCCTGGTCGACACCCCGCCCGATCTGCGGGCACAGTTGCTGCGGGAAGACATCGGGCTGATCCACGCGATCATGTTCACGCACGAGCACGCCGACCACCTGTTCGGGCTCGACGATGTGCGTCTGTTTCCATTTCGTCTGCACGCCCCCGTACCGATTTATTGTCAGGAACAAGTGGACGATCGGATTCGCAAGTCATTCGATTATGCGTTTTCCGATCGCGAGGAAACCCATCCGGGATCCAAACCGCGATTGGAACTTCGCCGCATCACTCATGATCCCTTCGAAGCGTTGGGCGTCCCGGTGACGCCGATCCCGATGCTGCACGGGCCACACTTCGAAGTGCTGGGGTTCCGCATCGGTGATTTCGCCTATTGCACGGACACCAACGGGATCCCGGACGCATCGATGGAGTTGCTGCGGGGCCTGGACACGCTGGTCATCGGTGCGCTGCGTTATAAACCCCACCCGACGCACTTCACCGTCGATCAGGCGATCGAAGTGTCTCGCCAACTGTCCCCCAAGCGGACTCTGCTGACTCATATCGGGCATGATTTGGATCACGGGCCGACCAACGAATCCTTGCCGCCGGGAATCGAGTTGGCCTACGATGGGTTGCGGGTCCCGTTGGTGGGCCTGTAAATCTTCACTCAGGTGGGATTGCCGAAAAAGCGCTTTCCACCCTGCCCTGCTCCCTTGCATGACCGGGTCCGCATCGAACGGACCCCACGGATGAAAGATTCGAAGCTGCGCCGTCAAATCGCGTTCGAGGCGGCCAGATTGATGTACAGCCGACAGGAAACGGAGTACTTCCAAGCCAAGATCAAGGCGTCGCGACGGACGGTGCGTGGCTGGGTCAAACCCGCCGACTTGCCCAGCAACGCCGAGGTCCGTGACCAGATCCAGGTGCTGACACGGTTACACGAAACCGACGCCGATGCCCGCCAAGGACGATTGGGGCGAATGCGTTTACGCGCCTTGTGGTGGTTGCGGCAACTGGACGCTCACCATCCCAAGTTGATCGGCAGCGTGCTGACCGGATCGGTCCGCGACGGCAGTGACATCGATATCCATGTCTTTGGAAATCATCCCGACGCGATCGCCGACGAAGTCGATTCGTTGGGGTTCGGCTGTCAGGTGGTTCGCAAGCAAGTGGTCAAGGACGGCCAACCGCGTGTGTTTACCCATATCCGCATCGCGGACGAGTTTCCGATTGAATTGACGGTCTATCCATTGAAATGGATCGGACATCGATTCAAAAGCAGCATCACCGGCAAAGCGATCGAACGGGCTTCGGCGTCGCAGCTGGAAAAGCTGTTGGTGTTCGCACACGATTACGATGCTGAGTCGCTGTCGACATCGCTGCGACAGATCCAGGGGCGTCCCGACCGTTTTCAAGTCTTCCAAGCTTTGATGGTCCCGCTGGAAAATGTCGTCCAGTCGCCACGCTGGCACCCCGAAGGCGATGCGCTTTATCACAGCCTGCAGGTGTTCGGTTTGGCCAAGGACGAAGCACCCTATGACGAAGAGTTCTTGTTGGCCGCACTGATGCATGACGTCGGCAAGGCGATCGATCCCGACGATCATTCGGTCGCGGCGCTGGAGGCTTTGGATGGCTACATCAGTCCACGCACCGCATGGCTGATCGCTCATCATATGGAAGCCCACAAGATTCACGACCACACGATCGGCGCCCGCCGCCGACGTCGTTTGGCATCGCATCCGTGGTTCGAGGATCTGTTGCTGTTGGGGGATTGTGACCGCGGCGGTCGCGTTGCCGGGGTGTCCGTCGATACGCTGCAGCAGGCACTGGATTACATCGAAGGCATCGAAGAAATGTTCGGCGGCGACCCGGTCCAGCCGTCGTGGTCACCCCACGACGCCGGCCCAATACGCTAGAAACATCCGCCACGGATCGCACGCAGTTTGCGACCCGTGGGATGTCCCGATCGCGTATCGTCCTTTGCCAAGGTCCGCCGATGACCCAAACGTCTGTCGACGCACAACGCTTCAACGCCAAGTTGGGGTTGGTTTTGTTTGTGGTGTATTTGTTGTGTTACCTGGGGTTCGTGCTGACCGGCGCGTTCGCGCCCGATGCGTTCGACCAAGTCTTGTTCTGGGGGCTGAATCTGGCGATCGTTTATGGGTTTGGATTGATCGTCGTGGCCATTTTGTTGGCAGGCATCTACGGCTGGTTTTGTCGTGTCGAACCGGACGATGAAGCTGTCTCGGCGACGGAGGATCGCTCGTGATTTACGACGCATCCGTCGCGGCAATCGTCGCCTTTGCGGCCTTCGTGTTGCTCACGCTGGGCATCAGTTTTTACCTGGGACGCCGTGCGACGTCGTCCGAAGGTTACTTCGCTGCCCATGGCCAGATCCCATGGGCGATCAATGGTGTCGCATTTGCCGGGGACTATTTGTCGGCGGCATCGTTTTTGGGCATCTGCGGAATGATCGCGTCGTACGGATACGACGGATTCCTGTACTCGATCGGTTATTTGGCGGGTTGGGTGGTCGCACTGTTCGTCATCGCCGAACCGATGAAGCGGCTGGGGCGATTTACTTTCGCCGATGCGCTGGATGCCAAGTTTCAATCACCCGGCATTCGCGCCGCGGCGGGCGTCAGCACGCTGGTCGTCAGTGTTTTCTATCTGATTCCGCAGATGGTCGGCGCCGGTGTGCTGATCCAGCCTCTGTTGGGACTGCCCCATTGGATCGGTGTCGTTGCAGTGGGTGCGGTGGTGATTGTGATCGTCGTCACCGCAGGAATGGTCAGCACGACCTGGGTCCAGTTTTTGAAAGGATCTTTGCTGGTCATCTTTAGCGCCGTCTTGGTGGCGATCGTTCTATCCAAGGGGTTGAAGGTCGACGATGGCGGATTCCAGTCGATCGGACCGCTGGATGAAAGCGAGGTTGCCCCCCAGCGAATCCAGACCGGTGACGCGATGATCGCGGGACGGACTGTGTTGACGCCCGATGATGGTTGGTCGGATGCCCAGGATTTCATTCGATTGGCGCGTGACGACAATCGAGGCTTCGATTTGTTTCGAATCGAACGCTCCGGTGCACAGGTTTGGTTGCGTCAAGCCCAGTCGGTTCGAAAAACGGACGCAGCGACGTTGATCGACGGGGCTCCTCTTGGACGCGATCCGGGCCAACGCGAATTACTGACCGGCGGCTATGTCAGTCGTTTGCCTGATGATCAGCAGCAAACCGGGCCACTGGGGCCCGCGGCCTATTTGGCGACGCTGCGTCAAAGCGAAGTCGTGCTTTGGAAAAAGACCAGTGTTTGGCACGATGATGAAACGATGTCGACGATCTACTATCCACAAGCGACCGAAGGTTCCCAGGTGCTGCGGCCGGGCGAACATCCACGCTTTCAAGGTATTCGTGGTGAAAGCTGGGTCGGCAAGATCAACTTTCTGTCGTTGATGTTGGCGCTGTTTTGTGGCACCGCTTCGTTGCCCCACATTCTGATTCGTTATTACACGGTCAAGGATGCCGCGGCTGCACGCAAAAGCACGATCGTTGGAATCGCGACGATCGGATTCTTCTATGTTCTGACGCTTTACTTGGGATTGGGCGCGATGACCAACGGGGCGCTCGACTTGACCAGCAACAACATGGCCGCGCCGTTGTTGGCACGCAGTTTCAATGATTGGTTGTTTGCGATCATTTCGGCGATCGCATTCACCACGGTGTTGGGCACTGTCAGCGGGCTGATCTTGGCCAGCAGCGGAGCCGTTGCTCACGATCTGTTGGAAGGCGTCTTTGGTCTGCAACTTTCGGGGACTCGTCAGGTCCGCGTGGCGAAAATTTCGGCGGTCATTGTCGGTATCGTCGCGATTGTGTTGGGGATTCTGTTCCAGGGCTTGAATTTGAGTTACCTGGTCGGCTGGGCATTCAGTGTGGCCGCCAGCGCGAATTTGCCCTCGTTAGTAATGTTGCTGTTTTGGAAAAGGACGACACGGCAAGGGATCGTCGCCAGCATTCTGGTCGGAATGTTCAGCTCGTTGGCGTGGGTGTTGTTGTCGGCCGATACGTTTGAATCGGTTTACGGTATCGATCCGGCTGGTGCGCCGACGCCGTTTGGCCAACCCGGGATCGTGACGATCCCCTTGGCGTTTCTGACTTTGATCGTGGTCTCGCTGATGACCGGAAATCGGTCTGGTGACGAAGCACCGGTTGCGGGATGATGGTGACAGCGGGTGTGCCGGTACGCCCGCCGGTTTCCTGTGAATTCAGGGCTGAAGTGACGGATCACCTCTCACCGAACTGGATCGATGCAAGCTTGGAAGCGACAGGCCACTGATGCCGCCGCGTATCTTTTGGTGCGGCTGTTGGTTTCGGTCGTTCAGGTATTGCCGGCCGACATGGGTGATCGAATGTGTCGGGTTCTGGCCTGGTTGTTGACCGGCCCGATCAAGATTCGCTATCGCGTCACGCGTGAAAACATCCGCCGTGTCTTTCCCGACGCCACCGAGGAGGAAGCCGCAGCGTTGATGCGGTCGATGTGGCATTCGCTGTTGTTGATGGGGTGCGAAATAGCCTGGGCTCAGCGTCGATTGCACCTGTGCAACTGGCCCCGTCACATTCGTTTTCGCCAGAACCGCGCGATGTTGCGAATTTTGTTGGGACGACGACCCACGGTGACGGTCACCGGGCACTTCGGGAACTTTGAAATCGGTGGCTACTTGATCGGGTTGATGGGCTTTCAAACCACGTCGATCGCGCGGCGGCTGGACAACCAATTCATCGATGCTTGGGTCAAGCGTTTTCGCAGTGCAAAGGGCCAGCACTTGGTCGATAAGGAAGGCAGCGCACCGGAGGTCGAACGGTTGCTTCGCAGCGGTGGGGCGTTGTCACTGTTGGCCGACCAACACGCGGGTGACAAAGGATGCTGGGTGAATTTTCTAGGCACCCCCGCTTCTTGTCACAAAGCCTTAGCGTTGTTCACGTTGTCATCGGGGGCCCCGATGTTGGCTGCTTACACGCGACGCATCGACGGACAACCAATGAGGTTCGAATCGGGATGCGTCGGCGTCGCTGATCCGGCCGACGATCCGGGCAAGGTCTGTGCAAGCGTGCAGACGCTGACTCGCTGGTACAACGCGCGGTTGGCCGAAGCGATCGACATGTCGGTGGAACAATACTGGTGGTTGCACCGACGCTGGCGTCAGCCGCCGCCAAAAATCGCCAAACGGCTGCAGAAAGCTGCGATGACACAGGCCGCATAGGCACGGTTGCGATGTGCGAATTGCCAGATGCCGATGACGGTGTGACGGCACCCTGCCTTTATCCTTCGGCCAGTTCTATCCGTCGGCCAGTTCCGCGGCTTTGACCGTGTTGTGCAGCAGCATGGCGATGGTCAATGGTCCGACGCCGCCGGGAACAGGTGTGATCGCGCCGGCGACTTCTTTGACGCCTTCAAAGTCGACGTCGCCGACCAGCTTGTCGTCGACTCGATTGATGCCGACGTCCACGACCGTCGCACCGGGACGGATCATGTCGGCGGTCACCAGCTTTGGGATGCCCACTGCTGCGATGACACAGTCGGCTTGGCGGACAACGTCGGCAAGGTTTTCCGTCCGGCTGTGTGCGATTGTCACCGTGGCGTTGGCCACGTCTCGGCCGCCTTCCGCGTCGCCTTGATTGGCCATGTTCGTTCGCTGTGACAGCATCGACGCGATGGGTTTGCCGACGATATCGCTGCGTCCGATCACGACGACGTGTTTGCCTGCGACGGGGCGGTCACAGCGATGCAGCAGTTGGACGACGCCGTGCGGGGTGCAAGGCAGAAAACGCGGCCGCCCCTGCATCAGCAATCCCACGTTGACGGGGCTGAATGCGTCCACGTCCTTCAGCGGCGAAACGGCGTCCAATACCCGTCGTTCGTCCAGTGGATCGGCCGACGATTCGGATTTGGGCAACGGCAATTGGACCAGGATGCCGTGTACGGTGGGATCGTGGTTCAGTTGTTCGATCCGCGCCAGCAGTTCGGTGCCGGTGGTGGTGGCGGGCAATCGGTCGACCGTGCCCGCAATTCCCGCTTTTTCGCAGGCCCGTTCCTTGTTGCGGACGTACACCTGGCTGGCGGGATCGTCCCCCACCAGGATCGCGCACAGCTTGGGCTGCGATTTCCCCGCCTGAACACGCCGGCGAACCTGTTCGGCGATTTCGGCTCGAATCTCCTGTGCGATCTGTTTTCCGTTCAGAAGCGTTGCGGTCATCGGTGGTCCAGCGACTGGCATAGTGATGAAGAAGAGCGGCCGTTATAGTTGACCAGACGTCGAAGAATGTGAAGGCTGGGCAAAGTCTGCCAGTCAGCGAATTTCGCGTCGTGCACTCACCATCGAATCCACTCGCGTTCAATCCACGCGGCTCGAATCCTAATACCCGACTGACATCCAAACTATGTCCACGGACGCTCCCAAGCTTAGCCCCGTCGAAGGGATCAAAGAAGGCAGCCAGTACCTGAAAGGCACCATCGGCCAAGAACTGCACGAAGATTCCGATCACTTCAACAAAGACAATTTGCAACTGTTGAAGTTCCACGGGACTTACCAGCAAGACGACCGAGACAAGCGGGCCGAGCTGAAGAAGACCGGCGGTGGCAAAGCCTATTCGATGATGATGCGGTGCCGGATTCCCGGCGGCCGATTGACGTCGGAACAACTGCTGGCCCACTTGGATCTATGCGATGAATTGGGGAATTCGACGCTCAAGATCACCACCCGACAAACGTTCCAGCTGCACGGCGTTGTTAAAGATGATCTGAAGGCTGCGATCGCACGCGTCAATGCGGTTGGATTGTCGACGCTGGCCGCTTGCGGCGATGTGAATCGAAACATCATGTGTTGCCCCGCCAAGCGGACCGGGCCGCTTCACAACACCATCCAACAATTGGCCGATGAACTGACCGTCGCCTTGGCACCACAGACGCCTGCCTATCATGAATTGTGGTTGACCAACGAACAGACCGGTGAAAAAGAACTGGTCGGCGGCGGTCCCGGCGAAGTTGTCGAGCCGCTGTATGGGCCTCGCTATCTGCCGCGAAAATTCAAAATCGGCATCGCTTTGCCCGACGACAACTGTATCGATATCTACACCCAAGACCTGGGCTTCCTGGCCGTCGTCCGCGACGGTGAAGTCGTTGGTTACAACGTCAGTGTCGGCGGCGGAATGGGAACCACCCCCAGTGCATCCAAGACGTTCCCCGCGTTGGCCAAGCGGATGGCTTTTGTAACGCCTGACCAAGCGGTGGATGTGGCCAAGGCGGTCATCAAAGTCCAACGCGATTATGGGAACCGCGAAGATCGCAAGGTTGCCCGTCTGAAGTACTTGATCGCCAATTGGGGCATCGAAAAATTCCGGCGTGCGGTCGAGGAATACTATGGCGGGCCGCTGCAAGATCTGACCGACGACGATGTGACCGATTTCGACGATCACATGGGATGGCAGGAACAAGGCGACGGCAAATGGTCCTATGGTCTGAACATTGAGAATGGACGGCTGTACGACAACGACCAGCGTCAGCTGAAAGCCGGATTGCGGGCGGTGTGCCAGCGATTTGCTCCGGAAATTCGCTTGACCAGTCACCAAAGCATCATCTTTTGTGACTTCGAAGAAGATCAGCGGGATGAACTGATCCAGATCTTGCGGGACCACAAGATCGTGACCACCGAAGACACCAGCACCGTGCGGCGTTGGTCAATCGCCTGTGTCGCGCTGCCCACCTGCGGTCTGGCGATCACCGAAAGCGAACGACGTCTGCCGGGAATCATTGATGGGCTGGAGCAACCTTTGGCCAAATTGGGTTTGGACAAGGAACGGTTCACCCTTCGCATGACGGGCTGCCCCAACGGTTGTGCTCGCCCCTACAACGCCGACCTGGCGTTGGTGGGCAAAGCCAAGAACAAGTACACGCTGTTCGCCGGCGGTGGTTGGCTGGGGAACCGTCTGGCATTCATCTACAAAGACTTGGTGCCCGACGCCGAGGTGGTCGATGAATTGGTGGCGATCTTCGCCGCGTTCAAAGCCAACCGCCAAGGCGACGAATCACTGGGTGAATTCTGTACCCGTGTCGGCCAGGAAGACTTGGCCGCCTTGGCTGCTGCGGCCCCCAAGCCGTAAACCGGCGATACGACCGCCCAAACCGTCCATTGGTCACAACTTTGGTTCCCTAGCGGGGACCAGCGTGTCCGACGGCGGTTTTGGCGTGCTGCGGCGGGCGATCGACCAACAGATCAGTGCCCAAACGCCACCCGCCGCCCATCCGGCCAAAACGTCGGTGGGATAGTGCACGCCCATATAAACGCGGCTGATCCCGACCAAGACGGTCACCAGTGCTGCCGTGGCCAGCACATAGACCCGCGCCCAAAAATGCTTCAGCACGGGAATGATCAACACACCCAGGGTCAGGTATACCACCGCAGACATCATTGAATGGCCGCTGGGAAAACTGCTGGTGTAAACGTCTGACAGATGCGGGACCACATCGGGGCGTGGTCGATCAAACACCCGCTTCAGCAACAAGCTGATGGCGATGCCGCTGGTGGTGGAGGCCACTAGGATCGCCGCCAAGCGTTTGGCTCGGTTGACCAGCAGGAATCCGGTTGCCGCAACGATCAACAGGGTCAGATTGGCGATCCCACCCAGGGCCGTGATGTCTCGCCCCGCTTCGCCCATCCACCGGGGGCCGATCGGAATGGACGGCGCGTCGCTCTGACGCATCAGGCTGACCGCCCAACGATCAAAGTTCTGTGTCGAACCATCGGTGACCTCATCGGCCAATTCGACGAATCCCCAGATGCCCAATACCACGGTGACCCATACCAGCATTGCGATGGGTTCGCGTCCGCGGATGAAGTGGATCACCCTCGCACTTCCCGTACGGATCAGTCGGGAGAAATGACGGTTTCGATCTGTTTTGGTCCGAGGATTGCCGCCCTTCATAAGTCTCCGAATGTGTTTCGTGCGAGGAATTTGATAACCGGGTATCGATTAACAATGGAACCGATGATGTCCGACGCGATCGCCACCACTCAGGCCGACACCGTTGCGGCGGCCGATGTGCTGTGGATTTGGAACCAGAGTTCGGGTCGGGGGTTGGATGTGAGCACCGCGCGTGCCGCCCAGTCCCAATGGGGCGGTCGTTGGTTGAAACTATCGCAACAAATCGATCTGGGCCAAGTCGTCGCGCGAGCCGTGAACGATGGGCTGCGCACCGTCGTCGCGGCCGGCGGCGACGGGACCGTCAATGCCGTTGTCAACGCGATCATGCAGCTGCCGTCGGAGCGACGCCCCGTTTTCGGCATTCTGCCGCTGGGCACCGCCAACGATTTTGCTCGGACGCTGGGCATGCCGGCGGATGTTCAGCAATCGGCCGCCGTCCTTCAAAACGCTCGAGTCATTCCTGGTGACGTCATTCGGGTCAGCGATGGGCGGCGCGACCGTTACTTTGCCAACGTGGCCGCCGGCGGAAACAGTGTCCGAGTCAGCGAACAACTAGACGATCAGACCAAGGCGTTTTGGGGGGCGTTCAGCTATCTGCGTGGCGCGATGGATGTGCTGCCCGATATGCGGTCGTACCACGTCGACGCTCGATCCGACGGTCATCGGGATCGGCTGGATTGTTGGGCCGTGATTGTCGCCAACGGTCGCACCAACGCGGGACACATCGAAGTCGCCCCGGAAGCATCGATTTGTGACGGGCGGATGGATGTCGTCCTGATTCGTGATGGCGAGGTTGCTGAAATGGCGAAGCTGGTGGCTTCCAATCTACTTGGTCGATTTCTTGAATCGGACCAAGTGCTGTTTCGCCAAGTCAGGTCATTGCAACTGAGCAGTGATCCGCCGATGCGGTTCAGCATCGATGGTGAAATCGACCAAGACGTACCTACAACGTTCGAGGTGATCCCCGCTGCAATCCGCATGATTGTGGGAGACGGCTTCGTCGTTCGCCCACCATCCTCGTCGCTCGCGCCGGCCACCTGAATGTTGGTCGCGAACGATCGAAGTCAGACGCGGAACGGCGGGCGACTATTTTCCGACCCGGATCAACGAATCTCGTGTGCGGATCAGCAATCCGTTTTTTAGCGGTACCGGGCTGGACACGGTGATTCCCGGCTGTTCGCCCAAGTCGTTCTGCGCGACCAATTCGGGAGAATCTGATGACAGCGGTCCGATCACGTAGGTCTGAGAATCTTCCGCCGTGACATACAAGTGATCGCCGGCGATCAGCGGTGAACTGCTGAAGGTCACTCGGCTTTTGGGCGTCGCAACGGTCCATTTGGTTTCACCGGTTTTTACGTCGACGGCGATGACCTCACCACGGTTCTGACGACCGTCTTCGATGAAGTAGGCGACGCCGTTTTCCACGGCAGGTGTCGGAACATCACTGCCGATGTCGTCGCGTTCCCAAATCACCGCATCACGACCGGCATTTTTTGCCAAACGATCCAGTGCGATGGCCGTCACGGTATCGCCGCGTGAATACGGGCAAATCAAGACGCCGTCAGTCACCGCGGGTGACGAAATGGAACGAAAGAAGGCTTCGCCGGCGGGATTGAACCCGCCCACCGTTCCCACGGTCATGCCATCGTTTACACGGTGCAGCGATGCTTGATCGGCCCCCAATACGGCGAACATGTCGATGCCGTTGACGTTGCACCGCACGGGAGTCGTGTAGCTTTGCGATGCTTCGACCGGTGCGTCGGTGTTTCGGTCGACTTTCCAGGCCACGTCGCCTGACTCGGCATTCAACGCCACCACGTATCCGACGCTGGTCAACGATCGCCGATCTTCGCCTTCACTGGAGTGCATCACCGGAATGATGACTTTGCCGTCGGCAATGATCGGTGAACTGCCCAGGTCCCACCACAATGTGTCCTGGCCGTACATATCTTGCAGGTTGTGATGCCAGCGAACGGTTCCGTCAGCTGAAAGACAGCCGACATCGCCGCTGCGAAAGTATGCGAACAGCGATTTTCCGTCGGATACCACCGATGGGTTACTGCCGCTGCCCTTTTGGTGCTTGCCGCCGCGATCATCGCCCAGTTCTCGTGTCCAGGCGACTGTTCCGTCGGTCAGATTGACGGCGATGACATGATTTTTGTCTTCGAAACCGGCGGTCAGATACGCGGTGTCACCCACGATGACGGGGGTGCTGCCGCCGCGTCCCGGTAAATCAAGCGTCCAGGCAATGTTGGACTCGCTGGACCACTGGACGGGATAATCGCCTGCTGGTGCGACGCCGTTTTGCTGGTTGCCCCGCCATTGTCCCCAGAACACATCCGTCTGGGCGTGGAGATGGGCGGCAGAAAACAGAATCAAACACGCCGCGATTCCCAGTGATGGATACCTTGGGCGTAAACGATTGCCGTGCATGAATCGGTTCGGAATCGGCTGATTCGAATGTTTTCGGTGACGACAAAACCGCGGTCGAAGACTGGGGGTGGGCATCGGCAGATTGGCTTGAATAGGCGGGGATTTCGGGCGGGATCATGACCAAAGGATTCGAGCGGCGGCCCTGCGAGCGGGTTGAATGTCTCGCGGCGACGATTGCGTCCTCGAGCCTTTGGCGCCCGATCATCTTAACGACCGGCGGACGAAATGTCCCTTTTTCTGGACCATCGGCTAAACTTCATCAATGCTTCCAGGTTTCAAAGACTGGTGATTCATCATGGGAGCTGACCATCGCAACGCCGCCCCACACTGAACGATGGTGATCGGACGCGGTGACGTTCCTGAACGAATACTCAGGCATGCCGCGTCAATCGTATGGATTTTCTAACAACGGGATTGTGTCTTTGCATCATCGACAAATGCGATCGAATGACCTGTGTTGTGGCGTGTGCCAGACGGGGCCGGTGCTGGCGATTTGGGGACTGTTGATCCCGTTTCAGGCGATCCCGGTGACGGCGGCAGATCAGCAGGACCCTTCGCCCGCACAGCAGCAACGCAGCACGTCAGATGTGACCGGCCAGGCCCAGACGCCACCACCGATCATCGCGACCGAGGGGGCATTGGCACCCGAACAACTGTCGTCGGACGATTATCGAATGCGTCAACGCACGACGTTGCAGATGTGGCGTCATCGCGACGCGACTCGACAGTGGGTGCGTGAAGCGGTGCGTGATCCAGATCCGGAAGTTTCCGGTCGGGCCCAATGGATCTTGGATCGATGGCGACGGGGGATTTTGCCCGACACTCCCCCAGAATTGTCCAAGCGACTGCAGGAGGTCGATCCGGCCGAAGCGATGGACTTGTTGTTAAAGGCTGGTCGCTTCGAAGCCGCTGCGGTTGCGCTCGATGAGTCCAGTGGGACACCCGCATGGGACGGTTTGCGTGACCGTGCGGCCACGTCGATAGAAAACTTGTATCCGTTGCTGGTCGCCATGGCCGTCTCGGGTGACAAGGTCCCTGACCTCGTAGACCTGATCGACCGCGTGGCCGAATCACCGTCGATGCTGGTGTGCCGTGCTGAAGTGATGCAAGTCATGGGCATGCCCGTTTCCAAAGACACATTGCTGCCCGATCGTTCCCAACGTTGGTCGGGCAACCAACAAACGATCAATCGCATACAGGTGTTGGACGCCTTAGGGCGACGTGACGACGCGATCGAGTTGGCCGAATCTGCTCTTCGCAGTGCACAGAAGAATGCGGCACAGAATAATACGGATCGGATCGGTGGGGCGCAAGCCGGCCCTGGCATCGCGGATGACCGTGCGTCGGACGTCGAATACGTCGACCAACTGCGCGAACTTCGCTATCGCTGTATGGCCTTGGACGGTCGCTGGCGCGAACTATGCGAATGGTTGGATGAAGTGGATGGATCCGCGATGTCGGCCATCGGTCCGCCACGTTCGTTGTCGTGGACGCGTCACCAAAGCCGTCGCTTGGTTGCCGCACATCGTGCCGGTGATTTGTCGCGACGCCAAGAAGCGATCGACGCATTGACCGGGCCCGAGTGGAAGACAACGAACGTTGCCGCGGGAGTGGATCGGAATCAGGCCGCGTTGATCGGTCAGCTGCGTTGGGGAACGCTTGCCAGTTGTGGCGAAATCGATTTGGCCATTGAAGTCCTTTCCGGAATTGATCCCTACGGTGCCGCAAACTTGGCCCGTGCGTCATCACGCTATCAGAATGTTTTTAAAGCCATTGGTTTGGCCGATGACACAGATGCGGTTGCCGATGGCCGTTCCAAACAAATCGCACGGCAATTGAATCTGGCGACACGGGACTGGTTGGAACGGGTCGCGTCAGCCACCGAAGATTCGACGACCGATGTGAACCATGTCCAGTTGGTGATTCGAAGTTTGTTGTGGTGCGGGCGTCGTGATTTGGCGTGGCAAGTGTGCCAGGAACTGTGTCGCCAGACCAGTATTGGACGCTATCCATCGCGATTGTTGGTTTGTTGGTCGCTTCAGCAGGCGGGTGAACTGGATTGGGCGGTCCGCTTTGCGCATGACCCCGATGACGATCAAGTCAGCGAATCGACGGCCAGCGTGCTGGCCAGTTTTTTTGGCGATGAAGGTGCCAACGGCAGCATGTGGGGACGCATTAGCCAAGTGCTGGCGTTGTCTCATGCCGGATCAAGCGTCAGAACACGCAATCGGTGGACCGCCGATCTTTTGCGCGGCCGTTTGCCACATTCATGGGATTCGGCGATCGATTTGGATCGGTTCAGCCACTTGCTGATGACCGCGCCGGCGACCAACCGACGCAGTCGGCTGACCCGCTCGATAGCGGAACCTGAGATTCATTCGGGCTACCCGCTGATGTTCCAGCGGTTGGGCCGACAAGACTTGGCTGATCTGTGGCAGACGGAATTGGTGCGGCGTGGTGATCGCCGGGCAATGTTCCTGCTGGCTGAACGACAACAGTTCTCCGGTGACGATCAGACAGCAGCGACGATCTATCGCAAAATTTTCGAACAGATTTTGCACCAAGTGCAAACGACAACGACGCCTTCGCCCAGCGCCGATGACGAAGCACTGGCGGTGCGAATCCTGGCGGCACAGTGGCGTTTGGCGAAACAGGGAACGGACGCTTCGGCCAGTCTGCACAGCGACCAGACCATGCAATTGTTGCTTTGTTCGCCCCAACCGCGTCATCGCCGCCGTGTGATCGATTACTTGGTGACACACGGTTTGGATGCGGAGGCCAAAGCTGCGTACCAGGGACTGTTGGCGTTGACCGCGCTTGATCCCAAGCATGCACGAGACTTTTCGGCAGCGGTGCACACCTACGCGGAGATGATTCACGAAACGCGTCCCTTTGACGCCGCGATGATCTTGGACCAAGCGGTGGTCACACTCTTGGACGTCCCTGATCGATCCGAAGTCACCTTCGTCTGGTATCCCACGGTCGTTGAGGGGTATCGGATGCAAGCGGCAATCGATGCCGGCGACGAAGAAGCCGTCGACAGATCGCTGGCTTTCATATCAAAACTGGATCCGTTGGCAATCGATCACGTCGAACGGTTGCTGCCCAAAGCGGCTGAGGCTGGCATGGACGATTTGGTAACCAAAACGCTGGATCGGATCGTTGATTTGGGCCATCAGCACTTTGCCAGCTATCCCAGTGACGCCATGATGCTGAATAACCTGGCCTGGGTACTGGCGGTCAACGACAGCCAATTGTCGCTTGCCCAGCAGTGGGCGTCGCGGGCGGTGCGTCTGGAACCCGACAGCGCCATCTATCGCGACACGCTGGCGGAAATCTTGTATCGCCAAAACAAAAACAAGCAGGCTGCCGCAATCGAGCAAGCCTGCTTGTTGGATACTCCGGCGGATCACCACCTGCATCAACAGGTGGCGAGGTTCAGAAAGCGACCGTAATCGGTGGTTGTCGCCGAAGAATCAGACTTGCAAGTGATCGTGTCGTGATGGCAAGAGACTATCGCGTGATTGTGCCGCGATATTCCGGAATCAGTGTGGCCTGTTGCGTGTAGCTGGTTTCGGTGGGGGCCGGCGGTGTGGCCAAAGACAGCTTGGTCAAGTCACGAATGTTGGGCGCCGTTTGAGGCATCACAAATAGATTCGGGTCACCACTTAGGATTTGGTTCACCGAGTAGTCACCGACTTCGATCATCAGATTCATCTCTGGTGCTTCTGTCGGAAGAAGTCGAAGCAGGATCTTATGCGGCAGCACGCAGGCTGGATTCTCATAAAAGCGATGGTCTGCCGTGCGACTTTCGGCGATCAGAATCTCACCACCGCCGATCGTCGGTTTCGTTAATAGTTGTTGTGTCACAAAACCGCCATCGGCGTCGATGTAACAAACGCGTTGATGGATCCCGTCGGGCATTCGGCTGCGTATTTCCAACAGTCCGTCGTCACGACGCACCGGACCTTGGATGACCAAGGCGGGATCCAAATGAACCAAGCCGATGGCTTCGATCAGCCACGCCGGATTGACCGGGATCGCGGCGTGCTGCAGTTGATTTTGATACTGGTCATGACGGGCGAAGTACATCGTCCGGCTCATCCCGTCGGGAACTTCGAACCAGAACACATCGCGGTTGCTGCCGATGTCCAACCCCGATCCCAGGATGATGGGAAGGCTGGCCCGCAGCCGAAAGTCCTTCTCACGTTGCAAATGAACGTTCGCGGTAAAGCGAGGCGTCTTTTGGTGGATGTCCTGAATCGATGCGGAGTTTGTTGAAAGTTGCTGGACCGCGTCGTTTCGGTTGACCGCTGCGATGACGTCGCTCAATTCCGGCACATCGGACAAGACCGGTGGCGGAGCAGGGAAATCGGTCACCTTTCGTTGTGGCATGCATGTCGCACCACCGCATACAAAGACGACGGCTATCATCAACCAGGCAGATAGTTGTCGGCCGAGTTTGGGAGCATTGCTGTAACGGGGCGTGGTCGTGCGAATCATTGATCTTCGTCGACCTCGCAATACAGCAACTCTTGCAGGTTTTGATTCAGCGCCTCGACTTCGCTTCGTCGAATTTCAGCGACCGGAATTTCCATCGTGTCGCCATCGCTGCCGACTTCGATTCGCAGGACGTCCGGCGATTCCGTACTTGTTTCGCTGGCGGTCGCCTCGCGAACGATTCTGCGACGCAGTAGCAGTAGGGCCAGCAAGTATTGATTCTTCCCCTGCGCCGGGTTTTCGCTCATTTGCCGCAGCAATTGAATCAGGACTTCCGGCGGCGCCAACGTCAGCTTCTTCTTTTCCGCCGATGGCATTTGGTTCTTCCACCAGCCGATCGCACCCTCGGGCGGTTCGGTCCAGGCTTCGGCGGAATAGTCGCGGCGTTCGAACTGTTCCCCGTCTTCAATGACGACGCTGTAGTACCATTCCGCTTCTTTCAGCGGACGGCCGAGCGTGAAACACCGTCGGGTGCATCGATTGACTTTGTATTCACCAAGCATTCGGATCCGTGCAACATCGGGGGACGCGTCGCGACGGTAGCAAAACGATGCCCGCCGCGAAAAGCGGAATCAGCGTGCGAATTTGCCGGAACGCCGCCGCCAAACCTTGGCGTCAACTAACCGGCGGAAAAGAAGCGAGACGACGAACCGCCGGGACCCACCGGTACTCGCACTCGGCGACGGCATTTGGGGCACGCACCGTCGTAGGCCGTTCCGGAATCATTCAAATAGATTCGGCCGTAGGTGCGACAGCATTCAAATCGAATGCCCAGGAACGGTTTGCTCTGCGGCGTATCTTCGGCTGCTTTCTGTCGCCCCTGGTTGGGCGTGTTGGTCAAATCCAGACGCGGTTGGGGGTCGTCCATGATCGCGATCGTCGAATCGATATCGTCAACGGGCGTTGGTCGTCAACAGAACGTCGGCCGGACGGCGTGTCCGCGTTGCTAGGGACGCGATTGCGGACGCGAGGTCTGTTCGTCTTCCAACTGTTCCAAGTGTTGTTTCAGTTGGCGTCGGGCGCGGTTCAGGCGGCTTCGAACGGTGCCAATGGAGATGCACAGAATCTCCGCGATCTTCTCATAGTCATGCCCCTCCATCTCTCGCAAGACCAGAATGGAACGATGGTCTTCGGATAACCTGGCCATGGCGACACGGATCATGGTCACACGCTCGGCACGCAGCAGGTTTTCGTCCACCGCGTCGGTGGTTGCCGTCAACTCGTGCCCGGCCGATTCACGTGCTTGGTCCAGGGAAATCTTGGCCTTTTGGCGACGCCGTCGCGTCAGCGCCGTATTGAAGGCGATGCGATACAGCCAAGTGAAAAATTGGCTGTTCTGCTGAAACGTGTCCAATTTGACGAACGCGCGGATGAAGGCTTCCTGTACCACTTCCTCCGCTTCGTCGGGCGACCCGGTCACCTGGATCATCGACGCGAATAAGCGATCCTGATTGCGACGCACCAACGTCGCAAACGCGTCGCGATTGCCGGATAGGGCGTCGGTGATCAGGTCGGACTCGTTGTCCACGCCGTCAGTCATGCCGGTCAGTGCGAGGAGGGGGGGCTGCAGGACGAGGTATTCTATCAGGGGACGCGGGGGGGAACCTTCGAAACGTCGCCCGCGTCGGATCGCCGCTATCCCATTTCGATTTCCGTCGCGATCATCCGCATTGCCGACGTCGATTACGCAACGGTGCCATCAGACGGGGGGATGACGGGAACACCGAAACCCAATGCGGACCGATAGGAATTCGCACCCGCCGAATCGACTTTGATCTTGGTGTCAGTTCAGATCCGATTTGTCATCACCCGACAGATGTCGCTGCAGATAGCTGGCACGTCGGATGTTGCGGTCCGATGAGGTCAAAACGCGACCATGCAGTTTTTGCAAGTGAGCCGGTTGGGTGTGGATGAACAGCTTGTTCAGCGTTGCCGTTTGAACATCGCTGATCAGCCCCAAATTGACGCCCATGCGAACCTTGGACAGGTAGTGCATCGTTTCTTCGCTGCTGATCTTTTTAGCCGTGCTTAGGATCCCCAGGGCGCGGCTGACATCGTCGTGAAGGTCTTGCTGGCCTTGGTGCACCAGGAAATCACGAGCCTTGCGTTCGTATTCGATGATTCGCGGGACCACTTCGACGCCGATCAGTTTCAACAAGTCTTCTTCGCTGTGGCCCAGCGTGACTTGGTTACTGACCTGGTAAAAATCACCGGTGTACTGGGACCCCTCGCCGTAAAGCCCGCGAACGGTGACATTGATCCGCTGCATGCTGCGGAACACCTTTTCGATTTCACCGGTGATAACCAATCCGGGCAGGTGAAGCATCACACTGACCCGCAATCCGGTTCCCACGTTGGTCGGACATGCGGTCAGGTAACCGAACTGCGGATGGAATGCGTACAGGATCTTGGCTTCCAGCTGGTCGTCCAGATCATTGATTTGGTTCCAGGCCGAATCCAAATCCAAACCACTGTGCATCACTTGGATCCGCAGATGATCTTCTTCGTTGATCATCACGCTGGATCTTTCCGACGGATCGATGGCCACGGCACGGGAACCGTCGGCGTCGGCGATTTCACGGCTGATCAACTGTCGTTCGACCATCAATTGACGATCAATTTCCGACAGTTGGTCCAAATCGATGTAGCAGATTTCGTCCCAACCACGCAACGATTCCATTTTGCTGCGGACGGTGCGTTCAATGCTCAAGCGGTCTTCATCGCTGCAGCGGCGGATGAAGGGAAAATCGGCCAGGTTGCGTGCCAATCGGATCCGAGTGCTGATGACGATATCGGATTCCGGGCCGGTGCCACGGAGCCATTCGCCACTGCGGTGTGCGAGATCACTGACGTCAGTTTGCAGCTTCACGAGGGTCCTTGCGTGCTGTTTTCGGTAGGTTCGTCACCGGCGTCGTCCTGATTCTCAGCAGCAGGACCGGACGTATCGCCCGGGTCTTCGATGACGGCGGGTTCCATTTCTTTCAACCGGTCCCGGATCTGCGAAGCCAATTCATAATCTTCGCGTTCGACCGCTTCTTCCATGTCACGCCGCAATTGAATCATTTCCGCTTGGGCGTCGGCCGTCGCCGCGGCGCGTCGGGGCCGTTTGCCGGTGTGCTCGGTGGCGTCGTGGATGTTGATCAGCAGCGGCTTCAGATCGGCTTCGAAGTGCACGTAATCATAGGGGCATCCCAGACGCCCCGAGTTACGGAATTCGAAAAAGCTGATTCCGCAAACCGGGCACTCTTTTTGATCCAGCTGTTCGATTTCTTCCTTGGTTTGACCCAGCTGCAGTTGCTTGGCAATCACACCGGCCAACGATGCGGTCGGGCTGGCAGATTCCTTTTGCAAAAACTGCTTGGCGTGCAGTTCACACAGGTGCATCACCTGCGGACCGTCGTCACCGGTCAATTCGGTGATATGGAACGTCGCCGGTTTTTCACAGTAATGGCATTTCATGACGCGTGCTTCCCCCCCGCAAGCCGGCGAAATCGAAACGTGGGGCGAAACCCTTGTTCAGGCGTCTCGCCAAATTCGGGTCAACACCTCGCCGACCGCGCCACAGACGGGCCGGTAATCGATCCGAGACCACCCACAGGCGGTCATTTGTGGATTCTATCGAGGCCATAAACACTGTCAACGTAAGTCCTTTTGACGGATCGGTTCCGCCGCACCGGATGGCGAATTCGCTGGTCAGACCGCTTGCACGTCCTTCATCGGCGTCCACACTTGCCAGTATCCGCGCGAAGGCCGACGGCGAAAATTTTTCGATTCGTTGTCGAACCCCCAACGGCGTTGAAGATTCTTGCCTGGTAGGAACTCAAGCCACCGACGGGATTTCCTTGGATCGTGGAGCCCCGTTTCGCCGATCCCTGTTTCGCCGATTCCGGTCCGCTCGCTCGAGGGAGCCGGCGCCACCGACGACGACCACCACCGCAAGCCCATGCACCAGCCCAACTTTGATGATTTTCGTTCGCTGGCCCAGCGGCACGACTTCGTGCCGGTTTATCGGCGAGTCCTCAGTGATACGCTGACTCCGGTGACGGCGTTCAAATTGCTGGACGACGGCGGTCCGGCTTGTCTGTTCGAATCGGTGGTCGGTGGCGAAAAAGTCGGCCGGTACAGCTTCCTAGCCACGCATTCGATGCGTCGTTTTACCGCGACAGGAAATCAAGTTCTGGTCATCGAAGACGATCAAACGGTGGAATCGTTTCAGTCCGATGATCCCCTGGACAGTTTTCGAAAGTATTTCCAGTTCACCGTCGCCGACCCCGAGGGCTTGCCCCCATTCATCGGCGGCGCGATCGGGTACGCGGGATACGATGTGGTGCGTTACGCGGAAAAGTTGCCCAACGCGCCCGAGGATGATCGGCAACTGCCCGATCTGGATTTCGAGTTCTATCACACCTTGTGCGTGTTCGATCACGTCGACAAAACCATCCTGGTCGTCCATCTGGTCGATTGTCGCGATGTGAAAGGCGACGGAGATTCGCCGGGCGGAAGCGACGCTTTGCAGCAGGCCTATGACGCCGGCAAACGCCAGGTGGATCAAGTCGTCCAGCGGCTGTCACAACCGCACAGCTTTCCCGTTCAAAGCGTCGCGGTCGTCGACGACACGCAGCCCCATCTGGAAGTTCAAAGCAACTTCACCAAAGAAGAGTTTTGTCAGGGCGTTCGCAAGTGCGTCGAATACATTCGTGCCGGTGACATCTTTCAAGTCGTCCCCAGCCAACGCTTGTCAGTCAAATCCGACATCGATCCGCTGGAGATCTATCGTTCGCTGCGAGTGGTCAATCCCAGCCCGTTCATGTTCTTTGTTCGGTCGCGTCAATGCACGTTGGTCGGATGTTCCCCGGAAATCATGTGCCGTGTGGATCATCGTCGCCTGACCGTTCGCCCGCTGGCCGGGACACGACGTCGTGGCAAGGACGATGCGGAAGACAAGGCTTTGGAACGCGAACTGTTGGCCGATCCCAAAGAACGTGCCGAGCACGTGATGCTGGTTGACCTGGGAAGAAACGATGTCGGCCGAGTTGCCAAATTTGGCACCGTCGATCTGACCGAGGTGATGGTGATCGAACGTTACAGCCACGTGATGCACATCAGCAGCGAAGTCCAAGGGGAACTGCGCGACGATGTCGATGCCTTTGACGCGCTCAAAGCATGCCTGCCTGCCGGTACGGTGTCAGGCGCACCGAAAGTTCGCGCGATGCAAATCATCGACGAAATCGAACCGCATCGCCGCGGCCCATACGGCGGCGCGGTCGGCTATATCGACTATCGCGGCAACATGGACACCTGTTTGGCGCTGCGGACCATGGTCGTTCAGGACGGAACGATCTATGTGCAGGCCGGTTGTGGCGTCGTGGCCGACAGTGATCCCGACGCCGAATACGAAGAAACGTTGAATAAGGCGAAGGCCATGATCGCGGGAATTGAAATGGCCGTTCGCCGATGCCGCCCCTAGGGGTTCGGCATCGGCAGATAGCAGAACAGTGGCCGATCAATCTTCGTTCCGGTCCTCGTCTTTCCAGTCGTCATCGTTGTCCCGGTCACGACGGTCGTCCCTGTCCCGTTTGTCCTCGCTACGGTCATGGGACGAGCTGACTTCTTCTTCTTCTTCTTCTTCTTGGCGTTCAACCTCCTCACGTTCGAATTCTTCGTCGTCTTCGAATCGATCATTCAGGTCGTCAAGGATCTCTTCCATCTCGCGCCGCAGCTGCATCACCTGCTCCCGTGCCTCCTCGGCTGATTCCCGTGCACTATCACGTGCATGTGATTTGGCTTGTTGAGTGATTCGTTCGGCCAGCTTGCGGGCGATGTCGCCGAAATCTTGTCCGTCGCGAAACACCTTGACGTCCACATCAAACTCGCGGCCCGTTTCCCGGTCGAAACGACGAACGATGGTCGGCGGAGTTTTGATGTTAGTGCCGCGGCTGGGAGCGTAACGAGTGGACGCACCGAGCGAGGTTCCCGGGCCACCAGCATGCGCGGTGGCATTTGGCATCGGGCCGATATCCCAGTTCAATGGGCTGGGTTCTCCCAAGAGATCGGCAACCCGCCGATTGATGATTTCCTCCCGCAATCGGTGTCGCTGTTCCAGGTGCTCTTGGACCGCTTCCAGTTGTCGCCGTAAGTTTTCGATCTCCCTCTCACGCCTTTCCAGTTGCTGCTGGAAAGCACGCTCGGTCACTTCGACCAATTCACGTCGGATGCGTTCTTGGTTCTCTTCTTGTCGTTCGCGTCGATACGCGTTGGCCAACTCTCGGGCTTCTTGGTCCAGACGCCGGAACTCGTCCGACGTCGGTTGATGATCGTGGTTTCCAGGCATCCCCGGCAGGGATGGAAAAGACGGCATGCTGCCTTTCACGGGTGAAAAAGCATCGAACGCTTGCGGCGGCACCGGTGCAACGGGTTGACGCCCTTCGGGGCGGTCCCGGCGTCTTTCGGCACCTTCACGCGGCGTCCCATCGGGACGTTGGGCGATGGCATAGGCTGTGGGGATGGCGGCGATGGCCGCAGCCACGCAAGCCCAGGTGAGGAACTTTGGGAGCTTGTTGTCATTCATCAGGCGTTTCTCCTGCGTCAGGTTCGGGGGCGGAAGGGGAAGAAGTCGTGGTGGATGAGGGAACACGAAAACCCGATAGACGGTCTCGCATTGCCGAGAGCACGGGATCCAGGCCGTCATCCCAAGCCGTCACGTCCGGCGGGATCGGTTGGTATGGCGGTACAGGCGATGACTGCGCAAAAGGGACATTGCTGGGCGGGTCGACAAGCGGCACCGAAGACCCTTGGCTCGTCAGATCTCCCCACGCCCAATCCGGCAAATTTTCAACCGCCGGAAGATCCGCCGCGTGATCCGGTGTAGCGATTTGTACCGGGGCCGGCCCGGGGGCACTTTGGGAATCGGATTCGGGAGCTAACCATTCTTGCGTGGCGATCGCGAAGATGGTCACGGCGGCTAGTGCCAGCACACCCACACCGATATTTCGAAATCGTGCCACATTCAACAGCAAAGATGACGTGCCGGCGGAAACGCAAAGCGACGAAGGAACGGGATGGTCGTGTGGGGCGGAATGATGCGACAGACAGCCGCGAATTAGCTCGGCGGCTTCGTCGGCCGATTGGATGCGTTGTGATCGGTCCTTGGCCAACATTCGATGAACCAAACGTTCCAACCACATCGGAATTCCCGACCGAATCGACGAGAGTGGGCGATGGGAATCTTCTTGAATCTGGGTGAGGACTCGTAGGGAGGACTCGCCGCGAAACGGCGGTCGGCCGGTCAACATGGCATAGAACACACTGCCCAGGCTGAACACGTCGCTGCGGGCGTCGACCGTCAACCCGCGTGCCTGTTCGGGGGACATGAACTGTGGCGTGCCGGCGATGGTTCCGCTGCAGGTTTGTCCCGCATCGTCCAACGCCTGGGCCAGGCCAAAGTCCGTCAGCATCGCACGGTCTTGGCCGTGATCCAGCAGAATATTGGCAGGCTTGATATCACGATGCACCAAACCTTGGCGGTGTGCGGCGGCAAGCCCTTCGGCGATTTGCAATCCGATCCGAAGGCAATCTTCGATGTCCAACGGACCGTTCGCATCGATGCGATCCTGAAGAGACCCGCCGGGAACATAAGCCATCACCAAATACGGCGGATCGTGATCGGCGTCGACCGAGTGAATGGGAACGACGGATGCATGGTTAACCGCGGCGGCGGCGCGGGCTTCGCGGTTAAAGCGGTGACGCGCAGGTCCGTTGGCGGCAAGATGTGGATGCAAAACTTTGATGGCAACGGGCCGCGAAAGACTGGGGTCCGTCGCCTGCAATACGATTCCCATTCCGCCCCAGCCGACCAAACGATGGATTTCGTATTGGTCCATCCGGCCCAGCCCGCCAGGGTTCGCCGAAGGTTCCAAATGCGGCAGAAAGCGTCGAATCTGGCCATCCGCTCCGGAACGCTCGTTCTGCCAAGGGTGCAGCGTTGTTTTCACGTCCTGGTCGGACAGAAACGTTTTCGCCTGGTCAAAGAACGCATCATCGGCGGCCATTGACTGCAGACGCTCGCGGCAAGTCGGGCATGATTCCAAGTGACGGGTGACGGCGGATTCTTGGTCGGATTCCAACGTCTGATCCAGCAGGCCTGTCAGCCACTGCGTCGGACAGTTTTCGGGGATGCGGATCATCGACTACGGCTCCGGTGCAGTGTGTTGTGTGACGACTTCGCGGATCCGTGCGATGATTCGACAGCGGGCGACGTGCACCTGCGATGGCGACAGATTCAATGCCTCGGCAACCGACGCAATCGATTCACCGTCGACACAGGTGCGCCAGAATGCTTGCCAGTTGACCGGGCTGAAACGAGGTTGGATCTTTTCTGCGGCCCAGCAAAATACTTGCCGCCGGTGTTCGCGATCGAACTTAGCCCCGACGACCTGATCCGGCGGTGCCGCGTCATGTTGCAGTTGGTCCCACTGGACCGCTTCGGGGCCGTCACCGAGCCCGGGGTGACGCGAACACTGTTTCAATTGATTGATGGTTTGATTGCGGGTGACCTGCCGCAGCCATGCACGAAAGCATCCGGTCCGTCCCGCATGTCGGAACTGCCCGATCGACCGACTGACGGACAGGCAAACCGTTTGGACGACTTCGCGTGCATCGGCGTCTTGAAGCCCACAAACGCGAGCCAATCGGTAGATCAGCGGCTCGTAGATCTCGTAAAACTCCGTCCAGGCCTGTTGGTCATCGTGATCCTTTAGACGGACCAGCAGGCTGTGGCGGGTTTCGGGCGACTCGGTCATCGACACGGGCATGGGGTCCGGCGGTTGGCGATCCGATTCGGCGGTCCGTTCCGCCTACGATCATAGAACAACTCGAACCGATTCGTCTTGCGCCCATGGGACCAAAAATCGCAAAAAAAACGGCGGCCCGGATGTCTCCGGGCCGCCCTGACGCTGTTTTTGGACGTGAAACTTCGGCTTCGACGTTTTATCGAAGTCGACTTTCGATTTGATTCCAAATGCTATCGGCAAAGCGATCGGTTTTTTCCGCAATCTTGTTGGTGATTTCGGCGATCGATTCATCCGCCTTCCGCATCAAATCGTTGGCTTGGTTTTGATGCGTGGCCAGCCATTGGTTCAGGCTTTGCGTCTGTTTCAAGTACTCTGCGTCAACCTTTTGTGTCAGCTCTTTCTTGCTTTCGGCAACCTGCAGTGAAACCGCATCACGGACGGCGCGATTCAAGACATTGCTGAGGTTGGAACTGACGTCGAAAGCAAGGTCGTTCCAAGTCCCGTTGAAGTTTGCGTCGACCTCAATGCGATCGACTTCCGAAAGGCTTTGACGCATGGACGTTACCAGTGCCGTTTCGGCCGCCGATGGGTCGACGTCCAATCCGACGTTGACGCCCAACTGTTTGCTGACCACGCGACCGGACAGGTGCCCGGCATCGTCGCTGATCTGAACCCACAGCTCGCGATCGCCGCCCGTGACGGTCAGGCGGACGTCGTCCCCGCTGCCCATCTCGATCGGTTTTGCTCGGGCACTGGGCCAATGAACGATCAACGTGTTCAGGTCGTTGCCGCCGCGACGATCGCGGACGATTTCAACGTTCACCAGTTCGGGGCCATCCAACTGCAAGCGTGCTTTGGTCGGTTCATCCAACAGTTGGGGATCGGGGGTGATGTTGGTAACCACCCCCGTCATTTCATACGAGTTGCCGTCCGCACGCATCAACCCGCTGACTTCGCACTGGCGGACCAATGTCACCGGTGGCGGGTTGTCGCCACGAAGGTCAAAGTACCGGCCACGCGATCGTTCTGATTCGGGGGCAAGGACGGTGTAGTCGGCGATGGTCTTGCCGCCTTCGAAGTAATCGCGAACCGTTTGAATTTCCTGACGAATCGAATTGGCGATCAAATCGATGCCGAAGTTTTTGGATTCCGACAGGTTGCCGGGGACGTAGGAATCGATCAACTCCATGTCCATTTGTTTGGCTTGCTGGAGCGCGGTCCAGTCCGTTCGCACCCGTGACGGCATGCTGTCGATCTGGTCACGGACTTGAACCAGTTCTTCACGCACATTCATGGCCTGTTCCAACAGACGCGGCAGTTCCGACGTGTCACGCAGCTTGTTGTACAGTTCGTCGCCGGACATCAGGTCACGGGCCTTGTCGCGGATCGACCGAATTTGACCTTCCAAGTTTTCGGCGCGTGCCATCAAAGCGTTGTAATCGGATTGCCATTGATCGCGGATCTGTTCGCCACGACGAATGGTTTCCAAATCGCCCGTGAAATCGTCCGCAAATTGTTGGGTTTTGCCGGTCAAGCCTGACAGCAACTGCCCCATCATTGACGGACCGTCGTCAACGCTTTCCGGTTCCACTTGGTCGAAGTGTCCGCTGGTTTGGCGGGCTTCACCGATCGTGATTCCCGTGATGCGGCCGCTGCTGGCCACGAACCGGCGATGTAGCAACGCGTTGCCGTCGATCACCAAGTCGATCGTGTCGGCGCGGAAAGCGTCCCGCATCGATTTGTCGCTTCGCGGGTCGGCGATGCGGACGTCTTGGTAACGAACGCGTGGCGGAAACATGCCGATCTGGGCGTGGTCGATTTCGACCTTTGCACCCGTGACCGTTTCCAAGCCGCGTACGGTGACGTACTTCGCGACCGGTCCCAGACCCCATCGGATTAGAAACAGAATCAGTACGACGATGAACAGTCGCGTGAAGACGAATTGCCAGCGGATCATGCTACGTCCTTTTGCTGAGAGTCACGCAATTGGCGAAGCAAAAAGTTCAACGCTTCGTCCATCTCGTCTTTGGATGTGCGGGTGCCGGCGGACGCGTCATTCGCGGCGTCGGCATCGTTTTCAGCCATGCGGATCACGTCGATCCGAGTTTCGACCGACGCGGCGGCCGGCTGGTCATCGAACGTACGTGCCGATGCCGTGTGTGCGGCGTCAATTCGCTGCCCGGTCGATGCGGCCGGCGACGTGACGTTCCGAACGTCTGACGGACGTGCCGTGGTTGTGCGTTCATGCGGCTTGCCGACGTGGCCATGGGGCTGGTCGACGGAAAGATCACCGCGACGTCGCGATGCGGTAGCCGTTTCTTGACCTTGTTCGTCCTGGACGTGCAGACGCTGAACCAATTGAAAAATCGGATAGGTCGCCAAGAAAATCGGCACCAGTAAAACCAGGCCGATCAGCAGGCTGCCCAAGACCACCGTGTTGTTCAGGTCGGTCCACGGGACCAGCGGCATTGCCCAGGCGTTGACCGCGGCGTCGTGGAAACGCGGTTGGTTCAGCAGAAACTGGCCAATTGTATCGCTGACCGGATCCAAACGTGGTGCAAAGATGGCTGTCAGGATCGCTGTCAACGCTGCCATGGCATGGTTCAGCCTTAACGACAATACCAGCACCAGCACGGCGATCGCCAGCAGGTTGCCATGAGGTATCACGCCCAACAAAAATCCGAACGCAACGGCCCAAGCCAACTGAGACGGGTGTTGTCGACCCGCGAAGGCTTTCCGCACATTATTTATGAGCTTGATCGTCCATAAGATCATCGGGTGCGTCTCCATCCGCACGAGTCACCGACGGTTGCGAAGGCAAAACGCGCAGTTCGCCCCTACCGCTCGGGTGTGTTCCAATGCCGTTATCGGTATCCTGCCGTCCAAACTTTCGGCACAGCTGATAAATTCTACCTTGTCGCTTTAATCCGACGTCAATCTGATTCGGCGTCGAAGGGGGCAGCGATCGCATGCGGTCGATTCAGGGGCTTCGATGGAAACGAATGACGACCGCATGAAACGTTCGCGTGAAACCGCTGGTGACCAAACGTGTCACGCGCTCCCACGACAATCCAAATTCCGAAACCATTCGGTGTGATTGTCGTACGCGTCGCCCGTCGCGTGATACCGCACGGCTGATTCGTCGGAAAAGCCCGCCGAATTTACCCTGTTGGATAATCATTTCTTGCTACCAGACTCCAGGCCACTTATTGCCATGCCGGTGAAAGCAAACAGGAAGTTTCTTGATTGGTCCAAGCCACTGTTGCACAGCGTGGTCGATACGCTGGCCGCGGACTTCCCCGTCCGCGAAGCGGGTTCTGGCGCTCCTGAGGGCTCCGGAGCAGGAAAATGCTGGCCGTTGTCATCCTTGTTGGTGGTCGTTCCAACCGCTCGTGGGAAAGTGTTGCTGGGCGATCGGCTGAAGCACGTGGCGAAGCAGCGAAAGGTCGCCCTGCACTGGCCAAAGATGGTGACGACCGGTGAGTTACCCGAATACCTGTACCGCGGCGACGGCGAAGCGGCGTTGCCGATCGAACAGACCTTTGCTTGGGCACGTGTGTTGCAAGAAGCTCGCATCCGCAGTGAACAAGATCCGGATGATCGTCTGGATGCTTTGATGCCGACACCGCCACCGGCCGAACCGTTAACGCAATGGTTAGAAATCGCCGCGATGATTCGCCGGACCCACGAAGCATTGGCGGCACAGGCGATTCGGTTTGATGAATGTTTGGATCATTGTGTCGGTCCGCGTGAAACTCAAAGCTGGCGTCTGCTGAATCGTTTGTATCCGCGCTATGTTCGCACCCTGGCGGATGCCGGATTGATCGATCCGCATCACGAACGATTGCGGGCCATGGAATCGGGCAATGCCGTCTGTGGTCGGACCGTCGTGCTGGTCGGAACAACGGATTTGAATCAAGGGTCGCTGCGGCTACTTGCCGACTGTGATTGCGAAGTCTACGCCTACATCGCGGCGCCGGAAAAGCAGTCTGATCACTTCGATGAATTCGGACGTGTCGCACCGGAACGTTGGAAATCGTTTGCGTTTGAACTTGATGACTCGTGCTGGATCAACGCTGATGATGTGCACGACCAGGCAGCGGCAGTGGCGGAGAGCTATGTCGCTTTGAAATCTGATTCTTCTGCTGAACGCCTGACCCTGGGGGTGACGGATGAGTCGCACGTGGTCCCGATCGAAAACCAAATGCGTTCGATCGACGCGACCACTTATCGTCACTTGGGTTGGAATCTGGCGCAAACGGCCATTGGTCGCCTGCTTCGTCAAGTCGCCGCACTGGTGGCCACACCGACGTGGGACAACTTGGCCACGTTGGTCCGTCATGCCGATGCGTTTCATCGTTTTGGCAGGGACGCTTCCCTGGCGCATTTGGACTCCTATCTGTCAGAACATTTCCCGGTCCGAATCGACGATCCGCCCGTCGAAGAAGCGTTGCCGAAATTTGCTGACGTGATCAAGGCAAAGGATGCCATTGTCGACTGGATCAAGCCGCTTAGCGGTCGTTCGCCCCAAACGCTTTCCGTTTGGTGCGGCATCGCCGCTGATTGGTTGCGTCAGACTTACGAAGTCGAACCGTTGGAAGATCTGCCGGATGTGGAACCGACCGATAGCGTTCCTGTCATTCCCTTCCGATCCAGTTTGGCGGAACGAAAGCGGTCAGAACTTGCCTTGGCAAAGACATTGGATCTTCTGGATCGTCTGGCGAATCTGAATGACCGTTTGGACCTTGTGGTCGATGCGGCGGAAGGCTTGGAATTGATCGTCCAGCGCATCTTTGAACTCAGGGTTGTTCAAGACAATGATCCAAGTGCGGTCCCAGTGCTGGGATGGTTGGATTTGCCGATGGATGACGCACCGTCGATGATCGTCACGGCGATGAATCATCCGTTTGTTCCTGAACCCGTGTCGGCCGATCCGTTGTTGCCATTGGCGCTGCGAAGCCGATTGACGACCGAAGGGAATGATCGGCGTTATGCCCGTGACGTTCACGCATTGGTTCTGTTGTCCAATTGCCGACCCGAGATTCGGCTGGTGGTCGGCAAAAAGTCTGCCGACGGAAGCCCGACACCTCCGACTCGGTTGATGGCGGCGGCTGAACCGGATCGCGTGGCGGCACGCTTGCGCAATCTACTTGTACCCGCGAACCGCAAAGAACGAATCGCCAATCGGTGGGATGGTGGGGCAAGTAAGACTCGTCTTCCCATTCCCGATCTGGGGGAAATCCAGCCGGTCAATGTGATCAGCGTCACGGCGTTCAAGGAATATCTGACGTGTCCGTATCGGTTTTATTTGCGACGCGTGCTGAAGCTTAGCCCATTGGACGATCGTTCCGATGAAATGGCGGCCAACCAATTCGGAAACCTCATCCACGACACCTTGGAAGCGTTTGGCAAATCCGATGTCGCCAATTCAGACGATCGTAAGGTGATCCAAGATGCCCTGTTGGATCATTTGAGCGATCTAGCCAAGAAGCGGTATGGCGATCACTGCAACGCAGCGGTTCGCATGCAAATCATGCAGGCCCAGATGCGTTTGCGACACGTCGCCAAAGCACAGGCCGAACGTCGTGCGGATGGATGGAAAATTGAACATGTTGAAAAACCGGTGGACGAAAAATCCGGCGGCCAAATCATCGTTGACCGGCAACCAATGGGTGTTCGCGGGCGCTTTGATCGTATCGACAGACACGAATCATCGGGTGCATGGGCCGTGTTGGACTACAAGACGCATGGCGACAAGCCGAATGAACGACATTTGAAACAAAAGAATGGTCAGACGGTTTGGGCGGATCTCCAACTGCCGCTTTATCGCTTGATGTTGCCGGCGTTGGGGATTCACGACGATCCCAAAACGGTTCAGTTGGGGTATTTCAATATCAGTGATAAAGAAACCGAAACCACGATCAATATCGCGGACTTTTCGGAGGAGTTGATGCAGCAGGCGATCCAAAAAATTCATGAAATCGTTCGTGCCATTCGTCTTGGCCACTTTGAGCCAACGGATGATCCCGTTCCCTTTGACGATTACCCGATGATCCTGCAAACCGGTGTGGCGTCGCAGATGTTGGGCCGCGAGCAAAGCGAAGTGGAGGAGGCGGTGCAATGAGTGCTGTTGCCGAGGATCGAAAAGCCATTCTGCAACTGAAACCGACCGTGGTGCGTGCATCCGCTGGTACCGGAAAAACGTATCAGTTGACCGCTCGATTTTTACGAATTCTATTGCAGGGGGTTCCGCCCGAATCTGTTCTGGCGACCACATTCACCCGGAAAGCCGCCGGGGAAATTTTGGCACGTGTATTAGAAGCTTTGGCCAAAGCGGCGGATGAGAAGGATCCGAAATCGCTGAACGGTTTGCGCGCTCAGGTCGACCTACCCACCCTGCCCCGCGCTCAATGCAGTCGGTTGGCCCGAGATCTGGTGTTTGACATTCACCGCTTGAAGGTGTCGACGCTCGATAGCTTGTTTTCAACGCTTGCCCGCAGTTTGCCATTCGAATTGGGACTTCCCGCCGGATGGAATTTGACCGATGAGATCGAAGAACGATGGCTGGTCGAATCCGCGGTCAACGACCTGGTGGCGTCGGCTGATCTGCCGGAGTTGCGTTCGCTGTTGTCGATGTTGTCCAAAGGACGAGTGGTCCGCAGCGTGTCCAATGAAATTCAGCGTGTGGTGACCGATGCGTATGCCATTCAGCGTCGATGCGACCCGGAGGTCTGGAATGCCGTGCAGGTTCCGCGGATGCCGGGGACGCAAAAGGTGGAATCGATGATCACGGATTTTCGTGCCGCCGATGTGCCACAGAAAAGCTTGGTCAAGTGCTTGAACAAGACAGCCGATGCGGCCGAGCAATCTCAATGGGACGAACTGGCCGAAGAAACTCTTTTGAACAACATCGTCAAAGCAAGACGCAGTCGCACGGAGGTCAAGTACGGCCGATCAAAGTTTCCTGATCAGTTGAATCCCAGTTTTGATGTTCTGCTTGAAAGTGTCCGAAGCCATTTTCTGGCATTGCTGGACGCGCAGAATCGAGCGACAGGCACCTTGGTGGAAACCTTTGATCAGCGGATTCAGCAAATGAAGGCCGCCCGCCGTAGGTTCAGCTTTGACGATGTGGCGGTTCGGCTGGCTGATTACTTCGGACAGTTCGATTCCGACCGGCACGATGTGATCGGAAACGATCGGTTGGATGCGCCGATCGATCACTTGTTGTTGGATGAATTTCAAGACACCTCGCCGATCCAGTGGGCGGTGCTGCGTCCCTTTGCGATTCATGCCACATCGGCCGAATCGTCCGACGACGATGAAACACGCACCGCCCGTTCCTTTTTTTGTGTCGGTGATACCAAGCAAGCCATTTATGGTTTTCGCGGCGGCGTCGCGGAGATCTTCGATTCGGTGACCGACGACTTGGACGGTGTCCGCACGGTCGAACAGAACGAAAGCTATCGCAGCAGCCCGGTGGTGTTGGACTTCGTCACCGACGTGTTCAAAAACTTGAAGGCGTCACCTCCTTCGGGGCCTCAGCGTGACTGGGATTCCGATGCGTTTCAAGCTGATGCCGTGCGACGCTTTCGCGAAGCTTTCCCGCCGCATGTATCAGCAAAGCCGGAACTGAAAGGACACGTCGCGATTTGGTCAGGCGACACTCCCGAAAACGCTGACGCGAATCCAAAAAAGGCCCAGTGGAAAGAAGCTTGCTTTGACGCAGCAGCCCGCGTCGTCACAGAACTTCATCTCGGATCTCCGGATCGCACGATCGGTGTCCTGACCCGGTCACGGCGGGCGGCGGCGGAGATGATGTGGCGTTTGGACGGTCGCGGATTGACCGTCAGCCAGGAGGGAGGCCACCCACTGACCGATTCAGCGGCCGTCGAATTGGTGTTGTCCGCTTTGATGATGGTGGAGCATCCCGGCGATGGCCGTTGGCGGTTCCATCTGATGCATTCACCACTGGGTGATGCCCTGTGTGAGGGCGTTGTCGATGAAGAAGCGTTTCACGGGATCGAGAATCGGATTCGCCAAAGCTGGACCGATGGCGGATTGGCTGAAACGGTTTTCTGGTTATGTGATCAGCTTCTGGATCGATGCGACGCTTCGGATGCCCTGCGTTTGAAACAGCTGACCCAACTGGCCGCGTCTCAAGCTTGGGTGGAAACCGGTCGGTTGAGCGACTTTGTCAGATTGGTTCGCGAGAAAGGTGTCGAACGCCCCCAGGCCGCCAACGTCCGGGTGATGACCGTGCACGCAAGCAAAGGGTTGGAGTTTGACGCCGTCGTGCTGCCGGATCTGGATGAACCGTTGACCCGTCGGCAAGGCGGATGCATCGCCGATGCCCCGTCGGTGACCGAACCCGCCACCGGTTTGACACGTTATGTCAGCAAGAAGCGTCGGCACTACCTATCACAGCGTTGGCAGGCGGCATTCGGACGCTGTGAAGCCGGGGACATGACCGAAGCGCTGTGTCTGTTGTACGTTGCCATGACTCGGGCTCGGCAATCGTTGCAGTTGGTCGTCCAACCAAAGGAAAAACGCAAAAGCGGTTCCGCCAAAACGGCCGCGGGCCTGATTCTGGATGCGTTGGAACTGGGGGATGTCCCTTCGTCACCGGAACAGCCGGTTTTCGAAGTGGGAGATCATCAGTGGTGGCTTTGATCGGCGGATTCAATTGCCATTTCGGTGTCCGCGTGTTCCGCTTCCGTCGGGACTCGTTCCAGCGTCACGCCGTCACCGGTATCGGGAATCAACCGGTACACGCGATCGGCGAACCGCACGAAGTGCCGAACGTCATGGTGGCTGATCATCAACACCTGAAAGCCAAGTGCGCGGCCCGCTTCTTGTACGATTCGAACCAAACGTGGCACCAAATCCGGATGTAGCCAGCAGTCTTGTTCATCTAAAACCAAGAACTTACGGTGCTTGGATTCGTCCAGCATGGTGATGGCAAAAAGCCGCAATCCGACTGAAAGAATGTTGGCAACCGAACCACCCTGCCCTCGGATAATGTCTTCATCAAATCCGTCACGTTGGACGACGAACTCAACGCTGGCCGCATCACGTTTGAGCGACGACGTCGCTTTGAAAACGATGGGCTGATCAAGAACCTCTTGCAGGGCTTTGGTCAGTGTGGTTTCGATGACACGCAACTGTCGATGAAAGACGTCTTGGCTTAATTTGTCCAACGCTTCGGTCACCGCATCAGCGATCTCCAGAAAGCCGTTCGCCTTTTCGATTTCCACAGACAGCGATTGCTTTTGACGCAGCAATTCTTCGCGTTTGCCGGAAAGCTTGTTCAAGCGACGACGCAGTTGATCCGCCGATACGGATACGTCATTGGTCGAGATCGGGGTCGCTGATTGTGTCGACGGTGTGATCGGATCATTCATTCCGCTGGTGTACCCGATTGGTTGTCCTGTTCGACCTGTTTCAGTTGCCGGGCAATGTCGTCAAGTAGGGCCTGATACTCCTGACGGTCTTTTTCATTCTGGGTTTGCATTTCGTCCAGCATCTTTTCCAGCTGCTTGATGTCGCTGGTGCCGAATTCCTTTTCCGCTTCCGCCTGCAGTTCTGCTAACTGACGATTGGCGGATTCCAACTCGGTGCCTGCTTTGATCCGCTGTTCGTTCAGCGATTCAAATTCGGTACGCAGTTGTTCGATGCTTTTCGCTGTCTCACGACTCATCAAGGCTGTCCTGATCGGGATGTTGGGTAACTTCGCCGGCAAGGCTAAGGATTTCTTGTCCGACTTCGGGTGCAAAATCATCAAGGTGGTCGTTCAAGAATTGGATCAATCCGGCACCTGTTTCCGTCTTGCGGGTGATCAATTCTTGGAGGTCCGCGATGAAACCGGACCCTTGTTCGTCGGGCGCCGATTCATCGGACTCAACGGCTTCATGAAAAACGTCGTCGAAGTGTTCGTGCGGGATGGCAATCCACTGCAATTGCCAATCGTTGCCCAAGTCATATTCGTTGACCACCGGTCGTTGGAAATCAAGATCGGAGCCCTTGTGTGTCAGGCAGACGACCGATGGGGTTCGTGATCGTGTCGCATCACTGCGTGTTCGGCGTGCAATGTTTCCCGCCGTGATCCAATGCGTTTCGCCGGTTTGGACCGGAGGTAACGGGCGATGGATATGGCCATTGATGACGACGTCGATACCCGAAAGCGGTTTGGGACGAATGCGACCAGCGTCCTCGTATCCGGGGATCAGGATGTCATGATGCGTCATCCAAACAACCAGGTCTTCGGTCCGGCGTTCGTACCGTTTGGGCAACTTTTCGCCCCACGATGTTCCCGATACCGCGACTTGTTTGCCGTCCACATTTCCGATCCAGGGGTGGTCTGCATCGATGCGTCGCAGCGTTCCGCTATTGAACAGGATTTGAATGCTGTCGTTTTCGCTGATGCGGTTTTCGCGGACGTCGTGGTTGCCATGGATGGCTGGCAGCGGCCGGGGGACGTTTTCGATGATTTGGCTAATCAGCCAGTTGGGATTGTCTTGAGGTAACTGAAACAGATCGCCCAGCAGAAATGGCTGAAGTCGGTTTTGGATAGCAAATTCCAAACACCAGCTAAACTTTTGCAGGATCGTCGACGGATAATCGTCCTTTCGAAAACCCGGAACACGGGCTTCCAAGTGTGGGTCACCGATGAACAGTAGGCCCCGAAACGCCGTCGGTTCAGTGTTTGAAACTTCGGTGGATGACAGCATCGTGTGGCGATTCAATGGGGCTGGTCGGGGTGTTGATGCAACTGTGGCATGGTGGACATCAAATCATTGACATTGATTTGCTGGCCGCAGGTTTCGCATCGCGGGTGTTGCTGTACCCAAGATTCCAAACGCTTGACCGCTGCGTCTTTCAGCGTTTGGGCTGCTTGAAGCTTCTCTTTTTGCGCGGCGACTGCGGCTTCGGCGGCAACCAGACGTGATCGGGTTTGCGACAACAGCGATGCATCCCGAGCGACAGGCACCGCATCCAAACGGTTCAACGAATCGACGATTTGAGCGAATCGTCGTCGGTCGGTTTGCAATCGACCCAGGGTCGCAATCAATCGAACCAGCGGTTTGGTTTCGATGGTCGCCGGCGGTGAAACCAACGCAGCCAATGATCGGTGGACGGCGTTCAGGCGGACGCATCGCGTTTGTAGACGCTCCAATTCAGCGACCATCGATTGGCATCGTTGGGCCGGCCGCATGTCCGGCGGAGGTTTTAGGCCGGAAAGCGAGCGGTCCAGGCGTTCACACTGTGAACGCCGTTGAGTGACCGAAAGAATGCCACGTATGCTCTGCGTGATCGGCCTGACGTCGCGAACCGTTGGTGGTTCGGCCAACGTGCGCAAAGCTTTACGGACCGATTGTGCCCGATTGCGGGTGGATTCGGCACGCTGCATTCGCTGCAGTGTCAAACGCAGCGATTGGGCTCGGTTGAAGCTGCTGGCAAGCGTCTCGGCACGATGGGGACTGGTATCCAGTCGTTGCAGCACGGATTGTTGGCTGATCAGTTCACGACAACGTTCCTGAGTTCGGCTGAGTTGTCTTAACAACTGTTGTATTCGCTCGATTCGCTTTGCTTGATCCTGAACGGCGTTGCCTTTTGCTTCCGCCGCATCCAAACGCTGTGACAGGTCATCCAACGGTTGATAGGCCGCCAAACGCTGATCCACCTGTGTCAGGTCCTGGGTCAGTCGCCTGTGTTCTGACTTCACTTCGCGGTGTCGATTCCGGTGCCGGTTCTGCATCGCTATCAGCAACGCGGCATCGGATGACGAAGCGAAAAAAGTGGCCGCACGGTTGCCCGATTCGTTCAGCAGAAAGACGGGAGATTTCTGTTCGCCGAAATGAATGTCGTATTCGGCTTTTCCATTGTCTCCACTGACCTTTGCCAGTCGAAGAACATCGTGCAGTGATTCGGGCGTTGCTTGACCGACGCGACCGATGTCTTTCCCGTTGATGGTGTAACTGACACCGGAACGCCGTCGCCAAGTGACGTTTTGTCCGTCATCAGTTTCAACGGTGACGCTGGATTCCTTAGCGCCATGACGGGTCACATGAGTCGTCCGACCGTTGCTGGCCAGCACCTGCAATGCCGCAACGATCGCCGATTTTCCGCAATTGTTTGGTCCCGTCAGCACAGTCAAACCATCGGCCAACTCGATCTCGGTCGACCGGTGAGACATGAAATTCTTAAGCTTGATTTTTCGAATCATGCCATTGGTTTTACCCGATCGTTCGGGATCAATCATCGGCGTCTGCGGCGTCTTTGATGACAAACTTGGCACGCAAGCGAGCCACTTCCGTGGCCAAGCCCGCTTTGGAAACGCTACGCAACACTTCGTTGAAATCTTTGTAGACCGCGGGCGCCTCATCCCGCGGATAGCGACGACAATTGGTCAGGATGTCGGCGTCGGTGAACGACTGGTCAATCGATTCTTGGTTCAATTCGCGAAACGCGCGTCGTCGGCCCAGCACGCGTCCTGCGCCATGATTGACGCTGTAGCAGCTGTCTTTCGCACCGGCTGCGGCGACCATCACGCTGGATCCCGCCTGCGGATTGCCGGGCAACAGAATCGGGTGACCCGTTTGGGCGAAGGGTGTCCGCGACAGCGCGGGGTGGCCGCCGGGAAACGCGCGTGTGGCACCTTTTCGGTGAACCCAACATGTCTGTTGGTTGACCGTTTCTTGCCGCGCGATGTTGTGGCTGATGAAGTACACCAGGTGACCACGCGTGCCAGGAATGACCTCTTGGAACGCTTCCAAGACCAATGCGTTGATCAACAAGTGATTGACGGTTGCAAAATTGGCGCCCAGTGCCATGTCATCCAAGTAACGATCGGCTTCGACACTGCCCAACGGGGCATAAACCAGTTGTTTGTCGCTACCCGGATAGGGAATCCCCCAATGGTCAAATTTTTGTTCCAAGGTCTGGAACTGATGCGAAGCCAAACGGTGTCCGATCCCGCGGGATCCGCAGTGCGATAGGAACGCTACGTGGCCATCGATTAACCCAAAGACTTTGGCGGTCGCTTTGGCACCTTCATCGTCCACGATCTGGACGACCTCGCATTCACCGAAATGGTTGCCGCCGCCATACGAACCGAGTTGCTGGACTTTGTCGCGAAACTTTTTGAACCCGCGTCGCTGGCGAAGTTCGTACAAACGCGACTTTAACGCATCGATTGTTTCGTCGTGTCCGCGATGGTACGCGTCTTCGCATCGGTCGGCCCAGTCGATCGGGATTCCCAGTCGCGACAACACGTCGGGCGATCCGCCGTCGGTCATTGCCGCACTGCCAATCTTTTCATCGATTCGTCGGGCTTTGGGGACGTCGCGGGAACCTTTTCCCATGCCGGTGGGAATTCGGCGACACACGGCATCGATCAATGCCCTGCGTGTCGATTTGTCTTGAACCGCATCCGCGGGCAGGTCCGTCTGCAGCAGGCTCATCGAACACTTGATGTCGAAACCGACGGGACCGGGATAGACGTGCGTGGGCGACGCCAGCACGCATCCGATTGGTGCACCGTACCCACAGTGTGCGTCTGGATTCAGCACCAGTTCGGTTACGCCCGGGGCGCAGCGGGAGTTGATGGCCTGTTGTAGGCAAAGGTCGTCGAACGTGTTGCGGATCGCTTCGGTACCAAACACCTTGACCGGGGAATGATGGTCACCGGCGGGCAGGATTGCGGTCGCCTCGCCGGTGGGAATCATGCTGGTTGTCATGGCTGGGTCCGCGCAGGAGTGCGACAAGTGGGTGGTCCCGATTCACGAAATGTAAATTCGAATTTTAGCCAACAGAGGCGATCGGGCCGATTTAGGTTCGCGGTTGTTTAGGACGCGGGATCGACGGTACGCAAGTCATCTTGTCCGGTGCGAAAGCTTGACGCTGGAAATTCACATGGCCGCGTTGGACGCAGTTAACGGCGATCGGCCACAACCACCGACGACAGCGTGGCGTTACGATTCGACCCATCGAGGCACTGACCGAACCACAGAGAACGTCGTGGGAATTGTGTGCGGCCGGTTGACGATTGTTTGCACCGGAGCGGCGTGCCCGAGTGAATCTGCGGATCAGGTGTCGCCCGGTTCGCTTTCCTGCGTCGGTGGCACCGAAGATTCCGGTAGTTTTTGAATTTTGGGGCGACGACGACGACGGGTCTTTTCAGGCACCATTCCCCGCATCGCTTCCATTTTCCCGAAGCACAGCAAGCGATCATTGGGCTCCAGCGTCCGCTTCAATCGTGGATTGGGAATCACGGTGGTTCCCCGATAAAGCGTCAGCACGTTGATGTCCAACTCGGGCAAGCCCGAACTGTCGATGGACTTTCCGACCAATTCACTGCCTTCGCGAATAAGGATCTCCGTGACCCCGTACCCGCGACTGACCGTCAGTCGTTGACGCAGATCCAGTTCGGGAAAGTCAACTTGGGCGGCCATGTACTCGATGATGGCACCGGCAATGTCTAGCTGAGTGCACGTTTCGATGCCCTCCAATCCAGGTGACGAATTCACTTCCATCACCTGGGGACCATTCGCACCTTCCAGCATGTCAACGCCGGCGACACGCAGCCCCATGATTTGGGCACATCGCACGGCGGTTTCGGCATAGTCGGCGGGCAGTTCGACCATTTCCGTGGTGCCGCCCCGGTGCACATTGCTGCGAAACTCATTGCCTTGGGCTTTGCGTCGCATCGCAGCCACCACGCGGTCGCCGATCACGAATGCACGAATATCGCGACCACGACTTTCACCGATGAACTGCTGCACCAAAACGTTCTGTTGGGTGCTCTGCAGCGTTTCGATGATCGCCTCGGCCACTTTGACGGATTCGGCCAGGATCACGCCGACGCCCTGAGTGCCTTCCAGCAACTTGATGATCACCGGTGCGCCGCCGACCCGATCGATCGCCGGCAGAATGTCTTTTCGATCGCGAACGAAGGTCGTCTGCGGAATGCCGATTTGATGTCGGCTAAGGATTTGAAGGCTGCGTAGCTTGTCGCGTGAATTGACGATCCCGGTGGATGTATTGGCGGTGAACACGTCCATCTGTTCGAACTGGCGAACGACCGCAGTTCCAAAGTAGGTGATTGACGCGCCGATCCGAGGCAACACGGCGTCATAGTCGCTAAGCGGCTTGCTGCGATAGTACAGGTCGGGATCACCCTGTTGCAGATCGATCGCGAATTTCAACGTGTTCAAGACGCGTGTCTTGTAACCGCGTTGCTGGGATGCTTCCAAGAGTCGCCGGGTGCTGTAACAGTTGGGACTGCATGACAGGATGGCCAGTTTCATCAGTATCCGAAGGGTGGGCGTCGTGTGATTGCGAAAGAACGGCGATAGAAAGGTGCAGTGTTGATGTCCTTGGTGTCGGCTGGTGGGGCCGGAACGAAGGGGGCTGCGGAGCCGCAAGGAAGGACTTAGCTAGATGGGCGTCGCGTGGACGGGCCCTTGGCGGTGCTGCGACGCAATCGCCCGCCCAGAAATGATTGGTTTGAATCCACCAAAAATCTGCCCCGTAGGGCTTCGCGTCCGACCAGCATGCGAAAACCCATCGCGTCGCGATTGGCAAGTGTTAGGTCGACCGGAAACTCTTCCCCCATCAACCTTAATGCCGTACGGATCACGATTCGCTCGCTGGCTTCGCCATTGCTACTGCGAATCATTCGGTGTTCCAAGATGGGGGCGGTGGCAACGATCGGTTGGGTATCGCGATGTTGATGCGGATGAATCGCAAACCGGACGAACTCCTTGCCTTGATCGCGAAACGTTTCCAAATCAAACGCGTGGAGCGCACTGCTGCGTGCTCCCGTGTCGATCTTGACCTTGATTCGTGGAACGTTCAGCTCCGGAAGACTAGCCCATTCGCGCCAGCCACAAACGAATAAAGGCGTGGTGCAGGCGGGATCTGTCGTGGGAGGCTGGTCTGGTGAATCGGTCGTCATGGCACGCGGGCTCCTGGCGTGTTGAACGGGCGAAACCCATCATCGTGGAATCAGCGATATCGATGGGGCAGCCTCAAGGGAGACGGGCCGAATGGATGGCAAACGGGTGGGGCGACCGTCGGTCCGATCCGACGGTCCGGGTGCGACACTTTGGCGGACGAACAAGTTCGACATCGCCATGGGCACACAGACGGGCGAACCCGAACCATTGTCGGAAACCGTCGCCAGAAATGCCACCAGGCTAACGCTGGTGCGTATCCAAAAAAGGACCGCGCCAACTGGGGCCCAACACAGAGTCATCGGGCGTGATGCCCGCTTCGACGTGCCCACGGTGATTCACCCAAGGATCATCGACCACGGTTTCAAAGGATCCCACCGTTACAAACCGGACGTGCCCGTCTTCATAAAGAACATTCAGCCCGCGACCACCGTGTCCCCACAATTCCGTCGGGCCACCATTGCCCCAACGCCCGGCCAGCGGAGCGTCGGACATGATGGCAAAACCGGCGCGATGTTCGTAACGCGGTGGGCGCAGATGCCCGCCATCACGGACCCCCAAGATGTAGGCGTAATTTCCGCCGGTGATCTGCTGCAAGCGACGCAACCGATCGACCGACGCGGCGTGCAAGTCTTCCAGGCGGGGAATGTCTTGCAGAAAAGATGCCATCGATGCGACGGGGATCGTTGGCGACTCCGGTGAGATGCCAACACCCTGCACGACCTGTGACGATGCGTCGGCGATGTCCTGATCCGACGTCAGCAACGGAAGATCGAACGAAGGGCACCAACGCACCGAACCATCATCCAACAGACCGGCTTCGTTCAATCGGACCGCGAAGACACCCGCATGTGCCTCCGGGCCGGTTTCATGGACGGCGGGCAAGCGATTCTGTTCCTGACGCGATACGAATTGCGTGATCGCCATGCCCAGTGATCGCAGTTGATTCTGACAGGCGACCTTGCGGGCTTCGAATCGACCGTTGGCGACCGCCGGCAATATCAAGGCAAGCACGACCGCCGCCGACATGGATGCAGCGAACCAGTCCTGCCACCGCCAACCGCCGCTGGCGATTCGCTCTTCAGTCGGGCTTAGACGAACCGTTCCGGCTTTGTTCGAGCTTCCCGCTTCGTCGCCCAGGCCCGTGTTTGCCGCGTCGGCAAACAGATTCTCGGCGAGCGGTGAATCGACTGACTCCGCATGCGGATCAGCCGCGCCCATCGGTGGCAGGGCGTCCAGTGTTCGGGCGACCAAGTCGATCGGCGGGGGTTCGACGGCATCGAATCCGTCTTCCAGTGGACGCAGCGACGCTTCGATCCGTCGCAATTCGTCCCGCAATTCTGGGTCGGACTGTAGCATCCGCTCGACCCGATCCATTTCGTCGGGGTCAAGGGCACCAAGCAGATATCCAAGAAGGTCTTCGCTCATAACAGTCAGCCGCTGGGATCCGAGAACTTACCGTCCTCAAGCACCTATCATCGAAAACGCCTTGAGAAAACCGGCAATCGAGGACTCATGATCCTCATCCCAGTGAACCACTACGCGCCGCCCAGTGGCATAGTTCATTCAGAAGCAATTTCATGCCGATTCCCTGCCATTGGAATCCTTGAAATTTGCAACCTCGAGGCACCGGGAGTTCGCCGCTGGCTGCGCCGCCTGCCAAAGCCCTGCCAAGAACGTCCAGACTTGGCTATTCCGCTGCTTCCAGCGATTGTTCGTGCGACTCGTTCCAGATCAGTCCCAGGCGATTGACCGCGGCGTGAATTCGGCTTTTGACCGTGCCGACGGGAATGCCAAGGATTTCAGCGGCTTCGCGATATTTCAGCCCCTGGTAGTACACCAGCTGAATGACTTGTTGCATCGGCGTTCCCAAGGACTGCACCGCTTCGTGTACCCAACGGCCGTTCTCTTCACGCGATGCCGCGGCCAGCGGATCCGTCAGCCCGCCGACCAATTTTTCCGACCAGGTTCCCGGTCGGCTGTCGTCATCGTCACCGATGGGGCGGTCCAGGCTGACCATTCGGTGTCGCTTATTTCGCCGCTGGACGTCGATCGCCTGGTTCGTCGCGATGGCGTACAGCCAAGGCCGAAAACGACGGGACGAGTCAAACTGTTCACATTTCAGGTGCACCTGCAAAAAGGTGCCCTGGAACGCGTCTTCGGCCATTTCCGCGTTGCCGATGTAGCGACGCAGGTAGCTGTAGATCTCCCGCTCGTAGCGGCGGATCAGCGTTTCAAACAGCGTGCGATCACCGGTCTGGCGGTATCGTGCGATCAGAGCCTCATCGGAGACTCGGTCATCGGCCAAATTGCGGGCGGATTCGTCGGTCATGGTGGGGTTCTTGACACTTCGGCAGGGAAATCGGTTCGGATATCTTCGGTGTCCGGACGCTAATGTCAAACGCGGATCAGAGCGTTGCATTCCGCACGCCGCCAACCACGCCCAAACGGACCCGACCGCCGCCCCCACGCAACCAATCCACTCGTGAACCGACGGCCTGTCCCCCAGGCGGGGTGTTGGGCCGGTCGGCCAGTGGTGTCAATGGCTGCCATTGCGCAGTTGGTCGATCTGCAAGGGGGGCGGAGTCACCGCTATTGTTGGCTTGGACCCCGACAAAGTCAAAGCAGATTCGACGCACACTGACGAATTGACAGACGTCGCGGGCGGCACACCCGAAAGAGGCAAGCGGTGTGCCATCAAGGGCCCCAACATTCCGATTGGTGGCACCTTTGGGGGATTCACCCAGGCCGCGCTGCGTTCGGTTTGTCGCACCAGCCATCGGTTTTGGCCGGCCAAGACCGCTCGGAAGGCTGCTGACGGTATACAAGACGATGACACCGGAAAGATCCTTGTCGATTGAAAAACGTCCAACTGCCCAGGCGAGTCCAAACCCCGAGCGGAAAGAACTAGCAAGCGGCCCGGTCCGATAACTGCGGTCACGGATAATAGCCGCGAAGATCGTTCGACCGGATCAGCATTTTCCCGCCCAACCCCCGCTGCCCCTTCGCATCCGCGAGCCACCGAATGGTGATGCCTCACGTGCGACCACCCCGCCCCCAGCAAACCCGGAAACTGCGATGCCCTGCAGACCCCACGTCCGTCGTGTCTTTCGTCACCAGACTCGCCCACGTTTTTCAGCCAGTCTTTTCGTGTCGTTGTTGGTCGCCGTTGCGTCCAGCGGATCGCCGACACTTTCGGCGGACGATCCCGATGTGGAACAAGTGGTGCTGGATCTGAGACATGCCGACGTCGAGAAGTTCGAGGCCAAGGCCTTCGTTCTGGACGCCAACGATGTGGTCGATCAGATGGTCGCGGCACGATTCGAAGTCGACGCACCATGGCCCGGCATCACCATCGAAGCCGATCAATTGTGGGGACACGTCGATGGAGCCTGTGATTGGTCGGGCTTTCAACAAGTTCAACTGGATCTGGTCAACGAAAGTGAACATCCGGCATCGATCCAGTTGCGAATCGACAGTGGACCGGACGACAACATCGTCAGTGTTACCCATTCATTGGATTTGGCATCACGTGCCACTGGCACGCTAGTCTTTCCGCTGAAGCGTCAAGCCCCTGAGCACTTGCAGGGCAAACTGTTTGGCATGCGGGCCGCTCCCGCAATGATCGCCGACAAGGCGGCGAATCATGTCGATCAAATTCGAAAACTGATTCTGTTCATGAATCATCCCGATCAGCCGACCAGCGTTCGAATCGGAACGTGGCGTCTGGTCGGTCGCTATCACGAAAATCAATGGTGGGATCCGAACAAGAATCCGTTCCCCATGATCGATGCATTGGGGCAATACGTGCATCGTGACTGGCCGGGCAAACTGCGATCCGAATCGGATTTGTTGGAGCGTCGCCGAACCGAACAGATTGAATTGGGACAACACCCCGGTCCGGATAACTGGAATCGTTTTGGTGGCTTCGCGACCGGACCGCAGTTGAAGGCGACCGGACGCTTTCGCGTTGAAAAATTCCAAAACCGCTGGTGGTTGGTCGACCCTTTGGGCAAGCTGTTTTGGTCCAACGGGATCGATTGTGTTCACGGCGGTAACGCCACCACACCGATCGATGACCGCGAGTTTTATTTTGCGGATCTTCCCGAACCAGAGTCACCGCTTGCACAGTTCTATTCGTCGGCCAGTTGGGCACCCCACGGGTATTATCAGGACAAAGGGCGTTATCGAACGTTCAACTTCACCGCCGCGAATTTACATCGCAAATACGGATCGGATTGGAAGAAGACGTTCGCGGCGATCACCCATCAACGTTTGCGCAGTTGGGGGATCAACACGATCGCCAATTGGTCCGATGCCGATATCTATCGCCGGAAACAAACGCCTTACGTTGTGACCGTGACGTCCGGTGACGCACGGATCCAAGGAAGCGATGGTTATTGGGGTAAGTTTCCCGATCCCTTTGATCCGCGGTTCGCACAGCAAACGCTGAAGCATGTCCAATCCAAACAGAACGACATCCGGTCAGAATGGTGCATCGGCGTTTTCGTGGATAACGAATTGGCTTGGGGCGACGAAACGTCGTTGGCGATCGCGACGGTAATGTCACCGTCGGACCAACCGGCCAAAGAAGCCTTTCGTGACGACTTAGTCGCTAAATATGAAAGCGTCGATAAGCTGAACGCCGCTTGGCAAAGTGACTATGCGTCTTGGCAAGATTGGATGCGGCGAACCGACAAGCCGTCAGAGACGCATGCCGAAGCCGACCTGAAGGCTTTCTATTCGCGGATCGCAGAACAGTATTTTGATGTCTGTCGGGACGCCGTAAAAACGACCAGCCCATCGACCCTGTATTTGGGCTGTCGGTTCGCATGGTCCAACGATCGTGCCGTCACCGCTGCAGCAATCTCCTGTGATGTCATCGGTTTCAATCGATACGCCTACTCCGTGGCCGACGATTCTTTGCCCCAAGGCGTGGATCGGCCGGCGATCATCGGCGAATTTCATTTCGGGGCGCTGGACCGTGGACTGTTCCACACCGGTTTGCGAGCGACTGAGAATCAAGACGCTCGCGCGAGGGCCTATCAAGATTATTTGACCGGAGCGTTGCGGCATCCGAATTACGTGGGGGCCCACTGGTTCCAGTACGGAGACCAAGCTGCAACGGGACGTGGGGACGGCGAAAACTATCAAATCGGTTTTCTGGATGTGTGCGATTCGCCCTACCCCGAGATGGTCGAAGCGTCTCGCCAATTGAGCTCCCAAATGTATTCGCTGCGTTTGGATCCTTGATCGGGGTCGCGGCCCTCGTGATGGCCAGGGGCGTGTTGCTGATCCGTCCGATACGCGTGGTCGGGTGCCGGTGGACTGGGCGGCCTGCCGATTCGTGCCCCGATCACTTTGGCAGGGGGATTGATGCAGGTGGTCCCCGCCTGGAGTCCGTTCCGGTCTGCCGTTAAAACCTTGCGTGTGAAGGCGGGCAGACAATCCGAACGAGAGGCCACCCAATATCGTGAATCTGCTGGACCAGCCCGCGGACGCCTTGGCGTCGAACGGATCAATGAAATACCGGTGGGCTCAGCCCGGCGATGTGAACGCGTTCTTTGGCCTGATGCTGGACAACTTGGCCGGCCTGTTGTTGATGGTCGGGTTGTTAAGCGGCGGGTTCGGGTTCCCGGTGGATTTCGCCGTCGGAGCCATGGTGCCCGGCACCGCTCTGGGAGTGTTGATCGGTGACTTGGCGTTCTTTTGGTTGGCGTTCCGCTTGGCAAAGCGGACGGGCAATCCCGATGTCACGGCGATGCCCCTGGGCCTGGACACACCGTCGACGTTCGGAATGGTGCTGTTCATTTTGGGCCCATCGTTCACCGATGGGGTGAATAATCTAGGGCTTGCACCGGAGCAGGCGGCGCTGCGGACGTGGCACATTGGCATCTGGTGCATCGTCATCAGCGGAATATTGAAGCTGGCGCTTTCGCCGACCGGTGAATGGGTTCGTCGGGTCGTGCCTCGTGCAGGTCTGCTCGGTTCCCTGGCCGCCATTGCACTGGCCATCATCAGCTTTTTTCCGTTGGTCGAAATTCTGGGGCATCCGCTGCCGGGAATGATTGCACTGGTCATCGTATTGATGACCTTGATCGGTCGGTTGCCCGTCCCGGGACGCGTCCCGGGGACGTTGGCCGCGTTGATTGTTGCCGGGGGTATGTATTACCTGATGTGCGCGATTGGGGTGGATGGATATGAATTTCCGAAAGCCATGACGGTGACTTGGATGCCCACCGCTTGGCTGGACAGCTATTCCTTTGGCTGGGTATCGCGTTTTACCGATGCCCTGCCCTATGTGCCGATCGCACTGCCATTTGCTTTGGCGACCGTGGTTGGCGGGATTGATTGCACCGAATCGGCCGCGGCCGCCGGTGACAAGTTTGACACACGCACGGTGCTGGGCATCGAAGCGGTGGCGACCTTGGCGGCCGGATTTTCCGGTGGTGTGATCCAAACAACGCCGTATATCGGGCACCCCGCGTATAAGGCCATGGGGGGCCGCGCTGCTTACACGTTGGCGACCGCGCTGGTGATCGGCTCGGCGGGCATGATTGGTTACTTTGCCTTTTTGAATGCCTGGATCCCCAAGCCTGCGGTGTATCCGATCTTGGTGTTCATCGGATTGGAGATCACGGCGCAAAGCTTTTTGGCCACACCAAAGCGTCACTTTCCAGCCGTCGCTTTTGCGTGTGTGCCCGCCTTGGCTTTTTTGGCGGGAAGCCTGCCGGGACAGATCTTCGGCGATGCTGCGACTTTGGAAGCCGGCTTGGGGCCTCAGACACTGGACCCACTGCTGGGAAAGAATCTGCAGGTGGTGACGATGCTGAGCAGCGGATTCATTCTGACCAGTCTGTTGTGGGCATGGATGCTGGCCGCCGGAATCGATCGCAAACTGAAAGTCGCCGCTGCGGTGATGGCGTTGTGCGGGACACTCACGTTATTTGGATTGATGCATTCCCCGTTACCCGGCAGTCAGTTGTTCGTTCCCTTCGGACCGGAATCGTGGGGCGAATTGGTTTTGGCACCTCAGTATCGCAGCACGATCTACGAATTCGTTGCTGGTTACTTTGTGGCCGCCGGCATGCTGTGGGGCTGGTCCTTGATGCCCACCCGCGGCGACGACATCGATTCGATCGAACACGCTTAGCGGATAGCTTATTTCATCGCAGACGTGGTCTTCGCGGCTGTCTTGTTTGCGGGCGGCGGTGATTTGCCGATTTGCAGTGTTTGCAGAGTCCGTGGCTGGTTGCGTACGCGAGTGATGATGACATCGAATTCGGCGGAGGGGATTTGGCGGGCAAAATCATTCGCCGCAGACTGGTTTTCAAACCATGCGAAAACGCCGGGACCCCAGCTGCTTTGTCCCACACCATGTCCGTCCAGTGATTTGGCTCGTTCAATAGTTTTCGCGACGACTGGACCGCGGTACGGTCCGCCTTGGACCTGCGCGAACAATTCACCGCTGTGATAGTTGTAACGGGCCACCGCGCGGGTGAAGCCGTCGAAGTCGCCAGCTTTTGCGTGGGGGACGATTTCTTCACAAAGCCACTGGGTCAACTGTTTGCGTTGTTCCGGTGTCGCGCGATCGATCGTGGCGAACAACTGTTTCTCTTGCCGGCCATGGACAAGCGACGTTTCCGCTTTCGGAATCAAGATGACCACCCGCCAGTGATTCGGTAAGTCGCATCGCGTCGCCAGCGGGCGGAGCACCCGGTCCGATTCGGACGTCGTCAGTTGACTGAAACTTTCAGGTGTTTCTTCGCACAAAAATCCGCCCTGGAAGTAGCCGTGGCAGCCGATCGCCGAACGGTGTCCCCGATCGGCGATTCGAACCAGCCGTTGCGGTTCTGGCGGCGTCCGGCCGGCGGCACAAAACAGGGCTTCACAGACCGCCAACGCCATTTGGGTGCCGCTGCCCAAGCCGCAATGGCGTCGCGGGTGCCGGGAGACATGCAGCCGGCACGATGGGATGCTTGGTGCATCAACGAACTGTTGCCAATGACGGGCCAGTCGATGGACGGAGGTGCTGTCATCGATTCCGGTGACGCCAAACGTACGGTCCGGCGTGATGGTGATTTCGACGCCGCCGTCTTCGATCATCACACCACAACCGCCGAACGGTGCCGCCGTATCAAGCAATCCGAAGTGCAAACGTGCACCGGTCCGAATGACGGTGGTTTGCACCTCGCCTGTTCGGCCGCGTGGCGGCGGATCATTTGGCGTGCTCATGATTCCAACCGCTTCTCGATGAAGTCGGCGATAGCGGCAAAGGCCTGCTGTTCGGTCTTTCCACCGGTCTTCGTCACCGCAATAGCGAATGGTTTCATTTGGTCACGAATGTCTTGGGCGTCCAGTAGATGAATACGGGTCGCCAAGATGCAGGCTTCGATCACCGCATGTTTGGCACGATTGAACCCGAAAAAAGGATCCTGGGTTCCCGATGCAACCATCCGTGTTTGCATTTCATATTTCGGATCGCCACCAGAGATGTCGGTGACGGCCACGGCAAACCAACGATGGCAACGCTTCAGCCGCCAAAATCCCTCTCCATCCGCTGCGGTCACCGGGACGACCAGCGAATCCGCATCAACCGAACCGATCGCGGTCTTTGCGAACAGGCCGACGTCGTCGCAGACATGGATCGTGGCCCGACCGGTTTCCAACAAGTTTGCGCAAGTGGTCGAGCCCACGTACGGACGCAGCACGAAACGCTTCAGCTGTGGACCGTCCACGACCGGGCCCAATGGTGCCAAGTTGATATGACCGTTTTGATCAATCGTGGTGACCAATGATTCCAGAATCATGGTTTTGCCACCGTATCGTGTTTTACGATCGGGGGCCCCGTATCGGCAGACGCCGGCGTTTGATGAAACCGGTCGGCGAGGTTCAGAAAGTTCTTCAGCGTGCGATCGCCTTCCGGGGTCAAAACGGATTCCGGATGAAACTGCAGCCCATGTATGGGATGCGTGCGGTGCGAAATTCCCATCACGATCCCGTCGTCGCTGCGCGCGGTGATGGTCAGTTCGCTGGGAATGGATTCCGGATCCACCGCCAGTGAATGGTAACGGCCGACTCGCATCGGATTGGGGCAGTCAGCGAACAATTGGTTGCCGTGATGTCGGATCAGGCTATCCGATCCGTGCACCGGTCCACAGCGGATGATCGACGCGCCGAACGCCGCACCAATAGCCTGATGCCCCAAGCAAATTCCCAGGATCGGAATGGATGTTCCCAGACGCCGGATGACGTCAACGCTGCAACCCGCATCGGCGGGATCGTGGGGCCCGGGCGAAAGGATGATTGCGTGCGGTTGCAGTCGTCGGCATTCATCCGGGGTGATTTGATCGCTGCGGACGACCGATGTCGGGTGGCCCAGGATTCGAAAGTACCGTGCCAGGTTATGGACAAAGGAATCGTAGTTGTCCAACACCAATAGCATGATTGTGGGGCGGCGACTTGAACGGCAAAACGGCGGGCTGGGACGATCGGGACGACCCCGGTCGGCAGGCTACATTCGCGGTTTTGCGAATTTAACCTTTTCGATCAGTTTGACAATTTGGTTGCCGTCTTTGTACCCACTGACCGCAGTGAACGCCCGGATCACGTTTTCGTATCGCAGCGAATAGTCCGCATCGATTTCAATTTCGGGGCCATCGTCGCCTTCAATCGGCGCCGTGGTGCCCACGATATCAACGATGCTGGCACGCAAACGATCAAACGCCGCGGGGTCATTGCCCAAAGGCGAATCGTTCAACAACATCGCCGACAAATTGCCATTGGCGTCGGCGGTCATCCGCAATTTCAGTGGTAAATCGGTCGGGTCGGTGACGGCGGCGGCATCGCTGGCCAATGGCATTCGGACGCTGAAGTCGCCCTCCATTTCGACGATCTTGAACGTCATTACAAAGAAGATCAGCAGCAAGAACACGACATCGATCATGCTGGTCATGTTCAGTTGGTTTTTTTCCGCGTCACGTTCGCCTCGGATTCTCATGATCGATCCTCCTTGGCGCGTAGCTGAAAGTTTTCCAACTGTTGTTCTTGAGCCACTTGGATGATTTCCTGGACTTTACCCGTTGCGGTGTCTTTGTGTGCGCGAATGATCACATTGGCGTCGGCCGGTGATTTGCCTTCGGCTTTGATCACAGACAACTCGCGATTCAAACCGATCCGCAACGTTTCGGTGGTGTAATCGTCTCCGCCCAAAAAGATCTGACCGTCTTTGGCGACGTGCAGGATGATCGGAAACTCCAACGGCGCATCCGGCGGTTTGACCAATTGGCTGTTGGGTAACACGACGTTGTCGTTGGATTCCGTTTGGGCAAAATTGATCAGCACCATAAAGAAAGCGATCAACTGGAACGTCATGTCGATCATCGGCGTCAGATCGCCTTCGGCCAGATCGATAGGCTTTCGCTTCAGACGCATTTACTTCGCCGTGTTGGTTTGGGGTTTCCAGTCTTCAAAACGGCTCATCAAGTTTTCACTGGTCACGCCGACTTCCAACAGCAATCGGGCCACTCGGTTTCGCAGCACGTTGTAAGCAGCGATCGCGGGAATCGCGACCGCCAATCCGACCAGCGTCGTGAACAGTGCCGTGGAAATGCCGCCGGCCAATTCAGCCGGCTTCGGAGTGGATCCACCGATGGCAATCGTTTGGAAAGCACTGATCATCCCCTGAACGGTTCCCAACAGACCAATCATGGGGCTCAGGTTACCGATCAACGCCATGTAGCTCAGGCGATGTTCCAGCTTCATGCTTTCTTCTTCGCCGACTTCCTGCATGCCTTCGATGGCCTTGTTGTATCCGCGTGACAGTTTGGCCAATCCGGCTGACAAGACCTGTCCCAGGACAGATTCATCGGTGCGTGCCAAGTCGTACGCCGCCTGGAATTCTTTGTTGTTCAGCTTTTCCTCGAAACCGTCGACCAGTTCTTGCGGGCACAAGGTTTCCCGGCGTGCGGCGACCAGATTGGTGACGAACAATGACAACAGGGCAACCGACAACAACAGAAAGACGCCCATGTAACCCGGCCCCAGCGATTCGTAGGTCCAGCCCAACAGGGTTTTGCTGCCGCCAGATGAATCGTCGTCCCCCGCGGCATCCACATCCGGGGCGGCGTCGTTCGCCGGCGGTGCGTCTGCCGGAGCCTCCGCAGCCGGAGCATCGCCGAATTCCAAGTCGGCCGCGTCCTGGCCCAAGACCAAGGGGCAATACGCGATCAGGACCAGCCAAGCCAAAGCGGCCGCACCGGCCGATCGCATCCAAGGTGTCATTCGTTCAAGCATCTTTAGGGGTCGGCAATCAGAATCCGAGAAACGGGTGGGTCAAGAAAAGCATGTCGGGCGACGGGACGCCCGCGGAAATTGGTTCACCGCAGAACCGCAATATAGTCTTCATTGGGCATATCCCGGATAGCGCTGGCTTAATTCCTGTTTTGCCTTTGCGCCACGTTCCGGTTTTCCGACTTTCGCCCAAAGTTGTGCCAAATGCGACAGTGACTCGGCATGGGATTGGGGAACGCTATTGAACATCAGTTCGGTATGCAGGAATGCCAGGACGGCGCCTTCGAAATCACCGGTTGCTTCGAAGATCATGCCGCGACTGTTGTAGACCTTGGATGCCAATTCCAGGTCCAGTGGGTCCAAGTCTTCCAGCACTGCATCGGCCAACTTGATTGCTTCGTCGTTGCGTCCGGACTTTGCGTAACATTCGGCAAGCTTGATGCGGCCCAGCGTTTTGGTTTTTGCCAGGGCGACGCTGTCCGCTTCGATGCCGGCGACCTGTTGCAAGTCTTCCGCGGCGGCCTCGGTGTCGCCTTTGGCCAGTTTTGCCGTTCCCGTCAAGTATTTGGAACGGACTTTGGTGTTTTTTGTCGGGGCCGAAGCGAGCGATTTGAAATAGGCGATGGCCCGATCATTGTCACCAAGTGCCAGCGCGAGTTCGCCCAGCATTTCGGCGGTCTGATAGAAATGCCAGCTGTTCGAATTTTCGCCGGCGAAGGCTCGCAATCCCGCGACGACCGATTTGCGATCTCCGCGACCGGACAACGCCAACTTTGCTTGGCACAATAGGCGATAAAACTGTACCTCGGTCCCGATCACCTGGCGTGGCACGTCATTAGGATCGACCGACTTCAGTTCTTCGAGGGCTTCTTCGTACTGGCCTTCCAGTGCGAACTGGCGACCTTTGACCAAGCCCGGTGGGTCGCCCTGCAGCAGCACCTTTTGGATATCACCGGCGGGAATGTTCTCGGTCTTGCCACCCGCCTTGAACGAAATTCCCTGACGAACCACTTTCTCCAAACGGCCGCTCATCACATCGCCGTTGTTCAGATAAACACGATCCGATTGCCCGCTGGCCGAGGTGCACCACAAACACGCGATGGCCATCGCTGTAAGCATGACCAGCCGGGACGATCGATTCGATCCAAGGTTGGTTCGTTGGTCAATTCGCATCATCGAAACTGTTGTTTGGGGCGGCAACGGCCGAAGGGAATCGGAAATCATGGAGTCATTTAGACGAAAAGACAGAGTTCGAACGAAGGATTTTGGGACGGTCGTGCAAAGCCGCTGAAGAGGAATCATTTGTTTTCTTCCAAACCGACCGCCGGGATACCCGCCGCGGTTTGAATGCGTTTGAGCAGGACATTGAACTTCTTCTTTTGTGCAGGCCCCCCCATGTCTGGATAAATCGCATGCACTTGGGTGATGTCCCGAATCGCTTGTTGAATCACGCGATTGTCGTTGGTCGCTTTGCCCATCAGGAACCGACAAAGGGCAACGTGGTACCGAGCGTCAAAAAATGTGTCACGAAACTTTGGTGATCGCGAGGTCGCCGAACTGATCTTGCCCCAGCCCCAGATGGTGTTTTTTCCATCCTCGCCCGGACGTCCGCCCAGCATGGCCGCCGAATAGGCCTTACCGGCAAGCGCAGGGCGAATGCTGCCGGCCCATTGTTCATACGTCAGTGCGGCTTCGACCTGCGCGTTCAGCATTTGTGGCGTTTCGCTCAGAACCGACTGAAATGCGTCCAAGGCGGCGGAATAATTTCCCAGCAATCGATTGGCACGTCCGCGTTGAAAACGCAACGCCGCCGAAGGCTTCGCTTCCTTTTCCGCCAATTTGTCCAAAGCGTCCGATGCCGTTTGAATCAGTTTTAATGACCGACCGGTTGCCTTCTGTTCGCCCGGCTGCATCAACGATTCCCCCAGAGTCAGCGACTCTTGGGCGACCCATTGGATGATGTCGGGATCGTTTGCGGTGGCACCGATGCGTTGCAGGAAAAGCTCAAAAGCTGTGATGAATCCATCACGCTGATTGGGGGCTGCGGATTCGATGTCGTCGCGTAAGTCACGCGCCAACGTGAACAGCGTGTTGGTCAAGCGGTCTTTGGCACCCGATTTATCTGCCGCTTGACGGAGATTCGTCATGGCAGCGTCGATTTGCTTGAACAGATCTTGTCGTCGCGACAAGTTGCCGACGTCTTGCTTCAGCAGAGCGACCAAAGCGTTCAATTCGGTGGCATAGACGTCCGTCAAGAACGATTCGGTCGGCGGATTGACCTTGCCGACCGTCGTGATCGGACCGTGGACCGGATGGCGGAGCGTTTTCACCGCATCATCCGGTGCATCGGATCGTAACTGGGCCTTGGCAAGGGCCAGAGAGGCAGCGATCGCCTCGGGGGCGACCAATTTTCCGACGATCGCATCCAGGCCGTCATCCAGCATGCCGATCGATCGTTGACGCATCGCGTCGGCAGCTTCTGCTTGCTGGTCACGACGCAGTTTGGAACTTTCGGTGAAGAAGACTTGCCCGGCCAAACGCTTCATCGCACCTTTTTCTGGGCCGTCGGGCAATTCATTGATCAACGTTTCAGCATCGTCCCACTTGTCTTTCCGCAAGGCGATACGAATCATCACGCCCTGTGCTTGGGCCGTTTGTGGATCGCCGGGCCAAGTCTTGGTCAAATACGATCCCAGGGTTCGAACCTGAGATGCCAGCCCATCATTGATGTCGTCACCCGATTCGACCAATAACTGTTGCAATGCCGACAGGGCCCACAGACCACAGGTCTTGCCGATTTCGGTGCCCGGTGCGGCGTACGCGGTGAAGGAGCCGACCGCCGCGGTTTCGCGATATCGACGTTCCTGCAGCAGCAAGTAGGTCAAGTATTGTCGCGCATCGTTGGCCAAGTTCAGATCGGTCGACTGGTCCACCAAGCCCAGGCCTTGTGTCAGCATTTCAATGCCCTTGGTACGCGCCGTGGTGAGGGCCTTTTCCACGTTGCGGATTTGGTCTTCCGGAGCCTTTGCGGCCGTCAGTTTTTGAATCTCGGTGGTCAACGTTTCGACTTGGTCCAAAATCTGGCGTGTCGCCAAGACAGCATCGTCGATGCTGGCGGGTGTATCGATTTCGACATCCGCAATTTCAGATCGTTCGATTCCGATTTCGGCCAAACGTTCTTTCACCGCCGCTTGGTGCGTCCCGGCAACTTTCTCCGCCGCCAACAACAAGCGGCGGGCATCGGTGACGTGCCGTTTGCGAATGGTCGCATTGATGCTCTCGTCTTTTGATTTCGAAAGGTGAGCGTCGGCCAAGGCCAAGCGAAAGTCTTGAACCGCGGGCAATTCGGCTTCGTCGGGGCGCAGAGAATCGGCGATGCGTTTGGCGCGATCCAGCACGACCGGAAAGTCAGCGGACGATTCATCGGTGGCGATCTGTAGCAATCCCGTGATCGCCTTGATCTTGCCTTCCCGCAACGGGTCCGCTTCGGGCTGTTCCAGCATTTCCAAATAGCTGGCTTTGGCGGCTTCAAATTTTCCCGCAACCTGCTGGACTTGTCCGCGTGAGACGGCGGCCAATGCGCCCGGAACGTAGTCGCCGTATTTGTCCATCAGCTCGGAGAACTGCGATTCGGCGCGTTCCAACAGCTTGCTGCCTTGCTTGGACGGATCGTCGTAGGTTTTTGCCGCCGACAATCGGGCCTCGCCACTGCTCAGTTGGGCCTGCAAAAATTCATAGCGAAAGCGATCACGCTGCGCGACTTTTTCGGGTTCTTTGGCAGCATCGATCTTCTGCCCACGCATGTCGCGCAGGGTGTCGCGAAGGTTTTCGGTGATCGTGTCGAATGTGACCGCGGCGTCTTGGTAGATCGATCTCGCCTGTTCCCGCTGCTGTGGTGTCGGATCGGCGGCCAGCAATTGACCGGCTCGGACCAATTGCAAACGTCCTAACTGCAGTCTTGCTTCGGAGGTGCGGGAATGATCCGGATACTTTTTGATGAAGGCCTGAAGTTGTTCTTCGGCCAGGCGAAAAGCGTTTTCCTGTTCGTCGGCTTGGCGAGCCGACAAAGCGGAATCGACGAAGACTTGAGCCCGTTCCAGGTCGATCGATTGACGCCACTGTGGATCGATCCCCGGATAGCGATCGATTCGGTCCAGGTACGCGGTGGCCATATCGAAATAGCCCGCTTGCCGCAGCGCATCAAGAAACCGTTTCGACGGTTCGCCGGCGGTCACGGTCGGTGACCATCCCAATTGGATTGTCACAATCGCCACGACAGAAAAAAAACAGCACCCAACCCCACGCGATCGACGCGCGTTGGTCGGTGAAAGCCGGTCCAATGGTCCGGCATCGGAGACGTCGCGATTCATAGGATAAGAGGTTAGTGGAATAGGATCGGGGACGACGTTCCGGGATGCGAAGACGTGTCTCGGATCAGATGCGGGTGCCAAAATCCTGGCGTGACGGGTCGATCGGATCACCCCACACCAGCCACTCCGACGAAGCGACACAGCGACTCCTATCCGTAAGGGCGATTCCTGGAGCCAAAGCGGACAGCAAATTGACGCGGCATCCCGGTCAATCCTTTCTTTTCACACCCACGTAAAATACACCTTAAGGTCGGTCGGAACCCGCTTCAAGCGATTGGCCGGTCCGCTTCGCCCCCAAATCCAAATGTCTCATGCGAATACCGTCACAGTTGGACCAAGACGGCCTTTACCCCATGCCAGGACGGCGATTTGCCGCGTCCGGAGGCCGGCCCGGGGGGGGGCAGTCTTGGCGAAAAGTCATTCGCTTGGCGATCGCACTGGCCCTCGTGCTGGTGGTCATGGGCCGAGCAGCGGATCCGAAATACTACCGCGTGTTCTTTCCCGAATCGCCGCAAAAGGTCGCCTTTGCTGCATCGGAACAGCCAGCCATTCGGCCCGATTCGCCTCAGCAATCACCGTCAGGCAATGCCGTCGACGAAGCAATCGCGGGACATGGCGACGCCGCGGAAGCCCCGATGGCAAAACCCGAACTTCTGGATTCCGGATCAGATCCCGTCGCGGAAACCGAGCCATCCAGCCGGGAATCGCTGAAAGGTGCCGGGAACGTATCGGATGAAGAATTGGCGCAGATGCTGGAACGCGTCGTCGACGGCGCAACCTGGCGTGGCGAAGACAACGAAGCGTTTCGGACGCTAAGGGCAATAGCCGATCGGGCATCGGCTGAGGATGCTGCGGAGATCGGTGTGTTGCCCCTTTTGCAGCAACCGGACCTATACCGTGGATCGAAGGTTCGCATTCGCGGAAAAGCCGTACGATGCGATGTTGTCGAAGACTACTTTCAAATTTGGATCAAGCCGGCCGATGGGACGAACCGCCCTGCCCTGGCAATCGTCAACCATGTTCCCGGTTCGTTGCGGAAACTATCGGGCGGCACCTACACCAATGGCCCCGAATTGGAAGTGATCGGGCGCTTTATCAAGCGTTTGGCCTATCGATCGGGGAAAGGTGCGGATGTCGTTCCGGTGGTCATCGGTCGGATTGATCAGATTGAACGATCGGCCGTTCCGGATGCTCTGTCCGCTTCCAATGCTTCGACGCCTATTTCCGCGGGCACATGGATTTGGTTTGCCGCGGCGTCAGCGGCGGGTGTCTTGCTGGCGGCCGGCATCTTCTGGCACAGCCAGCGTCAGTCCCGGCGCATTCGCGAACAACGTCAATCCGGTCGTGACAGCAGCTTGCACCTGAGCGTTTGGGTGTTGTTTTGGTGTCTGGTGGCTTCAGGCGAGAACGTACTGGCGGATTCCGCGCTGGAACTGATCAGTGGTTTTGATTCGGCACGCATGGAGAATGTCTTTCCCGTCGACGGTGAAGCGGTCGGGGAATTGGCGAAGCTCGTTTACCGACTGGATCGTCTGGACCCCACGTCGTTGGCCTCTCACGCGAATGCGGCTTCGCTTGACCAAGAACTCGGCTTGGGGGATGTGTCCGCTTTCCGAGGGAATGTGGATCAGATTCAGTCGATCCCGATCCCAGCGGATCTTCGGTCCTACTTGGAATTTCCCAAACTTTATCAGCTGATCATCCGGCCAACGGAATCACCGAAGGAAGCGTGGGCGGTGATCAGTTCGGCCGTTCCACCCGATTTGCAGACCGGCGATGTTGTTTGGGGCGTCGGTGTCAGCGTGCTGGGAACCGCGGTCGACGACATGGTGGTGCCGATACGATGTGCCTTGGCGACCGGTGGCCTTTCATGGCAGCCGCAAGAGATTCGCTCGGTTGGTTGGCGATTGCTGGCCGATCAGGGGTTCGATCTGGGTTTGCTGGATGACATTCGGCGCGCGAATCGGAAGCCGTTGCGGGCGGAAGATCAAAGGTCGTTCTACGCGATGATGGATGCATCCCGATACGTCACCGGCGACACGCCCACCCCCAAACGTGTGCCGATCGTTGACCTGTTGACCCAGCCGGAACGTCTGGCCGGTGACTACGTTCGAATCGACGCAGAATTGGTTCGCGTGACCAGAGTGCAGGTGGCAGCCGCGAGACAAGCGATCGGTGAGGTTTCCACAGCGTCGTACTATCAGCTGGACGCAATGGGAAATGTCGGTGACGTCGAAATTCAGATCGAAGCACCTGACGGCGGTGGTCCACCGCTGCGTTTGAAGAATCGCTTTCCGGTTTCCATCGTCGTCAACGAACTACCCGATTTCTTGAAAGTGGCGATGGCCGGCGATCCGGTCACCGCGGCGGTTCGCCAACCGGCGGTGGTCGATGGCTTCTATTACCGTCTGTGGAGCTATGAATCGGATCTTTCGCAGCGGGCACAGGGATCGTCGAACCAGTTAAGTCCCCTGATCATCGCGACATCGATCGATTCACGTTTGGTTCCCGAAGGTGATCCGATCGGTGTCGGGAGAATCGGATGGTTGGTCACCGGAGCCATCTTGCTGGGGGCGGTCGCGATCATCGTCTGGAACATGATGAATCGACGACGCGATCGAGTCGCAGGGCTGTCACGGCCCGAGCCCGAATTTGACCTGAACCGGCTGAATCCGGAAGACTAGCAGAGATAGTCCTGGCGTAGTTGCTGCAGGAAACTGAGCAGGGGCCTCGGTTTTCCACCGACGTCCAGCAATCCACTGTGGCTGTTGACGTGTGGTTCGGCATCGGACCAGCCGTCCCAGACGATTGCGTGCACGCAGTGTTTAGCCAGCAGTGCCTTCAACAATGGAACTGCGATCTCGGATTGCTGGGTGCCGCCATCGGTCCCCGACGCGGCGGGAAGGTTTGTATCACTTGGGGCCGTCGCGTTGGGGTCGATTCCGCTGCCGCCCGGTACGCCCATGTGCACCATCAACGGCAACCCGAGGGTCGACCACCGGTCAATCATTAGGCTGAAATCGACAACCGAACGTGGGTCGGTGTGGTCGTCGCGATAGTGGTACCGCAGATCCAATCCCAGTCCGGCCATTCCCAAACCGCTGCGGGCCAAAGCATCCGCAAAGTGCAGCGGTGAAATTCCGTTGCGTTCGCGTGAAAGATACTCTCCAAACGGCTGGTCGAAACTCATGATCGCCGGTGTGCCGGGATCCAAGCGACGGACCGTCTGCAGAATGCCGACGGCGATCCGCATCGCCTGTTCGTCGTCCAAACGGATCGGGCCTTGGGTGTTCAGCCCACTGGCACAATTCCAAAGATGAACCTTGCCCTTGAGTTCCTTCACCGTCTGCTCGGCGAACTGGATGATCGCGGTCAGCAAGGTTTCAAAGTTGTCTTCCAGCACGTACAGCCAGTGCGGCATCAAGCGGGTTCGAAAGTCGATCAGGGGACCACCGACCACTCGCAAGCCGTTTTCAATGCACCAGTCGATACTTTGCCTGGCCGCATCAAAATCGTAGCGGCCGTGGTCGTTTTCGATGTCGCCCCAATTCAACCGCACCATCGCGGCATTGAACGTCTGCTTGAACGCATCACGTGACGTTTCCGATGTAGGACCGGGGGGCAGGACCGATGCGGCGACCATCGTTCCGATCCGCGGTTCCTGGCGTTTGCGAAACGCGATCGATTGCGTGGTGTAGCTGTCGCCCAGACGGTCGATAGCTCGCTCGAAAAACTCGATCGCTTCCAAAGCGGCTTCGGGCGGGGAGCCCTTGCGGTCACGGTCACGCACCGAATCCAGGAAACGCTGAACGCCTTGGCGGACCAGTTGGTCGAACTGTTTGTCCAGGGTCAGGCCCGCGCGTCGCCAGATGTCCGCTTGGTTTTGAGCACGGTAACAACAACCGCGGGCCAATTCGACGAACAGTGAATACGGTTCCTGTGACTCGCGTAAGCTACAGGTGCTAAGCGTGCGGGGCCCTAAATCGCCGACCGGACAGACCAGATGCAATTTGCCGGAGGAATGGATCGCACGGCTGAGCGTCAGACGCGGCGCTTGATACTTCACCTGGCACTGCCAGGGAATTCCCTCGATGCCACATATGTACGCTTCTGACCAGCGTGTTTGGTCAAATAGTGATTGCGCCGAAGATGGGACTTCGAAGTGAATTTGCCCCATGGGCCAATGACCAACCAACCGACGGATACGAACTAGGCGAATTTTAGGGAAACCGACTCTGTCCCCAATCCGACCGGACGTGTCGGATTGCCGAGGGCGGGTTATCTTAGCCGCCTCACTTTGAACCTGCGAGACAGCCTGACGATGAATCCCGAATCCGAAAACCCGTCCGCCCAGATTCCCGCAAACTCTTCGGATCTTTATCAGTTCGACGGCAATGGGGCACTTCTGTCAACGGCTTTGCCGCTCCCCCGCCGCAGCGGTAAGGTTCGCGATGTTTACGATCTGGGCAGCCATCTGTTGATCGTCAGTACCGATCGAATCAGCGCGTTTGACTACATTCTGCCCAATGGCATTCCAGGCAAAGGCGAATTGCTGACCCGGATGAGCGGGTTTTGGTTCGATTCATTGGACGTCCCCCACCACCTGATCTCACTGGATGTTCCGGAAGACCTGGCGAACCAGTTTGATGTGACGCCGCTGGCCGGCCGAATCATGTTGACCGCCAAAGCCGACGTGGTGCCCTTTGAATGCGTCGTTCGTGGGTACCTGGAGGGCAGCGGGTGGCGTGAATATCAGGCCGGCGGTTCGGTCTGTAGCGTCGAATTGCCGGCGGGCCTTCGGCAATGTGATCGGTTGCCCCAGCCGATTTTTACTCCGGCGACCAAAGCCGACGAAGGTCACGACGAAAACGTGTCGTTCGACGTCATGGCGGCGGCACTGGGGGCCGAGCGTGCGAGCCATCTTCGCGGCCTCAGTCTGCAGGTCTTCAGCCGCGCCAGCCAGATCGCGGAAGACAAAGGCATCATCGTCGCGGACACCAAGTTCGAATTCGGTGTCGTCGATGGCGATCGGGTCATCTTGATCGACGAAGTGTTGACGCCCGACAGTTCGCGGTTCTGGTCGGCCGATGTTTATCAGCCCGGTCATTCGCAACCGTCGTTTGATAAGCAATTCGTTCGTGAATACTTGTCGCAATGCGGTTGGGACAAAAACAGTCCGCCGCCGGTGCTGCCCGCGGAAATTGTCGAAAAGACAGCCGAGAAGTATGCCGAAGCGTATCGTCGACTGGCATCGTGATGGCGAAGCGGTCGCGGTGATTCGGCGATGGGCTTTCTTCGCGCGGACGATACGGACGACCGCCTCAGGGCAATTCGTCCAGCGTTGGCGGTTCGGGCCGATGCTTTTCGTAAAACTTCGTGATGTCCAAACTGGCCCGACGTTCTTCTTCCATCAACTGAATGCGTGATTCCAAACGCTCGATACGTCGAGCCATTTGCGGAATCAGATCGATCGTTTCGTCGATCGGTTTGGGGCGCGGGACTTCCGGGTATCCCAGATGCCGATGCATGGCGGAAAACAGATAGACCGGATCTTTACGGCGGTTTGCCAATGCAATGCGGCCTTCCTTCTGGCCGAACAGGAACGGCCCCTTTCCGTCCAGCGGTAAGCCTTTTTCCTGCAATTGCGATTTGTAATACGTGCTGGCCAAATAAAGCAGATCGGCGAAATCAACCAGTCCGATTTGAGCCCGAAGATCCAAGATCCATTTGGCAAACGGCCGTGAATAGATCGGGTCACCGCTCATCGCCGTCAGCCCGCGGTCATAGTTCAGCCGATTTCGACACAACACTTCGAACTGGAAGAAGAAGGCCGCTTGGGATTCCGCCGGCGGATCATCGGTGACGTCATAGCCGGTCGGGCGTGCCGGTTGGTCGTCATTGCCACCGCGAGTCGGGGCACCGATTCGTGAACGAAATTCCGCGTCACCTTGCAGGACCAGCAATGCGGATCCGATGCTGAAACGTCCCGTGTCCTTTTCCGATTCGCTGATCAGATAAGTTTGAAACGGGGTGAAGTAGTGTCCCAATCGGCTCATCGCCGGTGACATCAAACCGCTGTGTTTCAGTTCGGTCAGCAGAAACGAAATGGCCAACGGCAAATTCGTCGTCGACAACAATTCGTGCCGAGTCTGTTCCAGCAGTTCCTGCATCGGGACTTGCTTGGCGATGCGTTCGCCCAGCAATTGAAACAGAAAGGCCTGTTCGACGTATTCGGTGCGGTCAAGTTTGGGGCTGGGTGACAACAAATGGCGAATCGTCGACGTGGGGAATCGGGCTCAGTTCGCGGATCAAGCGTCGTCGTACTTGCCCACGACGATGCAGGCGTTGTGGCCGCCGAATCCGAAACTGTTGCTCATCGCAATTTTGACATCAACATTGCGTTTCGTGTTCGCACAGTAGTCCAGGTCACACTCCGGATCCGGGTTCTGCAGATTGATCGTCGGGGAGATCGTGGACGTTTGCAACGTCTTGCACAAAATGACCGCTTCGATCCCACCGCTGGCGCCCAGCGAATGGCCCAGAGCGCTCTTGGTGCTGCTGACGACCAGGTTGTCGGCGTGCGATCCGAAGACCCGGCGGATCGCCCGGGTTTCGGCTTTATCGCCCAGCGGCGTGCTGGTTCCGTGGGCGTTGATGTAATCGATCGATTCCAGCGGCAAACCGGTGTCGGTGATGGCCGCATTCATGGCCGCCGCGGCACCGGTTCCCTCCGGATCCGGGGCGGTGATATGGCCGGCGTCGCTGGTCGTGCCGTAACCCAGCACTTCGCCGTAGATCTTCGCCCCACGATCAAGGGCGTGCTGCAGTTCTTCGAAAATCAACAGGCCCGCACCTTCGCCCAAGACGAATCCGTCGCGATCGGCGTCGAAGGGCCGGCTGGCTTCGGTGGGGGCTTCGTTCCGGGTCGAAAGCGCCTTCATGTTTTGGAATGCGGCCAAGCCCATGCCGGTGATCGCTGCTTCACTGCCGCCGGTGACGACGACGTCCGTTTCACCCAGGCGAATGCTGCGCAGGGCATCACCCATCGCGTTGGTGGCGCTGGCACAGGCGGTGGCCACCGCGTAATTGGGACCGGTCAGGCCGTAGGTGATGGAAATATTTCCGCCGGCGGCGTTCAGCATCATCTTCGGGACGGTGAAGGGGCTGACGCGATCCGGGCCCTTGGTCAGCATGCGGCCGATTTGCATTTCGATTTCGCCCAGGCCGCCGATGCCGCTGCCCAGGATCACACCGCAACGTGAGCGATCCATGCTGGTGAAATCGATGCCGCTGTCGGCGACCGCTTGTCCGCATGCATGGACGGCGAACTGGGTGAATCGGTCCAGCCGCTTGGCTTCTTTGGGTTCGACGTATTCGGTCACGTCGAAATTCGGAATGTCCCCGCCGAAGTGGATTTTGTATCGCGACGTGTCCATGGTGGTCAGTTCATGGATGCCGCTTTGACCGGCGGTCAATTGATCCCAAAACGTCGGAACGTCTAATGCGATTGGCGAAACAACACCGAGACCGGTGACGACAACACGACGTGACTTCGAATCGGGCATGATAATGGTGCTGTGGATGCCAAGCGGGGCGTGATGTGTTCCGCGTGTCTTGCCCGTCCCCGCTGGCGATTGCGACAGGCGGGCCAGATCAGCGGCCCGAGATGGCGTGGGGATCCGGCCGTGACGGGCATCATTTCGGATCGGGAAAAGAAATGTCGAACTTTGGTGGCACGGGCGGCGTTAAAAATTGCCGCCGATTCAAATGAATCAACCACGTGTGTCCGGTTTTGGGGCACGTGACGGTTTCGAATGCAAAGGAACTTTTTCTAGTCGCTGACCCATCGAGCGATGGCGACCGTAGATTCCGAAGATTCGAAACCGTGCCTTGGATGGACCGCAAAACGCGGTCCGGCGATCAGGCGTCTTCGCCCTTGGCGGATTCGATGAAGTCGACCGCTTCGCCGACCTTTTGAATCTTCTCTGCCGATTCGTCGGGAATGCTGATATCGAATTCTTCTTCCAACTCCATCACCAATTCGACGGTGTCCAGAGAGTCGGCGCCCAGATCGTTCACGAACGAGGTTTCGCGAGTGATCTTTTCTTTATCAACGCCGAGTTGTTCCGCGACGATGTCAACGACGCGTTCTTCAATACTAGCCATGGGCTGGGTTCCAAAAATTTTCGTTTATCAGGTTGGGACGGGGGGCTGTCACAGCCGATCGAATCGCAACGACTGGTTGACGGCTCATGGATTCAAGGAGCCCAAGACTTCGCTTCGAATGCGCTTTCGACCCGTCGGCGTGGCAGGAAAGATAGGTGAAAGATTAGAAATCCGTCAAGAACGGGAAACTGGATCAAAACGTGCACCGCAGCGGGCCACCCGTCGGGGGCCCCGGTGCGGCTTGGGTTATTGGATCAGGCCGCCATCGACGACCAGCGTCTGTCCGGTCACGTAGCCGGCGTCCGCCGAGGCCAAAAACAGGACGGCGGCGGCAACATCTTCGGGTTTGCCCAGGCGTTTGGCGGGGATCCGTTTGGTGACTTCGCCCAGCACGACGTCGCCCAATTCGGCGGTCATGTCGGATTCGATAAAGCCGGGGGCGACGCAGTTGCAGGTCACGCCACGGCTGGCCAATTCCTTACTGATCGTTCGCGTCATGCCGATCATCCCCGCCTTGCTGGCGGAATAATTGGCTTGCCCGGCGTTGCCGATCAGACCCGAAACGCTGGCCATGTTGATGATTCGGCCGTACTTGCTGCGACGCATCAGGCCGGCCGCGGCGCGACAGCATACGAAGCAACTGGTCAGATTCGTGTCGATGACCGAATCCCATTCTTCGTCGCTCATGCCCCGCATCAATTTGTCGCGAGTGATGCCGGCGTTGTTGACCAGAATGTCCAGACGTCCGTGCGTCTTGTGGACCGACGCGATCGCGTCGGCGGCTGCTTGGCGATCGGTGACGTCACAGGCGACCGCTTCGGCTTTGCCGCCGGCAGCTTCGATTTCGCCGACCGTCGCAGCCAGCTTTTCAGCGTTGCGGGCCATGCAAACGACCGTCGCACCGTTGGCACCCAATGCGACGGCGACGGCTTTGCCCAGGCCCTGGGAGGCACCGGTGACGATGGCCACTTGGCCGGAAAGATCGATTTGGATGGGTTTGTTCATGGGGTTCCCGGTTTCGGTGTGACGCCCGAAGTCGTTTCGGGGCGACAGGGCAAAAAGGGGGCGTTGAAAAAGTGGCTGGCTTTGACGGAGGCGGCGTGATCGCTAATCGCCGAAACCGTCGGTGGGGAATTTTCGATTGATCCGCTTGAGCGTGCCTCGCAAGACGCGGCCGGTTCCGGATTCCAAAAATCCTTCGACTCCGTCGTCCATCATGCGGCGGATCGAGGCCTCCCAAAGGACCGGGTTGACCACTTGGCGGGTCAACAAGTCGCGAATCTCGTCGGCCTTTTGGTGCGGCGACGCATCCACGTTGCTGTAGACCGGGATGCGGGTGTCGCGGATCGGCATTTCCTGCAACGCCTGCTTCAGTTGATCCACCGCCGGGGCCATCAGGTCGGTGTGAAACGCACCGGCGACACTTAACGGAATCACCTTCATCGCACCGGCTTCGCTGGCCAGCGGTTCCAGCCGAACCAAGGCCGAAAGGTGTCCAGATGTGGCGATGTTCCCCGGGCACAACAGGTTGGCCGGACGCAGGATTTCGTCGTCCTGGCGGGCGGCGTCACAGACGGCGGTGACCTGTTCCAGGTCCAATCCGACCACGCTGGACATGCCGCTTTCGACCGCATCGGCTGCCGCCTGCATGGCTTGTCCGCGACGCTGGACCAATCGCAGGGCGTCGGCAAAGTCCAGGCCATCGGCGAAACACACGGCCGTGTACTCACCCAAGCTTAACCCGGCGGCTGCGACAATTCGCTGGGCCATTTCGGGCTGTTCATCGGCGTAAACCTTGGCCGCGGCGATGCCCGTCACGAACAAAGCGGGCTGGCAGAATTCTGTCTGGTTCAGCTTTTCCGCCGGGCCCTCGAAACAGAGCTGGGCCAAGTCGTAACCCAGGATTTCATTGGCTTGGTCAAAAAGCTCGCGGGCCAAAGATGCTCGCTCGGAAAGGGCTTTGCCCATTCCCGGAACCTGGGCCCCTTGGCCGGGAAACAGAATCCCGACCCGTTGCACGTCGAATGTCACGGCTGCTGTCCTTTCTGTCAGAACCGGCAGAGTCCGATTCTGTCCGTCGACGTCCGGCCACGGCGACGACGGTCCGAAGCACAGCATCAGCCGTCTAGGTCATCGCAATTATCAGCGGGAATGCACGTGTTTTGATCCCACCGTTCGCAGCGAACCGCCGACGTTGATGAAGTGTTTATTCGTCTTTGGGTTCGACCACGGTGCGGCCCATGTAATACCCACACTTGGGGCACATGGTGTGCGTCGGCACGGCCGCGGAACATTGCGGGCAATAAGCGATTTGACGTTTCTTGACGCGGTCGTGGCTGCGTCGCTTGCCCGTCCGGCTGTTGCTGTGTTTACGTTTTGGAACGGCCATCGTTGGCGGTCATTCAGAAAGAAGGGATGTTCGGTTCGAGCCGCGTAGCTTACGAACGCACCGTGGAATCTGTCAACGCGGCCCGCGGCAATTTCTGGGCCAAGATTTTTGAGGCCGGTCGATTAGGGACAATAGCCCCCGATCCGCCCAGTACCACCGAATCCTGAACCGCAAAATCGTCAGGCGATGTGCTCGGCTCGGACCCCGACCAGCATGCCCAGGTTGATTCGGCTGGCGGCCAAGAAAGTGAACTGCACGTCAGTCAGGCCACAGCGTTTGGCCCGCTGGGAACTGGTTTCCAAGTCCCAGACACGGCCGCCATCGGTTTCGATTTCCAGCCGCAATGCCTCCAGCGTTTCGGCCAAACTGGGCTTGGCCGGGGATGCAAACAGATCGATCACGACCACGCGACCGCCGGGTGCCGCCAAACGAGTGGCAAATTGAAGCAACCGGTCGCCCGTCGCTTCGTCATAGGCATGCAGTCGCTGTGCCAGCAGGACCAGGTCATAAGTTTTGCCCGCCCACGGATGCTCCGTCGCCGCTTGATCCATCGGCAATTCGGCGACCTCCGCCGGGTCGGCGGGATGAAAATCGAACCGTCGTGTCAGGTCGATACTGGCCGCCATGTTGGCCGCCGCCACACGCGTCGCTTCATCGTCGACCGCGGTGATCGTCGCGCCGACGTCGCGAAACGCCATCGCACAACTCCAAACCGCACTGCCACACCCCAGGTCCAAGATTTTGGGTCCACGCGGTTCGTCGGCGCCACCGATGTTCAGGATTTCAGCCGCTTGAATCGCCGAAGCGGTGTGCACCCACTGGGTGGCCGCGGTGGCATCGAAATGGTCGCGAGCGCGAAAGGGCGCCGCGTCGTCCCCGCGGACCTTGTCGGCCAACTGACGCCATCGCCCGTCGCCGAGATCGCTGTCGTATTGGCACAGCAGTTGCGCCACCGGCGCGAGTGCAAAGTCGTCGTCGTACTGCTGGACAATGCCGGTCCGCACCAAGGTGGCCAACAATAAACGAGCCGGCTCCGAACGCAGGTTGAGTTCCTGGCAAAGCTGTTCCAGTGTCCGCTGGCCGTCACGTAATCCGTCCAGCAAGCCGACTTGTTTGGCGGTTCGCAACACGTGCGATACCGCATTCAACTGCATCAGTTCCTGGTACTGGTCGATGGTTTGGTCTTGGGCGGACAACGGCTTGGCGGCTTTCGGTGGTCAAAAAGAATTCGTTCGACGATTCGGCGTCACCGACCGGACGGCCAGATGACCCCACGATCCGATGCGTCAATCGGCCAAGGCCTTTTGCACCTTCTGAATTCGCCGCATGGTGTTTTCGAACTGGGCGTAATCCTGGCACTGGTATCCGTCGCTGGCGGCATTGGGCGGATCGGGATGGACTTCGATGATCAAACCATCCGCACCGGCGGCGACCGCGGCAACCGCCATGTCATGAACCATGTAAGTGTGCCCGGTCCCGTGGCTGGGATCGATGATCACCGGCAAATGGCTTTTCGAATGCAGGTAGGGAACGCTGGCCAGAGGCAAGGTGAATCGCGTGTGGGCTTCGAAGGTTCGGATACCTCGTTCGCACAGCATCACGCGTTCGTTGCCGCCATCCAAAATGTATTCAGCAGCCAGCAAGAATTCGTCCATCGTGGCCGATGGTCCCCGCTTCAGCAGGACCGCTTTGTCGCACCGACCGACGGCTTCCAAAAGCCGATAGTTTTGCATGTTTCGTGCACCGATCTGCAGCACGTCGGCGTACTTGGCGACCAAGTCGACTTCCTCAGGCGACATGACCTCGGTGAACACGGCCAAGCCGGTTTCGTCGCGGGCGGTGGCAAGCATCTTCAGCCCGTCTTCTTTCAATCCTTGGAAACTGTAGGGGCTGGTCCGTGGCTTGAACGCGCCGCCACGCAGTCCGGTCGCTCCGGCCGCCTTGACCGCTTTGGCGACTTCCACGATCTGTTCTTCGTTTTCGACGCTGCAGGGCCCTGCCGCGACGCCCAAGTGCCCGCCACCAGCCTGGAAATCACCGACGGTGATCACGCTGCTTTCGGGACGGACTTCGCGGCTGGCAAGTTTGTACTTGGCCACCACCGGCATGACTTCGGCAACACCATCACCGGCCTCCAGCGACGGAGCGTCTAGGACACGTTCGTCGCCGACGACGGCGACAACGGTTCGTTCGGTGCCAACGATGACGTTGGCCTTCAGGCCCATTTTTTCCACCCTCGCGACGGTGGATTGGACCTGCGCTTCGGTGGCGCCTGACTTCATTACGACGATCATTTGTGGGGCCTTGTGGATCGATTACCAAAAAAAAGGACGTCGCCGACGCCTGAGAAGTTCACGAGTTTGTCCCACGACGTCGATTCTTCCAACCGGACACCGCACGCAACGGGGCCCGGGGTCTCGGCGATCCCAGTCGGCTACGGCAGCGGTACTTGGCCGGGCCCCATCAAATACTTCAGCAACGACCGAACATCGTTCTCGGACATCGGTTCCAGTTGTCCGACCGGCATCAAGCTGACATCGGATTCGATCCTTTCCTCGATCTCATCCTTGGGAATCACGACCTGCTGTTCGGCGGTCTGAACGGTCACCGCATCGTCGTTTTCGTCACGGACAATTCCACCGATGATGCGTCCATCCAGCAGCAGAAAATTGGTCATGCGATAATCGCGACCGATCAAGGCGTTGGGGTCCAAAATGTTTTCCAACCAGTACCGCACGTCCGATCGGTTGGCCCCGGTGATGTCCGGCCCGATCTGGCCACCTTCGCCGAATAGCCGGTGGCACTTGCCACAATTGGCCTCGTATAGTTTGCGGCCAAGTCGGGCGTCGGCCGATGCGATCCCGCGCGGCGTCAGGATGGCTTGGTAACGCTTGAACTGCTGTTGCATCTCGGCGTCGCTGCGTCCGACTTTGCCCCAAACGTTTTCCAATCGTGAAAGCAGATCACTGTCTGGCGTACGTTGGGCAAGCGGAATGATCTGGCGGACCACGTACGCAGGCACGGATCGCGGATCGATATCACCACTTTCCATCGCCGCAACCAATCGATCGGCGTTGGGAATTCGCGTGACCAGTGCCGAAAGTGCGATCGTTTGCGTTTCCGCTGGGAATTGGTCAAATCGCGCGATGATTTCATCGGCGGACCCGGGATGTGACAATTGCCCCAAGGCGCCCAGGGCCGCGTCGCGGATTGCGGCGTCGTCCAGCAATCGGTGCAACTGGTCCGCCAATTCCGGATCGCCCGCTGTCATCAGCGATTGCAATGCTTGTTGTCGACGCACCGCGGGGTTGCCGGTGTCGGCTAAAACTTCCCGGAAATGCGGCAGGACCGTCGCGTCACCCAGTTGGACCGCCAGGTTGCGAGCCAAGCGTTGCACCTGAGCATTGGGGGCGTCGGCGAGCGCGTCCATCGCGGCCGGCCAAGCCGCGGGCATTTCAATACCGCCTCGGGAGATCGAGGCATCCAGCAAACGCTGCAAGATTGTCAGCCGCAGGCCACGCTGTTTCGGATCCGTCAATCGTATCGTCAACGATTGTCGGCCGTCGGCCGTCTCGGCGGTGCGGCGGATGACGAAATCCGGCAAAGGCTTCATCTGGCTCTCCATCGCGATCTCCAGACATTCGTTCGGGTGATCTTGCACCAGCGGTTCCATCGCATACCAGAACAGCCATGGCAGATTGCGGTCGTTTGCATCGATCGTGTGCTTGGCCAGCGATCGCAGAATCGGCAACCGCTGCTCCGGTGCAATCTTCTGTGTCGATGACGCGATCTTTCGGCGAACCGACGCGTTCGGTTCCGTTGACGCGATTTCTGCGATTCGCGCGGCGACATCGCGTGTCACGTCGCTTTGCTGTGTAGCGTGGTGAATCGCCCAGCGACGAATCACGGGGTCGGCATCTTGAATCCAGTGATCGATCGGATTGGCATCGGAGCCAAGAATCGCACCGGCCAGCCAGACGGCGCGACGTCGGCCTTCAGCAGTCGCCATCTGGCCGTGAAGGCTGACGATCTGTTCGTCGGACAGGTCCAAGACGCCATCGCTGTGACGCTCTTGCAGGATTCTTGCCGACTGCCTTGCCACAAAGCCATTGGTCCCATCCAAGTTGCGAATCAATTGGCTCGTGTCGGATGACCATAGGTCAAGGCTGGTTCCTTGGGCATCACCGTATCGGATTCGAAACAAACGCCCGTTGGTGCGGTCCCAAATTTCCGGATCGCGATGGTGACAGGTCTGAACGTCATGCCAGTCGGACGTGTACAACGCGCCATCGGGACCCACCATGATTCCAACGCCGACTTGATAGTGGTCCTGCGACAAGGCAAAGTCCGGGCGATGTCGGCCCACATACCCGCTGCCGTCACGTTCAACTTTTTCGCGGACGATGCGGTGGCCGTGCAAGTTGTGAAAGAACAAGTCGCCACGATACTGGGGCGGAAAAACGTCTCCGTCGTAGATAGCCAAGCCACAGTGCGCGTGGCCGCCGCCCAGGATGGAGGTGTCCATGGCGGCGGGCGGTCGAGTGGTCTTGTTTTCACCCCAATAGGCGTGTTCTTGAATCCGCCCGGCGAAGTGTGCGTGATCGGCGATCGTCTTGATGTCGTCATAGGTGTAGGGATTGAAGTGCCGTCCCGCTTGTCGCTGATATCGCCCACCCTGTGATAGGTGGTACAGGTGGGGAATGACACAGGCACTGATGAACCATTCGCCTTCGTCGTTGAAATCCACCCCCCATGGATTGCTGGTTCCGTGTGCGAAAACGTCGAACTCGTGACGCGTCGGATGGTACCGCCACACACCGGCATTCAATCGAACACGTTGATCTTCGGGGGTGCCCGGTTTGCCGACCTTGGAATGCGTGAAGACCCCGTGGCAACCGTACAGCCATCCGTCGGGGCCCCACGTGAAGCTGTTCAAAGTTTCGTGCGTGTCCTGGTGTCCCCAGCCATCCAGCAGGACCACCGGGTCACCGTCCGGGGTGCCGTCGTGATCGGCATCCGGAATGAACAACAACTCGGGAGCCGCGCCGATCCAGACACCGCCGAATCCGACTTCGATGGCACTGGCCAAATTGATGCCTTCGATAAAAGTCGACTTGGATTCGAACGTGCCGTCGGAATCGTTGTCGGCGAAGATGACGACGCGGTCTCTGCCCTGCCCCGCCGGCGCCTTGTTGGGATACGTGTGGCCTTCGATCACCCAAATGCGGCCGCGGGCATCAAAGCACATCGCGATTGGTTGGGTCAGATCCGGTTCACCGGCAATCAGATCCACTTCAAAGCCCGGTGGAACGATCATGTTTTCGGCGGCCTGTTGTGGAGTAAACCCCTCCACATACTTGGACTGATCGCGGCCTTCGGCGACCTGCCATTTGGGTTCGGCGGTCATCGCGGTGTCGGGGGCACGCAAGTGAACCGTCAGCCCGTGCTTGCTGCTGGACACAACGTCGACCCATGAATCCGCATTCAAGTCGGTGACCAGGACATCGACACCAACACCGCTGTCATCGTCGATCATATGGGGGATGAATTCCACGGATGATTCATCGCGAACGCAGCGGAACCAGACCAAAACCGGCGGCTGCAATCCGCCGATGTCTTTGCCGCGATGAGCCATGAAGCGTTTGCCCGTCACGATGTCTTTGATGCCGTCGCGATCCACATCCGCCATCGCAACGGCATGCAGTTGGCTGAAAGCGACGCCGTACGGGTTGTCTTGAGACGATTCGCCCATGATGTCGTGTCGCGTGAAGATGTCGCCGCCGCGGTTTTCAAACCACGCTAACCCGTAACCGTGTGCGTGCAGCGACGTCACGATGTCGGAATCACCGTCGCCGTCGACATCGTTGACGCAGATCTGAGATCCACCGGGATAGTTCCCCAAATCGTTCCAGCGTTTGGCGGTCCAAAGGGTTTCGGCATCATCGTCGGTGGGTTGTCGCCACCAATGACTCTTTCCGACCACGTCCAGCCGGCCATCCCCGTCAACGTCACCGACACCCATGCCGTGGGTGAATCGGTTCGGGCATGAACCGGGCCTTGAAATGGGTGTCCAAGTCCAGGGCTTTGTCGCATCGTCGCCGGATTGGTAATAGCCGTATTGGCTGGCATTGCCGCAAACAATTTCCGGGTTGCCGCCGGGGATCAGGTCGATGATTGCGGGCGATTCGTTATCGACCGGTCCCGTGATTTCATGAACGGGCCAATCCTGATCGACCGGTCCGACGTTCGGGTTGACGTACAGCCGCGCGGGCTTGCCGGGAAAGCCGATGACCAGAACGTCGGCGGCCCCATCACCGGTCACATCGGCGACGTGGCTAAAGAACTGATCGCTATAGACTTCCACCGGAAATTCTTTGGCCGGGGCGATTCGAAACCGCTGTTGAAAATCGGGACCCCGAAAACAAAGCGGGCCGGCGACGATGTCCAAGTGACCGTCGCCGTCCAAGTCGCCGGCCGATGCACCCTCGGTGAAAAAACGGTCATGAATTTCCTGTCGCTCCCAACCCGGTGCAACCGCATCGGCGGTCGCATCGTGTCCCGGTCGCACCCACAGGGTGATCAAAAGAAGCCCAAAAATGGGCCGAAGACCGGAGGACAACCGAATTCGAAACGCCATGGTGGGCTCCGTCGTTGCGATAAGGGGCGGGAAAAAGGAGGGCCGTTGCATCGCCGGACTTGGAAATGCCAGCGTGTGCACGTGTTCATGCGGGGGGCCGTCGTCGTGGTCACGTTTTCGCGTGACACGGGGCGAATCGACGCAGGCGGGAAAGGTCATCTTAAGGAATGCTGGCCGCAAAGGTGCCGTCTTTGCCGATTGAATCGATTGCGGAGGTGAAACAGAGAACTAGGATGGTGTCGCCCCAATAGGGGGACTGGGATTCTCACCTACAGCAGATTTCGAAATCACACGTCCATGAAATCGACTACCAGCCTCGGCCGTCTTCTTCGCCGCGTGCTCCCTGGTAAAGGCCCCCAGGTATCGAAATGCCGACGCATTGATTGGTCGATCAAGTCGTTGGAACCGCGTTTAATGTTGGCCGGCGATTTGGGGCAGCAGATCACCATTCTGGCTGCCGGTACGACCGGCGAAGAAACCATGGAGTTGCGGATCGACGATCAAGTCGTCCAAACCTGGGAAAACGTAGGCGGCGATCCCGGTGCTGGACAACTGGAAACGTTCACCTATCAAACAGATGGTCCGGTCAGCGCCAATCAAATCAAGGTTGCATTTACCAACGACCTTTATGATCCCGATCAGGGGATTGATCGAAATCTGGTTGTCGAAAGTATGGCCATCGACGGCGACGTGTATCGCTCCGATGACCCGTCCGTTTTCAGTACCGGAGTTTGGTTGCCGGAAGACGGGATCCAGCCGGGATATCGTGAAAGCAATTTCCTGGCGGCCGACGGATACTTCCAGTACCAGGAACCCGACACCACAGCGATCATCATCGATGCGGCGGGCAACGAAAATGACGAGATCATGGAACTTTGGATCGGCGACGCCAAAGTCCAAACGTGGGCCAACATTGGTGGCAATGCCTACAACAATACTTTCGAATCCTACACGTACATTTCTGACACCGATGTCACCATCGATCAGATTCGCATTGCGTTCACGAATGATTTGTATGTCAACGATGGCGAAATCGATCGCAATCTTCGTGTCGACCGGGTGACCATCGGCGAAGACGTTTATCAGACCGAAGCCCCGACGGTGTTTAGCACCGGTACCTGGGAACCCGGTGGCGTTGTTCCCGGATACAAGCAGAATGAATTCCTGCATTCCGACGGGTCGTTCTATTTCGGTGGCGAAGTCCAACCGCCACAGCCTGGCGTGATTTCATTGGCGTCCAGTAACGTCACGGTGGATGAAACCGCTGGGATCGTCGCGTTGGACGTCATTCGCAGCAGCGGTACCGATGGCACGATCACCGTCGACTATGCCACGTTCGAAAATTCTGCCGCCGAAGGCATCGACTACACACCGACCAGCGGTACGTTGACTTTTGTCGACGGCCAAAGCGTCGCGCAGATCCAGATTCCAATTCTGGATGACGATCTGGCGGAAACGGCTGAACAGTTCAATGTCACCATTGATAACGTGGTCGGTGGCGCGACGTTGCTGGCCCCACGCACCGCGACGGTGACCATCGTCGACGATGAAGTCTCGTTGCCCAACTATGACGACTTCGCTGATACCACTGGCTTGAGTATCAACGGCGACGCGGCGATCAACTCAGACGAATTGCGTCTGACGCCGGCAACCAATTGGAAAGCCGGCAGTGCCTTTTATGAAACGCCCATCGATCTTAGCAACGATGGATCCTTCCGGTCTGAATTCGGGTTTCGAATCACCGGTGGTTCGTCGGGCGCCGACGGCCTGACCTTCACCATTCAAAACGACCCTGCGGGGGCCGCGGCCATTGGTGCAAACGCCGGTCAATTGGGATACGACGGGATTGCCAATTCGATCGCCGTTGAATTTGATACCTGGAAAAATTCACCGTTTGACATCAGCAACAACCATGTGTCGATTGTCCAGGACAGCGTCCAGAATGCTTTGAAAACGACGGTGGCTGATTTCGATCTGAACGGTGGATCGCCTCTGTACGCATGGGTCGACTACAACGGCACCAGCGACGTATTAGCCGTCTATCTGTCCGATCAAAACGAAAAGCCCGAACTGGCCGCCATGAAGACCACGGTCGACTTGGAGACGGTCGTGGGCAATCAGGCCTATGTGGGCTTCACCGGTGCGACGGGCGGGGCCAACAACGTGCATCGGATCATTCGTTGGAATTTGGATCAACAAGATCCTCCTCAAGATCCGCCCACTCAGGTCTCCGATACGCTGGTCGCCGTCGATCAGGTTTCTGGGTTGATTGCGCCCACGGCGATCGACTGGTTGCCCGGCGGTGCGATGTTGATCGCCCAGCAAGGTGGTGTTGTCGATGTGGCGGTCGACGGCAATTTGCAGCCCGAACCGTTCATCGACATTTCTACGATCGTCAACGGCACTCGGGACCGCGGCTTATTAGACATCGCCGTCCATCCCGACTTTGAAAACAACCCGTACGTGTATCTGTTGTTCACCTATGATCCGCCCGAAGTCGAAGGCAAAACCGGTTTGGCCGGCCCCGATGGCAAAGGCAATCGTGCCGGACGCCTGATCCGCGTCACGGCGGATCAATCCGAAGGGTATTTGAAGGCGGTCGAAGGAAGCGATGTCATTTTGTTGGGCGCCAACAGCACCTGGGAAAACTTCAATGGCTTTGCCAACAGCACAAACGATTTCGAAGAGCCGCCGGCCGGGGAAGATGAGTTGGGCAATTACTTGCAAGACTTCATTCCCAGTGACAGTGAATCGCATACCGTCGGCAGTCTGGCCTTTGGTACCGATGGCATGCTGTTCGTGTCGATCGGCGATGGTGCCAGCTACAACCGCGTCGATCCACGTGCCGATCGGGTCCAGCACGCCGACAGCTTGTCAGGCAAGGTTTTGAGAATCGATCCGATCACCGGCGAAGGAGTCGCCGGAAATCCTTATTTCGAGGAAGGCGTGGATGATCCCAACGCCAATCGAAGTAAGGTTTATCAGATGGGGCTGCGAAATCCCTTTCGAATCAGCGTCGACAGTGAAACCGGCCAGCTTTACGTCGGTGATGTCGGGTGGACCAAGTGGGAAGAAATCAATGCCGCCGGTGCGGGCGCGAACTTTGGTTGGCCGTTCTACGAAGGTGGCAACGGTACCAGCTTGGTGAACCATTCTTATGCAAATACCTCTGAAGGCGAAGCGTTCTTCGCGGAAGACATTCCGGTCGATGCATCCATTTACGCTCTCAGCCATCAAGCCGACGGTATCAACGCGATCGTGATGGGCGACGTTTATCGCGGCGACGCATACGGCAGCCAGTTCGACGGCGACATCTTCTTCAACGACCTTGGCCAGGGGATCGTCCGGCACGCCACGATCAATCCCGATGGCACAGTTGGCGATGTCAACGTTTTTGATACCGGTGCAAACATCGTGGTCGCCCTTCGTCAGGGGCCCGATGACCTGATGTACTACGTCGATCTGGATGACGGGACTGTCGGCCGCTGGGAACTGGTTTGACCAAGATTCGGGACCTACGCGGTGTGCGTTGAAAAGCCACGGGCCGCAGCCGGCGCCCGACCACCGCAACCCTTCGGCCGTATCGCAATTGCCCGATGCTTGGTGCCACCACGGTGCAATCGTGGCGCACGTTTGGGGGCGACGATTTCTTTGCCGGGGGGCCGAGGTACCGGCGACACGCTTCGGCTAAACTACCGAGCACCGTTGATGTGTCCTACCTCCAACTTTTGCACCTTCCATGAAACGTCGATTTTTTAACTCGATCCTTACCTTTGCCGGCTTGGCTGTTTTCACTGCGTCGGGTTCCTCGGCAAACGCCAAGGAATACCTGAACGGCATCACTTGGGAAGAACCCGCGGTCGTTACTCCGGGCGTCATCAATTCCGATCCGCCCAGCGACGCGGTCGTTCTGTTTTCCGGTGATGATCTTTCACAGTGGAAGGTCAATGATTCTTGGAAAGTCGTCGACGGTTGTATGTTGACGGGCAAAGGCAAAGCGGTATCGATCCCGACATTCGGCGACTGCCAGCTTCACATCGAATGGTCGGCCCCGACGCCGGCCAAAGGTGAAGGCCAGGGACGCGGTAACAGCGGCGTTTTCTTGATGGACCGCTATGAAATCCAAGTCTTGGATTCCTATGAAAACGAGACGTATTTTGATGGCCAAGCGGGCGCGATCTACAAACAGACGCCTCCGGCGGTCAACGCCACTCGTCCCCCCGGGCAATGGAACACGTACGACATTTTTTGGACCGCGCCGCGATTTGACGAAGACGGCAATTTGGTCTCACCCGCCTACATCACCGCCATGCACAACGGCGTCCTGATTCTGAACCACTTCGAATTGAAGGGCGACACGCCATACAACCGCCCGCCGAAGTACAACGCCCACGATTCCGAAGGGCCGATCTCGTTGCAGGATCACGGTAATCCGGTTCGCTTCCGCAACATTTGGGTACGCGAATTCACTCCCGCTCAAGGCGAACAAACGCGGTCGCCCTATATCCGCGACGGTAAGAAAGAAACGCCGATCGAATCGTCAGGCGACGATCAAGAATAGACCCCGGCCAGCCGGCCCATGTTTGCGATAGGTGCGTGACTGATGACGGGACGCAGCGTCCGCCGAACGAAAAGGCGACCGGACAAGTTTCGGTTGCCTTACGGGGCCGGTTTCAATAGCTCCAGCGTCGCGGCCGTCATCGTCATGAATGCGGTGCGGAGCGATTTTTCCGCGTCGGGATAATACTGGCTGCTGTGCAAGCTGGGTGGCGGGATTTCAAGTTTTTCGTAGCGTTTCAAACGTGCCGATTCAACGGTCCCCAATCGATACATCAAAATCGGCACACCCTGTTTTCCGTATCGACTGAAATCTTCACCGCCCATCGATGGTTCACTGGTGCCGACCTGGTCTTTGCCGATGGCGGCGGCGAAAACGTCTCGCATTCGCGCCGCCAATTCATGGTCGTTTTCCAGCGATGGCGTCCCTTCACTGCGTGTGACGGTCGGTGCGTCCGCACGAAAGCCGGTGGCAATGTTTTTGGCTTTCCGTTCGATGGCCTCCAGCAAGTGTTGTCGAACCGCTTCGTCGTAACTGCGGACGGTCAATTGCAAATGACACTCATCGCCGATGATGTTGTGCTTCGTCCCCCCGTGAATGGAACCGACGGTGATCACCGCGGGCTTGCGAGGCGAAATTTCGCGACTGACGATCGTTTGCAGATCCACGACCAGCATGGAAGCCATGACGATCGGATCGATGGTTGTTTCGGGTGCCGATCCATGACCGCCCCGGCCGTGCATCGTGATGTCAACGCTGTCGACATTGGCTTGGGAATATCCGGGCATCAGTGAAACTTGTCCGGCAGGCAAATCATGGCCAACATGCAAAGCGATCGCGTAGTCCGGTTTGACGAACCGTTGGAACAAGCCATCGTCCAGCATGGATCGAGCCCCCGCACCACGTTCTTCCGCCGGTTGGGCAATCAGCATCAGTCTTCCCGACCAGTGATCGCGATGCGTGGCCAGAAAATGAGACACCGCCAAGACATTGGTCATGTGGATGTCGTGCCCGCAGGCGTGCATGACCCCCACCGTCGTTCCATCGCTTTGCGTGACCTTTTTGGTCGATGCAAACGGAAAAGGGGTTTGCTCCGTGACCGGCAATGCGTCCATGTCGCATCGTAACATGACGGTGGGGCCCGGTCCGTTTTCCATGGTCGCGACCACGCCGAAACCGCCCACGTTCGTGACGACCACGTAACCATCGTCGCGCCATCGATCCGCGATGTATTGCGACGTCGCTTTTTCTTCGAAGGACAGTTCCGGCGATTGATGCAATTCGCGATAGGTGCGCAGCCACGTCGGGGTGGTTTCGGAAAACCAACGCTCCAGTTCGTGCTTGACTTCCACCACCGCCGGTTTCATGCCCGTTGGTGACAGGGTGTCGTCGGCGATGACAATCGAACACTGGACGCTGCCGGTCGCCATCAGCGACACCACCAGAAAGATGAACCGTATGCGAATCAAAACCCGTGTCCTTTCCACCAGAATCACCCATGTCAAACATCGTCGCTGATGCCTAATTGTAGACTCGGGCGGCGGGCCCTGGCACGGTTTACGTGATCATGCTCGCATGCAAGGCGGCTTTTCGTGCGGGCTGTCGGCGTAGAAAACCCCGGGTTCCGGGCGGTTTTCGGCGATCGATTGTTCAAAGCGGTGGAAGATGCTTTCGCATCCTTGCGCAAGATTTTTCATGCGTCGAAGCAGCTTTGCGTCGTGCAGATTTCCACCCGCCGTATCAATCCGTTTGGATTGTTCGATCACTTTGTCCCAAAGGTCCGGCCAGGACGGTGGAACGGTCGTGACGACACCGGGGAATCCTAGCGTAAACTGCAAAGCCATCCGAACGTGTTCATCCGATTCCACCGTTCGGTACCACCACTGGCGCGTCTTGTCGACACCCTTTGGCCAACGCCCATAGCCCAGCGTCTTCATCCCCAGGATCGCCGTGCCGCGTTGGTTGGCCAATTCAACGATCTGTTTTCCAAAGCCGATGGTGTAGTATTCCGCGAAATTGATGGGGAACATCACCGTGTCAAAGTCGAAGTGACGTAACGCACGAAGCGCCGATTTTGTCGTGTGTGCACTGAAACCGATGTGCCTGATTTTTCCCTGCTTCTGTGCCTCCAGAATGCCTTCCATGGCACCGCCCGGCCCCAATGCTTCGACAACTTCTTGAGGCTTGATGAAGCAGTGAAGTTGATACAGATCGAAATAGTCCGTCTTTAACCGATCCAGCGAACGCTGTAATTCCGCCTGCATTCCGGCTTTGTCGCGAGCCTTGGTCTTGCAGGACAGCACGTAATCATTGCGGTTCAAGCCTTGCAAACCCTGCCCCATCTTGATTTCACATTCGCCGTCCTTGCCATAAGCGGGCGCGACGTCGAAGTAATTGACGCCACGTTCGAACGAATCATGAAGCGAACGTCGGGCCCCGGCGGCGTCGGTTCGCATCAATGCCAAACCGGGATACGTCGCAATCGAAACATGAATCGGCGTCCGTCCCAATTTTCGTCGCGGCATACCGTTAACCGGTTCGCCGCGGTGTGTTGGCGGAACGTCGGCGCTCGGTTTCTGGTTCATCCCCGCCAAATCGTCGGCCCGACCGGCGGCCGATTGGATCGACCCGATTCCCACGGTGGTTGAAACGGAACCTAAAAATGACCGGCGGCGCATGGTGCACCTTCGTGGGTAGGCGGGTTTCGAATGGGGGAAGAACCCAAAAGCTTGGGATGTGAATCTTCCTGCCGTCACGCTCGCGTGTCAAACTATTCCCACGGATGCGAGCCGATTTGTCGCAGCAACGGACCAGCCATCAGACAGGAACAAAAGTATTGACCACGACGCTGGGCATTTCCGCTTTCTTTCATGACTCAGCAGCGTGCTTGGTACGTGACGGACGGATTATTGCTGCCGCTCAGGAAGAACGATTCAGCCGCATCAAGCATGATGCCGGTTTCCCGGAATCCGCGATCCGGTACTGCTTCGATGCGGCAAAAATTTCGCCCGGTGATTTGGACCATGTCGTGTTCTATGAGAAGCCGATCCGGAAGTTTGATCGGCTGATGGAATCGTTTCTGGCAACCGCGCCGCGATCTCTGCGTCCTTTCACAACCGCAATGCCGTCCTGGATCAAAGGCAAACTGAATCTGCGAAAGACGCTTCGGCGCCGTTTGGACCAAGTTGCCGGCGATGGCCGACGGTACGGGGGCAAGATTCACTTCGTCGACCATCATTTGGCGCACGCGGCCAGTGCCGCGTGGACATGCCCCTGGCCCAACGCCGCTGTTCTGGTGTGCGATGCCGTGGGTGAATGGGCGACGACCAGTCTGGGCTGGTCCGACGGTCAGCAAATCCAGCTGACCCATCAATTACGGTACCCGCATTCGCTGGGGCTGCTGTATTCGGCGTTCACGTATTTCTGTGGATTCACTGTCAATTCAGGCGAATACAAGTTGATGGGGTTGGCGGCCTACGGAACGCCAAAGTATGCCCAGACGATCGAATCGAAATTGCTGAATATCGCTTCGGATGGTTCGTTTCGTTTGAATCAGGAGTTCTTCGGGTTTGTCGATTCGTTGAAGATGACCAATCAACGATTCGCTGATGTGTTCGATCAAACACCGCGAAGGGCGGATGAACCGATCACGGATTTTCATCGTGACCTAGCGGCATCCATACAAAAGGTTACCGAAGACATTCTGTTGCGAACCGCGAAGCATCTGCATCGTTTGCACGCTGCCGATGTCTTGTGCATTGCGGGCGGTGTGGCCTTGAACGGAAAGGCCAACGGGCGGTTGATGGTCGAAACACCGTTTCGGAAAATCTATGTGCCGCCAGCCCCCGGTGATGCCGGGGGTGCCGTGGGCGCCGCGCTGCTGATCGATCGCGCATCGGTGAACGACGCTGCTGTGGGGGACCGAGCGATTTCGCAATATTCGATGCAAAACGCGTGCTTGGGGCCGGTCTATGATTCACAGCAATCCAGTCAAGAACTACGGAAAATCGGTGCGAGCTTTCGTTCCTTGACGGACGACGCATTGATCGACGAAGTGGCCCGGCGTCTGGCCAACGGTCAAGTCGTCGGATGGATGGATGGGCCGATGGAATTCGGGCCTCGCGCCGTCGGCCGAAGAAGTATCTTGGCCGATCCACGCGGCGAAGACGTCCGCGATCGAATGAACAAGGCGATCAAGTTCCGTGAACCTTTTCGACCTTTCGCACCGGTCGTTCTGGCCGACCGAGTCAGCGAGTACTTCCAAGTATCGTGCGATTTTGAAAGCCCCTGGATGTCCTTCATTGTTCCGGTCAAAGCTGCGGCCGGAATCGCACCGGCGATTATCCATGCCGACGGCACCGCTCGGGTGCAGACATTGACCCGGGATCAGAACCCCAAGCTGTATCGTCTGATCCAAAGGTTCGATCGGCTGACGGGATGTCCGATGTTGGTGAACACCAGCTTTAACGTGAAGGACGAACCGATCGTTGCCAGCCCCGTTGATGCGTATCGTTGCTTCCGGAAATCCGGGATGGATTGTTGTGTGATCCAGAACCATCTTTTGGACAAACGCGAATCATGTTGAAGGCTTTTGCCCACAAGATGGCATCCTTCGCCGCCGTCGTTGCTCACGCGGTGACGACCGTGGCGTTGATCGTTGTTTATGTGCTGGTGGTATGGCCGATCGGCCTGTTTCGCAGGATCATGGGCAGCGATCCTTTGAGCCGTCGCGACAGAGCTCGTCCACAGTGGTTGCGTTGTGCGGTGGACAGTCGCGATCAGGACTATGATGCGATGTACTGAATCCACCGTTCATGGGCCGTCATGGGTATCGCGGCGATGCAACAACCGTACCGCACGCGGGTGTCAACCGAATGAAAAATCGCATTTCCGCCGAAGACCGACCGCCGGCCGATCCCGGATTGGTCCGCGAGTTTTGGCAATTCATCCGGCAGGAAAAAAAGTGGTGGTTGTTGCCGATCCTGGTCAGCTTGGCGTTGGTGGCATTGGTAACGGTGATCGCATCCTCACCCGCGGCTCCTTTCATCTACACGCTTTTCTAGACGCGGGGTGGTGCCGATGATCGCCTCGGTGGCCGTCGTACGTTCCAGCGACGGGGGCAGCATTGGCGGCCGGCAACTCGCACCTCGCCGGTCCGCTGGCTAAACTGTCGCTTTGCCTCGGGTGGTGTGACGTCGAACCCGGGGAACGACCCTCCTTGCTTCCACCCCGTTGAAACGCGATGAAACCCTTCCAATCCAAAACCGCTTCACGCCGTCAATTCCTGGCCGCATCGGCCGCCTCGGTCGCCGCAGCAACCATGGCGTCACGCGGCCTGGTTCCCTCCGCCGCATTTGCCGACAGTCACGGCGGCGATGCACCGTTCAAGATTTCGCTGGCCGAATGGTCACTGCACCGAACGCTGCGAGATGAATCCAAGTCACTGACTAACCTGGATTTCCCCCGTGTTGCCAAAGAAGAGTTTGGCATCGAGGCCATTGAATACGTCAACCAGTTCTTCATGGACAAGGCGGAAGACAAAACGTACTTGGCCGATCTGAAACAACGCTGTGATGACCACGGTGTCAAAAGCCTGTTGATCATGGTTGACCGCGAAGGTCGCATCGGCGATCCCGATGAAGCCAAGCGAAAGGAAGCGGTTGAGAAACACCACAAATGGGTCGACGCCGCGAAGTTCTTGGGATGCCACAGCATCCGAGTCAACGCCAGCAGTGCCGGCAGCTACGAAGAACAGCAAAAGTTGGCCGCCGACGGTCTGGCCCGTCTCAGCGAATACGCCAAGCCCCATGGTTTGAACGTCTTGGTTGAAAACCACGGCGGCTTGTCCAGCAACGGACAGTGGTTGGCCGGCACGATCGAAAAGGTTGGCATGGATAACTGCGGTACCCTGCCCGACTTTGGCAACTTCTACATCAAGCGAGGTGACAACCCCGAGATTTACGATCGCTATCAAGGGGTTCGCGAATTGATGCCTTTTGCCAAGGCCGTCAGCGCTAAGTCACATGACTTCGACTCGGAAGGCAACGAAGTCAACACGGACTATTTCAAGATGATGGATATCGTCATGGAGTTCGGTTACCACGGGTATGTTGGCATCGAATACGAAGGCCGTGAACTGGACGAATTCGAAGGCATTAAACGTACCAAGGCGTTGCTCCAGAAAGTCGCAAGCAAAGTCGCCCAGCCGACCGGCTAATTTTTCAAACCGTGGGCGGGCTGTGGTTCATCCCACAGCCCGTCGTCGCGGACTTCTTCCAACATCCGACGCACTCGTTCGGGATGTTGCCCGGCCAGGTCATTCTCTTCCGCCGGGTCGTTTGCCAGATCGAATAGACGCCATCCGTTTTCGGCGATCGCCGGGATACCGGTCTTGGAGCGTCGTTTCTGCGTCGGCGGATAGTTCACCAGTTTCCATCGACCGCGTCGGATGCCGACGGAGGTGTCTCCTTCGGAACTGGCCCAGTACAGGTATCGGTCTCCGCCTGCCGGGGTCTGACCCAGCAGGGCCGGCAAGTAGCTGACACCATCAATGGATTTGGGCGGGGCGACACCTGCCAGATGGCAGGCGGTCGGCAAAAAGTCCCAGAAAGCGGACGGCCAGTCACTGGTGGTGCCGGCGGAAATCTTCCCCGGCCATCGAGCGATGAAGGGGACCCGAATGCCACCTTCGTGCATCGAACGTTTCGACCCTTGTAGAACGCCGTTGCTGTCAAAAAACTCTTCGTCGTGACCACCCTCATGGTGCGGGCCGTTGTCCGACGTGAAGATCACCAACGTGTCTTTTGCGATGTCTTGTTCGTCCAGCAAGTCGAACAAGCGACCCATGTCGCTGTCCAAGCGGCCAATCATCGCTGCAAAACCCTTTTCCGGATTCGGCCACGATTCGTTCGCGTAGATGCCATAATCGGGAACTTCCATTCCATCCCCATGGACGCGTCCGGCTTCATTATTGGCGTGGGGAATCGTCAGATGCATGTGCAACAAAAAAGGGGCCGATGCATTGCGGCGTATAAATTCAAAAGCCTTTTCCACCATCACGTCGTGGCTGTAGGTCACTTTGGCTTTTGCCACACGGCCACGTCCATTGGGAACGTCATCGATAACGTTTCCTTTCAAAGTGACGACGCGATCATTTTCCCACAGAAATGCCGGATAGTAGTTGTGAGCGTTGGACTGGTTCATGTATCCAAACCAGTAATCAAAGCCGTTGTTGTTGGGATGCCCAGCGTTGTCGATTTCATCAGGCGTATCGACGTTTCCCAAAGCCCATTTGCCGACACCGCCCGTCGCGTAACCGGCGTCTTGCAACAGTCTGGCCACCGTGGTTTCCGAACCGGTCAAATTGTGGGATGCGTTGCCAATCAGTCGTGTGTGGCCGACGTGCTGGCCGGTCCAAAGCACCAATCGCGACGGCCGGCAAACGGTATGCCCGGCATAGTGATCAGTAAAACGAATTCCTTCGGCTGCCATTTGATCCAGGTTCGGAGTGCGGATTTTCGATTGCCCGTAACAGCCCAGGTCACCGTATCCCAAGTCGTCCGCCATGACGTAGATGATGTTCGGACGTCGCGTTGCCGATTGTTTTTCGTCCGCAGCTTCACGTGCCTGTTGGCGTCGCTTCATGATCCCTTCAAGTTTCTCGGCTTCCTTCTTCAGCACGTCGTTTGGGATGTTGGCTGGGGTGACTTCGGACCGCTGCAGCGATTCTTCGTCTGGGATGGTTCGCAAATAGATGTTGCGGAACCAAACCGGATCGCCATGGTCCTGTAGCCATAGTTTGCCACCACGATCGGAAAGATTGCCGCCGCGTTTGTTCAGCAGATCGACATGGAACTGCCATCGAGGATCTTCGTAGTCAAAATCAATGACCTTCACACCGTTGCACCAATGCTGAATCACGGTGTCCTTGCAGACGATGCGGCCGGTATTCCATTGACCGGCGGCGCGTGTCACATCACGTGACGGCTGCATGCAAAAATACAAAGACGCTGCGCTGGTTCGTGGGTTCGTTCCATCGCGATGCGTCGTGTTGTCCAAAATCTGGTATTCGTACTGGCCGGGCCGATAGTAGATGCCGCTGTTGCTGCCTTTGGCGACCTTCCATTCGAACCGTAGCTCGAAATTGTCCGGCAGCGGTCCGCCTTGATAGGTCAATGGTCCGCCCGAACCTTCACGTGCAACCACTCCGGAGTCGATCGACCAATTTCCTTGGTGCGACCAACCGTCCAGCGAATCGTCGGCCAAAAGCGAGGTGAATCCGGCCGGTGGTTCGTCTGCGTATCCCGCCGAAGGCAATTCGGTGACGCTTATCAAAAAGGATAGAAACGAAAAGCCGAACAATCGTAGCGTGAAGGAGCGTTTCATTCGCATGGCGGGAACCAATCGGTGATGAAGGTGGGGGTGGGGGAAAGACACTGTTGTCTGAAGGAGAACGCATCGCAAGATCTGTCGCCGCGATGGCGACCGGTCGATGCATCAAGCGGGTGAGCGGGTGATGTCGGCAGCCCGGTGTTTCTGCGGAATGGCTGGATGAACCGACCGGAATACGATCGGGTTATTCCGCTCGGACCTCTTGCAATTCCTTCACCCACATTCGGTGCATGATATCGTCAAACGCAACCAACGTGACGCGTCGAATGCCGGGTTCGGATAGCACCGCTTTGTGAACGGCGCGAACCGAGATCTTTGCCGCTTTGTCGATCGGAAACCGATATGCACCACAACTGATCGCGGGAAAGGTCACATGTGACAGACCCAATGAAGCGGCGATCCAGATCGCGCGTTCATAGCAAGACACCAGTTGCTGATATTCATCGTGCTTTCCGCCGCGATAGATGGGGCCGACGCAGTGAAGCACGTGCCTGGCGGGCAGACCGAATGCCGGAGTGATACGACAACCGCCCACGGGACAACGCACGTTGGGTTCAAGCTCAGGTAATTGTCGACAGGCTTCGCGTAGCGCGGGCCCGGCGACACGGTGAATCGCGCCATCAACGCCACCGCCGCCCAGCAGGGTTTGATTGGCTGCGTTGACGATGGCGTCGCATGGTATCGCGGTGATATCGCCGACTATGGTTTCGATGGAAGTCATGCGTTTGCCAGAGGTTCCAGGCCGCGAATTCCAGCGGACACGCTGCTGCCGAATTGATCAATTTCGATGCCCACGCCTTGCGCGATACCAACGAACAAGTTGGCAAGCGGTGTGTTCTGGTTGTGATCGTGAGCGACGTATTGGCCGTGCCGATATCCGCCACCGGCAACCAAAATCGGCAAATTGTGCCAATCGTGCGAGCTTGCGTTTCCGAGGTTGGAACCGTAGACGACCGTGGTCTGATCCAGCAGTGTACAGTCGCCTTCTTGGATACTGCGCAGCCCATCCAGAAACTTCGCAAATGCGGTGAATTCGGCCTGCTCGATCAATTTCAATTCTTCGATCTTTGCCGGGTCTTTCCCATGATGAGACAAGCCGTGCCAGTCGCTGGCAACGCCAGGAATCTTGGGCGCGGCATTCAGGCCGCTGATTCCAAACGTAACGGTTCGCGTGCTATCGGTTTGTAACGCAAGCGTGATCATGTCGTACATGGCCGCTTGACGCTCAATTGCCATCAACTTGTCGCGGATGTCGTCCGGTTCCTCCGCGTCAACCTTGGGTTTGGGACGCCGAACCCAGCCTTCCGACTGTGTCAGCCGGTGTTCCAGTTCACGAACCGACTGAAAATACTCTTGCAGCTTGTGTCGGTCGTTTGATCCCAGTTGTTTTGCCATCGTGTTGGCGCTCTGGGTGACGGTGTCCAGGATGCTGTGCCCTCGGCGTAGCCGAGCGATCTCCGATGCGATCTGTTGTTCGTTACCTTGCAGAAACAATTCGCGAAACAACTGGGATGGCGACGTGGATCCCGGAATCGGGACACCGCCGGATGTCCAGGAAAGGGATCGCCCCGATGTCGACAACGCCAGATACGGAAAGCGTGTCTGCATGCCGATTCGCTGTGCGATCAATTGGTCGATCGAGATCGTGTTCTTGAAACCAGCCAGACCGGGGCGTTGGGCCGATGTCAGGAATGTCAGCGACGACGCATGCCCGTTGTTGCCCTGTTGTTCGGGATGCGAAAGTCCTGAAAACAAGGTCACCTGGTCCAAGTGATCCCGAAGCTGATGCAGGTAGGGCGTGTTCGCCTTCAGGGGGCCCGGTTCCGATGGGAACAAAAACGGGGCATGGAACCCCAGTCCCGCACAAATCCACACCGAACGCTTGGGCGGCGGGCCGGTTTGCGTTTCCCCGGCCGACACGCGGTCCCGCATGCATTCCAGAAAAGGCAGACTGAGCCCCACCGCACCCCAACCACGAAGTAGTTGGCGTCGATGGATACGCTTCACGCGTGAGATGTTGTTGCGGCGGGATGACATGGCTGGAAGCTTCACTTGGTTCGAAAAAGTTCGCTGGCGACGACGCTGTGAATCAGCGAACGAAATCCGTATCCGCTGCTTCGCGTTGAATCAACGATACGATCGATCTCTTCGCGATCCGAAAAACCGGGTTCTCGTCCGATCGCGAACGTCAACAGTTTCTCGACAACGGTTTGCGCGATGCGTCGGTCATTGGCGGCGACGATCTCGCGGAATTGGACAAAGCCGTCAAAGCTGTCGCCTTGAACGGTTTGTCCGCTGGCATCGACCGGTTGAGCCAATCGGTATCGGACGGATCGACCGTCGACCCTGCGATTCACGCGATCACCTTCGCCCAGGCTACGGTATCGCGTCCGCCACCCGCCGACCGGATCAAAACACTCCAGCGCGAATCCCGGCGGGTCAATGATTTGATGACATGATTGACACGACACCAAGTTCCGGTGTTTGTCCAATTGTTCCCGCAGCGTTGCGGCGCCGCGGATGTCAGGTTCCACCCCGGGAATGCCCGGTGGCGGTGGCGGAGGGATCTGGCCCAAGATCCGTTCGGTAACCCATACGCCGCGGACGACGGGCGAGGTGTTCGTGCCGTTGGCACTGGATTTCAAAATGGAAGCTTGTGCCAACAAGCCACCGCGAACGTCCGACGGGTTCAATTGCACCAGTCGGATTTGCGGGCCGCCGACATCGGGGATCTGGTAGTGTTTCGCCAAGCGTTCGTTCAACATCGCAAAGCCCGGATCGATCAACTGGCCGCTGGGCAAATCAACCCGGATCGCATGGCGTAAAAACTCGTGCGTTTCGCCCTTCATCGAATGCAACAAATACCCGTCGTATTCGGGAAACAGGCGTTCGTCGGGATTGGTGAACTCGATTTCGCGCAAGTTCAACCAGGCGTCGGCAAAGTCTTGAATGAAACGATCACTCCGTTCGGATTCCAGCAACCGATCCACCTGGCGGCGTCGTTCATCGGGATCGCTTAGGCGTCCGTCGTCGGCAGCCTTTCTTAGCGAAGCATCCGGCGCGGTTCGATTCAGAAAGTAGGACAAGCGTGTCGCGACGGCGTGGTCATTCAGCTTGCCACTTGGTTCGACGAAGTACAAGAAATCGGGTGAACACAAAACTCCTGACACCGCCGTTCGCAACGCCTGCTCGATCGAAGCGCCGCGGTCACGTTCGCTGCGGTACAGACCCCAATACAACGCCACTTCATCGTCGCGGACGGGGCGGCGGAACGCCTGTGATGCGACTCGCCGAACCGCTTCGTGAACTTCTTGGTCCGGATCGTCGCTGACAATTTTAAAGGATGCCCGATAACTGGAGCGAAGCCGATGCTTTGGATTGCTGGGAGGAATTTCTCGGCGGTCCATTTCCCCGAAAATCAGTCGATGTCCCCGGCTAGGAAACTCATCCAACAACGGGCCGACCAAGCTGACATTCTTGATGGCCAGGCCTGGTCCCTCGTAATCGTCCGGGCCGGACTTTCGAATGTTGTACTGACCGGTATCCAAGCCCCAGGGAGTGATTTGGATCATGTACCGTTCATCGATCCATGCTTCCAATTGAATCGTGGTCGGTCGGCCGGGCGGAAAGCTGACATAGCCGTAGGTGGGTTTCTCCGAGCCACGTTGAAAGCTCGTGCCGCCGATGTGAGCGGTGATCGGTTGGTCGGACTGGTGGGCGTAACCGGTGACTTCAATTCGGTATCGCCCGGGTGTCTTCACGCTGGTGCCGCGCAGCATGCCGGTGGGGTAACCAAAGTCATCAAAAAAGACGACCGCATCATCGTCCAGCTTCTTCCACACCTTGCCGATAAACTGTCCGCCTTCGCGTGAATCTGCATAGCTGGCGTTGATCGTTTCCGCTGATGTGGGTGTGCTGGATTTTGCGATCGCGGCATCCACGACGCTGTCGGCCGCGTCAATGTACTGACGCAAATGAACGCTGGAGATGCCAAGCGCGTGGCCCACTGTATCAAAACCGTGTGCCTGGCCGTCTTCGGGCAATCGGTCCATCAAGTTGACGTGAGTCCCGAACATATCGTTCATCGTGTTCTGGTACTCACGGCGATTCAGACGCCGTAGCGTCGCGCCGTTGTTTCGACGATGTTGGTCTCGCAGGATTTCACCCAATGGCTGCAACAACACGGCGCGATCCCGGCGGGGAATCGTGTCATAGTCGGTCGGCGGCATTTCGCCACGATCGACGCGGTCGTGGATCCGAACCCAAATCGCATGATTCACGAGACTCGAATCGTTAAGTGTATCGAGGTCGATGGCCAAGCCACCTTCCTGAGCACCCTCCATGTGACAGTCGGCGCAGTACGACGTAAGAAACGCTGTCGCATCGTCGGACAAAGTCAGCACATCGGATTCGGTCGCCCGACTGTCGACGCCTAAGATGGAACCCACCGCGATCAAGCAAGTCATCCAGCATAGGCAACGGCAGTTCAATACTCGGGGCGTCACAAACGTTCTCCGCCGGGGAACCAAGGATCATCGTGGGGGAGTGTCGGCCAAAAAAACGACGACGCGCCAGTATATCCGCCGGGTCGGTCGGTTGCCGGTTTGTCAACGGGCCGCTCCTTCGCGGGGGCGATGTCGTTGCCGTGGCCAACGCTTGATCGTCAGCAATGTGATCCTTTAGGCTCCTTCGGCTGATCTGATCCCTCGGGACGCGTGCCGGCGAAGGCTGGTCGTTCGTTGTCCCGGCATGTTTTGTCCCCTTCTATTGATCCAGGACATCCACGGACGTATGAACGATTTTCCATTAAAGGGCCGCCGAGTCCTGTCGCTTGTCGGTGAAATCTACGAAGACCTGGAGCTTTGGTACCCCAAGTTGCGGCTGATCGAAGCCGGAGCGGACGTGGTTGTTGCTGGCCCCGAAGCAAATGCCCATTACAACGGAAAGCATGGTTATCCCTGTACCAGCGACGCTGCCATCGCTGACATGAATGCCGACGCATTCGATGCGTTGTTGGTCCCAGGCGGATTCATGCCCGACAAGTTGCGTAGGGACCCAGTGGTGTTGGACTTGGTGCGTGCGTTTGATGCATCGTCCAAACCGATCGCTGCGATTTGCCACGGCGGTTGGATTCCGATTTCCGCGGGGGTGTATCGGGATGTCTGCGTGACCGGATCGCCGGGGATCAAAGATGATCTGGTCAACGCCGGCGCGATTTACGAAGACGCGGCGGTTGTCGTCGATCGTCACCATATTACAAGCCGACGCCCCGATGACCTTCCCGAATTCTGTCGGGCGTTCATCGAGGCGATCGCGAATCAATCGGGTGAATAGCCGGCGTGGGCCCCAGTACGGATATCAAACGTACGGAAATCCAACGTTTGGTTCCGTGCTGTGAACCCGAGGCCCTTTAGCCCATGGTGGCCGAACGCCACCACTTGTGGTGCTTCTCTTCCAGTTCGTCGACGCTGGGATACGCGTATTGCTTGATCCCGGTGGAATCGCCCACATAAAAGCCGCTGGCTATCGTGCGGTAAAACGCGGTCAACGGTGGATCACGATCGACCGTCTTGGCGAACTTGGCCGGCTTGTTGGTGATTTCATCCAAGCAGTCTTCGATGTGTGCCGGATTGTTGTAGGGCAGATAGCCTGCCAAACGACCATCGCTGTCCCTGGCCACTTGCGTCTCGGCGAAGAAAATTCGCGGGACGCTGACCGGGTTGGCTGAATCGGTGATCTTTTTGGTGAACTCCAGGGGATCCAATTTGGTCACGACGCGAGGTGTCAAAGGACACAGTTCCGCATACATGAATGCTTCGCTGCGGCCGGCCGGTGCTTGATAGTCTTGGCTATCGAGCGTCAACACACGACCATCACGAGTGGTCAGGTGCAACTGCCCGTAAGCTTCCAGCGGAACATGTTCCATGACGCGATACACACTCATGTACTTACTGCGTCGCGGTTGCCCGGAACTGTGCGGCACGCAGCGTTCTTCCAATTGATCCAAATTCAGTTCACTTGAACGGAACGACGGATCCAATTCAAAGAAGACCACGTTACCAAACGTTTTCTTCCGCGTCCCTACGGCCATGTATGCGCCGAATTCTTCGGCCGATAAGTGCGACGCAACGAGAGCTTCGTGACGATAGCACATCAGATAAAGGTGAATGTCCATGATGATTTTGTCTGCAATGTGAATTGGGGTTGTTAGTAATCAGGTTTTCATTCAAGCCGGGCGATCAATTGCCCATGCCTAGGTAGGCACCGATCAGCGGCGCGAACTTCACAACCAATCCCGCAAAGACAATGCTGACCATGTTCATCAGCTTGATCAGGATGTTTAGCGAGGGGCCCGTGGTATCTTTGAACGGGTCGCCCACCGTATCGCCGACAACACTGGATTTGTGGGCTTCGGACCCCTTGCCACCGTGTTTGCCGGTTTCGATGTACTTCTTGGCGTTGTCCCAGGCACCGCCTGCGTTGCTCATGAACACCGCCATCGCGTAACCGGCACACAAACCGCCCACCAGCAATCCCATCACACCACCGACGCCCAGCACCAGCCCGACGCCGACCGGAACCAGCACGGCCAGCAATGATGGACGCAGCATTTCCTTCTGGGCACCCGATGTCGAAATCGCCACGCAACGTGCGTAGTCGGGGGTTCCCGTGCCATCCAAGATGCCAGGGATTTCATCGAATTGACGGCGAACCTCCAGCACCATTGCCATCGCGGCGCGACCAACGGCCTTCATCGTCATTGCTCCGAACACAAAGACCATCAAGACGCCTAGGAACACGCCGACCAATACCTTGGGGTTCATCAGGGTGATCTTGTAATAGTCCATGTAGGCTTCGAGACCGGCCGGCGGCATGGCCGCGATCTGTTCTTTCAAGCTGGCATCGGCGGAAAGTTCGCCCTCGGTGTTGTGACCGATCGCCGCGCCGGCGTGGTTGACGACCACATGAACCGGTTGGTCGTCGACCATGATTTCAATGGCGTTTTCCGAGTTGCTTTCGATCGCACTGACGGTGTAGTGATCGTTGTGTCTGCCATCGGCTGCATCACCACCGGGCAAGAACAGCCCGTACTTGCCGTGACCCAGCGGAACGATCGTGAAATCTTCCGTTTCGCTGTCCATGACTTCATAGGCCGCCGCAACTTCGCGGTGAATACCCACACGAACTTCTTCGACATAAGCGGCCAGCAAGGCCAGTGACGTCAGTGCAGCCGAACCGATGGCAAAGCCTTTGCCGATCGCCGCGGTCGTGTTGCCCAGCGAGTCCAAGGCATCGGTGCGCTCGCGGACTTGTTTGGGCAAGCCCGACATTTCAGCGTTACCGCCGGCGTTATCAGCGATCGGACCGTAGGCATCCGTGGCCAGTGTGATTCCCAGGGTCGACAGCATGCCGACCGATGCCATTCCGACGCCGTAAAGTCCCATGACCAAGTTTTCAAATCCATCGCACGCTGCAAAGGAAACCAGCATGCCAAGACTGACGGCCACGATCGGAATCCAAGTCGACAGCAAACCGGTCGCCACACCGTCGATGATCAGTGGGCCAGTGCCGCTGACCGCTTGATCGGAAATACCTTGCGTCGGTTTGTATTCGGCACTGGTGTAGTATTCCGTTCCGTATCCAATGATCAGACCGACGATCAAGCCGGTTGCCACTGCGATCACAACACCCCAGCAAACGCTGGACGGCAACAAAATTGGCATGATGATCATGGCAGCGATCAAGACCATGCCGCTGGAGCCCCAGATTCCTTTGTTCAATGCCATCATCAATTTTTTCATGGATGCGCCTTCTTCAGTGGCGACCAAGAAAATGCCTGCCAGCGAAAGCAGGATTCCCACACCGGCCAAGACCATTGGGGCACCCAGGAAGGCCAATTGCGCCGAGATCTTGTCGCCGAAACCTTCCGGAACGCCGCCCAAACTGACGGCGGCGACACCCAGTGCCATCGTTGCCAAGATCGAACCGGCGTACGACTCGTAAAGGTCGGCACCCATACCGGCCACGTCACCAACGTTGTCACCGACGTTGTCGGCGATCGTCGCGGGGTTACGGGGATCGTCTTCGGGGATTCCGGCTTCGACCTTGCCGACCAAGTCGGCACCGACGTCGGCGGCTTTGGTGTAGATCCCGCCACCGACACGAGCAAACAACGCTTGGGATGACGCACCCATGCCGAAGCACAGCATCACCACGGTGATCGTTTCCAGGCTCATCGGCTGGCCACCGAACACGACGTGGTGGAATTTGTACAGATACAGGAACCACAGGCTGATATCCAGCATGGCCAGTCCGACCACGGCCAGACCCATCACGCTGCCGGCGCGAAAGGCAATCTTCAGGCCACGGTCCAGCGATTCGCTGGCTCCCTGGGCGGTACGTCCCGACGCGTTGGTGGCGGTCTTCATGCCAAAGAAGCCGGCCAAGCCCGAAAAGAAACCGCCGGTCAGGAAAGCGAATGGAACCAAGCGGTGTTGGACTTCCAAACCGAACGCCATCACGGCCAACAGGCTGCTGACGACGATGAAAAAGATGATCACCACCATGTACTGACGTCGCAGATAGGCGTAGGCACCTTCACGGACGTACTTGGCAATTTCCTTCATGCGGTCGTTGCCTTCGCTTTGTTCCATGATCCATCGATAGAACATGAAAGCGCTGACCAAGGCGACCGCGGCGGTGATCCAAGTCAAGTGCCACCACAGCGGCAACGGGCGAGACTGGTCAAGAGCGGTTTCGACAATCTCGCCGGTGGCCTCAGACCCTGCCGCCGCAAGCGGCGGCAGTAACCAGTTGGAAAAAATGTCAGGGATGGAAGGAAGTACATGCATGATGGGACCTCGGGTTCCTGCGTGTGGAAGGGGGATCGATGACAGGCAGTCGACCGTTGGGCCCGACGCGACGGTTAGGGCAGCCATCGTTCTGGGCCGAAGGGATCGCGGTCTTCGCGATGCATCGGAGCTTACCGATTCAACTTTTGATCTGCTACGCAACAGCACACTCAAAACAGGCTGATGTGTGCGAGTGAGACGATTTGTCATCAGCTAGCAAACGCGTTGGCCATGAATCGCCACAACTTCAACGCACCGATAGGTTTTGGAGCGGTCATGATGCCGCCAAGAACGGGTGTCTACCGGACAATCTGTCGCTGAAGGCTGGGAAAATTCCCCGCACGCATTCACGAGATGCCGATCGGTTCAGTACCATTCGACTCGTTCCATCGGCCGACCGAACGTTCATCGTTTAGAGTGCCTCTGCGACACAGTGGCACACATTGGTTTCTGGTGGGACATGGTCAGTGTGGCGATTTGACGCAAATGGTTCTGTCGACCCGAACACAAGGTCGGCGCCTGAGTGACAGATCTCGACACATCGCCGAAAACGAATGTCGCAAACGCGATGCGTCGTCGAAGCGAAGTTGACGACCTTTTCGCTTTCACTAATTCAAGCTACACGCCGAGGAGATTTCCCGATGACACGTCACGTGGATGTCACGGAATTGGTACTGCGCGACGGGCACCAAAGCATTTTGGCGACCCGTATGGCGCTCGAAGACATGGTGCCGATCTGTGAGGAAATCGATCAGGCCGGTTACTGGAGTGTCGAGTGCTGGGGCGGGGCGACGTACGACTCCTGCATCCGCTTTTTGAATGAAGATCCATGGGAAAGATTGCGAACGTTTCGCAAACTGTTGCCCAATAGTCGGCTGCAAATGCTGTTGCGCGGCCAAAACTTGTTGGGCTATCGGCACTACGAAGACACGGTCGTCGACCGGTTCGTGGACAAGTCGGCCGAAAACGGCATGGATGTCTTCCGCGTCTTTGACGCTTTGAATGACATTCGAAATCTAAAGCGTGCGATGGAAGCGGTTCGCCGGACGGGCAAGCACGCCGAAGGCACGATCTGCTACACCACCAGTCCGCTGCACACCAACGACCATTTCGTCGAAATGGCCAAGCGGCTGCAAGACATGGGGTGCGATTCGATTTGTTTGAAAGACATGGCTGCCCTGCTGAAACCGCAACCCGCCTACGACATCGTCAAGGGCATCAAGGAAGCGTGTGGCGATGACATGTTGGTGCACGTTCACGTGCACAGCACCACTGGCGTCACCTTGGTTAGCTTGATGAAGGCGATCGAAGCCGGTGCCGATATCGTCGACACCGCGATTTCCAGCCTCAGTCTGGGACCGGGGCACAACCCGACCGAAGCTTTGGTCGAAATGCTGGAAGGCACCGGTTACACCACTTCGCTGGATAAGGAGCGGCTCAAGAAAATTAAACAGCACTTTGCAAAGATTCGACCCCGCTATGCCGAGTTTGAATCGAAATTCATCGGTGTCGAAACCGACATCTTCGACAGCCAAATTCCCGGCGGCATGATTTCCAACATGGAAAGCCAGTTGGCCCAACAAGGCGCCGCCGATCGGCTGCAAGAAGTGTTGGAAGAAGTGCCACGTGTTCGCGAGGTGTCCGGTTTCCCGCCCCTGGTCACTCCGTCCAGCCAGATCGTCGGGACACAAGCGGTGTTCAACGTTCTGATGGGACCCTACAAAGCGCTGACGGGTGAGTTTGCTGATTTGATGCTGGGGTATTACGGCGAAACCATCGCCCCACGTGATCCCAAGATCATCGAAGCGGCCGAAAAACATGCCAAGAAGTCACCCATCACCAAACGTCCGGCCGATTGTTTGAAACCGGAATGGGACGAACTTCGCGACAAAGCATCGGCACTGGACGGATTCGACGGTACCGACGAAGACGTGCTGACCTATGCAATGTTCCCGCAAGTGGCGCCTGGGTTCTTTTCGACTCGTGGCGAAGGACCAAAGAACCTAAGCAAAACCGCCGAACAGGTCGCTGAAGAAAAGGTCAAAGCCGAAGCGGCGCGGAAAGGCATCAAGTCCGAAGTCAATTATGAAGTCAAGCTTTACGGGAAGACCCATAAAGTTTCGGTAGAACCCGTTTAGTCCATACCGCAAAGGATCCCAAGCAATGACGGCGAAAGAGAAAGATACAATGGATGACTTGGTCGACGACCTGCGGCAGCGTCGTGACACGGTCATGCTGGGTGGCGGTGAAAAACGCCTCGAAAAACAGCGTGATCAAGGCAAGATGACGGCACGCGAACGGGTGGACAACTTGGTCGATGATGCCAGCTTCGAAGAATTCGGCATTTTCGCCGAACACCGCCAAACTCAATTCGGTTTGGGCGGTCGCGTCATCCCGGCCGATGGCGTGGTGACCGGTGCCGCATCCATCGATGGGCGTCTGGTTCACTTGGCCAGCCAAGATTTTACCGTGTTGGGTGGTTCCGCCGGCGAGGTGCATTCGCTGAAGGTCGCCGACGCGATGAAACGTTCGCTGAAGACGGGCAGCCCGTTCGTTTTCTTGAACGATTCCGGAGGTGCCCGGGTCCAGGAAGGTATTGATTCGCTTTCCGGCTACGGACAAGTGTTTCGATCCAACGTGTTGCTTTCCGGTGCCGTGCCCCAAATCAGTTTGATTTGTGGTCCTTGTGCCGGTGGTGCGGCCTATTCGCCGGCACTGACGGACTTTGTGATCCAAACTCGCAAAGCCCAGATGTTCATCACCGGTCCACAGGTGATCAAACAGGTGACCGGCGAAGAAATCACGGCCGAACAGCTCGGTGGTGCCGATTCCCATATGATCCACTCTGGCGTGGTTCACTTTGTCGCCAGGGATGACGCGGATGCGCTTCACATCTGTCGTCGTCTGCTTAGTTTCCTGCCGTCGAACAACTTGGAAGATGCCCCCATCGTTCCCTGTGACGACAACTTGGAACCCAATCCCGAGCTGAACAACATTGTGCCCGTCGACCACAAAGCCGGTTACGACATCCGTGCGGTGATCGCCGAAGTCGTCGATCGCAAAGACTTCCTGGAGGTCCAGGCCGGGCACGCGACCAACATGGTGGTTGGTTTTGCTCGAATCCTGGGACGAACCGTCGGGATCATCGCCAACCAGCCGATGGTGCTGGCTGGTGCGATCGACAACCATGCCGCCAACAAGGCGTCACGGTTCATTCGGTTCTGCAACGCGTTCAACATCCCGTTGGTCACGATGGTCGACGTTCCCGGTTATCTGCCGGGCGTTGAACAGGAATACAACGGCATCATTCGAAATGGTGCCAAATTGTTGTTCGCCTATTCAGCGGCAACCGTGCCGATGGTTCAGCTGATTTTGCGGAAGTCCTATGGTGGTGCCCACGTTGCGATGTGTTCACGTGATATCGGTGCCGATGCCGTGTTCGCATGGCCGACCGCCGAAGTGGCTGTGATGGGTGCCGAAGGAGCCGTGGAAATCGTGTTCCGCAAAGAAATGGCCGAAGCCGAAGACCCGGTGGCCCGCAGGGCCGAATTGATTGCGGAGTATCGCGAAGCGTTTGCGTCGCCGTATGTTGCCGCTGGTCGCCGGTTGGTCGACGATGTGATCGAACCGGCCGACACGCGAAAACACATCGCGCGTGCGTTGGAATACTTGCGAAACAAGCGAGACCAGCGTCCGCCAAAGAAGCATGGCTTGATTCCGCTGTAGGACGCCTTGCGGTCACACCGGTGTGGCCGTCTGGCGCGTCCATCCGTCCAATGCGTTTCCAACTTCGGAATTCTATGTTATGACCGACGATCAAAAGAATAACGATGAAATTGTCGCGATGCTGAAGTCGTTGCGGCAAGACATTCAGGGACTGCAGTCGCGGGTTGCATCGCTTGAAAAGGCGATGGAATCCGTTGAAAACAGCAAGCCCCCAATTGACGAACAACGGCTGATGATCATCTCCAGTGCGATCGCAGCCTACTTGGGTGTTAAACCACAGATCCGACAAATTCGCCTGATCAGTTCTAAGACTTGGGCACACCAAGGTCGGGCGACCATCCATGCTTCTCACGCCTTGGCACGTTAATTCATCAGGGAGATTCCAGTGAAACTAAAGATCAAAATTGATGGTGACGTGTACGAGGTTGAAGTCGACGTCGCCGAAGAAGAATCCCCGCAACCGGGGTTCGTTCCTGCCAGCGAAAGTTATCAAGCACCAGGCGTTGCTCCGCCGGCAGCGCCACCGTCCGGCGGCGGTGGTGGTCAAGTCGTCGAAGACGAAAGCAAGGTTTGCCGCAGCCCCGTTTCCGGTGTCGTGATCCGCGTGCCGGTTGAAGTGGGCGAAGAAATCGAACAAGACCAAGAATTGATGGTCTTGGAAGCGATGAAGATGGAAACGGTCATCACCGCGCCCATCGCCGGAAAAATCGCCAAGCTGAACGCTGAAGTCGGCGGCAGCGTCAAAGCGAATGATGTGTTGATTGAATTCGAATGATTCTTTGACCATCGATCGATCCGCAAGGAACGATCGCTAAGACAACCAAACACCGTGGCGTGCATCCACACGTTGCGGTGTTTTTCGTGCGCATCGGTACCCCGCCCTGCTCCGCTACGTCGCGCGTCGTAGAATCGATCGGTATTTCACCGGCGTTTCTTAGGGCAGCCCCGGAGCCCTGGGCCAATCTGATTCAGAAATCCAGTGCGGCTTGTCACGGGTTTCCCACAGCCAACGTTTCGGATCGGCATGTGGATTTTGCGTCGGGATGGGAGCACCCGTGCTGCGAATCCAATCGAACAAACGTCGACGCAGGTCGTCGGTCAGTTTGGGTCGCTCCGCTGCAAGGTCATGCGTTTCGGCAAGGTCCGCTTCCAAATCGTAAAGCTCCGTTCGCTGCCCGATTCGATATTGCCCCCTGGGGTCGACATGGTCGCCAAAAAACTCGATCAGTTTCCAGCGTCCCCGGCGAATGATCGCGGCCGGCGTGGCACCCCAGCGAAGATCGTATAGCGGCATGTACCAACACAGATCTCGCGTCGGAGCGACGTCACCTTGCAATACGGGGATAACGTTTCGTCCGTCCAGAGTCACGCCCGCGTCGGTGCCACCTTGCGATCGATCGACATCCGCGGCGGCGATAAACGTGGTCAACCAGTCGGTCACTTGGACCGGCGCGTCGATCGTCTTCCCCGCCGGAATGGATCCCGGCCAACGGACCAGGCACGGAACTCGGATGCCACCTTCGTAAACGGAGCCTTTTCCGGCACGCAACGGATCGCTATCAAATTCCTCCTTGTGGACGAGCATCGGTTGGCTGCCGTCAAGCGGCTGATCATTCCATTGGGGCAATGCAAGCTGGGTGTCGACACCACCGTTGTCCGAAAGAAAAACAATCAATGTGTTGTCTTCTTCGCCAGATGTATGCAAATGATCAAGGATTCGCCCGATGGAACGGTCCAGGTGCTCGATGGCGGCAAGGTAGGTGGCATTGTTCATGCCTTCGGCGGGATGTCCGGCATTCAAATACTTTTCCACCAGCGCAGGCGGCGCGGAAACTTTGCCATGCAGTGTGTGGTGGGACAGGTAAAAGAACCACGGTCCGTCGCCCGAATCATCAATGAATCGAATCGTCTCATCCGTCAGATGATCGACCCATTTGTCGCCTTCGTTTTGGCTGCCCGGCCCCGGTGGTGCGACAAAATCAAACCCGAATTGATCCGCCGAGCCAGCTTTCAGGAAGGTGTAGTGACCGTGCTCGTTGTTGGTCAAATGCCACTTGCCCGCCATTCCTGTTCGGTAACCGGCGTTGCGAAGCCAGTGTGGCATGTGGCAGCTTTGCGGATCCAAATTCTCACGATACAGCGGTTCGATCACCGGCGCAAACGGTGTTCCATACCAACCGATGACGTGCCACATGCCGTTACGCGGTGGGGACTGGCCGGTCAAAAGCGCCGCGCGTGTGGGGGTGCACTGGGGCGTGACGTAGGCCGACGTCAAACGCACTCCTTCGGTGGCCAATCGATCGATCGCCGGTGTCGATACCAACGTACCGCCATAACACGACAGCGATGAACAGCTTTGGTCATCGGTCAGGATCAGCAAGATGTTGGGACGGTCGTTTTCGGCGGAACAGAAGTTCGTTGCCGCCAAACAACACAGGCACACGGCGATCAATCGTTCCGCCTGCAAACGCCGGCGTAGTGACAGCAAAATCATTGTTGCGAACCCGAACAAATACTACACGTTTTCTGGAACAACAAAGGGGGCTCGCGGTGGCCGGGAAACCAATTGGTTGGCCTCCGCATCATCAACGAAAGTTTCCTTTTTCGGGTCAAAATTGACCGTGCGGTCGACCCGATAGGCGATGTTGGCCAAGTGGCACAGCGACGACGACATGTGCCCTTGAAGGATCTCCGCCGACAAGTCCTCGGGATTGCGTGATCGCAGGCTGCTGACCCAGTTTTGGAAATGCGGCAAGTCGGAAATCGGGCTTCCCGGTTCCGACGCGTGAGGCCCCAGTTCACGGTCACGACCCAGGAAGGTGTAGTAGCTGGAATAGTCGGGGAAGATCATGGTCCCTTCGGAGCCAAGGAAAATCACACCAACGGGAAAGTCTTTTTGCACGAACGGGTACTTGTCGCGGAAACCAGCTTCGGCGTTGGTGTACCAATCGCGAACAGCGAACTCGATCATTCGGCCATCGTCCCACTTCATGGAGGTGGATAGGACACCGGGGGTTTGGGCGCTGCTGTCATGGACTTCCTGTTGCATGAAGTTGGTGCCCACCGACGAAATCTGATTCGGATGATCGTCGATTTTGAGTCCCCAGCGAATGATGTCCATTTGGTGAACGCCCTGGTTCCCGATTTCGCCATTGCCGTAATCCCAAATCCAGTGCCAACGACGAAGTTGGAAATTACTGAACTCATGGACCGGGGCAGGACCGCACCAAGCATTCCAATCCAATCCATCCGGGACTGGACGCGGTGCGTGCTGGCCAAGATTGCCGCGGATCTTGTAGGCGATCCCCCGAGCGAAATAGACCTTGCCGATGATTCCGTCGTGTAATTGCCGAATGCCTTCGATAATGTTCTCGGACGAACGACACTGGGTGCCGTGCTGGACGATGCGGTCGTACTTTCGGGCCGCCTCCACCATCTTCCGGCCTTCGAAAATGTTGTGTGAACCTGGCTTTTCGACATAGGCGTCTTTCCCCGCCTGGCAGGCCAAGATGACACACAGGGAATGCCAGTGATTCGGGGTCGCAAAGGTCACCGCATCGATGTTTGGGTCATCGAAGACACGACGCATGTCGTCATAGGCTTCGATGCGATGGCCGGCCCGTTCGCTCCACGCCAACTGTGCCGACTTTCTCGGGCCTTCGTTGCAATCACAGACGCCCGCGAATTCGACGTTGGCCGAGGAGTCTTTTTCAAGTTCCACCAAACTTTTACCGTGCGCATTGGAACGCCCACCCATGCCGACCACGGCGATTCGGATCTTGTCATTCAAGTTTCGGCCGCGGACGACCGCGGGGGCGGATGCCGCACCGACCGCAAGCGTCTTCAGGATGCCGCGACGTGTCGGTTGGCGGGTGGGTTCATGCGTCATCGTGATTACTCCGCATCAAATGAATTTTGAGAATGGGGGGCGGTTTGAATGGATGTGGGCTTTGGTGAACGTGGCCTAATGATTTCGACCCGACGGTTGCCAGTGCTGCTGAAAAGTCTGACGAAGTTGCATTTCCGCTTCGGTGCCCAGGGCTTGATAGGTCGACCAAGCCGGCTTTGCCGGACCCAGTGGATGCCGCTTACTGACCAAGCCACGCAATCCCAGACGCAAGCCACCTTCGTTCGGATGGTCGATCGGTCGGTGATAGTCGAACGCGATGATCGACCCTAAATCACTTAGTTGCTTCCAAGTGTAAACCAAAGCGGCGCTTTGGCGTTGCAAGCTAGCGTCATCGGTTTCGGGGGCATGAAAACCTTGCTCGCTGCAGATGACTGGTCGAACGCGACCGGATGAATCCAACCATTCGGGCTGATTCAAGAAACGGTCCAGCACCGAAAGGTTTTTAACCGTGATCAACGGTGTGTCGAATGACTCGGTTGGCAAGTCATCATTCCAGGTATCCGATTCCCACAGGCTTTGTGGGTAGGGATGGTAGGCAACTCCCCACGGAAAGTCGCCTTCGGTTTGACCGTGTTTTTGCAACCACTGAAGCATCGCTTTGGGAGCATAAGTCTTGTTTTCCTGGCAATCCTGGGCGTTCCAGCGATGCGTCAGTGAAATGAAAACGCGGGCATTCGTGTTGAAGTGACGAACCACGGAATCAACCATCCGCATTGAACGAACGTAGTGGTCCATGAAGATGTCCATGGGCTGGGGGCCCATATTGGTCCACTGCCATCCGTAGTCCACTTCGTTGTGGATGATCCAGTGGTCAATGGTGCCGGCATCGGAATTTGATCCATAACGTCTGGCCAGTTCGATGACGACCGCGCGATAGGCCTGTGCGTGGGCTTGGTCGACCAAGTTCGGCATCGCATAGGTGCCGGCCAGATCGGCGTCAGGATGAACTAGTGGGGCGGTCGGCGAATTGGGAATAAGCAGAATGCCCGCCAATTGGATCCGGGCTTTCGATAGATAGGAAACCGTAGCATCCAGTCGCCGAAACCCGGCTTCGTCCAATTGATAGATTGCGTCGTCGCCGTTTCCGACTTGCCGCACGAGTGAATTCATGTTGATGTTGATGCTTCCGTGCTGCAGACCCAATTCGTCAAGCATCGTCATCGGAAACCGCGTCGTCAGGCATGTGAGCCCCTTCCGCACTTGGTGGTGTTCTTGTCCCGTTGGTGCCGATGCCACCGAAAGATCGGGGGAAAACCAGTGTGCCGCCGACAGTGGTGTGAAAGATTGGGGTGGGGCTTCTTGCCGAACAAGCTGGAATCGATCGCCCCACTGCGCTGCGCTACCAGCGGTGGCATTGGGAATGCGACATGTGAATGACTGTCCGTCATTGCCTTTTTGAACGATCCATCGATTGGCCAGTTCGTTCTGGGACGCCGCAAGGGCTGTGACCGAGTGAACGTTTCGACGAACCAAATAGACGGGGGCATCGGTCATGTCCACTGCAAACGATCCTTCCACGCGGATCGCATCTGGTTCCGCGCTGATGCGATCAATGCGGGCGGGCCAACTGCGTTGGTGGTAACCACGGATGGACGCCGCCAACGCCTGTTGTGCTTTCTTCTTGCCTTCGGATTTCCTGCGAATGGCCAACTCGCGGTCCGACATGGGACGCGTCTGTAATCGTCGGATTTTAATGTGCCTGTTGGCACGCCTTCCCAGGTCGATTCGGATTGCCGATGTGTCCGTGCCCTTCGTGTTCTCGCGTCGCAACTGGTCTAAGTTGATCGCGTATGGCATCCAACCTTCGGCTTTGGCGAAAGATTCCAAGTCGACCATCCCCGCCGCGCGAGCTTGGAGTCCCAAGTGCGCTTGCACGGAGTTGATCCCGTCTGGGCAGAAGTACTCCAAGCCAAGCATCCAATCGGTTTGCAATTCGGGACGCGAGGGAAGCGAAAGCCAAAGGTAAGGATCGTTTCCCGTCGTTTGGATGATCACAACGTCGTCTTGAATCGTTAGATCAAGATCATGCCACGACCTGATCGAACGGTTCGCATCCATGATCTTCGTTAAACTTGACCGATCAGGTGAAGCTTGTCGCGTTTCGTCGGAGCGACCACCAGCCGGCGTTTGCGCCTGGCACCACGCGTTCGCGCCGCAGCAACACAATAGACAGAGCACCAAGGCCAACATGCGGGGCCGACCATCGGCGGTGCCATGCCAATTCGGTCGAATCAAATCAGTCATTGTTGACGGAAGCATCAGTGCGGCTGGAACGATAGGTGGGCCGTGGGGTGGGACCCTAATTGTATCCTCGCCCACTCGGCTTTGCGCGATCGATGATCCGGTCCGCTACAATCGGGCGAAACTCAAATGTTGATGTGGATCGCGGTGACGGCAATGGTCAGAGAGTGAGCGTTACTGATCAGATTGTTGATTGTTGGCGGCATCGAAACCAAACTGGGACTTTTCGAATGAACCGTAGATGGATGATTGGTTTGAATGCCTTCAGAAAACGTGGTTCCGGACATTCCGGCGACGCAACCCGAGCGGTGGTGATCACCGGGATTGTTTGTGTGCTGATTGGCGGTGTCGTTGGCAACGCAAAAGCGGACGAATCGCGTCGACCCAATTTGATCTTCGTGCTCAGCGATGATGTCGCTCAAGGTGACCTTGGCTGCTATGGACAACAACTGATTCAAACGCCCCATTTGGATCAGATGGCGGCCGAAGGTACTCGATACACGCAAGCCTATTGTGGGACCAGCGTGTGTGCCCCCAGTCGATCATCATTTTTTACCGGTCTACATTGCGGCCATTGTCCGGTCCGCGGCAATTACGAGATGCCGCCGGAGGGACAGTTCCCTTTGCCCGACGAAACGGTGACGATTGCCGAAGTGGCCAAGGCGGCCGGCTACGCGACGGCAACATTCGGAAAGTGGGGCATGGGATTTTTCGATACGACCGGCAGCCCGATGAATCAGGGCGTGGACCACTTCTATGGCTATAACTGTCAGCGACACGCGCACAGCTATTTCCCGACGTATCTATTTGACGATGACCAGCCGTTTCGTTTGCCCGGCAACGATGGGCGGACGGTCGGTCAAACCTATGCACAAGAATTGATTCAGCAAGACATGATCCGCTGGGTTCGCGATCACGCCGACCAGCCATTCTTTTTGTTCTACGCGGTGACCTTGCCGCACGGACGACATGAAATTGACGACCTGGGCATCTATGCGGACAAGCCGTGGAGCTTGAAGGAAAAATCCTATGCGGCCCAGGTCAGCCGGTTGGACAGCGACATGGGACAACTGCTGTCCGTGTTGAAAGAGACAGGGATCGACGATGATACGCTGGTGTTGTTCAGTGGCGACAACGGTTCATCGTTCAGTCCGGATTCCGCCATGGGAAAACGATTTGAGCAAGCGTCCAACGGTTTGCGCGGATTCAAGCGAGGCATGTACGAAGGGGCCCTTCGCCAAGCGGCTATCGCCTGGTGGCCAGGCACCGTGCCCGCCGGTCGGGTGACCGATCAGCCTTGGGCGTTTTGGGATGTAATGCCGACCTTTGTTGAAATGGCCAGGGCCGAACCACCTGAGGGGTACGAAACCGACGGGCATTCGCTGGTGGACTTTTTGCGCGGCGGCGACGCACCCAAACGGGAGTACTTTTACTGGGAACTGCACGGTGGTCGTCCGATCCAGGCGGCGCGGTTCGGTGATTGGAAAGCGGTACGTATAGGGGTGGATCGCCCCATTGAGATCTATGATTTGGCCCAGGATCCCGCCGAATCAAACGATTTGGCCGAAAGTCGGCCGGATCTCGTGGCAAAGGCCGCGGAAATTTTTTCCGAAGCACATCGCGAAAGTCCTCATTGGCCGCTGAGCGGAAAAACGCAACAACGGGTGGATCGGGAAAAAGCGGCTTGGCAGATCACCCGACGAAGGAATGCGGAAACCTACGTGCCAGATGCGGCTCGCTAAGTCTTTCGCTACCGCTAACGCGTACCACCCAGTCGCGTTTTCTTGGTTAAACTAGTGGGCCTAGGCGACCGATCGTAAATTCAGTCCGGTGGAATCCATCGGGCGAAGCTCCCAACAGCGGACGTGCCAGGCTGAAATCCGCTGGCGTGAACGATCGCGTCGTGGCAAACCCACCTTTCTTTCCTTCCCGTTGAAAGACCCCTGTGATGACCAAAGATAACGCATCCAAATCCTCGGATCGGCGATCCTTTTTGAAGACGACCTCGGTCGCCGCAACCGGAGCGGCTTTGGCCGGCTCGGTGGCACGCACCGCACACGCGGCAGGTCTGGACGAAATCAAAGTCGTTTTGATCGGTTGTGGCGGTCGCGGAAGCGGTGCCATCGTCAACCTGTTCAACACCGAAGGCAACGTCAAACTGGTTGCCGTCGCCGACGCTTTTCCGCAAAAGGCCGAAGGTCTGCTGAACTCGCTTCGCAAGCGTAAACAGTATGCCGAAAAGGTCGCCGTGACCCCGGAAAACATCTACACGGATCTGAACGGCTACAAGGCCGCAATGGATGTTGAATGCGATCTTGTCGTGATCGCGACACCGCCCGCCTTCAAACCGCAGCAATTCGAACACGCGGTCAAGAAGGGCCGGCACGTGTTCATGGAAAAACCCGTCGCGTCCGATGCACCCGGCGTCCGTCGTGTTTTGGAATCCGTCAAGGAATCGAAGAAGAAAGATCTGTTGGTCGCGATCGGATTGCAACGACGTCACCAACCCAACTACCTGGAAACCGTTCGTCGCATCCACGATGGTGAAATCGGCGACGTGATTTCCCAGCAAGTTTATTGGAACGGCGGCGGGATCTGGTACCGCAACCGTACCGATGATCAAAACGAAATGGCGTTCCAGTGCAACAACTGGTACCACTTCAATTGGCTTTCGGGCGACCAGATTTGTGAACAACACATTCACAACCTGGATATCGGTTGCTGGGTCAAGGGTGAATACCCGGTCGAATGCAACGGCATGGGTGGTCGTGGGCAACGAATGGATGGCGATCCCACCAAGTCACAAATCAACGATCACACGTTCTGCGAATTCACCTTCGCCGACGGCAGCAAGATGTTCAGCCAAGGTCGTCACCTGAAGGGTGCTTGGACCCACGTCGGCGAACATGTGCAAGGTTCCAAGGGAACGGCCGATCCGAGCGGTTGGTTGGCTGGTGCGAACGAGTGGAAGTTCGATGGCCCGAATTTGAACGGCCACCAACAAGAACAGCACGATTTGATCGCTGCGTTGATGCGAGGCGACATCTACAACGAAGGTGAATACGGCGCGCTGTCCACGTTCACTGCGATCTTGGGCCGCGAAGCCTGCTACAGCGGCAAGGTTTTGAAGTGGGACGAGTTGCTGGAAAATGGACGCAACTTGGCGCCCAACATCGACGATCTGACCCTGGAATCGCAGGTGCCTGAAAGTGCACGTCCCGACGATGAAGGACGTTATCCGATTCCGGTCCCCGGCAGCTACAACCCATTTGCCTAATAAGGTTCTTGAATGCGTTTGGAGCCGAACGCAACAAGATCAATCAAACAAGAGCCCCCGGTCGCAGCCGATGCGACCGGGGGCTTTGCTTTTAAATTCTGCACGTGAACCTATCAGGCGATTCCATTGGCGGAGAATCGGTGACCGTCGCAATGCGGTCGCCAATTCGATGGGTCACTGCAGGCAATACAGAGCGTCGTTGCTTCGCACAAGTATTTCGGATCCTGCCGGCACGGGACTGGCGTTGACGCGACTGTCATCCAAGGCATCGTTGTGTTGAAGCATCTGAAATTCCGGCTTCGCGGCGATTACGAATGTCCCGCTGTCACGGGTCACGACATAGTATTGGTCTTCCGCCAACAGCGGTGATCCGTAGACGGTGCCGGGACGCGGTGACAGGCGTTCGCGATAGACGATTTCGCCATCTTCGGCGTTCAAGCAAAACGCCAAACCGCTGCGTTCATTCAGGAAATAAAGATGCCCGTCGTGATAGACCGGTGATGGAACGTTTGCGCCCGCACGTGCTTCCCACAGCGGTTCGACATCCCCACGTCCGCCTGCTTTGACGGCGACGGCGGTGTTGCGACGACCGCCGATGGCGTACACGATTCCGTCATGGCTGATGGGCGTTGGGCAGATATAGTCGTCAACAAAGGGGCACGTCCAAAGTGTTTTCCCGGTGGATGGATCGAACCCGCGCAAACGTCCCTTGTCGGCGAGTACCAATTCTTGGGTTCCCGTACCGACGTCGACCAGTAATGGGCTGCTCCATGACCTTTGGACATCATCGACACGCCAGGCTTCGGTTCCGTCGCTCTTGTTCAGCGCAACCATGCTGCCGCTTTCCACGCTGGCGTTGACGATGACCAAATCGTCAAACAACACAGGTGATGTTCCTGATCCCCAACCGTGAACACCGTCGCCGACACTGACTTGCCAACGTTTCTGACCGTCTTTCGAAACCGCTGCGACGCCGGAACATCCCAGAAAAACATAGATGTCCTGGCCATCGGTGACTGGCGTCGATGATGCATAACCATGCAACGCTTGGAAGCCTTCGAACGGTTTGTCACCACCATCGGATGGAAAGTCAACGGTCCACACGTGATCGCCGGTGGATCGACGGTACGCCGCAAGATGTCGTGATAGATCCTGGAGGTCGCCTGGCGAGTCTTCGTCGATTCCGTATCCGTCGTAGTACGTCACGACGACCAAGTCGTCCAAAACGATGGGGCAAGAACCGCCCGGTCCTGGAAGGTCCGTTTTCCACCGAACCGAAGTGGCCGCATCCCATTGGACAGGCAAGGAACCCTGTGAAGAGGTTGCCGAACCATCGTCACCGCGGAACTGTTGCCAGTCGTCGGACCATGCCAACGCACCGTGAAACAATAGGATCCAAACGCCAAAGATACGTGGGAATGTTCTGGACATGAGGGCTGCTGTGGAAGGAGGGCGTGAAGGGGAGGCGGAAGACAAATGACCCAAGGCAAACTCGTTTTGCAAAGCTTCCGCTGTCGTCTCAGTAGTGATTGATCATACCGAGACGCGACCGCACGTTGTGTATCGGAAATGCACCGTTTTGCAGTGCGTCGTATCGTCGCGGATCGAAGGTGCAGATTCATAAAACGCCGCGATTAGCGTGCTTTCAACGCACAGCTCACGACACGTGCGACTGTTCGTCTGTGGCACACCTTGCGACGATCCGCCCATAATCGCTCGAAAGATAAGACAGCGGAAAGGATCACCGCCGAGCGATTCGTGTCGAGTCCTGGAATGTCAGGATGTTCCTGGTCCCCGGCCGAATCGTGTTGCACCAACAGCGGAACTGGAACCGTGAAACCATGCATTCAGTTTTTTGAACACGTTGACAACGGTCGGACGTCGAAATCCGGTGGACGCGGGCTTGAAGTGAATTCGCCGACGCGCCGATCGCATGCCTTCGATGTTGCGCGGCAATGGTTGTGGGTTCATAGCAACGGGTTGCTTCGTCGTTCCTTCAGTGATTTCAGGGCGGAGACATGAAAGCCTCCGCTGTGGATCGTGGGACTTTGGGCTTGGTGGCTTTGTGCGCTATTGTCGTTGCTGTTGGTTGGATGGGCGTCCGGCCAAGTCAGCAGGTCCGCATGCGATTGCCGGGACAAGACGGCGCACCCGAGACGGTCAGTCTAAAAAGCGATGTGCTCGCCGTTCCGGTTCCTGGGCAACCGGTTGCGGGTGCCGGTGTGGCGGGCGTGACCGATGGAACGTGGACGGGATTCCGCGGGCCGGATGGCGGCAACGTCGTCATTGAAACACCGACGCTGCGGACCGATTGGTCGTCCGATGGTCCGGACAAGCAATGGGAAATCACCTTGTGTGAAGGATACGCCGGTGCGGCGGTTTCCAACGGTCGCGTGTACGTGTTGGACTATGACGAGGCGAATCAATCCGATGTGCTGCGCTGCTTGTCGTTGGCGGACGGACAAGAGATCTGGCGGAACAGCTATCCGGTTCCGGTGACGCGAAACCATGGCATCACACGAACCGTCCCCACGATCACCGGCCCGCTTGTCGTCACCCTGGGACCCCGTTGTCATTTGGCCGTATGGGATGCAACCACGGGCAAGAATCTTTGGCTGAAAAGCTTGGTGGCCGAGTACCAGGCCGTCGAACCTCGCTGGTACGTCGGTCAATGCCCTTTGGTGGATGAAGGAAAGCTGATTCTTGGCGTGGGCGGAACCGCATTGCTTGTCGCTTTGGATATCAATACCGGCGATGTGATCTGGGAATCAGCCAATCCACGTCAGTGGGAAATGACGCATTCCAGTGTTGTGCCAATGAATGTTGGTGGAACACGCATGTACGTCTACTGCGGCAGCGGCGGGATCGCGGGCGTGGACGCCGAAGCGGGAAAAATCTTATGGGACACGACATCCTGGCCGGTCCAATTCGCCCACGCCCCATCGCCCCTTGTGCTGCCGGAAAGTCGATTCTTGGTATCCAGTGGTTACGGATCCAAGGTCGGAGCAATCTTGTTCCAGGTATCCGATGCCGCCGATGCAGTTGACATCGTGAAGGAATTCACTCCCAAGGAATTCAATTCCGAACAGCAAACACCGATCGTGTACCAACAACACATCTTTGGAGTTCGCAAACGAGGTGGCGGCGTGTTGGTCTGCATGGATTTGGACGGAAACGAAGTTTGGTCCAGCGGGCGGGATCGATTCGGGCACGGACCTTATCTGATTGCGGACAACAAAATTTGGTTGTTGGATGATCATGGCACATTGACGGCGGTTCAAGCCAATACCGAATCCTACGAGCCCATTGCGCGGGCCGAGATCTTTCCCGATGGACATGACGCTTGGGGGCCGATGGCGATCGTGGATGGAAAATTGATTCTGCGTGAAATGACTCGGATGGCGTGTCTGGACCTTTTGTCGGAATCCGAACCTCAGGACTAACCACGGGACAAAGTGATGAATCGAATGCATGCTATCCCGATCGTTGTCGCCACCATCGCGATCGTCGGTGCCGCAGGCTACTTGGTGGTTGATCGACGCGTTAATCCCGACGTTCCGGGTTCCGCGTTTCAGCTGGATTTGGATCCACATCTGCGTCCCAGCGCTGAAGCATTCGAGTGGAAACAGGTTCGTAAGATTTCATTGGCGTTGCAGGATCCCATTGCGATCGAGGTCTCCAGTGCCGACTTTATTCTGGTTCTCGGGCGTCGGCCTGATCAACAAGGCGACGTGGTATGGATGGATCAGGCTGGCAACGTACACGGCGCAATGGAACTGTCGTTTGTTCCGCAATGCGCGACGATCGATTCCGCTGCATCCGGCGAAGTGCCATCGATTCTGGTGGCATCGGCCAACCAAGTGCATCGCGTCGATTTCGCATCACGGCAGGTAACACCGTGGGCTTCGATGTCGGCCGACGCCAATATCACCGCCATCGCGATGTCTGATACAGGGGTTTATCTGGCGGATGCGGGACAACGATTGGTTCACCACTTTGATCATTCAGCGGGGCTGATCAACCAATGGGATGGGTCTGATCGCGTTCCCGATGGTCGGCATTTCAACGTTCCCAGCAATCATTTCGAATTGCTATCCTCAGGCGACGGTTTGTTGTACGTCGTCAATCCGGGACTCCATCGCGTGGAGACTTATTCGTCGGACGGAAAGTTTGAACTGGCCTGGGGCGAAAGCGGTGTCGATGTCGAAAGCTTTTTCGGTTGTTGCAACCCCGTCCATTTATCCCGTCTGCCCGACGGTAGGTTTTTGACCAGCGAAAAAGGCATTCCACGCATCAAGGTCTATACCGCCGATGGGCAGTTCGATGGCTTGGTGGCCGCGTCGCAGGACCTTCAGGTGGATTCCAGCCGACTGGGCGATCCTCGCACCGACATGACGCCGGCCATTTTCGATGTCGCATCAAATTCCGCTGGCGAGATTTTGGTTCTCGATCCGCTGCAGCACTGTGTCCGTGTCTTCGCGCAGGAACGCGTGGCTGACCAAAGGGAACTTGCAGGCAACTGAGATGATTCCCATGAACGAGCGCAAACTGCAAACGGCCAATCATCCGAACTTGCGAGTCATTGATCGCCGGGAATGGTTCCGGCAATGGATGCGTGGTGGTGCGACGTTGGTGATTGCACTGATCGCGTACTTCCTTGTGCAGCGAAGAATGTCGGGACGTTGTATCGATCAGGGAACCGGCTGTGCCCAGTGTCGCCTAAGCGTGACATGTCAGATTCGCCAACCGTCATGGTCGGATTCACGTCCAAGGAGGCAGCGATGATGAACGCGGACCATCGCGAATCACGGCGTCAATTCGTCGGTGATATGACTCGGGCCGTTGGCGTTTTGGCGGTTGGTGCCGTTGCCGGCGGAGTGGCCGGACGCTCGGCAATCGGACAAGAAATGCGTTGGCAGATCGACCCGGATCGTTGCGTGGGATGCAGCGAATGTGCAACCGAATGCGTTTTGGATGAATCCGCGGTCAAGTGTGTCCAATGCTTTGACATGTGTGGGTATTGCGACATCTGCACGGGTTACCTGGATCCCAACTACACCGCCGTCGACACGGCCGCGGAGAACCAGCTTTGTCCGACCGCGGCCATCGAACGTCGATTCGTTGAAGAAAAAGCCGGCCAGAAGTTCTACGAATACACCATCGACCCCGAAGCCTGCATTGGTTGTGGAAAGTGCGTGAAGGGATGCGCGTTGATGAACGGTTCGCTGTACCTGCAGGTCATGCAGGACAAATGTGTGAACTGCAACGAATGTGCGATCAGTCGTGCCTGTCCCACCGAAGCATTCCTGCAAGTCCCCGCCGACCGGCCGTATCTGTTGAAACGCCAGGCACAAGAGTTGTTGACCAATAGGCCGACACCCACGGATCAATCGAAGGCCCTTCTGCAACAGGTGACGCTGCGATGATTGAAACGGTGTTGGTGGCGGGCATTGGTGAATCGTCGGCGACGTTGCAAGCATTCTTGTTGGGAAATCTGATTCCCACGCCTCAGTTTTCCGATCACGCCATTCCGGTATCGGAACAACCGGCGGCCAGTGGTTTCTGGTGGGAATGCTTGGACTTGAGTCTGCTTTTGGTCGCGCTAGCCCTGGCCAGCTATTTCGCCCTGGTTTCTCGTTCGCGTCGGTCGCTGTTTGGGTTGTCCGCGTTTTCGCTGGTCTGGTTTGGTTTCATTCGCCAGGGCTGCGTTTGTTCGGTGGGTTCAGTACAGAATGTCGCCTATGCGATGACCGACGCGTCTTATGCCGTTCCGCTGACAGTGATCGGGTTTTTCTGTTTGCCGATTCTGTTCGCACTCTATTCCGGGCGTGTCTTTTGCTCGGGCGTTTGCCCCTTGGGGGCGATCCAAGAAATGGTGGCTGTTCGAAACGTCCAGATTCCCAAATGGATCGACCATGGTTTAGGGGTGGTGCCGTGGATCTATTTGGGAGCCGCGGTCATCTTTGCAGCCAGCGGAGGCATGTTTTTGATCTGTCGCTACGATCCGTTCGTCGGTTTTTTTCGCTTCAGCGGAAACGCTGGCATGATTCTGTTCGGAACGTTCTTGCTGCTTGTCGGCGTGTTTGTCGGCAGACCCTATTGTCGCTTTCTTTGTCCCTATGGTGCTTTGTTGTCCGCGTGTTCCGGCGTCGCGCGATCGAACGTGCGGATTCCACCGGGCGACTGTATTCGTTGCGGTCTATGTCGCGATGCTTGTCCCTATGGTGCGATCGAGCCACCTAGCGAAACGGCCACCGATCAAGAAACAGTTTCGGGGAAACGACGTCTAATATTTGTCTTCGCTGCCACCCCGGTGTTGATCATCGGCTTGGCAATCATGGGCTATCGCCTTGGACCGGCTCTTTCGGGTTTGGAATTTGATGTGCAACTGGCAAGTCAGTTGCAGCATGAAGCGGCTGATCCCCAGTGGCCAACCAACGACGCCAGTGACGCGTTTCGCGCAGCGCAGGGCGACGCCGATCAGCTGTTGTTGGACGCGGTCGAAACACAGCATCGGTATCGCTACGCCGGTGTGGGGCTTGGTGTCTGGATTGCACTGGTCGTCGTTGGCAAATCGGTTTCTTTGTGTCGCCGTCGACAGCAAGACGAGTTTGTTGCTGATCGATCGGCATGCGTTTCCTGTGGGCGTTGCTTTGAATTCTGTCCCGTCGAACATGCCAAACAAGGCGTCGTGGGATTGCCAACGATTCAGGGGGAACATCGTCCATGAATCTGTTTCAGGTGTTCTATCGAAACCGCAACGGATTGTCGGTGGTTGCCACGTGGTTTCTGTTGTTCGTCGGAGTCGCGTTGTTCTTCGATTTCGGCGGCCGAATCATCGACCCGTATAGCGATTCAAAGTTGCAGCAATTGAAACTTGAATTGCGTGAACAACCGAATGACGATTCGCTGAAGCACCAGATCCGCGAACGTGATCAACATGTTCGACAACAGTATTTTCGTCGCAAGGCGTTCACTTGGTGGGGCGCACGGTTGTGTCTGGTCGGTGCGGTGATTGTGTTCCTGGCATCGCGGCGTTTGGGACCAATGTCCGATCCGTCGCGAATCCAAATACAGGGTGGTGATCCGGAACCAAGTGACTTTCATCGCAATTCAACCTGGGGCATGTCTGCTGTCACCGTTCTGGTTGCGGCATGTCTGATGGTGGCGGTGTTGTTGCAAAGGAATGGCCAACAAGACCTGTCAGCGGCACTCGCTGCGTCACGTGCGGTCGAAGATTCTGCTATCGAACGCGATCAAGCTGACGGTGGGAAAGCTGCCAGCGCCCTGCCTGAGATCCAGAATGTAGTGACGCCGGTATCGGCAGAAGAATTTGCGAGCAACTGGTATCGATTTCGTGGGCCACGGGGTGATGGAACCAGTGCAATGTCGTCTTTGGATTTTCGCTGGGATGCAGATACCGGCGAAGGCATCCTGTGGAAGGTGCCGGTCGAATGTCCCGGCAATGGATCTCCGGTGGTGTGGGGTGACCGTGTGTTTTTGGCGTCGGCGGACGAAACGCGACGTTGCGTTCAGAGCTTTTCGGTCTCCGATGGGACGCTGCTTTGGACGAAAGAAATAGAGCATCCGGATCCCACGCGTCCCCCCGTCGAAGTCAGTGAAGACACGGGCTACGCCGCATCGACGATGACCACCAATGGCCAATTGGCGTTCGCTATTTTTGCGGATGGATTGTTGGTGGCTCTGGATCGTGATGGCAATGAAGTGTGGTTAAGGGATTTGGGCCCACTGGAAAACATTTATGGGCACGCTTCTTCCTTGGTGCTGTCGGGTGACCGATTGATCGTGCAGTTGGACCAAGGCAGCAAGTCCGACAACGCATCACGAATCGACGTGTTGAACGTTGCCACAGGCGACGCGGTTTATTCCATTGCACGAGAGGTGCCCGCGTCGTGGTCGACCCCGATCGTCGCCAATCGAGACGGGCAGGATGTGTTGATCGCTTGTGCGGATCCTTGGGTCATCGCCTACAACCTAAGCGACGGATCCGAATGCTGGCGCTGTGCAGCACTACGCCAGGATGTCGGTCCGTCTCCTGTTTTTTCGGACCAGCACGTGGTTGTCGCGAACGAATCGCCCGGAGCGACGGCAATTCGTTGGGGAGGCACCGGGGACGTGACCGAAACGCATGTTGATTGGACAGCGGAATACAGCATTCCGGACACAACCAGCCCGCTGATCGTCGGCGACCTTGTCTTGATGCTGACGTCCTATGGAACTCTTGCGGCATACGATGCCGGCGCCGGTGGTGAACCACTGTGGGAGATCGATTACGAGGACAACTTCCAGGCTTCCCCCACGCGTTTTGGTGACGACGTCCTACTGGTCGGCGAAACAGGATTGTGCTGGACGGTTCGTCCCAGCGAAGACGGGTGTGAAACGATCACCGAATCGAACTTGGGCGAAGACTGTGTGACCAGCCCCGCCGTCGCCAACGGCAAGATTTTCCTGCGAGGTCGTGAACACCTTTATTGTTTAGGACCCCAGAAATGAGTGCGGTTGTCAAAGAAATGATTGGGGTGGATTCGCCAAAGACGGACGTGGATTTGGCATTCGTCGATGATGCCGTGCGTCGCATCGGACGTACCCCGGATGCCGTCGTTCCGTTGCTGCAGTCCATTCAAAAGCATTATCGCTATCTGCCATCGTCTGCGCTTCAGCGCGTCTGTGAATTAACCGACATCACCCCCGCTTCGATCGCAGGAGTGTCCACGTTCTATACTCAGTTTCGGCATCGGCCGATGGGACGCCATCACGTTCAGGTTTGCTGCGGAACGGCATGCCACGTGAAGGGGGCTGACCTATTGATCGAAACGCTTCGAACTGATCTGGGGATGGATCCGACACAGGATACCGATCCAAACCAACAGTTTACGATTGAACCGGTGGCATGTTTGGGATGTTGTACCCTTGCACCGGTGGTTCAAGTCGACGACCAAGTCTTTGGGCGGCTTGCACCTGCCGAAGTGGCCAAGAAGGTTCGATCAGTGGATGCGAAAGCACCTGGATCAAAGACCTCAATTGCGATGCCGCATCGGATGCCCGAAGGTGCCGGCGAAATTCGCGTCGGCTTGGGGTCATGCTGTGTCGCGCAGGGAAGTCGACGCGTGTTCGACAAGGCCGCCGCGATTGCGTCCGAGTTGGGCGTGGATGCCAAAGTCAAAAGCGTCGGATGCGTGGGAATGTGTCACCAGACGCCGCTGTTGGAAGTCTGCAAACGCGACGGCACGACCGAGACGTTCGCACGGGTGGTCGAAGCGGACGTCGATCGAATTTTGCGTTCAAGCTTTCCGCGGAAAAGCTTGCTGTCAAGATTTGCATCGGCCGCACACCACTTGTTGGATGTTGTTTACGAAGGAGAACCGCCGTCCGACGACGCAACGACACCGCTGGAAACCGAGTGTGGTCCGGTTTGTGATTTTCTGGGACCCCAGAAACGAATTGCCACTGATAACAGTGGTGCGATCGATCCTCTGGACCTTGCAGAGTACAAACGGTTCGGTGGTTTTGAATCACTGCGACGCTGTGCACTCGAGCGATTGCCGCAAGAGATCATTGACCAGGTACGTGTGTCTGGACTGCGAGGGCGCGGAGGCGGCGGCTTTCCGTCGGCGGCGAAGTGGCAAATCGTTTCGGACACGCAATCCGATCAAAAGTATGTCATTTGTAACGGTGATGAAGGTGATCCCGGCGCGTTCATGGATCGTATGCTGCTGGAATCCTTTCCCTATCGCGTGATCGAAGGTTTGGCGATCGCCGCGCTGGCTGTCGGGGCTCGTCAAGGATATTTCTATATCCGCGCGGAATACCCACTTGCGGTGACGCGTATTCGCGAAGCGATTGGGCGGTGCAAGGAAGCAAACATCTTGGGGCCAAACATTCTGGGAAGCGACCATTCGCTGGACTTTGAAATCAAAGAAGGTGCCGGCGCGTTCATTTGCGGCGAAGAAACCGCGCTGATTCATTCGATCGAAGGTGGTCGTGGAACGCCGCGTTTGCGTCCGCCCTACCCTGCCCAGTCGGGACTTTGGAAAAAGCCCACGTTGATCAATAACGTCGAAACCCTGGCGATGGTGCCATGGATTCTGCGTCACGGCGGCGAACAATACGCTGGCGTGGGAACACCGGCCAGCAAAGGAACCAAGGTGTTCGCGTTGACCGGAAAGGTACAGCGCGGAGGGCTGATCGAAGTCCCGATGGGAATCACGATTCGCGAAATCGTGAACTCGATCGGCGGCGGCGTGCCCGAAGGCCGGACATTCAAGGCGGTGCAGGTCGGCGGACCGTCGGGGGGATGTATTCCGGCGGAATTGGCCGACACGCCAGTGGACTATGAGGCATTGCGAGGTGTCGGTGCGATCATGGGAAGCGGTGGTTTGGTTGTTTTGGACGACACCGACTGCATGGTGGATATCGCGCGGTATTTCCTGCGTTTTACCCAGGACCAGTCATGCGGCAAATGTACGTATTGTCGTGTGGGGACCAAGCGTTTGCTTGAGATTTTGGATCGCATGTGCGAGGGGAAGGGAAAGAAGGCTGATCTGGCCACCCTGGAATCGCTTTGCGAAAGCGTCGCCCAAGGCAGCTTATGTGGACTTGGTAAAACAGCCCCCAACCCCGTTCTTTCGACGCTGAAGTATTTCCGAGATGAATACGAAGCCCACCTTCGTGGTGTGTGTCCCTCGGGGCGATGCAAAAACTTGATCTCATACCAAGTTCAAGACAATTGCATCGGATGTACGCTTTGCAGCCAACAGTGCCCGGTGGATGCAATACCAATGACGCCCTATCGCATTCATTCGATTGATGACAGTCGGTGCACACGATGTGACGCATGTCGAACGGTCTGTCCCGAAGATGCCATTCGAATCGTGTCGGGTCCACAAGGTGAATCGCGATGAGGAATACCGGCATTCGATTGATCGACACTTGGATCGTGAATTCATTGGGACGTCGATCCTGGAAACATGCGGGGCAAACAGCGATACAGGAGATTAGGGATGCCAACAATACGCATTGATCAGACGGATGTTGTGGTCGATCCCGGCACGACTGTCCTGGAAGCTGCCCGGTCGGTCGGGATTGAAATACCGACGCTATGCTATTTGAAAGGCTATGACCCATCAGCCTCGTGCCAAGTTTGCCTGGTGCGCGATGTTGCCACCGGACGCATGGTTCCTAGTTGTGCAACCACCGCGACCGATGGTCTGCAAATCGAAAGTGAATCGGATGAAGTCCACGCGGCGCGCCGGACGGCTCTGGAACTGTTGCTTAGCGAGCACGTGGGGGATTGTCTAGCGCCGTGCCACTTCGCCTGTCCCGCGCACATGGACATTCCATTGATGTTGCGTCAGATCGGTGATCAGGAATGGTCTGCAGCGATCGAAACGATCAAAAACGACATCGCATTTCCGGCCATTTTGGGACGCATCTGCACCAAGCCTTGTGAAAAGGGATGTCGACGAAACGCCGCAGATGACCCAGTCGCGGTGTGTCAATTGAAGCAAGTTGTTGCCGACAAAGACTTGGCGACCGGTGACGGTTACCAACCCGAACCAAGGATCGCATCTGGAAAACGTGTTGCCATCATTGGCGCTGGTTTGACCGGTCTGTCGGCAGCCTACTACCTGACTCGGCTTGGGCATCGATGCCAGGTTTTGGAGAAAGCGTCGCAGCCAGGTGGCCGGCTGCACGCATTGGGTGCCGATGCTTTGCCGCCAGCGGTTCTGGCATCAGAGATTCAGCGAGTTCGTCAGGTTGGGTTCGAATTGACCTGCGATCGAACGGTCCAGTCGGCGGATGAATTTACGACACTGTTGGACGACTTTGATGCGGTCCTGGTGGCTTGGGGCGAAGGCCAAATGCAGGCGGCACAGCGGTTGGGATTGAAGACGAACCGAAAAGGCATCCAGGTGGATCGTGCGACCTACGCCACGGATATCGATCAGGTATTTGCCGCGGGAAACGCCGTTCGTGGAAACGCACTCTTTGTACGCAGCACGGCGGATGGGAAAGAAGCGGCTGTTTGCATCGATCAGTACCTGACCCTGGGAAAAACGACCGGAATCTCTCGGTCTTTTTCATCTCGGATGGGAAAGGTCGCACCCCAAGAACTGGGTCAGTTTGTACAAGACGCCGGACACGCACCCTTGGCCACGGAGCAATTGGTGGTGGACGAATCGACCGGTGGTGTGGATTCCGTCACAGCCGCGAAGCAGTCCGGCCGTTGTCTGGCTTGTGGGTGCGTGGCCCATGGAAACTGTCGATTGGAACATTGGGCATCAAAATACAATGCCGACCCGGGACGATTTGGATCTCGTCAAGCGACCTACGAAGTGGTGGGTCGCGGTGGCGACGTTTTGTTCGAACCCGGTAAGTGCATCAAGTGCGAGTTGTGCATTCAGATCGCCTCAAAGTCCAAATCAGATCTTGGGCTGTCATTCGTCGGCCGTGGTTTTGATGTTCGCGTCGGCGTTCCGTTTGACCGTTCCTGGGAAGACGCCGTTCGCTCGGTTGCCCAGGAATGCGTCGATGCCTGTCCGACAGGGGCCATCTATTTTCGCTGGCGTGATGTCGACGTGGTGGACTTGGGCGAATCAAAGACGAAATCCCAATGAACAGTCATTCGAAGGAAGGTGCCGATTCTTGAGACGCTAGAAATTTTCGCAAGCGTGCCAAGTGATCGGTGTTGATCAAGTCGACGTTTGCGTCGACAAGAACTTGCCATAGGTTTTGGTCTTCGGGAGTGGCCCAGAATCGAAGGGTGCGACCCGCACGATGAGCCTTGGTGACGATCTGCTGCAGCTTTTGTTTGTCGTCATCTGCGATGGGGCCTGAACCCCGATAGGCGAAGTGGCTGGTCCATCGATCGCTGATCATTGGCATCAGGTGGGCGGGCATGTCGGAATCAAGGTCGCTCAGCCGACCATCAATTCCAGCGTAACGTGTCGACTGTTCAGCCATCATCTCGATCGGTCGGTTGCCGCTGATGACAACACTGATCGCACCGGTGACTTGCTTTCCGTCTTTGACGTGAGTCAACATAAAAGCGTACTCGGACAACAATTCATGCAGCGCCGCATAGGTCGTTTCGCCATTGTCTTTGATGTCGACCAGCAAGATGAATTCGATGGGATGCTGGTAAACCGATCCTTGGAATTTTCGGACACGGCGACTTAGCGGATCCAGGTACATTGACCTTAGCGTACGGTCGGGGCTGATCTGATCGGCATCGTGGGCCACCACCAAATCGCCGTCGCGCAGAAAGATGTCCGCTTCCACGCTTCCAAATCCGTTGGCCAGGGCATCCGTCAACGGCTGTGGGCGCGTGTAATCGTTGTGGGAATGTGCCGCCGGATAGACACGCTCCGGTGATTGCGATTCGGCGTTCTGTGGAGACCCGATCAGGGCAACGCACCATGACAAAATCAATAGGGTTCGCATCGAACAATCTCTACTTCATGAAATGATCACAAGATGTCGGTGCGCCGATAGAACACTCGGCCGCTGACATCCATCGGCACCTTAGCGATTGCCGATTGCGTGTGCGATCGGGCGCGGATGTTCACAAGCTATTTGACGGCATCGGTGATGCCGCACGCTGGCGGGACAGGCAGCTCGCCCAAGGCAGCTTGACTTTCGGTGAAAGAGAACATGCGAGTCGTGTCACCGGCGACCCACCACCCGATGTTCCAAGGCATTCGAGTGATGACGCGACGAGTTTTCGTCCGGTGTGATCATGACGACGCGGGGACACAGAAAACAGATCCACGCCGAATGCATCGAAACGCACGCGACCGACTCGAATGAGCCATTCAGACTAGTTGGCGGTGCAATGCCTTATGGGACGACCCATCGGCGAACATGGCAAAAATACTGCGGCGTTGGCCACGACGTGACGGTTTGGAACGATTGGGCGGATCGCGAACCGCAAGTTTCCGACCAGCGTTCTAGCTAAACGAAGCTAGCCCGCGATGATCGACCGTGATCGGATCTGCGGAACGATCGCGTTCGACGAATCCTGTTCCGCTTCGGCGGGAGGATCGCCCACCCAGTGACTCGATCGGCCTTGGATTGTGACCAGTCTTTTGAAGGGGTCGACGACCAAAGTGGCAAACAATGGATCTGCGTAGCTGACCCATTTTCGTGGTCCTCCCACCCAATGATACGAGGCCGAATTTACATGCAGGTACGGGATGCCACTGATCTCCAGCAGTTGGTCAATGTGCGTGTGTCCGTTCAAGCACAACACGACCTTGCGACGGTGAGCTTCAAGGATTTTACGAACAGCATCGGCATTGTCGACGGCGGCTCGTCCGGCAAGCGGTTGATGACTGCAAACGACGACGGGCCGGTCGGCGTCAGCCAAACTTTGGTCCAGCCATTCCAGTTGCTCGGGCCCGACGTAGCTCGGGTATCCACCATGTTGATCGTGTGTCGGAGAACCCTTGTCATTGCCGTCCAGCACCAGCACGCACAATGGGCCGACGTCATGGCGGTAAAAACGTCCAGGTATTCCCCACGATTCGACACAGGCGTCTGGCGTGTGTCCAAAATCCAGATCGTGATTTCCGATCACGTGAATCGGGTGCTTGGTGATCTCGTTGAACGAATCGACCAGCCGCTGATGGCGTGGCTCGGGGAAGGCAAAATCACCCAACTGAATCAGCGAATCGGGCGACGCTGTGGACATGCGATCCAGAAACATGCCTAGGCGATCTTGAGCATTTTTTGCCAACCCGACGTGCGGGTCGGCGATCAATCCAAAGGTGACCGGGGGACCGGCAACCGGTACTTCGGACAAGGCGGATGATGCGATCGTGATGCTGCCGGCCGCAAGCACGGGGAATAATCGACGTCGCGAGAGGGCTGGGGAATGCATGTGTTCGTTGCTCTTCGTCTGGAAACGATCGGCGTGTTGATCACGACGACATTGGAGGACGATCTGAGTTTGGCCGCCGCCGAGTGACGGAACAACGACTTCTTACGCAATCTTCATGGTTTCAGGGATGCTGGCGTCAGGAGTCGATATTCCGCCGCATTCCGAGTGGTAACGGTCGCTTCGGGTATGGCCGATGCGATGGATCGCCGACGCGATACAATTAACAGCACGTTTCAGTGATTCGCCAGGAAATTCGGACGACAAGGGTGACTTTGATGGCAGCAAGCACGGCCGAAACGGCGTTTCCAAAGCTGAACGAGAATGAGATGGCGATCGTGTCCGAAGTCGGCGATCTTCGTGAGGTTGCCGATGGTACTGTGCTTTTCCGCGAAGGTGATCGTGAGTTTTCTTTCTTCGTTGTTCGCGAAGGAACCGTCCGCATCACTGAGGCGTCGTCGGGAAAACCAAACGAAATTGCGGTTCATGGCCCCGGGGAGTTTACCGGCGACGTATCAATGCTGACCAATCGGCCTTCGGTGGTAACGGCCGTGGCGGTCGGGAATTGCCAGTTGATCGAAGTGCCGTATTGTCAGGTCCGCCAGATGATTGCGGATCTTCCGGAATTGAGCGACCGTTTATTGGACGCCTTTCAGGTCCGTCGCCGAATGTTGGAGGAGTCTGGGTTTCTGGGAATCCGAGTCGTCGGCGCGGCCAATTCTGGTGAAACGTTACGCTTTCGCGAGTTCTTTTACAAAAACAAAGTGCCTTACACTTTTATCGATGTTGCCAGTCCCCAAGGGCAATCTGCGATCAAGGATTGGGACATCAAAGACGAACAAACACCCGTCATCGCATGCAGCCAGAATGTCATCCCGCGACCTTCGCTTGCAAAGGTCGCCGAGTGTTTGGGGATCGCCAGAGATGTCCGCAGTCAGCCTTACGATGTGGTCATCGTCGGGGCCGGGCCGGCCGGTTTGGCGGCAGCGGTTTACGGTGCCTCCGAAGGTTTGGAAACCTTGTTGGTCGATAGTGTCGGACCCGGCGGCCAAGCGGGGCAAAGTTCGCGCATCGAGAATTACATGGGGTTTCCGGCTGGTTTGCCGGGAACGGAATTGGCCAATCTTGGATTTCTCCAGGCCATGAAATTCAATGCTGATTTCTTGGCTCCCGTTTCGGTCACCTCGGTCACTCCGACATCCGACGGCATGCATGAGGTGCAATTTTGTACGGGACAATCGGTCAGGACCAAAACGATCCTGATCGCCACCGGCGTTTCTTACCGACGGTTGCCCGTCGATGGTGCCGATCGTTTCGAAGGATCGGGGCTTTACCATTCCGCAACCACCGTCGAATCGCGGTCATGTCGGGATTCGATGGCGGTGGTGGTGGGAGGCGGAAATTCCGCTGGTCAGGCAGCGATGTATCTGTCGGGGCATGCCAGCGAAGTTCGATTGCTGATTCGCGGAGACAACCTACGCAAGAGCATGTCTGACTACCTTGCGCGTCGAATCGAATCCAATCCGAACATTCACGTCATGTTGAATACGGAAATCGATCAGTTGGATGGTGAAGATTGCGTCCGGCAAGTTGTCGTTCGTAACAACCAAGATCAATCATCCCAAACGCTTGGTTGCCAGGCCGTTTTTGTGTTCGTCGGTGCCAAGCCGCACACCGATTGGCTGGGGGATACGGTGGCACTGGATCGTCGTGGTTTCATTTTGACGGGGCCTGCTTTAAGACAGGCGGACGCGTGGTCGGCGTCGCGTGAACCCTGCGAACTGGAAACCAGCCGACCAGGAATCTTTGCCGCCGGTGATGTCCGCAGCGGAACGACAAAGCGTTGTGCGTTTGCCGCGGGTGACGGCGCACTGGGAATCACCTGTGTTCACCAATACCTTCAAAACCATGTCGAACACTCGGCAACTTCGGATCACCCGAACTGATCACGACTGTTCGGATTTCATCACCGGGCAGTGCTGAGGGATTTCTGAAACGCGTGCGCGAAGATACGGACTCCGGTGTCAAGCGTTGTTGGTTCCACCGACGCAAGCCGCTGCGGTATTCGTTCGCATAGCGACCCATGCGGCGGGTGGGGGAAACGCTGTCCAAAGGTGGCGACTGCGACGATTTGCGTCAGCCACCGCGTGGCTGATTTCGGTGTGAAAGCCGCTATGGTGCAAGTTGGTCGATCGGCCCACGGCACTCGCCGGTATAGGGCACTGCTCTGACCGCCGCCGCATTTTAACCGTCTTGGCGGAACGATCTTCCTTTCGGTCATTGATGGACTGAATGTGCGATATATCGTGATGTCGCGAGGTGTTTGTTTCGTGGAGTGTTCTGATGGATCCGCTGGCAATCGCGTTCGGTGCGGTCGTCGGATTGGCTCTTGGGCTGACCGGCGGCGGGGGCGGAATATTCGCCGTTCCCTTGCTGGTTTATGGGCTGTCGGTTTCACCCAGGGAAGCCGTGGGGATTTCTCTGGCAGCGGTGGGGGGAACCGCATTGCTGGGCGTGGTTCAAAGAGTCATCCGGCACGAAGTGGAATTCCGAACGGGAATCCTTTTCGCCGTCGCGGGCATGATCAGTGCTCCGGTTGGTGCGTTTGTTGCAACGCGGTTGCCGGGCGAGTTGTTGTTGGTGTTGTTTGCGGTCTTGATGCTAGTGGTGGCTTGGCAACTGTGGCACAAGGCGACTCATGCACCGGATGTCGCACCGAACAGTTGCCAGTCAGAAGACGGTGGTTCCGATCGCCGACGTTGCCAGCGGGATGCCGACGGTCAGCTTCGTTTGACTTCCCGGTGTGCACGCTTGTTGCTGCTGATCGGCCTGATGACGGGTTTCTTGTCCGGAATCTTTGGGATCGGTGGCGGGTTTGTGATCGTCCCGGCATTGGTCTTGGCCAGCGGTATGTCAATCCACCGAGCCGTCGGGACATCGTTGTTGGTCATCGTCTTGATCAGCATTAGTGGCGTCACGTCGCATCTCGCCGGCGGCAACGACATCTCTCTCTCGATCACATCCCTGTTCATCATCGGTGGTTTCGCCGGCATGTGGCTGGGAGGGGCGATCGGGAAGCACTTACCCGCAGCGTCACTGCAGAAGGTTTTCGCTGTCGCAATCGTGCTGGTTGCCATCTTTATCGTGTCGAAACAGATCGTCTTGCAAATGTCCCTTTAGACAGGAGTGTCCAAGGTGTTGTTGAAATATTTTTACGATGACAAGCTGGCTCATGCCTCGTATCTGGTCGGGTGTCAGCGAGCCAACGTTGCTCTGATTGTCGATCCAGGGCGTGATATCGAACAGTATCTTTCCGTCGCCAAGTCCGAGGGGATGGAGATCACGGCAATCGCCGAAACACACATCCATGCCGATTATGTATCGGGCGCACGTGAACTTGCGGAACGAGTCAATGCGAAGCTGTATGTTTCCGATGAAGGGCCCAGCGATTGGAAATATCAATACGCTTCCCAGTATGACCATCAACTGCTTCACGACGGCGACGAATTCTTGATCGGCAATCTGAAGTTCACGGTCATGCACACGCCCGGGCACACGCCGGAAAGTTTGTCCTTTCTGCTAACCGACATGGGTGGTGGTGCCGATCTGCCGATGGGGATTTTTACAGGGGATTTTGTGTTTGTGGGATCGATCGGACGACCCGATCTTTTGGAGGAAGCCGCGGGCATCGCAGACACCGCGGAACCCGGGGCGCGCGATCTGTTCGCATCGATCGAACGGTTTCGTGCCCTGCCCGATTACCTGCAGGTATGGCCGGCACACGGGGCGGGTAGCGCCTGTGGGAAGGGATTGGGCGCGATCCCATCGTCGACCGTTGGGTATGAAAAGCGGTTCAATCCGGCGCTGCAGTATCAAGATGAACAAGAATTCGTTCGTTACATCCTGGCGGATCAACCGGAGGCACCGAAATACTTTGCGGTGATGAAACGTGTCAACAAGCAGGGCCCTAAGGTTCTGGGGCCCAACCATCGGCATCAAATGCTGTCGGCGTCCGAGATTGAAGATGCCATTGCAACAGGAAATGTGGTCGATCTGCGTTCCGCCGATGCCTTCGCAGAAGCACACGTTCCTGGATCGATCAACATTCCCGTCGGAATGCTTGCGGGATGGGCGGGGTGGTTGTTGGACTATGCAAAGCCGACCTATTTGATCACCGGTGAAGAAACGCTTGAGGAAGCCGCCAGGGTATTGCACAAGATCGGATGCGATCAAATCGCCGGTGGTTTTGATGCAAGAGAGTTAATCGTCGCCGGGCACGCATCGGAATCCTATCGCAATCAATCCGTCGATCAACTGAGTGAGGCGGTGTTGTCCGGAAAAGTCACATTGCTGGACGTTCGATCGGCCGACGAATGGAATGCCGGCCACATTGAAAACGCACGGCATCATTTTCTAGGACGCTTACCGGAAACGGTCACATCCGTTTCGGCGGATCAGCCCGTCGTGGTGCAATGTCGCAGCGGAGCTCGATCCGCGATTGCCGCAAGCGTGCTGCAAGCGGCAGGGATTAAAAAGGTAACGAACCTAGCAGGTGGCTATATGGCTTGGAAATCAGCCGGCTTGCCCACGACCACACAAGACAAATCTGTGCCCGTGTGATCGTCAGGGCTTACCCACCGACAGAACAAACCTGACAACTTCGATTGACGATGAAAGAAAAAGAAACGATGGAAACCTTGGCTCGGTGCATGTCCGTTCGCGCCGTGACGTATTGTGGTTTGGTTTTGATGGCGACCGCTGTTTCCACATCCGCGTTTGCCCAAGACTTAGAACCGCTGCCCGATTCTGCAGCCTTATCATCAGATACCGTTGCGAAAGTGCAATTGGGAAAGAAACTGTACTTTGATCCGCGTCTGTCGGTGACCGGTACCGTTTCTTGCAATACTTGCCACAATCTGATGGAAGGTGGCGATGACGGTCGCATCAGTTCCATGGGCGTGCACGGGCTGACCGGAGCAAGAAATGCGCCGACGGTTTGGAATTCGGCTTTCCAAGGATCGCAGTTCTGGGACGGCCGAGCCCCGACGCTGGAAGAACAGGCCAAAGGTCCGCTGGTTGCGGATGTTGAAATGGGTATGGCGCACCATGATCAAGTGCTTCAGCGTATTCGTAAGATACCCAAGTACGTCGACGAATTTGCCAGCGTGTATGGATCCGGCGAAGGTGTCACCATTGAATTAGCGGTGGATGCGATCGCGGCATTCGAGCGTACGTTGATCACCCCTGGATCAGCCTTGGACCGATATCTAAAGGGTGATGCATCCGCGTTGACGCCCGCCCAAAAACGCGGCATGGAACTGTTCGATTCCGTCGGGTGCACCGAGTGCCATAGCGGCCCCGCTCTGAACGGATGGACGCCCGGCGAAGAGATCGAATACGCGGAGTTTCCGCGGTATGTCGATTCGCCGCTGGTGGTAAGGTATGACTTGGCTTCCGACACAGGGCGTGGTGCACTGACCGAGGAGGCGTTGGACGAGAATATGTTCAAAACACCGACACTGCGAAACATTTCACTGACTGCCCCTTACATGCACAATGGTCGCGTGCCGACGTTGGCCGAGGCTGTCGAAGTGATGGCAGTGACTCAGTTGGATATGGAGTTGGACGAACAAGAAGTCACCGACTTAGTACGTTTCTTGGAAGCAACCGAGGGGCCGTTTCCGGAAATCAGTCTTCCAAGGTTGCCATCGTTGTCGGGCCAATCGATCGTCAAGGATTGATCGGTCCAAAACAGCGTCTGTCGGCATGTTCAATCCGGTCCACGGGGAACCGGATACAATGAACGCGGCTTCGTTTGTTCCATTGTCTCAAGAGTACGTTTGCATTGACTGGTCGCCGGATTGTTTTGTTGGGCATCGGTCACACCAATGCCGATTTTGTCCGGCGTTGGATCGATCATCCGTTGCCCGACGTGGAATTGGTCTGTGTCTCAAAGTTTGACCAGGCGACGTACTCTGGAATGCTACCCGGAACCTTGGGGGGGCAATTCCGTCCTGATCAGATGCAAATCGATTTGCATCGTTTGGTGGACGATGCTGGCGGCAGACTGATCACTGACAACGTGGTCGCGATGGATGCGACGGCCAAAGAGTTGCAGTTGGACGGTGGGGATCGTTTGCGTTTCGACGTACTGTCGATCGGTGTTGGTTCCATCCCGGCGGGGTGTGAAAACTACACGGATGTGTCGGGCTTTGTTCCCATCAAACCGATGCAGACGTTTCTGTCTCGCTTGCACCAGGCACTGGACCTTGATCGTGCTGCAAGGACGCCATCGATCGCCATCGTTGGTGGCGGGGTCGCCAGTGTGGAAATCGCCTTCTGTCTTGATCAATGGCTACGTTTGCGTTCGTCTCAATCGTCGGCACAACTTCAGATCTTTTGTGCCGATCAGCACGTTGCAAGCGGAATGTCGTGCCAGAGCGTCAAGCGATTGGAAGCATTGCTGGCGAATCGTGGAATCAGTGTCGTCCCCAACGCTCGAGTGACCGATGTCCAGACCGGCAAAGTCGTTGTAAATGATGAAAATTCTTTTGGCGCCGACATTGTGGTTTGGGCGACCGGGGCCGCGCCGCCTCACGTCATTCGATCCTTGGGGCTTCCGACCGATTCGCGAGGTTTTATTGCCACCCAGAAGACTCTGCAATCAACGGGCGACCCCGCCGTGTTTGGCGTGGGAGATTGTGGAACCGTGGTGGATTCGCCACATCCCAAGGCAGGTGTCTATGCCGTCCGGCAGAGCCCGGTGTTGTGGCACAACATCCGCGCTTTTCTCGGTGGCCACACTTTGAAAGAATTTCGGCCGCAGAGTGACTTTTTGAAGCTGCTGAATACCGGCGACGGCAAAGCCTTGCTGGAGTATCACCGTTGGACGATTCATTCCCGGTGGTGTTTGTGGCTGAAAAATCGAATTGATCGAAGTTTCATCCGCGAGTTTCAACGCTAAGGCTGGTGTCGGCGCTTTTGGTTGAAATCGCACCGATCGGCCTTTTCAACCCAAGGCATTCATGGTTGGGCGTAGTGAAGGCTGTGGTCGTCGTGAGGGTCATCGAACGGTGTGTTGCTGGCCAGCGGATTGGCTTTTCGATCATCCAAGTCGATGGTGCCCAGGGGATACCTTCCGCCGACCCAGTAATTGGTGTTGGCGAATCGGACCGCTGGTTCACCATTTGCGGGATCCAAGATGGCTATCGCCAGGGTATAGGATCCTTCCATCGCGGGAAGTGAAAACGTCTGGCTCACAGGAACCTTCTTTGGTTGGATTTTCCATCGGGATGCTTTCGATTCCCAGGTTCCGGCGATTCCCGGCCAATCATCGCTGGACATCCAGGTCGGAGCCGTCCACTGATCCCCGGGAAGCCACGACCGCAGATCGACGTTCGCAAAAACTTGTTTCCAAACAGGCTTTTTAGTATTCAGATCAAGTAGCGAGATTTCCAGTGGCCAAGGGTAGTAAAAGGGAGCGGAGCCCTCGTTGCGCACCTTCACGGAAAAATCCAGTTGATTGCTCGTAACGGAAAACCTGGCTTCGTCGATGACGAAACGATAGCCCAGTGCCTTTTGAACTTCTTCTGCACCGGCGTTCGCCCCCGGGGTGTCGGGGGCGTACTTGGCAATCCACTTCAGTTGGGTGCAATGCAGCCAACGTATGCTGTTGATCACGTGGTTTCGGTGGATCGGATCGACCACTGAATCGGTGGGCGAAATGCCCGGTTGAGTTTCGTAGTCACCCCAGTTGTAGGCCACCTCGCCACCGATGTAGGCGTGTTTCCATCGGCCATTCTGGTTCAGCTTTGCGATCTCGTTTCCGTGCGGCCACATTTGCTGGATGTGCGCCCACGAATCCCAGTACGCACCGAACGGTTGGCTTTGAAATTCCGACCATGGATGTCGGACCGATACCAGTTTGTCCGGGAATGCTTTTTGAAAAGCATCCGCGGCGATTCTTTGCATTCTAGGAGTGGGTGATGGCGAATGTTGCTCGCCCCATTTTCCAAAGATTCCTAGTTCGACGAACGCGACTCGTGGATCATTGTTCCAGCACTGCCCCAACCGCTTGATCAGCCGCCGAAGTCGTCTTTCAAACTGGGGACTTGTGTAGTCTCCGGCGGTCATGTCGGAAGGCCAAAACTTTTGGTCTTCCTTTTCCCAGTGCAAGTAAACCCTTGGAATTGCTTTGATGTTCTTTTTCTCAAAGCCCTCCCATTTTCGATTCGATACCACCATGATCCGATCGATGCCGTCCGATTCATGGTTCTCCAATTCGTTCCAACGAATATAGGTGTGTTGTAGCGTCTGCCATTCGCTTCCTGAAGTGAATCCTTTCAACGGGTTTCGAAGTGCACCGGGATAAGCGACCGGTCGGTAAACGACCTCCTGTGCCAACAGCGTTGGTGCCATGAACGCCAATAGGAAGCAGGTGGCAATCGAATTGATCGGCCGGCGGTAGGACAATCGTTTCATCATGACTTCTTGGGGGCAGATTCCCGGGATGGTGATCCGGTAATGGATCGCCGGTGCTGTTCGACGCCCATGCAAAGGCTTGGCTTCTATGGGGCGTCACGTCGAACCAGAATCACCCAATCCTGATCAGGCTGTTCCGGTGGCAAACCGAGTCCTTGGGATGGGCCCCCTTTGACGGACGTGACGGTTCCGGTTTGTAATTCGCCTCCGTTTCGTGGATCGAACCATTGGATACGGTAGGAGTTTTCCGAATCGGGAAGGTCGATGGCCAGCTTCGATTCAGATTCTTTGGCCGGTCGGTAAACCACGTAAAGGTCTCCCGGCTTGCACAGGCAGTAACCGTTGCCTCGAACGATCAAGGCATCGTCGCTGGAACAATCCAACAACGGCAACTTGGATTCGAAGAACTCTTTTGCGATTCGGGTCTGTTGCCACAGGGATTCACGTGAACGCCAGTCTTCGGCCATCAGATCGTTGTGGTCGTATTCATAGCCGAAGTACCATTCGACGCCCGACGCACCGGCCATCAGGCTTCCCCACAGTACAGGCCCGCGGACTTGGTCGTGCATTGGATCGTCCACGTCGGGAACGGCGCCTCGTTTGGCTGGGCCGATTTCATCCATCGATTGAATCCACGGGTGTCCTGATTCGGTCGACAAGTGTCGCCATTTCAAGACATCCGAATGGACCCGTTTGGGATCGCTTACTTGCAACGAAACACCGTCAAGCATGTCGTGACCCAGCAGTGGCTTCAAAATGTGTTCCTGGGCATCGCGGGCGGCGTGCGAGTGAATCAGTACCGGGTGGTCATAGGGATCCGCATCGGCGAAAAAGTCGGACATTGCCATTTCTTGTTGAGGTGTTTGCCCGATCGGCGAAAAGTTTGCCGGTCCGTTTTCTTCACCCAGATTCCAGACAACCGCCGGGTGATGGGCAAAGCGAGAGATCAATTCGTGGTAATACAGTTGTCGAAATCGTCCGGTATCGCCCTCGTCCAGTAGGGTCTCATTCTCCGTTTCTTGGGTAACGATGTGCAGCAAGATCCCCTTTCGTTGCATGTGTTCGAAAACGATTTCCCACTGGTCCAGCTTGCTGCAGTCAAAGCGGGAAAAGTCGTCCGGTGATCGGTAGGGCCACACGTCTTTCCCATCGCCACCGATGTTCATGGTTAGGAAGTAGCACGAATTCATGCCCACCTGGGACAGGTAATTGAATGCGCCGATCAGTGACTTCCCCTTGCCGTCTTTCCAGGTCGGGTCCCCCGAAGTCCAGTCGGTCAAGTGTGCCGTGAATTGATGCAGATCTTTGGTCGTCTTTGCTTCGCCACGGCTTTCACTCTTTGCCATGCGATAGGTGTCATCAAAGTCCGCGTAGGCCAGCAAATTTTCCGGCGAATTCGCACCGCACTTGAGAAAAACCTCACCGCCGGGGGACATTCGAAAATAGTAGCCGTCGGAAATCACGCGGCCACGGCGGCGAAAATCAACGTCGTCGTTGTCATTCGTCGGCCAATCGGAAACCCGGATTCGACCGCTGGAGGAATCCAATGGTAACTCGGTTCCGGCACCGGGATCGGAGCGGATCGCGATCCAATCACCCCGCCGTAAACTGGCTTCATAGGTCCAGTCGCCCGGTTGGTCCAAGGTGACGCGGCATTGCCAGATTTGCCCGCTATCGGCGCTCGTTTCTGCGGCATCGCCGTCCGCCGCATAGAAGCCCCGGACGTTCAACTCCTGGTCTTCGTGTTGTAGTTTGACCAGCAAGCGTGTATCGGTGAACGGGTTGTCTTCGGCTGTTTCCGATGTGTCGGGGCCCTGGAAAGACAGTGTGATGGTCTCCAAGGTTCTTGCTTCCGACACGGAATCGGACGCTTGCCCGTGCGACAAACCGGTTAGGACAAAGACACCAAGAAGAAACGCGAGCTTGGGAAAACAGGAACGAGTCACGACCATGGAGCAAACCTGAACGATAGCGTGGGATCAATGTTGATCCCACCGATTGTATCCGTTCCGGGCGGCTAAAGATGGAGCGAAGCCAACCCTGGGACAGGTCGCCGGCAAAACGCTGCGAGACCGAGGTGCGCAACGTCACGTTCGCGATATGCCCTACAGGATTGGCTGTCTGTGTTTGGCATGGTGGCAGTCAGTGATGGCAAGAGGTGCGGCCAAGCAAATTTGCCCACCGAACGCCGTGCTCAGATGGTCGGGCGGCGCGGCTACACGCTTTCGGATGAATGCACGACCTGAAAGCCAATCCACTACATTGCTCTACGTGGGAAATAAGTCTCGTATGTTGAGGAGGTATGGTTGGTGAAATTCTTCAAGTTACCGTTGGTCGTTACTGCGATCGTCCTGCCATTGATGCTGATTGTTGGCGTCCTGGTCATGATGTGGTTGGACGGCCAGGGGCTATCCAATCGTGAGTTGTCCGAACGAGCGTCCAGGCTGGGATCGGCGACCGCGGTCATCGGATGCATCATCATCGCACCCTTTTGGTTCATCGCTGCAGCAAAGTTTGGAAAAGCCAAACGCGAATCGCGTCTCTAGCCGTTCACGCCGCTTGGACAGCAAAAACAACAACTACGAAATCGGCGTGATCCATGCTTTGCACATTCGTGATCAAGGCGTTGCGCCGAGCCCGACCGTCATGGCGAGCCAACCCGCTGGACGATCACCTGATGGGGGCCCTGATTTGTGTCCCCAAAGTCGACGTCAACGGAAAACGAGAACTTCCCGCCAGGCAAATCCATTCGGATTTTGTGACCACGGCGGTTTCCTGGTTCAATCGTTAGTGTTTTTGCGTAGTTGCCTGCTCGTACCGTGGCCTGACCGGAGCTTGGTGAGTCGGCGAAAACTAATTCAACGTCGTAGGTACCGGGTTTCATACTTTCCAACAACCAATGCCCGTTGGAATCGGCCGCCCAAGCTCGACCTTTGGTGTGACGCCAGTCTTGCCGGGTCAAGACCGTTGTCGGTTCATGATCAGTTCCGATGACGATCCGTGGTGGGGCATAATTGTTCGGACGCGTTGTACTGACATCGGCGAACCAAGCCTCGTACGCCTCCTGCAAGCGGGCCTTCACTTCGGGGAATTCATCGGACACGTCACGCTGTTGCCGAGGGTCTTCGTGGAGGTTGTAAAGCTCCAGTTTGGGTGGACCCGAAAAAGTCTCTTTCCCAAAGCCGCTGGGATGGACCAGCTTCCATGGGGCTTCGTGCAGCGAAAAGTGATGATACCGTTGCGGGACATCGCCACGGTGGGCTTGGATCACGACTTGCCGTTTTGGCCAATCTGCTTCGTCGTCCATCAGTAGCGGCAAAAAGCTACGACCGTCGATTTGCAGATCTGATGGCAGGTCCACCTGACACGCATCCATCAGCGTCGGTAAAAGGTCGATGTGGGCACACAATTCATCTCGTTCAACGGGAGCGGCGATCGCGGTTGGCCAGTGGAATACCAGTGGTGATCGCACGCCGCCGTCATCGACATGAGTTTTCATGCCTCGCATGTCGCCGACGTAACGCAGTGTGTTGGGGCCGTTGTCATTCAAGTAGATGACGATCGTGTTTTCACGGATCTTCAACTCGTCCAGCTTGCGCAACAACCGCCCGACGTTTTCGTCGATATTGGTGATCATCGCCGCGATCCGCGCAAGTTTGTCGACCTCCGCTGACAATCGCTTTGGTGGAAGGTCTTTGACGAGGATCGGACCAAAATCGGCCGTCAAGTAGCTCTGGTAAAGTTCTTTCGGGACGTCATGGAATGGTCCGTGTGGCGCATTGGTGGCGATGTAGGTAAAGAAATGGTTCTCTTCGGCGACCGCCGATTCGATGAACGACATGGCGGCATCGAAGTAGATGTCAGTGCAATAGCCTTTCATCGGGGTTTCGACCCCATTTTTGAACAGCGTCGGGTCGGTGTATTTGCCTTCGGCGCCGATTGGATCCGACGGTTGTCCGATACCGCCACCTCGATGCACCAGACAGTCTTGAAACCCTTGGTCCATTGGTCTCAAAGGGTAACTATCACCCAGGTGCCACTTGCCATAGATTCCCGTTTGATAGCCGGCGTTATGCAGCAATTCTGCGATCGTGACTTCCGCCGGATCCATCATTGCGCGTCCGACATAGGTGTCGATGCATCGGGTCCGATAGTTGTATCGACCGGTCATCAAGCTTGCCCTGGTCGGGGCACACACCGGGCTGACGTAGAATCGGTTCATCAGCGCGCTGCGTTGAACCAAGGCGTCCAATTCGGGGGTCTTGATGACTTCGTTGCCCATGAAACCGTAGTCGCCGACACCCTGGTCGTCACTCATGATGACAATGACGTTTGGACGTTCCAATGCCAATGCCGATGCCATCCAGGCAATCGACGTCAGTGTCAGCACGGCGGTCCGGAAAAACGCCCGATGGTGATCACCGACTTTCATGCGAACGATCCTCTAGTTGGATGGATTTGGGGTTGGTCAATTTGGATTCAAAGATGAATGTCGTCCCTTGCGTTGGACGAACAAGTCGCCAAGCAGGATCCATCCTTGATGTAACTTCCGTCTGGGGGACGGAGCGTGCAGTGTGACACGTTTGCCTCGCTCCTGGCACGACACGATGTCAAAGAGGACCAGCCGCGGATCTGCCAGAGCCGTAGCGATGGAAACACTCAATCGTTGCGTCGGCAAGTAGTATAGCGACCGGGGATTCAATCCGTTGCGTTTCGGACCGGGGTGACGCCATCAAGCCGACTGGATGGGGCAGCCGTTTGGGGATCGGAACATCGCGTGCCTTCAGGTGTTCGGATTCAGCCATCCATCGGGCTGGTTTGAAATTGCCGACAAAATGCTTGCTTGCCAAAAAACGTACCGTTTTGGACCAATCTGACGCCTGCTACAGTGACATCAATTCGTTCTGTTTTCATCTTCTATGAATCGGGTTTCGTGATGTCATTTCGTTCGCCTGCGTTGCGTGTCGCGTTTGTCGTTTTGCTCATGGGATGGTTGTTTGCTGGCGAAAGGCATTTGAAGGCAACGGATCCAGATCGCAGCAAGGTGCCGATGCGTTTAACTCCGTTTGAAGGTGAAATCGGCAAGACCTACAAAGACTCGGTATCCGACTGGCAAGGGCCCGTTGCCGCACCAGAAGGAGCCCCCAATGTTTTGTTGATCCTGTTGGATGACGTGGGGTTTGGCCAGACGTCCACGTTCGGTGGTTTGATTCCGACACCGAATTTGGACAAGTTGGCATCGGAGGGCATCAAATACAATCGATTTCATACGACGGCGATTTGTGGGCCTTCGCGTGCGGCGCTATTGACGGGCCGGAATCATCATCAATGCGGAAACGGATTTTTGATGGAGTGGGCTACCGGTTTTCCCAACTATTCCACGATGCTGCCAAAGAATACGGCAACCATCGCGGAGGTCTTGAAACATAACGGGTACAACACTTGGTGGTACGGTAAAAACCACAGTACGCCTGACTGGGAAACCACCGTTGCCGGTCCTTTTGATCGCTGGCCGACGGGGATGGGGTTTGAGTACTTCTACGGCTTTAATGCAGGAGAGACCCATCAGTACTACCCGGTCATTTTTGAGAACACGGTGCCTGTCGAGCCAAACAAGACGCCCGACGAAGGGTACCACTTCATGACCGACATGACCGACCGCGCAATCGCTCGGATGAAGCTTGCCAAGTCGGTCGCCCCGGAAAAGCCGTTCTTCATGTATTTCGCTCCCGGGGCGATGCATGCACCCCATCACGTCACCGCGTCTTGGCGTGACCAATTCAAAGGCAAGTTTGACATGGGGTGGGAGAAGTATCGCGACCAGGTATTCCAGAACCAGTTGCGGATGGGAATCGTCCCCCAAGGAACCCAGTTGACGCCACGTCCCGAGTGGGTTCCGGAATGGGAAAGCTTGAGCGATGAACAGAAAGACGTTTACTGTGCGTTGTTTGAGAACTTCGCGGGCTACTTTGCCTTTACGGATCACGAGGTAGGGCGGTTGTTGAATGCGGTGAAGGAGTTGCCCGATGCAGAGAACACCCTGGTGATCTACATCGTTGGCGACAACGGAGCATCAGCCGAGGGTGGGCCGGATGGAACCTTGAACGAGATTCGCAACTTGAACGGGTTGCCGACGGATTTGGACGAAGTTGCGACGCATTTGGATTTATTGGGTGGACCCGAGTCGGAGCCGCACTATCCCGTCGGCTGGGCATGGGCAGGCAACACCCCGTTTCAGTGGGTCAAGCAAGTGGCGTCCCACCTGGGCGGAACTCGAAACCCGATGGTGGTCAGTTGGCCGGCGAAGATTCAGCCCGATGAACGTCCCCGCGATGCATTTCTGCATTTGGTGGATGTTGTCCCGACAATTCTGGAAGCCGCAAACGTCCCGATGCCAGAACAGGTCAATGGAATCACGCAGCTTCCATTGGCGGGCAAGTCATTCATGGATAGTTTTGACAATGCCGGCTATCAGGGCAGGCAAAAACAATATTTCGAGATTTTCACCAACCGATCCATCTATGTCGATGGATGGAAAGCCAATGCCCAGCACACCATTCCTTGGCGACAAGATTTAGCACCGGGGAACTGGGATCAAGACCGTTGGGAGCTTTACAACTTGGAATCCGACTTTTCAGAAGCGAACGATTTGGCGGCGATGATGCCCCAAAAACTCGAAGAGTTGAAAGAACAGTTTGCTGCCGCCGCGGAACAGAACTCGGTTTATCCGTTCGATGATCGCGGCGCCGGTCGATTGGCCATTCCCAAGCCATCGGTTCCGGGATGGGACCCCGAGTCAAAGACATACATTTATTACGCAGGTGCCACCCGGATCGCTGAACCGGCTGCTCCGCCCATGAAAAACCAAAGTTGGTCGTTGACGGCCAGCATCGATGTCAACGAGTCGACAGCCGAAGGCGTGATCATGGGATTCGGGGGTGTTGCCGCCGGAATGGTGCTTTACTTGAAAGACGGCGTCCCGGTATTCGATTACAACTTTTTCGAGGAGCACACGATCATTCAAAGTCACAGTCCGGTGCCGAATGGTAAATCGGTGATCAGAGTGGATTTTGATTATGACGGTGGCGGTGCCGGGAAAGGGGCGACCGTCCGGCTTTCGGTCGACGACCAGTTGGTTGATTCAGCCGTCATGTCGGCGACCGTCGGGGGCCGTTGTGGGATCGACACGTTTGGCGTCGGCGCTGATACCGGACAACCCGTAACCAAGGACTATCAGCCCCCATTCGAGATTGTTGGTTCGATTGACAAGGTTGTGATCGAGATTCGATAGCCACTGTTTTCCTGTCACGCGGTGATCGATGGGCGTACATCGCGTGAAAGGAAGGCACATCAACCATGTGCTTCGTTGGACGCGGATCGTGCCCGCTGTTTACGGCATTAAGGCTGGATCAGTCGTTTTCCTATGTCGTGCCGATTGGCAAGGCATCGATTCTTGTCGGACGCATGGTGTTTTTGTTTGATAATGGTGCGTCACAGTTGCACACATCAGCGTCTCACCGGTTGCCAGGCTTGGCACCGGTGGGCAGTCGGTGTGATGGCAGTGCAACCGTCCCGCTCAAAAGGTCGGCTTTGATGCGTTTTTGGCGGGCGGTTGCGGAATTCATCGGCGGCGAATCAAGCCAGTGATGCGGCACAGTCAGCTGCACCGTCGGGCCCGATCAGTTGCAGGTTGTAGGTGTCCTGCAATCGCTTCATGATGTTGGGCGAAATGAATGCCGGCGCCGCAGGACCGATGCGGATGTTGGTGACCCCCAGCGACAGCAGGGTCAGTAAGACGGCGACGGCCTTCTGTTCGAACCAACTGAGGACAATCGTCAGCGGAAGATCGTTGACGGAACATTCGAATGCGTCGGCCAAAGCCGATGCCACCGCGATCGCGCCGAATGCGTCATTGCATTGGCCCATGTCCATCAGGCGGGGAAGGCCCAGGTGGGTGCCGTAATCAAAGCCATTGATTCGATACTTTCCGCATCCGAGCGTCAGGATAAAGCTATCGTGCGGCGTGGCTTGTGCAAAATCGCTGTAGTAGTTTCTTCCCGGCTCTGCGCCGTCGCAGCCGCCAATAAGGAAGAAGTGGCTGATCTTGCCTTCTTTGCATGCGGCGACGATCTCCGCGGCGCGGTCCAACAGGACTTCACGATGAAATCCGATGGTGCTGGTGCTGACCCAGTTGTCATCGCAGGGGGCACATCGCAATGCCGATTCGATGACCGGACCATAGTCGTCACCGTCAATACGAACGCCCTCCGGGACCGCGGTGACGCGTGTGTGGAACAGGCGGTCTTTGTAGCTCTCGCGTGGCAGCAGCAGGCAGTTCGTTGTGGCCAGTACCGGTCCTGGAAATGCGGCGAACTCGGTTTTCTGTTTTTGCCAGGGGCCACCAAAATGCCCCGCCAAATTTGGGTGATCGCCAAGGATCGGATACATATGTGCCGGCAGCATTTCGCCGTGCGTGTAGACGTTGATGTTGGTGCCTTCGACCTGCTTCAACACATTCAGCAAGTCCAACATGTCGTGCCCGGTCACCAAGATTCCCGGCCCTTCGGCGGTGCCATGCTTCACCTCCGCGGGACGCGGGTGGCCAAACATTTCGACGTGTCCGCTGTCGAGCAATTCCATGACGCGAAGGTTCATGCTGCCGCATTTCAGGACGAGTTCCAGAAGGCTGTCGACGTCGAAGTTGACGTTTGTCACTGTTGAAAACAGTGCTTCTTCGATAAACTCGCTAACCGATTCATCCGTCTTGCCCAGGCGGCGCGCATGGTGTGCGTAGGACGCCATGCCTTTGAGACCATACAGCAAGATCTCCTGCAGTGACTGAACATCCTCGTCTTTCCCGCACACGCCCGGGTGTTCGGCAATCATGCATCCACGCCCCTTGGAGGTTTGTTCGCATTGGTCGCACATCAGCGGCGGTCGGAATTCGTTCATCGACATCGTTGGATTCCCATGGAAGGGTGAATGGCATCAGATTCCAAGCGGCCATTATGGAGCCCGCATTGGATTTGTCCTTGACCAAGATCAAGGGAGCCACGCGATGAAAGAAGTTTCTGATCCGCGGTCAGTTCGTGATGTGTTGGCCGCTTGCGGATTGTTTCAGGGGCTGGATGATCAGCAGATGTTGTTGCTGTGCGACATGGGGCGTCGGTGCCGATACCGGGCCGGTGAAACGGTGTTTCAACAACAAACGCCCTGCCCCGGCATCTTCGTTGTCGATCACGGGTTGGTGCGTGTTTTTCGCAGCGGACCTAATGGGCAACAACACGTGTTGCACCTTTGTGGCCCCAATCAAACGTTCGCCGAAGTTGCTGCTATCGGTGGTTTTCCATTGCCGGCATCAGCCACGGCCGCCGAATCGACCGAATGTGTGTTGATTCCCACGGATCGGCTGCAAACGGAGTTGTCATCCAATCATGCATTGTGTCACCAGTTGCTGACGGGGATGGCGTTCTGGGTGCGCCATTTTGTTCAGCTGGTGGAGGACATCGCTCTGCGTGACGCGATGTCGCGCGTGACCCGGTTGTTGTGTGACCTGCCTTGCGACGCGAACGGCAGGATCGCCCTGCCCGGGTCCAAGAAAGACATCGCCAATCACCTGAACTTGACCAGCGAAACGTTCTCGCGTGTGCTGCGTCGTTTAATGGAAAAACAGGTGATTGAATCGGAGGGAAGCCGGACGATTCGCGTGTTGGATGCGGATGCCTTGGGTGACATCAGCGATCATCGAGAGTGAGCAGCCACCCGGTCGGCTGGCCGAAACGCAACGCGGCTTGAGCAACAGGGCTCGCCGGCGAGTGTGATGGAATCGGGTGGCCACACGGTTTGCTGCGAAACCGTGGTATCCATAAAGGCCGCAATGCGCGGTCGATTGACCCGCCTCAGTTCGATTCCGCAACGCTGGCCAGGCGGTCCGCTTCGTCGAATGTCTTAGCAACATCGGCTGGTGTCGACGATCCCATCAGCTTGTAGCACATGGCGATTGCTTGGCGACTGTAGTCGACCGATTCGGCCAGGATGCGGGCGGCTTCCTGGCGGGCGTGGAATCCCTTGCTGTTTTCGCTGGCGATGTAATCCAGCCGCCACATGGCTTTACGTTGCAGGTCGCGAACCGGCGCCAAGTCATCGTCGGAAACGCCGGCTTCCTGGGCGGCGATGATCGCGTCCAGCATCTCGGTCATTGCCGCGGCGGCACGATCGATCAGCTGCTCGGTTCGGTCTTGAATCACGGCCACGCGATCCACGATTTCTTGCTCGGGAATGTTGTGGCACGTTTGGCACGCCTTGTTGATGTTCAACATCGGACTACGAACCCAGTGGCTGCTGACCTTGGTCGCACCCTTCTTTTCGTAGGGCATGTGGCAGTCGCTACAGCTGACACCGCTGCGGGCATGTATCCCTTGGCTCCAAAGTTCAAACTCGGGGTGTTGTGCCTTGTAGACCTTCGTTCCCGTTTCCTTATGGACGTAGTCATAGAACTTTCCGCCTTCGGGGAATTCGGTGTTGTCCCATTCGGCTTCTAGTTGTTCCATCTTCAATCCGTTGCTCCACGGAAACGTCAGCGTCATCTTGTTGGCACAGTAGTACTCCACATGGCACTGGCCGCAGACAAACGATCGCATTTCCTGGCGGGTCGCCATGGTGTTTGGATCGTAGTTGCCTTTGCTTCCTTTGTCACGCCATTCCTGGATGCTTGGCAGGTGCGGGACCGGTGCATCGCTTTTGGCCAATTTGTCGATCCCCAAGATAAATCCCGGGCGGGTCACTCGGATCGACATTGTTTCCGGGTCATGGCAGTCGATACATGACACCGGGTGAGCGCCGCCCATGTGCGGATCGCCGTCCTCCGCTTTTGCGACACCGTCGGGGGTCTTGGTCAGTTCGGCGTGAACTTCCTCGTAATTCTTTTGACTGACCGCTTGGAACCCAGCCAAAACCGCGTCCCACTGGTAGCCTTCGGCCAGCGCTTCTTCAGTCGCTTCTTTGCCCATCGATTCCAAACCGATTCGTCGGTAAGTGGGAATGATCGAAGCGTGGCAGTGAAGGCAAGCGCCCGCTTGTTGAACCTCGGTGACGCGTTTGGTGACCTCTTGGTCGGACAGCATGTGGGCGTGGCCGCGTGCTTCGCGATAGTCAATGCTGAACGCATAGCCGGCGAACAATCGCTTCAGCCAAGGGTGCTTTTCCAGCTTGCTGGGCGGCAACGCGTGGTTGCCACCAAAGTCGGTGTAATCGTCGTTCACCGTCTTTAAGTAATCTTCGTATTGCTGGGGGAAATTCAGTCCCCAGGGTTTGGGGTCGGTGCTGACCTCGGTGACTTCGGCCACCTTCACGAATGGATTTCGGGCTTCCTGTTTCCGCTCGAAAATGTTCACCAACAATGCGACCACGCCGAAAGTGACCGCAGCCACGATCGCGGTTAATAGGGCCAGCCAGCCGAAACTGCGTTGGGTGTTCGATGACATGGTGATGCTGGATTCGTGAAGGAATGAAGAAAGAACAGTGAATGGCAATTCGCTTCGATCGGCGGATCAACGACCCGCGTGTCCGACGTCGGCGTGGCAGTGAACACAAGATTGCATGTCGCGGCCGGCGGCGTCGGGCAACATGCTGTGTACGACCGATTCGTGGCAGTGGATACAGGTGCCTTGCGTGACGCGACGATTGCGGGGTTTGATTCGGATCGGATCTTTGAAACCGCCCGTTGTGAATGCAAGAGAGTGAAAGAACCCGTTGTCAGCTTTGGTGACCCATTTGCCGATGGGGTGATGTGGCAAGTGACAATCGTTGCAAACCGCGACGTGGTGATGGCTGCTTTGCTGCCATGAATCCATGTGGCCCTGCATCACGTGACAGTTGACACACGTTTTGGGATCGTTGCTCAGATAGCTGGCTCCCTTGCCATAGCCGAAGGTGAACGTTCCGACACCGGCAAGAAGTCCAAGACAGCCTGCGAACAAATAGGCACCGGGCCCGAACAATCGCTTGCGAGACGGCTTAGGTATTGTGGGATCGTCTGGTGTATCGGAGTCCGATGATGTTCCATCGTGATCGGATTGCATTACCGCTGTCTCCCGCCCCGTTCGGCAATGGCGACTTGGAAATGGGCTACAAGACGATTGGTACGCCCAAGGTCGGTCGCTGGTCTACGCAGAGTCTATCGAATCGGACGGCTGGATTCCATCAGTCACCGGGGCCGTGCTTGATCTAAGTCAATTTCCTTGGTGGTCAGCGGCCTGTGGATGCCTGAATACCGTTGCTCTTCCAAACCACGCGAGCCATCCAAAGCGAATCATCTGGGATGCCCAGGCCTCATTCGCGTCAAAGTTCCGTTCGCAGGCCATCGAGACTCTGGATCACGCCTTACCGGCCGGCCATCGAATTCCGATGGCCACGAACCGCGGTTGCGGTGGCGTTTGATGGTCAAGCTTCTGGGGTCTCAGGTCGTGATCCCGTCAGGAGGTGGAGGGCGTGGATTTCTCCGGTGTGTTCGCCTGTCGCGGCATTCTACCTCTCGGCCTGCTCATTGTTCGCAGGTGGAAAAACGCAGTGTGCCCGCGACTTGGGCCGGGGTGCTTAGCTACTGCGCACTCAGAGCTCTCCGTGAAACTTTAGGGAAACGGCTTTGATGCGACTTTAGGGTTGCCTCCGGCCACCTTGTGTGCGTGTAGCGTTCGCGGTCACCGCCTTCGCTGAGAAAACGAGAAGGCTGCGACGTTCTGGCGCACTGCCTGCGATGTCAGCAACCAACGTTTCCGTCTCGGGCGCCTCGTTGCACCTGAGTCATTTCCAGTCTGCGGGGCGACGGCATCGATATCAAGGCACAAGAGTTGTTAAGCAAGATCAAGGGTCAGTTCGAAGAGTTAGGTCGCTGGTGTACGGCAAAGCGGTGGCGCACAGCGACCGTCGGGTGGGGCATGACGCAGGCCGGTGTCGCGTTAACGGTTTTGGCGTTGTCCGGGTGTGCGCCCGATAGTGTCACATTGGAAGATTTGGAGGCTGCCGCAGCAAAGGTCGATCTGGGCGACTTGGATGCCGAACAGTTGCTGCAAGAAAGTTCGACAAAGCTGGATTTGGAAAAGACCGACCTAAAGTTCGGCTTCATCAAGCTGACCGATTGCGCGCCGCTGGTGATTGCTAAGGAGAAAGGCTATTTCGCCGACGAGGGCTTGAATGTCGAAATTGAAGCCCAGTCGAACTGGAAGGTTCTTCTGGATCGGGTGATTGACGGGCAGTTGGACGGTGCTCACATGCTGGCCGGCCAGCCCATTGGTGCGACGATTGGTTTCGGTACGAAAGCCGACATCATCACCGCCTATAGCTTGGATTATAACGGAAACGGCATCACGGTCAGCAACGAGATCTGGGCCAAGATGCAGGAGAACGATCCAAAGTTGGCAGTCGACCAACCGGAGCACCCCATCACGGCAGATTCGCTGAAGCCGATCGTTGAAGAATATAAGCAGGCCGGCAAAGACTTCCAAATGGGAATGGTCTTCCCGGTCAGTACCCATAATTACGAAATACGATACTGGTTGGCTTCATCCGGAATTCATCCGGGCATGTACACCGCCCAAGATATCACCGGGGTGCAGGACGCCGATGTGTTACTTTCGGTTACCCCGCCGCCGCAAATGCCGGCAACTCTAGAAGCCGGCACTATCTTAGGGTACTGCGTGGGTGAGCCCTGGAACCAGCAGGCGGTTGTCAAAGAAATTGGTGTTCCCGTCACCACCAATTATGACATTTGGAAAAACAACCCGGAAAAGGTGTTCGGGGTGACGCAGCAATGGGATCAGCAGCATCCGAACACGCACGTTGCTGTTGTCAAGGCATTGATGCGAGCGGGCAAATGGCTGGATGCCGTTGATGAGGACGGCGTCTTTCTGAACCGCCAAGAAGCCTGCGAGATCTTAAGCCGAAAAGACTACGTCGGTGCGGACGCTGATGTGATCGACAACAGCATGACGGGCACGTTCGTGTTTCAAAAAACGGACGTCCGGCCCATGCCCGACTTCAATGTCTTCTTTAAGCACAATGCGACCTTTCCGCACTACAGCGATTGCGTTTGGTTTTTGACGCAAATGCGCCGCTGGGGCCAGATTACCGAATCAAAGCCGGCCCAGTGGTACGACGAAATGGCCAAAAAGATCTATCGGCCTGACATTTATCGTCAAGCTGCAGATCTGTTGATCAGTGAAGGAAAGCTGGATCCCAATGAGATTCCGGCGCCGGATTATGACGGCTATCGCGCGGCGTCCACCGATTTCATTGATGGGAAATCCTACGACGGCAAGGACCCACTGGGGTATTTGGCTAGCTTTGAGATCGGCCACAAAGAATAGCGTGTTTGGTAGCGATTTTTGACGGGCACGCGTTGTTCGTTGTCACGGAAGTCTGGTGCCGCAAGGATCGCGGCTGATCAAAAAGCGACGATGGTCGCATTCGATGACCACCTTTCAACAGATAAGAAGATAGTGATGAATTGGCGCGGAAACGCATTGCGGTTTTGCAACGTTGCGGGGTTACCCGTGTTGGAACCGTTCGTTCGGCTTGCGGCCGGCGAAGACCCGAAAGAACAGATGGCGGGGATTGCCAAGTTCATTTTGCTTCCCATCGTGACCGTCGGCATCTTTTTGGGGCTCTGGTCGTTGGCAGCGAAAACCATCGTCACAGGAAGTGCCAAATTGCCCGGGCCGGCGGCGACCTGGAACGCCGGTGTGGAACTGTTTGAGATGCATCAAACGCAAAAAGCGGCTGATGCTGCGATGCGTCAGGAAAAGCTGAATCAAGCCGTGGTGGCGATGGCCAAGGCACGCTTGATGGACGAGGCTGCGGCAAAGTCCAGCGGTGAAGAAGCGGAGAAGTACCTGGCTTCAGCCACGGCATTTCGCCAGGAGGCCGTGCGTGCGGCCAATTTTGTGCCTTCCAGTGCACCAACTTTTGTGGATCAAATCCTGACCAGCCTGAAGACCGTGTTTTTTGGCTTTGCCATCGCCACCTTGATCGCGGTTCCACTGGGTGTGTTGTGTGGTATGAGTCCCTGGTTCAACGCAGCCATGAACCCGTTCATACAGGTTTTCAAGCCGGTCAGCCCGCTGGCTTGGCTACCCTTGGCGGGGCTGGTCATTATCTGGGCGTATTCGGGGTCGACAGCGGGAGAGACGTTTTTCGAGAAGGCGTTTTTGATTTCTGCGGTGACCGTTTCCTTGTGTTCGCTGTGGCCCACGTTGGTGAACACCACCCTTGGTGTCGCAAGCGTTGATAAGGATTACATGAACGTTGCGAAGGTGTTGAAGCTTTCGTGGTCACAGCAATTGTTCAAGATCATCCTCCCGGCCAGCCTGCCTTTGATGTTCGCCGGGCTTCGTATCAGCCTTGGTGTTGGTTGGATGGTGCTGATCGCCGCCGACATGTTGGCCCAAAACCCCGGTTTAGGGAAATTCGTTTGGGATGAATTTCAAAATGGCAGCAGCCAGACGTATGCACGAATCGCGTTCAGCGTGATCATCATCGGCGTGATCGGGCTGGTCCTGGATCGCATCATGATCTGTCTGCGAAACATGGTCAGCTTTGGGAATCCTTCCCCTGCATGATGCCTTGTGCGCATCCGCTATCCGTTTCATCTGAAGATTTTCAACGAGACTGCACCTTTCATCCGCGTCGCTTTGCTTGATGCCTGGACGGAGAACCAATGAGTATTGCAACCAGTTCGGAGATAACGGCCGATCAGTTGGCTGTCATTCCGAAGTCCGTCGAGAAGCAGCCTCCGGCACCCACGCCGATCATGGCGGTGCGGAATGTCAGCAAGGGCTACGGAAGTGGCGCGACACGCGTGGGTGTGTTGAACGGGATCAATCTGAACCTGCGGGAAGGCGAGTTTCTGGCTGTCGTGGGTTTCTCCGGCAGCGGAAAGACCACCCTTGCACAATTGTTGGCAGGGCTGGTCAAGCCGGATTCCGGTGAGATCACGATGGATGGCGAACCGGTCACTGGCCCGGGGCCGGAACGGGGGTTGGTGTTCCAGAACTATTCGCTGCTTCCCTGGTTGACGGTCCGTGGGAACATCGCGCTTTCGGTCGACCGTGTCTTTCAGACTTGGTCCAAGGCGCAACGCCGTGAGCACGTCGATCGATTTGTTGAATTGGTGGGTTTGACACACGCCATTCATCGGCGGCCGCATGAATTGTCCGGCGGGATGCGACAACGCGTTTCGCTCGCACGGACATTGGCCATGAAACCAAAGGTTTTGTTGCTGGACGAACCGCTGTCGGCGTTGGATGCACTGACACGAAGCGTCATGCAGGATGAGATTTTGAAGATCTGGCAGGAGGAGAAACAGACCTGCCTGATGATTACCAATGATGTGGATGAGGCAATCTTGGTGGCCGACCGGATCGTACCACTAAATCCGGGGCCCAATGCCGGCTTGGGACCGGCGTTCACCGTTGGCTTGGATCGGCCCCGAGATAAGACCGAGCTAAATCATAACGAACGGTTCAAGCACTTGCGAAACGCAGTGACTAACTATTTGGTCGCCGTTCGGCAAAGGGCACGATCCCGAGACGCGCAAAAAGGCGGCGTTGTGGAGATTCAGCGTCCCGACATCCAACCGGTGGATCTGACGTTGCCTCGAAAAGCAATACTGAATTCACCCATCTGAAAAGGCGGCTACCGATGAAGGAATTTGTAGAGATTTTCAATCTCGGAAAAACATATGATACTCCCAATGGGCCGGCAGTCATCGTCGAGCAATTCAACCTGAAGATGGCTCAGGGCGAATACGTTTGTGTCTTGGGGCACAGTGGATGCGGGAAGAGCACCGTTTTGACGATGGTGGCAGGGTTGAACTCGATCACCACCGGTGGTGTGGTGATCGCCAATCGTGAGATCGATGGCCCTGGTCCCGACCGTGGGGTGGTGTTTCAATCACCTTGCTTGATGCCGTGGATGACCGCGATTGATAACGTTCTTTTGGGAGTGGATCAGGTCTATCCCCATGCGAAAAAGAGTGAGCGTCATGACATCGCTGCGTACTACCTGTCTCTGGTCGGCCTGGGAAGCTCGTTGCACAGTCGCGCGGCGGATCTAAGCCAGGGCATGCAACAGCGGGTCGGGATCGCACGAGCGTTTGCGCTCCGTCCAAAGATGCTGTTGTTGGACGAACCATTTGGCATGCTGGATTCGCTGACGCGGATGGAGTTGCAAGAAATCTTATTGGAGATCTTGGTCAAGGATCAGGTGACCACGATGATGATCACGCATGACGTCGACGAGGCACTATTCATGAGTGATCGCGTGGTGATGATGACCAACGGGCCGCGGGCACGCGTCGGTAAGATCTTTGAAGTTCCCTTTGATCGTCCTCGGGTGCGAACGGAGGTGCTGGAGCATCCTGATTACTACGACTTGCGCGGCGACATGATCGGATTCTTGGAAGAACAGGATCATAAGAAACTGGTGGCCGATGCTGCCAAGCGAGAGCAGGCCAAAGCGTCGGAAGAACAACAGATGGCGTCGGTGGGATGATTCACCGATTCGTCAGTCGCGAAAGAAATGGGGGAGACACTCGATGAACCAAGTCGCAACCTTGTCGTTGCCGCCGCACAGCTTTCTAACCGACGCAGTGGTGGCCAACGTCTCGGCTGAGGGTGTTTGTACCTTTGGCGACCTGAAACTAGATGCTGCCGCCGCCAAGTGCATTGCCGATCGCAATGCTCTGGTGGTCAAACAGTCTTCGGACTTGCCCGACGCTGTCGCGTCAGCGGTCTTCATCCCCGTTTTTGTGGAACAACGCATCACGTCACTGGTGATGTTGATGTCCCGCGATCAGATGCCCGCGGATTCGGAGGTTCCCGAGCCCGTCGGTGTGTTTGAAGTTTGGGAACCTGTGGGGCCGTACGAAGAAGTGGCGCTGTCCGGCGGTTACTACGGAAAAATGGAGCGATTTGAGAACGTCAGTTCATTCGTTCGTTTCGAACGCGGTACCGGTTTGCCCGGTCAGGTTTGGGAAAAACTGACTGCGGTCATCCACGACGATCTGGGGAATCACCCGGGGTTCCTGCGGGCCGCTGGTGCATCGGCCGACCTGCTTCAAACCGCGGTCGGCATCCCGGTGGTGGATCAAGACTTTGTATCCAGTGTCGTGTTGATCAGTTCCCATCGGTCGCCGATCTTTCGTGGTGTCGAAGTATGGCAAGCGGCGTCCGACGGATTTGACTTACTAGGTGGTGCATACGCTGACTTTCCCGATTCCATGCGGTTGAACCCTCCCGTACGTATCGCGACTGATGAAGGATGGCCCAAATTGTTGTCCGATGCGAAGGCGGCGGTTTCGAGCCTGGATGCTGGAGTGATTTATCCAGGGCGTGATGTGGGGGCTAGTGAAGGGCTACCGGATTCTGCAATCGCGATCCCTCGGTTCGACGGACAAGCACTTCACAGCTTTATCGTCTTGATGTTTTAAGGTTGCCGTCCACTATGCACGCGACAGACGTCACGACTGAATCAGAAACAGCCGGCGAATCAACGTTTGATTTGGTTGATCTGTTGTTGGAGGAGCAACAGCAGTTGTCTGCGGTCGAACTGTTTGCACGCCAAAAAGAAAGTGGGCACTGTGAATTGCCCGCCGACCGTGCTCCAGATCAAGCAAAGTACTATCGGTCATTGCTACCTGCGTCGTCGCCCACGCCTGAGCAGCAGTTCGCTTTCGAGGTGGACTTAGACGCCTGCAGCGGTTGTAAAGCGTGCGTTGTCGCCTGCCACACATTGAACGGTCTTGAGGAAGATGAGACTTGGCGATCGGTGGGTGGTGTGATTGCAGCCGAATCGGCACCGGCGTCCGGTGCGGCGACCGACGGTTTGCCGATCGCCATTGGTGTACGTCACGTCACGACCGCGTGCCATCATTGCGAAGATCCCGGGTGTTTGAACGGTTGTCCTGTCAAAGCCTATGACAAAGATCCCGTAACAGGGATTGTTCGTCACTTGGACGATCAGTGCATCGGTTGCAAGTACTGCACGATGATGTGTCCATACGAAGTTCCCAAATACAGCAAGCGTTTGGGAATCGTTCGTAAATGTGACATGTGTTACAACCGGTTGGCGGTGGGCGAAGCGCCTGCATGTGTGCAGTCTTGCCCCAACGAAGCGATCGAGATACGTCTGGTCGATCGCAGCCTTACCGAAGCCGACCGAAAGGCGGCTGGTTCGCGAACGATGGTTGCAGGCGCTCCATCGTCGTCACTGACCCTTCCCACGACGCGGTATGTCAGTCAAGCGGAATGGAATGGTGCCGCGGCGATGGATTTGGGCATCGATGAAGTGTCCGAAAGCCACTGGCCGCTAGCGGCACTGCTGGTTGCAACACAGATCGGTGTCGGGATGGTGTTGTGGGACCGGGTTAGTGCCCTGATTAGTCTCGTTGCCGGCAATGATATTTCAGGTGGTGCAACGCCGGTTTTGGCTTTGGTTGCCTTGCTGGTCAGTGGGATCGGATTGAACTTGGCTCCGCTGCATTTGGGGCAACCACTTCGCGCGTGGAGAGTCTTTTTGGGATTGCGAACCAGTTGGCTTTCTCGTGAGGCCGTGGTGTTGGGGAAATTCGTCGGGGCACTCGCGTTGGCGTGTCTGTTGATAAGCTTGCCGTCGATCCAGGCCTGGTTGCCCGAGAGTATTAACGAATCCATCGAAAATTACATTCCAACGTGGGCCGGTTCGGCGCTTCTGTGGGCAAGTTTGCCATTGGGCGTTGTTGGGCTGTATTGCAGCGCGATGATTTACATCGCAACGGGCCGGATTTGGTGGCGATTTGACCGAACGATGGTTCGCTTCGCCGGCACCTTTATCGTCGTGGGATTGATTGGGACCTTGGCGGTTGCCGCATTGATGCAGCTTGTCCGGAATGACGCGGATGTCGAGGCATCATCTTTGGCGTTGATGCTAGGATCCATCGCTGCGCTGGGGCTGGTGACCGCAAAGTTTGTATACGAGTGGCGTGTTCAATTGGCGCCGTCACGAAGTACCGATGATGCGATCGACCTGCGTTCACGACGATTGACCATCCGCTCGCTTTCCAAGCTACGGGGGGCACGAATTTTGGCGTTCGGTATCTCAGCGGCATCGCTGTTGGTCGCGACGATCGTGATTGTCACTGCTGATGCACCCACACCGCTGGTCGGGATGGCATTGGGAACTGCTTTAGTAGCGGCGGCAGGCGGCGACATGGTTGAAAGATTGCTGTATTTCATGGCCGTCGTCCATGATCGGATGCCGGGGATTCATAGGTAACGGAGCGATTCGATGAGTCTAGTGCCACCGGATTCCGTTTCGGCGGATCTAACCAAGGGATCGGACGAGGGTTTCCGATTCCAGTTGCCTCAGTTTTTGCAAGCTCGAACCGGGACGATGACCCGGGAACTGCTGTTGCAACCGGGCAAGCATGGTCTGGGAATGACACCGGATTCATTGCTTGCAGACACAACCACAACCGCCACGTGTGGTTACTGTGCGACCGGATGTGGTTTGCGATTGCATCTTCGCGACGGGGAAGCGGTCGGCTTGACTCCCGAAACCAACTATCCGGTCAACATGGGAATGGCATGTCCGAAAGGATGGGAGGCACTGCGGGTATTGGATTCGGAACACCGGGCCACACATCCATTGATGCGTGATCCGTCCGGGGAGTTGGTGGAAACCGATTGGAGTGACGCACTTCAGAAATTTTGTGATGGATTTCGGAAGGTTCAGCAGAACCATGGGCCTGAATCCGTCGCGTTTCTATCGACGGGCCAGATCGCCTGTGAAGAAATGGCATTCCTGGGGGCGTTGGCCAAATTCGGAATGGGGATGCGGCATGGTGACGGAAACACGCGTCAATGCATGGCGACTGCAGTCACCGCGTACAAAGAATCGTTCGGTTTTGATGCCCCGCCTTTCACTTACGCCGATTTCGAACAGAGTGATTGCCTGGTATTCGTCGGGGCCAACCCGTGCATCGGTCACCCGATCATGTGGGAACGCGTGCTTCGCAATCCCAATCAGCCCGACATCATCGTGTTGGACCCGCGACGCACCGAAACCGCGAATGCAGCCACGCAGCACCTGCAGCTTCGTCCAAAGTGTGATTTGAAAGTTCTTTATGCGATCACGAATGTTTTGATTGTCGAAGGTTTCGTTGATCATGAATTCGTCAACGCGCACACCAGCGGGTATGACGATCTGGTGCGTTGTGTTCGGGACTTCTCGGTGGAATCGGTTGCCGAAGAATCAGGGCTGGACGCCGAACGCATTCGAGAAGCTGCACGCACCATCGGTCGATCCGGCGCGGTGTCGTTGTGGTGGACGATGGGGGTCAATCAGAGTTATGAGGGCGTGCGAACGGCACAGGCCATCATTAACATCGCACTGTTGACTGGAAATATTGGACGACCTGGGACAGGTCCCAACAGCATCACGGGGCAATGTAATGCGATGGGGTCACGGTTGTGGAGTAACACGACCAATTTGTTGGGGCATCGCAAGTTTGAATGCGAACAAGATCGAGTGGACGTCGCCGACATCCTTGGGATTGATGTCGCCCGTATCCCAACGGAAGGAAGCTGGGCGTACGACCGAATCATCGATGGAATTAGAAACGGCGAAATCCGTGGGCTGTGGGTGATTGCGACCAATCCGGCCCACAGTTGGATTCAAAGAAACGAGCTGCGCGAATTGTTGGGGCAGTTGGATTTTTTTGTCGTTCAGGACATGTATCGCAACACCGACACGGTGGCACATGCTGATTTGGTGCTTCCCGCGGCAGGTTGGGGCGAGAAGGATGGGACGTTTATAAACAGCGAACGGCGGTACGGGCGCATCAAGAAAGTGAAGCGAGCGCCGGGACTGGCGTTGGCGGATTTCCAAATCTTTCGCGCGATTGCCCACGCTTGGGGATGCGGCGACATGTTTCGCGGTTGGACCGATCCTGAAAGCGTCTTCCAGATAATGAAACGACTCAGTGCGGGCCGACCTTGCGATATCACCGGCATCGAGGGGTTTGAACAACTGGATCAATGCGGCGGAATCCAGTGGCCTTGGTCAACCGAGGATGCCCAACGCGGTGCGCCCGAGCAAGAGCGGCGACTTTTTGCCGACGGTGTTTTTTGTACCGAAGATGGTCGTGCCAAACTGATCGTCGACCAAATCACTCCAACGCCCGAAACGCCCTGCGACGACTATCCATTTTGGTTGTTGACCGGGCGTGGTTCGGTCAGTCAGTGGCATACACAAACCCGCACCGACAAAAGTCCGGTTCTGCGGAAGCTTTATCCCAACCAGCCCTACATCGAAATCAACCCGAGCGATGCGGCCCGATTGATGATCACCAATGGTGGGCTTGTCAGTGTTCGTTCACGACGTGGGGAAGTCACTGTGCGATCCGCCGTGACGACCTCCGTTGCCGCCGGGCAGCTATTCATGCCGATGCACTATGAAGAAGCCAATGTGCTGACGCTTTCGCATTTCGATCCGCATAGTCGCCAACCTAGCTATAAGGATTGTGCCGTCGATTTGGAACCTTTGAAAGACTAAGACGCGATGTCAAACATGAACGGTTTTACGGAAGAACAAAAACAGTACCTTGCCGGCTTTACGATGGGCAGCGACGTCGCGCGTGCCGTCAACGGTTTACCTGTGGTCTCCGGAAGTGGCGCGACGGCTTCGGCAATCCGTATCGGATCTGGCGGAGCGTCAGTTGATGGGCAGCCTCTGGTTGCTGGACCCGATCAGTTGGCGTTGGAGGCCCAGGATCGCTTCACCGCTGCGGGGCAGAAGTTGGCAAAAGAAGAACAGGCGAAGCGGGACAAGAACCCGTTGGATATGTGGGACGAAATCATCGCACGCAGCGACGCGGGAGAGTTTCCGAAAGGAACCGATGTGTTTCTCCACAAATTCCACGGCATGTTCTACGTGACACCTGCGCAAGACGCATACATGATGCGTTTGCGAATTCCCGGAGGCATGCTTCGCGGGTGGCAATTGACCGGTCTAGCTGATTTGGCGGACCGATCTGCAGGCGGCTATTTGGACATCACAACTCGCGCGAATCTGCAACTGCGAGAGATCCCTGCTGACCAAGCCCGCAGCGTCTTGTACGGCGTTCGCGAACTGGATTTGGTCAGTCTAGGCAGCGGGGGGGACAACATTCGCAATTGTACGGCCAGTTGTCTTTCGGGAATCGACCCAGACGAATTGGTGGAGACGATTCCTTTTGCTCGCCGAATGCACCACTACATTTTGAATCATCGCGAGATGTATGGTCTTCCCCGGAAATTCAATATCGCTTTTGATGGCGGCGGACGCATCGCATCGTTGGACGACACCAACGACATTGGGTTTCGCGCCGTTCGTGTGCCGGAGTCCAGCGAGGGGCCCGATCTGCCCGCGGGTGTCTATTTTCAACTGACCTTGGGCGGTATCACGGGGCACCGCGATTTTGCACGGGACACCGGGGTCTTGTTGACGGGTGATGAAACCATGGCCGTTGCCGGTGCGATTGTCCGTGTCTTCGTCAAGAACGGTGATCGAACCGACCGCAAGAAGGCACGCTTGAAATACCTATTGGATGACTGGGGTTTTGACAAGTTCTTGGAAGAGGTTGAAGCCGAATGGGGCCAAAAACTTCGGCGAGTCGACGACGACCGCGTCGAGGCGGTGGACCATGAAGATCGCTTTGCGCATGTGGGGGTCCACCCGCAACGGCAAGTCGGCAAAAGCTATGTCGGCGTCGTCTTTCCCGTGGGGCGAATGACCAGTGAACAAGCGAGGGTTCTTGCCCGGTTGGCGGACCGCTACGGGAATGGAGAGATCCGATTGACGGTTTGGCAAAACCTGATTCTGCCGAACATCGACGATGCTGATCTTCCGGCAGTCTTGCAGGGGATCCGCGATTGCGGTTTGGAGTGGCAGGCCAGTTCGGTCCGAGCAGGATTAGTTGCGTGCACAGGGTCGGCGGGCTGTAAGTTTGCCGGCGCCGACACCAAGGCCAACGCTATGGAGTTGGCGACACATCTGGAGTCGCAATTTGACTTGGATGTTCCGATCAATATCCATCTGACTGGTTGTCACCACAGTTGTGCACAGCATTACATCGGTGATATCGGATTGATTGCATGCAAGGTTGAGAAAGGTGATGACATGGTCGATGGCTATCACATCGTTATCGGCGGAGGTTGGGGAAGTCGGCAAAAGATCGGAAGGCAAATCTATGAATTCGTCCCTTTTGAAAACGTTCCGGCTGTTGTCACCGCGGTGATCGCCGCATACATGGAAAGACGAAGCCAGGGCGAGTCGTTTGATCAATTTGCCGCCCGCCAAACGGATGATGAATTGAAAGGAATGGCCGTGGCCGTCAACTAACTGCTGTTGTTCTAGCATTTCCTATTTCAGATTCTTCTACTCGAGATTCAATACAAACGATGTCCAGCTTTATTCCTGATTCGGCACCCTTTAACGAAGAACAGCGTGCTTGGTTGAATGGATTCTTCGCGGGACTGACGGGGATTCAGGGGGATGCCGGAGCGGTCGGTCAAGCCGTGCTTTCCGGTGTCGATCAAGCCGCAATCACGGCTTCAACTGTGGAGGAACAGGATGACGATTGTCCCTGGCATGATCCTTCGCTTCCGATCGTCGACCGAATGGACATGGCGGCGGATCGCCCATTGAAGCGAAAGCTGATGGCCGCGATGGCGCAATTGGATTGTGGGTCGTGTGGCTATGTGTGTGAATCTTATGCCGAGGCAATTGCATCGGGCGACGAATCAAATCTGTCGCTCTGCAGTCCCGGCGGCAAAGAAACCAAACAGATGATCAAGAAGTTGTTGGCCGATGCGCCCGCAGAGACCAATGGGGCACCGTCGGGAAATGGCAGCGCGAAGTCAAACGGGAGTGCTGCATCGAAGAACGGCGAATCCGGGTACAGTCGGAAGAACCCGTACACCGCGAAATTGTTGGAATCGCGGTGTCTGAATTTGGAAGGTTCCGCCAAAGACACTCGGCATGTCGTCATTGATTTGGTGGGGTCCGGGATGAAATACAACGTCGGTGACGCATTGGGGGTCTATCCGACGAATTGCGGTGACTTGGTCGAACAGATAGTACGGACTCTTGCCGCCGATCCGAACGTTTCGGTGGAATCTCCGCTTGGTGGAATGAAACCATTTGCGCAATCGCTTTGCGAAGACTGTTGCTTGAAAGATCCCAGTGACGAATTGCTGGAGTTGCTAGCCGGTCGCGTCGTCGATGATTCGGTTCGCGATCAACTGAATCAGCTGATCCGTGACGGTGTTCCCGACGGGTTTGATGTTCTGGACGCGTTGGAGATAGCGAAAGACGTGCGTGTTACCTCCGGTGAATTCATCGAACGTTTGGAACCGCTGAACCCACGCCTTTATTCGATCGCCAGCAGTATGAAAGCGGTCGGCGACCAAGTGCATTTGACCGTCGGCAAAGTGACTTACGATCGTACCGGTCGCACCCGGAAAGGCGTTGCCAGCACGATGCTGGCTGATCGAATTCCACAGGGCGATTCCGTACGTGTTTTTGTGCAGCCGAACCACGCCGGTTTTACGGTTCCCTCGGACCCCGCATGTCCCATGATCATGGTCGGCCCGGGGACCGGGATTGCTCCGTTCATTGCGTTCCTGCAGGAGCGTGCCGCCACCAAGGCAACGGGTGAGAACTGGTTGTTCTTCGGTGACCAACACGAGTCAAGCGACTTTCTGTATCGCGATGACCTTCAACGGTACAAGGATGATGGTGTGCTGACCCGTTTGGACACCGCATTCAGTCGTGATTCCGAACAGAAATTGTATGTGCAAGATCGGATGACACAGAACGCGTCGGAGCTGTACCAATGGTTGCAGCGCGGGGCCTGTTTTTACATCTGCGGTGACGCATCACGAATGGCCAAAGACGTTGACCAAACGCTGCGTAAGATCATTGCGGACGAAGGCCAGATGTCGCCCGAAGCTGCAGACAAGTTTGTCGACCAGATGATTGCTGACGGACGATACCACCGCGATGTCTACTAGCGGAAAAGCCCACCCGACAGTGTGTGTTCGGATGTCGCATTGATGTCGATTGGCCTGTCAGACTTTAACGATTGCAGCAGATCTGGTGGGATTGGGCCATTTCGGCCGGCATGTAATGAAATTTCCTTCCCGTAATCCTAGGTCCGTGCCCTGGCAACTGGTCGATAGATCCATGTGGACACGGAAGGGTTTTGTGCGCCAGGCGGGAAAGATCGGGTGGCTGTCGAACGGCGCCCTGTTCGGTTGTTTCAATGCACCGATGAAGAGGTAGCAGTGCCCGCTGTTCCGTGTTGGAACGACCCATTACCTCTTGCAAGAGTGCATGAAGCAATGCATAGATCAAAAATTTTACGGATGCTTTGGGGCTCGCGGTGGATCGCCACTCCATTGGCCGCGGTGCTAATGGCCGCCGGTGCCAACGCGAATGACTATTTGGCGGCTGAGGGCGAGTTGCAGTCGGTCACCGTCCAAACGACGGGCGAAGAAATTTCCGGCGATTCGATTCAGCCGATGGTGGATTTCGAGGCGCTGGAGTCTGAGCAGGCGTACAACGCCCAAGTCGGGTTTCACGAATGTGCACCCGCAGCGACGTGCAACTGCTGCCAGACGACATGTTGCACCAAAGAGAAGAAAGAAGCTGCCACAAAGGCGATGAAATCGGCATTCGCCGGTGTCTTCTATGCCAACAAATTCGACTATTTGAACGATCCCTGCTATGACGGTCCGTCATTCTGCGGTGATTGTTTGAAGGGGATGTCGACGCCGCTGGGCACGTTAAGCTTGGGTGGCGAAACACGATTTCGCTATCACAATGAGCGGAACCACCGTGGCGTTGGAATTACAGGCCGTGACGACAACTTTTGGTTGTTCCGTCAAAGGTTGTATGCGGACTGGAAGCTAAACGACATGGTCCGGTTCTACGCCGAGGGCCTACATGCGGAATCGATGGGCGAACAATTCAACGCTCGTCCCATCGAAGTCAACAACATGGACTTCTTGAATCTGTTCGTGGATGTCAATCTGCTTAGCGGAAACGCTGGCAAATTGACGGCTCGTTTGGGGCGTCAAGAGTTGTTGTACGGTGCCCAGCGAACAGTATCGCCTTTGGATTGGGCCAACACGCGGCGAACGTTCGAAGGTGTTCGTTTGCTGTACCAGAACGATGATACGTCATTGGACGGATTCTGGACGGAGTTCGTGCCTGTCGATCCGCGTGATGGTGATGAAGGGGACAACAACCAGCAGTTTTATGGTGTCTACGGTACCCAGAAGAACACCGCATTGGGGCAGTTGGAAGGTTACTACCTAGGCTACGACAACGACACTGCGAATTTTTCGTTCCACACCATCGGTGGTCGCAGCAGTGGTAGTTCCGATGGCGGAATTCTGTATGACTTCGAAAGTGCGTACCAATTCGGTGAAAACAGCAACGGATCGGATCACTCCGCCGCTTTCGTCACCGCCGGCTTGGGGCGCAAGGTGAACACGGCTTTATGGAGTCCCACGGTTTGGTTGTATTACGACTACGCCAGTGGTGATGATGACTTTGCCAACGCTGCACCTGGTGACGACGGGTACAACCATCTGTTCCCGTTGGCCCACAAGTACAACGGTTTCATGGATCTGTTCGGGCGTCGAAACTTGCACGACTTGAACGTGTTTTCATTGACGCCGCTAAGCGACAAGGTCTCGTTGATCCTTTGGTATCACTACTTTGCGTTGGCCGAAGCCACGACGCCGTATAGTGTTGTCATGACGCCGTATAACACAACGTCTCCCGCGGGCGATCGAGAGCTTGGGCATGAAATTGACGTGCTATTCAATATCAACCTGAATCCACGCAACAATATTTTGGTCGGGTACTCGCACTTCTCCGCTGGTGACTACTACGACACGACGATGGGCTTGCCCGCCGGCGTCGCGGACGATGCCGATGCGGACTTCTTTTACGCCCAATTCCAAACCCGCTATTAATCGGCGGTGATGGCTTGGGGTTACGAATCGGGCGACGGCATTTGCCGTGATGCTTGACTGAAAAATCGAAACGAGACGGGTGGAAGTTCACGAGACTTTCGCCCGTCGTTTCGTTTCCGACCTACGTGTGTCGACTGAGTGCGTCTAGCTTTGCAAGGATGGTCGACACTTTCTGACGTTCGGGCGATTTGAAATGATGGAACGGTTCGGCCATGAAGTCACTGCAGATCTCCAGAATGGACAACGCGCTCTTGGTTGCCTTGATATGACGCGATGCGTATTTGCCGATTTCGTAGATCTGTTGCAGATCATCAATCGAACATTGGAAACGGACGCATGCGGCTTCATCGCCATCGCGAGCGGCTTGAAATGCCTGGGTGAAGATCTGTGGGAAGATGTTTGCCCCGCCGTTGACTCCACCGTCAGCTCCCATCTGGACGCCCGGGATCAACAGGTGTTCGGGGCCCAGAAAGAATGACCAATCCGGGCGATCATTGCGCAGGGTCAACAAGTCGGCGAAATAATCCATATCACCACTGCTGTCTTTGACGCCGATGATCTGATCGACCTCTGCCAATTGCCGAAGCGTTTCCGTTTCGAACTGAAGCTTTGTCAGTGCCGGCATGTTGTACAGCATCAATGGCAATGGAAGCTGTGGCGTCAGTCGACGGATATAGCCCAGCAATTCTGTTTGTCCAACCGGAAAATAGTAGGGCGTCGTCAGCACAAGTGCGTCGGCACCCGATTCGGCGGCGCTGTTGGCCAGCGAAACGCTTTCGATAAACGCGGTATCACTGATCCCAACCAAGACCGGAACGCGTCCGTTGACCTGACGACAGACAAGGTCGATCAGTTCACGACGCAGTCGGTAACTAAGGTTCGGGGCTTCACCCGTGGTTCCAAGTAGAAAGATCCCGCTGACTCCCCCCGCGATCACATGTTCGACCAAGCGATCAAGCCCATCGCGGTCCAGGGAGTCGCGATCAAGCAACGGTGTCACCAGGGGTGGGATAATACCCTCAAGTCGCTTCATTTCTGGGGGTGCCTTTGAAGAAGATGCCGACCGCAAAGCCGACAAGAATGATGGTGGTCGTGCCAATCACGGGGATCAGGAATGCATGCAGTCGGTCGTCTGTATCGGCCGCAGATGGGGCTGCGGTCAACTGTGGGATCGAAAGCCACAGTATTACGGACACTCCGGCTACAACGCCGGCGACCGCCGCAGTGTTCTGGACACGTCGGCTGATCATGCCAAGCAGAAACAGACCGCACATGCCGCCGCCAAAAATGCCCGACAATGTCCACCACATGTCTAATGCGCTCTGCGTCAGTCTGACGAGTACTAGTGAAAGAAGCGTGCCCAGGATACCCCACAGAATCGTCCCGGCATAAAGGACTCGCATTTGTTGTTGCTCCGATGCCCAGGGCGAAACAAAGCGTCGGTAAAAATCGCTCATGATCAGCGTGGCCGATGAATTCAAGCTGGTCGACACCGTGCTCATCGCCGCGGCAAAAACCGCCGCGATTAACAGTCCTGTCATTCCCGGTGGTAAAGACGTTCCGATGAAGTGCGGGAAAACACGGTCTCCGATGTCGGCAAGGTCCAAGTCGACCGCCGTTTCAGACTGGAATGCGTCAAATTCTGGCGTCCCCTCGTCCAGGCCGGATTGAAGAGCTCGTTGTCTGGCAACGATGTTCTCCACCGCCGCAATGCGCTCGGAACCCTGGGGCCGGTCGGCCCCGTAGTAGACGAAAAGGGTGGTCCCGATCAGAAAGAACAGCGCGCTGACCGGAACGTACAGCAGTCCGCCAAGCCAAAGACTCTTCTTGGCTTCGCGGTCTGAACTCGATGCGACGTATCGCTGGACATAGCTCTGGTCGATCCCAAAGTTTTGAAGGTTGATGACGATTCCATATACCAGCACCACCCAGAACGTTGGTTTGGTCGTGGACCATCCGAAATCCCCCAGCGAAAACTTGTCTCCGCTGTTGGCAACTTCGATGACCGCAGGCAATCCGCCGGGGACGTTCGCTAGCATCAGTCCCAAGCAAAGAACAGCGCCGGCCATCAAGACAATGGCTTGGATCGCATCAGTCCAAATCACCGCCAAGATCCCGCCGACGAAGGCATAGAAGGTCACGCAGATCCCCGTGACCACAAGCACCACTTGTATGTCCCATCCGAACAAAACCTGCATGGGCAAGGCCATCAGGTATAGCACCACCGCAATACGGGCGATTTGTGTCAACAAGTAAAACACGCTGGCATAGACACGTGCCCATACGCCAAAACGAGTTTCCAGTGCCGCGTACGCTGAAACTTGTCCCGAGTTTCGGTAGTAAGGAAGGAACCAACGGACGGCGATCCATGTGACCAGCGGGATGGAAAGCGAAAAGACAAACGGGTTCCAATTTCCGGCAAACGATTTTCCCGGAAGTGCCAAGTAGCTGATGCTGCTAAGGAACGTTGCAAAGATCGACAATCCACAAACCCAACCCGGCAGAGCGTGATTGGCCGCAGTGAAGCCTTCGGTGTTTCGTGTCTTTCGGTAAAAGAATGCTCCGATGCCCATGGTCGCCACGAAGTACAGGCACAGTACGACCCAGTCGGCGGGATGAAACGATGGGGTATGCATCGATAGATGGTCTCCTTGCCGGCGGGAGGATGGCGAAAGCGTTCGGGAAGGTGTGGGCGATGTCGCGCCGAAAGTAACCTAGCGAGTTGAAGCGTCCCACCAGCGATGGTCGTCGTCGATGATCCCAGCGAGCGAAACTTCAAGGCCATTGCGGATATGCACCGCCATCGCATCGCGGGCCGCATCGGGTTTTTTGCGTTGCAATGACGTTAGGATTCGCTTGTGGTCGTCGCAGGTCGCTTGCATCACCCCCGCGTCGTATCCGTGACGGGCCACCGAGAAAATTCCCGTCAAAAGGTGTGAATTACCGACGGTTCGCAGCATCGTGCGATTTCCCGTTGCCTCAATGATCAGCATATGAAAAGCCAAGTCGGCTTGTTCAAAACTGCGAACAGTCTTCTTGGGTACGCTTCTCGATGATGATTGACGCGTCCGTTCGGTCAACTGGGTCATGCGATCCAGTTGCTTGCCGATCTGATCAAGTTGCGATTGCTCGATCCGTTCGGCCGCTCGCGCGGTCGCGTAGGGTTCGATCGCTTCGCGCAATTCGTAGAGCTCGATCACTTCGTCGCGACTGATTTGTCGAACCACCGCGCCGAGTTGCGGAACCAATTCGACGAATCCTTCGTTGGCCAATTGGCCGATTGCTTCGCGCACCGGCGTTGCACTGATTCCGAGCTTTTTTCCGACCGGTCCGTAGCGGATGCGTGCGCCCGGAAGGAATTCGCCCTGGACCAGGCAGTTTCGAAGATAGTCATAGGCCCTTTGGGCGTTCGTTTCCTGCATCTGCTTGCAGCCTCCATAGAAGTCTATAGACTTATGGATTGTACGGCCAACTTGACGCCTGTCAAAGGACTCTCCACATGATGACCGCATTTCGGATCGCATTCCTTCTTTCCTTGTTTGGTGTTTCCGGCTACGGCCGAGTGATGGCTGCGGAACCGGATCAGTGGAAGTTGCAACCACTGAAGTACAACCATCCTGGGTTGCAGGTGGACTTGGGTGTGGGGCTTTGGGCCTGGCCACTGCCCATGGACTACGACGGCGACGGGGATATGGACCTGTTGGTTTCGTGTCCCGACAAGCCGTCCAACGGTGTGTACTACTTTGAGAATCCCACTCAGGATCCGTCGGTGAAGATGCCGGTTTTCAAAGCCGGGGTTCGGTTGGGACCGACCAAAACGAACACGCAGGTCAGCTACGTCGATGGGCAACCACGATTGTTGTTGGAGAACAAAGAACTGACCGGTTTTCGCGACGGTGATTTTTCCACCCAGCAAAGCATTTATCCCGACGCTCGTTTTCATCCCGGAAAGACACGGGCACGGATGTGGCGTTATGTGGATTGGGAAGGCGACGGCGACCAAGATTTGATTGTTGGCATCGGTGACTGGTCCGATTACGTCTGGGACCAAGCCTATGACGCGCAAGGACGCTGGCAAAACGGCCCGCTTCACGGCTATGTGTATTTGATCGAACGGACCTCCGGCGATGACTACGCACAACCTCGAAAGATTTCGGCCGGTGGATCACCGATCGACGTGTTTGGATGGCCCAGCCCGAACTTTGCCGACTTCGATGGCGACGGTGACCTGGATTTGATTTGTGGCGAATTCCTCGACGGGTTCACCTATTTCGAAAACGTGGGATCGCGATCGCAGCCATCCTATGCGGTTGGCGTCAAGCTGAACGGGGATGACGGAAGGCCGCTGGTGATGCATCTGCAGATGATCACGCCCACCGCTATTGACTGGGATCGTGATGGAGACATGGACCTGATCGTTGGTGATGAAGACGGACGCGTGGCGTTGGTGGAAAATGTCACGTCCGGTGAAGCAAGCACTCCGGTGTTTCGACAGCCGGTCTATTTTCAACAAGAAGCGGACACATTGAAGTTCGGTGCGCTGGCCACGCCGTTTGCGCACGATTGGGATGGGGACGGCGATGAAGACATCTTGTGCGGCAACACGGCGGGCAACATCGCGCTGTTCGAAAACCTGGACGGCAAGGGACAACGTTGGTCGGCACCCGAATTGTTACAGGTCGACGGAAAGGTCTTTCGGGTCATGGCGGGGCCCAACGGGTCGATTCAAGGTCCTGCGGAAGCCAAGTGGGGATACACCACTTTGTCGGTCGCTGATTGGAACGGGGACGGCGCTGATGACATCTTGGTCAATTCCATTTGGCCTCGCTTGACGCTGCTGCGCAATACCAAGAACGGTTTGACCGAACAGCCGTTGCCGTTTTGGAATCGGGAATTGCCGCCGCGTTTTTATTGGTGGAATCAACCTGCGGAAAACCAGCAATCCCAGTGGCGGACGACGCCGTTGGCCACGGATTGGGATCAAGACGGTCAGCTGGACTTGGTTATCTTGGACCAGGAAGGCTATCTGACGTGCCAGAGTCGAGCGACCGATCAAACGCGAGTCTTCGTCGACGAAGATGGCAAACCCGTTCGCATGAATGCGAAATCTGCCGGTGGAAGCGGGCGTATCAAGCTGGCGTTGGTCGATTGGGATGGTGACGGACGAAAGGACATCTTGACCAACAGCGAGAACGCGGTCTGGTGGCGGAACTGTGAAGAACGCGATGGGAAAACGGTGCTCAAGCGGATCGGGAACCTGGCCAAACGGAATGTCGCCGGTCATACGTCCAGCCCCGCCGTGTGTGATTTCGACGGCAATGGAAAGCCGGACCTGTTGGTGGGCGCGGAAAACGGCAGGATCTATTTCATTCGTCACGAAGACTGCACCCAGTTTCCTGCGGACCAGTTGGTGGCACGAAAACCGAAGCCGGCGGACAAGCCGCGATTCCCCGGTTTGGTCGACGACGAATTCATCTACACCAACTCGTCGTTCCCCCAGTGTCATGCATCGACGATCTGCGAAACGGACCGTGGTTTGGTTGCGGCATGGTTCGGTGGGACTCGTGAAAAGCATCCTGATGTCGGGATCTGGTCCAGTTATCACGATGGAAATCAATGGAAGCGACCGGTCGAGGTGGCCAATGGGGTTCAGCACGATGGCCTGAGATATCCCTGTTGGAACCCGGTGCTGTTCCAGCCGCCTGGTGACGCGCCGCTGATGTTGTTTTTCAAGGTCGGTCCGAACGCGCGCGATTGGTGGGGCGAGGTCATGTTCAGCTATGACGGCGGGCGGTCCTTTCGCGATCGTCGTCGCTTGCCGGAAACGATCGACGGGCCGGTGCGTTCCAAACCGATGCTCTTAAGTGATGGTACCCTGCTCTGCCCGTCTTCCAGCGAACACGATGACGATTGGCGAATGCACTATGAGATATTGTCGGATCTCCGGCACCCGGAACTGGGAACTTCGTGGCGAAGGATCGAACCGGAGAATCAACCGTTTCAGGTAATTCAGCCCAGTTTCCTGACGCATTCTGACGGCCGGATCCAGGCTTTGATGCGATCGAAGCATTCGAAGATCTTTCAAGCGGCTACGACGGATTCCGGAAATACCTGGAGCGAGATGACGGAATTGGGATTGCCCAATCCCAATTCGGGTATCGAAGCGTTGACGTTGGCCGATGGTCGCCACCTGTTGCTTTACAACCATGCCGGTGGCAATCGCAAGGACGGTTGGGGATCACGGCAAACGTTGCATCTTGCGATCAGTTCCAATGGCATTGATTGGAACAAGGCCGCGGTGGTTGAACACGTCGACAAAGGTGAGTTGTCATATCCGGCAATGATCCAGTCACGTGACGGCAAAGTGCATGTGACGTACACCTGGATGCGCAAGCGAGTGAAGCACCTGGTCATCGATCCCGATGGTTTGGAAACCGGTGCTGAACTGGGGTTGGACCCATGGGAAGCGAACTGAATCGCCCCAGGCAGGCTTCTGTGGTTAGATGTTAAAGAGATTCATGAAAGGTTCCGCGATGTCTTGGCGACGATTCGTTTGGTTGGTTGTGGCGACCGTTCAGATGGTTGCATTGACCTGCTGTGGACAGGTTGCCACGGATGCAAAGGCGGGTTCCGTATCGACACAGCGGCCCAATGTGATTCTGATCCTTGCGGATGATTTTGCGCTGGGGGATCTGGCTTCAAACAACGGTGGTGCCAGCCGGACGCCTAATCTGGATCGTTTGGCGGCCGAAAGTGTCCGATTCAACAATGCCTACAGCGGATCTTGTGTTTGCGCACCGGCCCGTGCAGCGATGTTGACGGGACGATACCCGCATCGCACCGGCGTGGTGACGCTGAACCAAGAAAATTACCCCAAGTTGTCTCGATTGCGATTGGACGAAACCACACTTGCCGATGTGCTTCGTGCAAACGGCTACGCGACCGGGTTGATCGGCAAGTGGCACTGTGGGATCGAGCCGGACTACCATCCAATGAAACGAGGCTTCGATGAGTTCGCAGGTTTCATCGGTCCCAATTCGTATTTTGGTTTTCGGTTGGATGTTAACGGAGCGGTTTCCAATGGCAACAAAGGGTATTTGACCGAGGAACTGACCGAGCGGGCGATCCATTTTGTTCAGCGTCACCATGGTGACCCGTTCTTTTTGCACTTGGCTCACTATGCGCCGCATCGGCCGCTGGAGGCACCGCAGGAATTGATCGACTTCTATGTCGACAAAGGGTTGGAGCAGTCCACGGCGACGATTTACGCGATGATCGAGGTGATGGATCAGGGCATCGGCAAATTGTTGTCCGAACTGGATCGTTTGGATCTGCCACGACGAACGTTGGTGATCTTTGCCAGCGACAATGGACCGGATCCCGTTACGGGAACGCGTTTTAATCTGCAGCATCGCGGCATGAAGTATGAGGTCTATGAAGGTGGAATACGTGTTCCGCTGTTCTTTCGCTGGGCTGGCCAATGGCCGTCGGGCGAGCGAGACCAAGTGGTGCAGTTCATCGATTTGTTTCCGACCATCCTGGACGTCTGTGGCGTTTCGCATCCGCCAAAGCTTCCGATCGATGGAGCCAGTTTGAAGGGTGTTTTATCCGGGGCCTCGGACCCACTTTCGCGCCCATTGTTCTGGCAGTGGAACCGCGCAAACCCCAACTACACGCACAACGCAGCGATGCGGATGGGTAACTGGAAGTTGGTGAAGCCTTTTGTGACCAGGAAATCGAACCCAAAGGATTCTGATTTGAAGCCGGTGCTGTTCGACTTGTCTGCTGAAGAAGCAGAACAAAGGGACGTGTCAGAACAACACCCAGAGCGATACGCCGAGATGTTGAGGGAGTTGAATGCGTGGAGCCGGGATGTGGAACGCTCGCGAAAAAGAAAGATGTTTGCCAACGGACAGTGATGTGACACAGCGACCCAAACGAGATTCGGAAATTTCAATTCTCAAGCTTCGATGTCAACGCCGTTCATGCAGCCGGCTTTGCACAATCGCCATCATGCTTGTGTGTGGTATCGGTATGGGGACCACCCACGCGAGTGACAACGTGCTGCTGATTTTGGCCGACGACTTGGGTTGGGCAGATTTGGGGTGTTACGGAAATCCATGGTTTGAGACACCTCATTTGGATCGTTTGGCATCCCAGGGCGTTCAATTCACTCAGGCTTATTCCGCGGCGCCGATTTGTTCCGCTTCACGTGCCAGTTTGCTGACGGGAAAATCCACCGCTCGACTGGGTTTCGAATTCGTCACCAAGGACCGGGCTGGATATCAGCCGGTGGTGACCCCGCTGCGTGCGCCGCCGTTCACGTTGGATCTTCCGCTGAGGGAAGTCACCGTCGCGGAATGCCTTCGCGATGCAGGGTATGAAACCGCTTTTTTCGGTAAGTGGCATTTGAATCGCCACCACGAACGATATTTGGGTTGGAGCCCGACGCATGGTCCAGCGAAGCAAGGGTTCCAGGTTGCCGAGGAAGATTTCGGTTGTCATCCCTATTCCTACTACAGCGACCATGCAAAGCGTGGTTGGGTCGAAATACCCGACGGTGAATTTCCGGTCGATTCAATGACCCGGCGGGCGATCGGTTTTTTGAAGAAGCCGCACGCTGGTCCGTTCTTCTTGATGGTGTCACACTTTTACGTGCACACGCCCGTTCATACTCGGGTGAAGTGGCTTTATGATCGCTGTTTGGCGAAGATTCCAGAAGATCATCCGCGGCGTGAAGCGTTGGCGAATTACGGGGCCATGGTTGCGACCCTTGATCATCATGTGGGTGAATTGTTGGCGGCGTTGGATTCATCCGGGCACGCCGGTTCCACCTTGGTCGTGTTCACGTCGGACAACGGCGGGCATCCAGAGTATGCCGGCAACGCCCCGCTTCGCGGATCCAAATGGAATTTGTACGAAGGTGGCATTCGGGTGCCTTTGCTAGCGCGGTGGCCTGGGAAAACGCCGCCAGGGGAAACCTCCGCTGCCATGGTGTCGGGCACCGATCTGTTTCCGACCTTTGCGGAGGTGGGTAAGGCGTCACCGCCGGGGGATTTGGACGGCCAGTCGGTTGTGCCCGTTTTCGTGGACCCTGAAACCTTAATTCAGCCGAAGCCCGTGGTTTGGCACTTTCCGTACTACCATCCGGAAAAACGGTTCGCCAAAGTGCCGCGTGCCATCGGGATCGATGATGGATACACCAGTCAAACGCGTCCTCATTCGGTGATGCGGTCGGGATCATGGAAGCTAATGCACTTCTATGAAGACGGCCGCGACGAACTGTATCATCTGCCCACCGATTTGTCGGAACAGACGGAACGATCACAAAGCGATCCCGCGATGGCGAAGCAGCTTCGTACTGACTTGGATCATGTGTTGAAGTTGCGCGGGGCTCGTATGCCGGTACCGCATCCCGATTGGCAGTCGCCGTCACAGTGATCCGTCAAGCGAATCGTTCAAGCGGCATGACGGTGGGGGAAAGTGCCGGCTGGTGTGACTGGTTGGTCGTCAGTCTTTGGTGAATTCCAAGCGGCGACATCTCGGGTCATCAAAGTCTTTGGGCCCTTCGGTTTCACCGGGACGGCAGGCGGCGATTTCCAGGCGACCGTCAGCGAAGCGATAGATGCCCAGCGATTCCTTGTCTTTGAATTCATCGATCGCACCATCCTTGATCGTCGCGTTGATTTGTTTGGGCGATGTGGACGGATCCAGGCTGAATTCTGCTTTGAACCATTCGCCCGTCTTCGGGTTGCGATACTCCAAGTTGGTTTTGGCGACCACCATCACGACCATTTCTTCGTCGTCGATGGCGGTCCATTCACCTTGCATCCGCTTCAGGTCCGATTCGGCGGAATCCCCCGCCGCGAGAGTCGCCAGCATTCCGGCGGCAAAGAGAATCAGCATCGTTTTCATGGAATCTTCTGCGTGTGAATCTGGCGGGACGGATTGGCAAGTATTTCTGGGTTGCGGCGACTGACCGCAACGCATCCGACGTGCCATCATACGGATCCGGGGGCCTTGGCCGCAGTCGTCAGCTCGACTTGCGGTGTGTTCGCGTGTTCACCGTTTGCGCGAGGTTGTTCTTGCAGAATTCCACCCTTGACACGTGGCGGCGACGCGGATGATGAAGAACCCATGTGCGGGCGTCGCTGAGAAAACCAAATGCGTTGACCCTCCGTAATGACGCAGGCATACTGGATTCCGCTGTCAAAATCGGCTGGGACCGGTCGCGCGTCGTTGTGCGTCGCTGCGTGTGCATTCTGGTCCTCTTCTTGCGCTGTAGTTATCTGTGTTCCCGTTTCAACGAGCTGTCGCCAGCCTGACCGTGCTGCTGTTGCTGATTGGCAACTTTGCCGGGTGGGTGCACGTCGGTTGCGTGAGTTCGTCGCACTGCATGTGCATCGGCGAAACGGAGTTGTGTTGCTCGGATGACGTTCATGACGGGCATGGCCACGGCACGGCCTTGGGCGGGCACCACGCATCGGGACATGCATCGGATTGTTGTCATCACGGGCATCCGCCTGACGTCGATCAGTGCCAATTGCCGCCGGGCGAACTAACGCCAGACATGCTTGCCGACGCGGCGGATGAACCCTCCGGTGATTCGTCGCCGGCAAAATCCCATGATTCGGATCGCTGTAGCGTTTGTCAGAATTTTTACACCGCGCGGAACGCCGCTCCGGTTGTGGTCGCCGCTGTCTGCTTCGGCACCATTGGCGTCGCTTTGGACGAAATTTGGGTCGACGTTTGTCTTCCGCGCGACGTTTCTCTTTCAAGCATCTCGTTACGAGGACCGCCGCAAGTCTGACCGACTTGCTGCTTTTTTCTTCGTTCTCGTAGATAGCTTGAGATGCGCTCATGTCGATTGCGCCTGATGCGTCCAAGGCATCCAGTTGGTTGGTCCGTGCGTTGACCACCGACTTTTGTCCCTGGGCGAATCGATTTGTTTATTGGTTGAAAGAACCCGTCGGCTGGTTCGTTTTGGCGACGGCGGCCAGCGTGATGATCGGCGCTTTTCTGGCACCGATTGGCTGGACGCTTGCGGCTGCTTTGGCGGCGGTCATTTTGGTGGGGATGGTCTGGCCGTGGGTCGCCGTGCGAGCGGTGTCCTGTCGTTTGACCCCGGAGGTCGACTGTGTCCACGAGGACGACCGATGCCACTTGGCCCTTTCCGTTCGAAACGTGTTGCCGATGCCAGTATGGGGCTTGGCCGTCGAAGGATTTCTGGATCGTGTCTGTGATGATGGGATGTCCAAGCATCCGCCAACGGCCGCGCTGGCGTATGTTCGGCCATGGGCGGTCAGCACGTATCGTTTTGGCGTCCAACCCGAATTGCGTGGACACTACCCCGATGGTGTGACGTCGTTGACGTGTTCTTTTCCGTTCGGGATTTGGACGGCGCGGCGCGAGTTGGGGGACGTATCGCGAGTGACCGTTTGGCCCAAGGTGTATCCCATTGCGGGCCAGACCGCGTTGACCGGGCGCCGTCGAGCCGAAACCGGCGACGGGAACCGGATTGGCCGATGTGGCGACATTGTCGGTGTCCGTGAATACCGGTTGGGCGATGCGGCCAAGCAGGTGAACTGGGTTGCTACCGCACGCGCCGATCGATTGATCGTTTCCGAACGCAGTGGTCCGGAATGTCCCAGGATCCACGTGGTGATCAGTGATCAGGCCGGAGGTTCGCGGGCCGAGCTTGCGGACCGAATCCGAGTGGCGGCCAGTTTGATGGCGAATTTGCATCGGTCTTCCATCCCGCTTCGAATTCGCATCGGCAATCGTCAAGTCACCCCGCGAGTCGGACGCGACGGATTCGTCCAGATCATGAACGCGTTGACCGATGTGCCGATCGACGGTGTGGATCAAGTCACGCGGATTGGCCGAGCCGACGGTCACACGATGATCGCGATTGATTCCGATGCCGACGGGAACCCTAGGGTCAGTATCAGCGACCCCGGACGAAATCATCGCATCAAAGCCGAACACGATGATCGGGTGATTCGCCGTGACTTGGCTCTGGATGACCAGTTATTGGCGTTGTGGACGGAGGTGCGTGATGCCAACTTGGTCGCGTAAACGTTTCGAAGCCATTGTGCTTTCGCTGATCGCCTTTGCGTCCCTGGTGCCGCTGCGGATGCCCGTGGAGCATCGGATAACGTATGTTTCCGAATTGGTTTGTCTATTGGTCCTGACCATTGCGGCGGCTTGGAGGCCGTCTCGGGTGCAACGTGTTGCAACATTGTTATTGCCAGTAACGCCAATCGCGTTCGCCGCGTTGGCGCGGTACATCACCACGCCCATCGCCTACGAAGTCACCATGTTGTCGGTTTTCGGTGCGGCGGCCATTGCAATGGCCGTTGGCGGGCGCGGGGAACGCTGGCATGCATTGTCGCTGGTGTCCAGTGGTTTCCTGGTCTTGTTTGCCGCTTCGATTTCCGATCACTCCTATGCCGTGGTGTATCCGCTGGCGTGGATTTTGGTGTGCGTTTGGCATTTGGTTGCGAACCACTGGGAACGCTTGGACCTGGCAATGCCCGATCAAGTTACGCGAACGTGGACGTTGCGTCCGGGATCGGTCTTGGTTGCGGCGGCCGTGTTGGCAGTGGGCGGCTTTGCCGTCAAAGACCGATTTACTGAATCGAAACACTTGACGTTTGGATTCATGCCGACCAGCGGCGGGTCGGATTGGTCTGACCCCGCGGCCAAACGTGGCGTCGGTTCGGGTGACGCCGCCATCGCCGCAAAGGACTTTGCCGAGTCTTTTGGTGCGGTGGATTCGGAGCTGTTTCTGGAGTCTCAAGAGTCGACTCTGTTCGACATGTTCAATGATTTGATCGGCGAACCGAAGAAGAAGAAGAACAAAATGGAACGTCGTCAGGCGATGGCGAACCAAAAGATCATTCCCAGTCATGAACGCGCCGCTAAAAGTGAACAAGGCGGCGGATCGTTTTCCACCGACCGTGTGCCGCCGGAGAAACACCAGCACTTTGATGATGCCAATGATCCAGGAATCGTTCAGTGGGATGGTCCGGTGGGAATTCGTCTGGCCATGCATCGTTATGACGCGTTCGATGGCATCGATTGGACACAAGAAAAGGATCTGTCCGAAGACGAGTTGTTGCGAGTCGATTTCGGTGAAGATGCTTGGTTCTTTGACCCGGGGCGAAATGATCTGATTCATCAAGATCCGGACAAGGTGCAGGTTGGGTTGCTGAAGGCGATCAAGTTGGGATCGAATCGTTTGCCTGTGCCGATGCTGACCGGTGGGATTCATATCAAAGAGGTCAATCGTCAAGATTTCTTCGGCATTCAGTCCGACGGATCGTTTTACATGCCGGGCCGGGACAAGGTGCCACCGCTGACGGTGGTTCACATCGCAAGTGAAAAGCTGACCGAGGATGAGATTCGAGAACATTTGGTTTCGTCCGAAACGGTCATTCCCTGTGGCATCGGAGAAATCGCCGACCTGGCGGAGCAAATCGTCGATGATCATGATCACCCCTATGATCAACTGCGGGCTTTGATCGGTTACCTACGAAGCAACGGTACGCTGGATCGACAGGCCGTGAGTGATTCGGATTTGCCAGTCAGCGAGTTTGCTGGATCCACGCGAGGCGGCAGCCATCTGTTTGCCACAACCGCTGCGTTGTTGGCCCGAGAAATCGGATTGCAATCACGTCTGGTCACCGGTTTTTACGTCCGCCCCAGCGGATTCGACGTGATCGCCGGTCACACATCGGTTCGGCCGGACGATGTTCACGTGTGGGCTGAAATCCGACTGAGTGATGGTCGCTGGTTCGAAGTGGAGCCTACGCCCGGGTACCGTGAACCTCATTACCATCCGTCGCTGTGGCTGCGTTGCCGCCAGTTCGTTGCCCGGCAATGGCCAGCCATCACGGCTGGTACCGTCGCTTGTTTTCTAGCGTATGTGACCCGCCGGATTTGGATCGACTGGATGTTGTATTTGGTCTGGTGGCTTGCCCCGGTGCTTCGTCCAAGACGTCGACTTGGTTTGGCGATGTGGACGATTGAAAGACGCGCCAAGTTGGTCGGTCAACGCCGACCGCGAGGCCAAAATCAGCGTGATTGGATGGAACAGCTGACACGCGATGATCACGGTTTGCAAACGGCTTGTCAGCAGTTTTGCGACGCCGCCGATCGCCTTTTCTATGGCGGTAACGATGACCGGGTTGAAAAGTCGTCCACCCGTATCGTTCGGCTCTTAAATACACAAACGATATCCAAGATTACAAAGGAGGCAGCCGTATGAGCGTTGCCACCGACGAAGAACAGTCAGATTGCCAGTCGCACGCCCAGTGGATCTCGGGGCTTCAGTTGCATTTGCGGCACGTGCTGCTCGGCAAGGACGAACAAATCGATCTGGTCATCGCTTGTTTGTTGGCGAAAGGACACCTGTTGCTGGACGACCTTCCGGGGACGGGAAAGACGACCTTGGCAAAAGCCATCGCCGATGCGCTCAACAGTCGCTTGGCCCGTGTCCAATGCACTCCCGATTTGATGCCGGCGGACATCACCGGTTTCAGTGTCTTTAACCAGAAAACACGGGAGTTCGAATTCCACGCGGGGCCCGTTTTTGCGGACGTCTTGTTGGCGGACGAATTGAACCGGACAACGCCACGGACCCAAAGTGCGCTTCTGGAGGCGATGGCTGAACGCCAAGTCACCATCGATGGAAAGCCGCACCCGCTGTCGTCAGCGTTCTTTGTCATTGCCACGCAAAACCCGATCGATTCACACGGCGCCTATCCGTTGCCGGAGGCACAGTTGGACCGCTTTTCGATCAAGCTGAAAATCGGCTATCCGGACCGTCAGGCTCAACTGCAAATCCTGGAACGTCAGGTGCTGGGCAGCGGCGACGAATCTGGCGATGGACCGAAGCCCGCCGCTTCGTCACTGACCTTGGATCAGTTGCGGCGTTTGCAATTGGATTCGCAAAGCGTGAAAGTTCATTCCCGTGTCAGCGAGTATTTGATCGATCTGGTGGAAGCATCACGCGATGACGCTGGTGTCGAATTGGGCGTCAGCCCTCGTGGGATGCTTTGCTGGCAAGCAATGGCCCAGGCTTGGGCGCTGATGCAGGGACGTGATTTTGTGACTCCGTCCGATGTCGCCAAAGTTGCACAGCCGGTTCTTTCGGTGCGGTTGCTGACTCGAGGGGAAGACGTCGACACGGTCATTGATCGAATCATGAACTCGGTCGCCACCCCGGAGTACAAGTGATGAATCGTCATGTGGTTGTAAGCAACGCTGGAGCTGAACACGAACCGTCGTTTGGCTTGGCGGTGCATCGTGTCGCCATGATGACACGTTGCGGGGTGGGGATCTTGGTGCTGTTGCTGCCCGGTTGCGGCGCCTCGGATTCTTCGTCGCCGGCGACCCCGGTGGGGCACGACGGCGAGATGGTTGACTTGCCTCTGTCTCTTGGTCAGCTGTGCGAGGAATCCAGAAACCTGGTCGGGAAATTGAAAGAGCAACCCGATCATGTCCCGTCGCAGCAAAGACTTTCGCAATTGGTCTCGCTGACGCCAGAGTATGCCGCGGATACTTCCATCGACGAACGGCAGTGGATTCCAATCTATGAGCTAAGCGAGGCGATTCGAACGTCGATCAATCGTCGGCCCCAGCAATGGGACGCCCCGCGGATCGACGAAGTGATTCGGCTGTGCCAGATCAGTGAAGACGCGTGGGAAAGCTTGGGGCCGGATGGCCAAAAGCAACGGTTGCTGGCTCTTGAACATCAACATCGTGAAGACGAGCACCATGATCACGACGACCACGACGACCACGACGAGCACGACGAGCACGACGACCACGGTGAGCACGATGAGCATGAGGATCGCGACGAGCATGATCAGCACGATGATCATGAAGATGACCATGACAGAAGGGCGGAACATTCACGACATCAATCGCCGGTGGATGGCCAGGCTCTCCTTGGTGGTTGCCGGATGGATGGTCCTGTCTTGGCGTCGGCGTTGAACTTGCTTGGTGAAGGGAGCCTGTCATGAACAGCCCGATTTTGAACGCGGTCTTCGGCGGTCTGTTGCGAATGACCGAAGCGTTGATGGCATCTGCACCAACGCTGTTGGTCGGCTTGGCGGTCGCCGCCATCCTGCGGTTTTACTTGGGAGCCGACGGAACGCGACGCCTATTCGGTGGCAACAGCTTGCGTGCACTGCCCCAGTCATGGGCGGTGGGAATGTTGTTGCCGGTGTGCAGCATCGGCGTCCTGCCGATCTTGATCGAAATGCGTCGTGCGAAATTGAAAGCCGGGGCGCTGTCCGCTTTTGCATTGGCCGCGCCCTTGTTCAATCCCCTGTCATTGCTTTACGGCGTCACGCTGTCGCGGCCCTATGTGATCTTGATGTTCGCGGTCGGTTCGCTGTTGGTCGTGACGTTGGTGGGGATGCTTTGGGATCGCTATTCGGCCGCTCGCGAAGGTGAGGATGCCTCGGTGGTCCTGGAGAGTGAAAAAGATCCTACGGACATCGGTGTGCGTCGCTTGTTTGCGGTGATCGGTTACATGTGCCGGCAACTGGTCGGTCCGGTCGGCGTCTGGACATTGGTGGCGGCGTTGGGCGTCGGGCTACTGGCCTGTTTTCTGCCGTGGGGAGCGTTGCAGCATTCCATCAATCGCGACGACTGGTGGGCACCCGCGCGAATGGCCGGTGTTGCGATTCCTGCCTATGCGACGCCGATGTTGGCGATGAGCCAGCTTGGGATGATGTTCCAGCACGCGAATTCTCCCGGCGCCGCATTCATTTTGTTGGTGATCGGTGCCGGGGTGAATCTTGGCACCATCGGATGGTTGGCTCGACATTTTGGCACCCGAAGTGTTGCCGTTTGGTTCACCTGTTTGATGGTCATCGTGGTGGGCATTGCCTATGCACTGAACCGGCCGCTGATCCCGCCGGGGGTCACACCATCGGACCACACGCATGCGTTTGATATCTATACGAATCCGATTCACTTTTTGGATTCGAACGTCGGCGCTTTCGCACGCGAAAAGCTTGCCGAGAAGTTTGGGCCGGTGGAGCAAATCTGCTTGGCGATTTTCGCGGCCATGGCGTTGGCTGGAGCTTCCCTGCGTTTAATGGATCGGACCAAAGGCGATACGACGGAATCGGTTTCGGCCGGTTCGGAATCCGTCGATACGCCGCCCGAGTCAACGATGCTGGGTTACGACCGCATTGTCAGTTCGCAAGTCGTTGGCGGCACCATGATCATTGGATTGATCGTTATCAGTGTGGTGATGTGTTACAGCTTCTATCCTGCCCCGGATGAGTGCATGGAAGAAATTCGGCTGATCCGAGCCGAAGCGATGTCTGCTGCATTGAGCGGCGACACCGAGCATGCGAAGTTTTGGGTGCCGCATTGGGACCAGTGGTCACGTCGTGCGGAGGTCGGCGCGTTTTTGCGTCGTGGCACGATCACGCCCTATCAACGGATGCAGGGATTCTTGTTACGCAAGAAGCTGGATTTGTTCGAACACGAATTGGAACACGAGCACGACGACCCGTTTGAGATCCGTGGCTTCGTCGACGATGTGATGGCAACCGATACACGTTGGCGGACTGCGTATCGCAAACCCTATGGATCCAGCGATGAAGAAGTTTCCGTCAATGAGGTGGTCATCCCAAGCGATCAGGACCTGTAACACGGTCTTCGTGCAGCGGCATCTTGGGTAATCTTGGTGACGACAGAAACGGTCACTCCATGCGATCGGATCTGAAGAGCCGGATGGCGTTGGGGGATTTGGTATGGACTTTGCTTCGAGAGCATTCAAGCAAAACGTCCCCATTCTCCAACGTCAGAATCTCCACCCAACCCATCATGTCGATCTCTACGCCTGCGAAACACTCTGCGTCGTCCAATCAAACCAACGCTTCTGATTTTTCTTGGCACGGATTCAAAACGCGTTCCATGCCCGAAGTCCCGTCTTGGGTCGAAACCTTCGGGAGATTTGGTCATGTGGCCAAGGGCGTTGTTTACTTCATCATTGGGCTCCTGGCGTTTCAACTGGCGATCGGTGCCGGAGGTGAAATATCCGGCTCGCGTGACGCCATTCGGGAAATTGGCCAGCAACCGTTTGGACAGTTCTTACTTGGACTGATGGCGATCGGGTTGATCGGTTTCACCGCATGGCGATGGGTGCAAGCGGTCAAGGATACCGAAGGCGCCGGGACCGAGGCCAAGGGGATCGTGAAGCGAATCGGGTATGCGGTCAGCGGCTTGGCCTATTTGTTGCTCGGCTGTTACGCCGGTTCGCTGGCTCTCGGATTCGGCAGTTCTTCCGGGTCTAGCAGCAATGGTGCTGCCAGCGGCCTGCTTGATTCACCCTGGGGGCGCGTCGTGCTGGGAATTGCCGGCGCGGTCACGATCGGCGTGGCCATCTACTTTGTTTATAAAGCGTACAAAGCAAAATTCATGACGAAGTACCGCATCGCCGAAATGAGCGACACCGCACGTGAACTCGCGTTAAAGGCGGGGCGATTTGGTTTGTCGACCCGTGGCGTCGCGTTTGCGATCATCGGAGGCTTTATTCTGGTTTCGGCAATCCGCGGCACTGCTGACGGACAGGTCGCTGGGATCAGCGATGCCTTGGCCGCGATCGCCGCTCAATCCTACGGTAAGTTGTTGATCGGCGTGACTGGATTCGGGCTGATGAGCTACGCCGTGCACCTGTTCTTGATGGCACGCTATCGCCGTTTCAACGTTGCGTCTTGATCGTCGATGTCAATCGATCGAAAGCGTTTGGCCAACAGCCCTGTGGCCTTCTCGGTGTGGATACCGGCGAAAAGGACTCCCGATTTCCCGTAAGGTTGGTGCGTCATCAGAACACCGTCGGGATCCACCACCGCCGACGTCGTTGTTGCACCCCGCAAAGCGCAGTTGACGGTTGCAAAGTAACAGGTGTTTTCCGCGGCACGACACAGGGCTGCCTTCTCGTGAAAGCTGTTCGCCGGATCGGCAAATCTTGACGGCAGATAATCCGTGGATTCCACGATTTCGAAGTGTGGGTGGAACACCACGTGTGCGCCATGGCGTGCGGCCCAGCGAACCGTTTCCGGATAACGCCAACCCTCGTGGCAAATCACGATGCCAAACAACAGTGGCCCGCAATGGAAAATCTTGCGGTTGCGTCCTTTGGTATAGACGGCTTCCTCCGAAGGATCCAGTTGAACCTTGTCTTGAAAGCCCGCACAAGTTCCGTCGGGATTTGTGACCCGTGCCGTGATCATGCGTCCGTCTTCTGCGACGCGTTCGGTTCCCAGGATGACGCCAATCTGAAGGTCGGCTGCTTTGTCATCCACCACGGCCCAAGCTTGATCCAGCCATGTTTCACTCGGCCGGCTCACAGATGGCTCGGTTCGATACCCCGGCAAGAAGCACTCGGGAAAACAAACGATGGATGCACCTCCCGTCGCCGCGGCCACCATCGTCTCCAATACGATTTCCAAAGCATGGTCAGCGTGGCGGGCGGGCTGCACGTTGGCAAGGGCGATGCGAATCGATGGCATGTTCGGATGGTGGTGGGATGCGATCTGCGGCAGCAATGGACACGGCAGCGGACGCTCGCGGTCGAGACCACTTTGGTCTCAATCCATTGTTCACGGTGCCGAACGAATGGTCGCAGCGGTTCGGGTTTGAAGTCGAAGGGGCCGCGTGGTGGATCAAGGATCGACATGGAAAACCAGCGGTCACCGTGATGAGGCTGGGCTGAGCCGTTGTTCGATGTAGAACTGGCGAGTCATGTAAGTATCCACATCCGGATAACCGTCGGAGGTGGGAAGCAGCGTGTCCCAATGATTCGGCCGAAACATGGATTGGCGGATGAGCGTTTGCCGCAGTGCGTCATCTGTCGGTTCTTCGGTGGTGTCCAACATCGTCGGCGGTATGGTTCCGTCGCCCTCGCGGCGAATCGCCCACCGCGGCGTTCCATTGGCATCAACATCAAACTGCGCGGCTTCTTGGGTGTGGACCTTGGTGGTCACTGCGATGCCCAAACCCCGGTCAACTCCCGGACGTTCAAAACCAACCATGAACGCGTAGCGACGTCCTGGTTGCAGCGTGATCTCATCTTCGTCAGTCAAGTCGAATCTTATATATCGAAGATGGCCGTCTTGAATCCCAAATGGTTCTCCGGGGCTGCGGCGGTACGCGTACCGTGTGGTTGGTGGGATCGATGTCGGAAAAACACCACCGGTCACACGTCGGATCGGACGATAGGTGACGCCTTCGACGTAATCGTCGGCGCGGTTGTACTTCATGTCAAAGCCATGTGTGGCACGCTGACCTTTGGTGGTTCCGTTTTCGTTGATGCGAAGTGTCTGGTCGGGAAGACCAACGACTTCGAAGAACTGCAGATACATTTCAGCGCCGGGTGTTCCGGCCATCACGGCGTTGTTGCCGCGTGCGGTTCGCAAGACGATCGCATCGACGGTCACATCATCGCCGTCAGGAATGTTGATCACTTGGCCTAGATCGCGATTGCGTTGGAAATAGCCGAATCCGTTGGCATTGGGGTTGCCTTTCCAGTCCAAGTGATCGGCGGTTTCATTGCGAATGCTGGTGTTGCCGCCGATCACGTCTTCGTCGCGTTCGATGTGATTTCGCAGGTGCGCGGGCGTGACGCCGGGATCAAACGTGTAGTGTTTTCCCAGGTCAGAGATGATCAGTTCCGCAGACGCCGGTGCGTGGCACGAAGCCATCCATAGGACCAGAAAGAGACCCGGCAGGGGACGAAGGGTGCTGCGGTGGAGCATGGCGGATCCTGGGGGCGACCGTTGCCGAAATGGGACGATGTCCAAAGTGTAATGCGCCGGCTGACCGCTGGTACGCGTTCAGGCATCCGAGGTGGGCCCGTGATCGGAATAGGCTGGGCAACCCCTTCGGCCCGAATGCTAAGCCAGGGACCGCACACATCGCACACTAATTGCATGTGCAGGGTGTTTGCTTTAGTCTGTGTCGTCTTTGGAGGCCACGGTTTCTGGCGGTGGATTTTCGATTCTTGGGTGGCCTTTGCTTTGTTGCCAAACATGAGTATCGACACGGCTGAGTGCACCGGTTCCGATCCCTTTCGCACCACGTTGGTCGGCGAATACATCCGGGTGTTGTTGTCGGTCACCGCAGTGGCAACCGCTGCATTTTGGTTGCTGACTGCCATGCAGGGGCCGGTTGCCGTATGTTTGGTGGTGGCTAATCTGGCGGTTCTGGCTACCTGTATGGATCGAGGTCCAGTCGGGTTGCTACGGATGCTGGGCCTGGTGACGCTGGCGGTGGCCGTGGCCGTGGCTGTGTCGCTGCGTCTTGGAGCCGATGATGTCCCCTGGTGGGGACCGATTTGGTTCCTGTCGCCCGGTTCGACGCTGGTTTCCCTTGGGGTTTTGGTCGCACGGGATCTGCTGGCGATGCTTTCGCGGCGAGGTCGCGATGGAATTGAAATGCAGGACTCGGGCGAATCGATCGAGATCAATCGGATGAGCGAAAAATCGAGTGAGGACGAGGGGCGGGCATCCGCTTGGTCCTATCGACGGATTGCCATCGTGTTGGCTTGTATCGGGATGGCCGTCTACATGATCATCATCCCATCGGTATCGGCGGTGCTCGATTCGCTGGCCGAGCGTCCGACCAGTTACGCGTTGGAAGACCTGACGGTGATGGAATTGGTGCGGGTTCGTACCGCGAAGCTTGCCGTGTTCCTGGTCTTTGCCGGCTTCGGAGCCTGTTTGGGCAGTTTTCTAAACGTCGTGGCGGCAAGTCTTCCGCGTGGCGAATCGATCGCCCTGCGGTCATCGGCATGCCCCCAGTGTCACACGCCGATCGGACGAATCGATAACCTGCCGATCTTCAGCTATCTGAATCTTGGCGGACGTTGCCGTCATTGCCATGCGGCGATCCCCGTGCGTTATCTGGCCGTCGAAGTCTTGGCGATGCTGATCGTGTCGCTGTTATTCTTCTGTGAATTGATCACCGGTGCGGCCAACGTTCCGGGATTTCCCTTTTATCAATTCACCGGAATCGTTTGGATCATCTTGTACACCAAGTGGCCGGTGGTCGGCATCTTTTTTTTCCACGTTGCCATGATGTGCATGGTGATGACGGTCGCGTTGATGGAACGCGACCGCCTGCGGCCTCCGGTCTGGTTTACCATCGCGTTGTGGGCGTTTTTTGCGTTGTTGCCGGTGTTGGTACCGACGCTGCGTCCGATCGACTTCGGTCGGCATCTGCCTTCGGTGCTGCAACTGACGATTCCGGGGCTTGCCGACCGGGCGGTGGCCGGTCTGTTGGGCGGAATCGTCGGATGGCTCATGGCATTGCTGGCCGACAGGATCGTGAAGCTTTCGCGCAAACGTGGTTTGGTGACGGCGTTTGTCCTGGTCGGCGTCGCGATGGGATGGCAGGCCGTTGTCACGATCACCGCGATCTATTTGTTGATCGTGTGGGGCCTGTCGCTTCGATCATTCGGCCGGCGGTGGATGTTTCGCAACGGGGCCACCGCGGTCCTGCTTGCCGCGGTGATTTTGCATCATCCGTTTTGGGAAATGATTGATCGATGCTGGTGATGATCCGACACGAGAAGTCGGATCGCTAGAGAGACACAAATTTCGGAGCGTCACGAGTCACTGCGAAGCGCAATTCTTGCAGCGTCCACGAAGCAGAATCTCGGTCACTTCGCCCACCTCTTCGCTGGCACGCCGGCTGCTCGCGGTCAGCTTGACGCTGTCCATGCAGCATACCGAACCGCAAACGGTGCAAACGAAGTGGGGGTGGGCGTCGGCGACCGTTTCTCCCGACCGCACTTCTTCGAAGCGATAGACGTGGTCCCCGAGTTCGGTCCGTCGCAGCAATCCCGCGTCGGTCATGTCGCACAGATTGCGAAACGCGGTGGCTTTGTCGATCCCGTTTTCGGCCAGACGCTCGGCGACCTCCGCGTGCGAAAGCGGCGAATCGGCATCGCGGACCATCTGTAGCGTGGCCAAGCGTGCGGGGGTCGCACGCAGGCCGGCAGCTCGGATCGAATCCCGGATGGAATCCGTTGTCGTCATCGCTTGTTTCATTAAGAAGGGTGGGGATTCGGGAGCGTCGTTTCAGCTGACGACGTTTACCGGACCATGGTCGTCGCAGTGGTCGCCATGGGGATGGTGCAAATGACCGTCGACCAAATAGTCGATGTGATCGCCATGCGGAATCGGTTCGTGCCCACAGCCTGGACCGTGCACGTGATTCGGGTCATGCCCGCTGCACTGGTGTGCCGGGGTGCACGTGTCGGGGTTGGTTTCGGTGACTTCCAGGGCGTGTTCGACCACCGTTCCATCAGGTTCAACGTGATGCATGTGACCATCATGAAGATAGTCGACATGGTCGCCGTGCTGAATGCCCGTGTGTTCGCAATCGGGCCCATGTTGATGATCGTGGTTTTCATGAACGTGCGACATGTCAGTTCCTTGCCGGAGAATTTGGAATGGTCAAGCGTCTTCCATTGCATGCATCACCCCGTTGGTCACCAAACGCGAAATGTGACCGTCGGCCAGACTGTAAAAAACATGCTTGCCTTCACGACGCGATCGAACGATCCGCTCGCTTTTCAGGACGCGCAGTCGTTGCGAAATCGCCGGAAGCGGTTCTCCCAATGCCTCGGCCAATTCCGAAACACAACAGGACCGAGCCTCCAACATGATCAGTAAACGCAGGCGTTGTGGATCACCCAACGCACGAAAGATGGCCGCGGCGCGTTCGCAGGCGACATCATCAAAACCGGTCAGCGGATGCTGATGGTCGTCGCTGCAGCAGCTGGGCGAATCGTCTTCGGTCGCGGCTGATCGGTGATTGGTCGGCGTTTTTTGCATGAATCTACAGTTGCATGACTGTGCAAGTGTAGGATCGTTTGCCGCTCGGGTCAAGCAATCATCTTGTCTGCCGCGTGCGTTTTCTCTGGTGGACTTGTTGCCGGCGGGCAGGCTCGGCCTGGGACCAAAACCGGATTCGGCAGCCCACGGCGGTATATGAAACCCGATTGCATCTGGGTATTTTGCCGGGATGAATACGTTTGCACTGCTTGCCGTCTATTGCTGCCTGATCGCTTTTGTCTCCTTGGCCGGTGGGCGTTTGACGTCGCTGATCCGGATGACGCACCTCCGAACCCAGCTGCTGATGAGCGGCGTGGGCGGATTGATGTTGGGCATCGCTTTGCTGCATCTGCTGCCACACGCCACTGAAATTCTGGGATCGCCCAGCCGTGCCGGCACGGGGGCACTGTTGGGGCTGACGTCGATGTTTCTGTTGATCCGGTTGTTTCACACGCACGACCATGGCGTGCCCGCAGTGGATGATTCAGGGGAATCGGCGGCAAGCGATGGTGAAGGACCCGACCATTCACACGGCGGTTCGGGATGTGATCACGAGCCGGTGTGCGACCATCACCATCGCCACGACCACGGATCGAAAGGCATCAGTTGGGTGGGGTTGTTTTTCGGGCTGTTGCTTCACACGTTGGTCGATGGCGTCGCGCTTTCGGCCAGCGTCATTGCCGAAGCCGATCACGGTGCGTGGCTGGGGTTGGCGGGACTGGGGACGTTCCTGGCCGTTGCCCTGCACAAGCCTTTGGACGCCTTCGCGATCACTTCGGTAATGAATCGCCAGCGTTGGTCGGTCGCCGCACAATGGGTCGCTAATTCGTTGTTTTCCCTGGCGTGTCCTGTCGGGGCGATCGCGTTCTATTTTGGCGTCAGCGGGTTGGTGGACCATCCAGATCTGTTGGGTTGGGGATTGGCCGTAAGCGCAGGATTCTTCATCGGAATCGCCCTGGCCGATCTGCTGCCGGAGGTCGCGTTCCATGATCATGATCGCGGCAAGCTAACTCTGGTGTTTCTGTTGGGAATCGTGGTGGCGTTTGCCGTCGAAAATCTGCCCGGTCATTCCCATGACCATGGTCACTCTGCTGGCCATCAATCGGCGGGAGATACGCACGACCACGGCCAACATGATCACAGCCATGCGGGCGGTCATTCGCACTAGCGGTTTTCTATCGGCGCGCTGGTGCGATCGGGCAGCCTTTGCGGCAATTGTTCCGCTGGGCTCGTCTTGCCGCGGCCGTCGTTGACCGCCTGATGTTCAGCGGCTGATGTTCAGCGACTGTTGGTCGTGAGCTATCTCGCGTGGTCGATACGCCGCGGCAATCACGTTCTGGATAGGGCGTTTCTGGTCCGCTCCCCCCTGCGTTTTGAAGGGTGGTTTCCGCGTGGCTCAAACGCTTTTGCAATTGGTGTGCAATAGCGATTGACGCCTCCCGTGCGCTCGCTAGATTTGCAATCGTTGTGCAGGAGCAGTTGTTGTGTTTTTGAGAGGTCCGTCATGTCAAAGCGGTACCGCGACGCTCGCGGTTTCACCTTGGTCGAATTGCTGGTGGTGATTGCCATCATCGGTGTGCTGGTTGGAATCTTGTTGCCGGCGGTTCAGGGCGCTCGCGAAGCGTCGCGTCGTATGTCGTGTAGCAATAACTTGAAACAGATGGCATTGGCCACGCACAACTATGAAAGTGCGTTCAAGGTCATCCCCGCAATGACGGGATCGAGTGACTTTTCGGTGCAAGCCAGGATTCTGCCCAACATCGAACAGGCCGGCTTGAGCGACCTGATCAACTTCGATCAGCCCTTGTTGACGGGGCCGCCCTGGATGGCCCGTTTCAATCCGAATCAGCGCCAAGCGATCGAAACGGTGGTGCCCACGTTTCAATGCCCGAGTGATCCGGGAGATCGCCTGTTTGAAACCACTTATGCCGACGGCGCCGATGGTTTTTCTGCCGGCCTGAACTACATGTTCAGCTATGGCAGCGGTACGGGGACCAACTACGACGATCGCTTCGAGACCGACGGCATGGTTTGGACCAATTCTTGGGCGGGTTTCAAGCACTGCATTGATGGGACGAGCCAAACCGTCTTGTTGGCGGAAACCGTTTTGGGAGACCAGTCCTCGAGAATGACCGAACCGTCGCCGGTCGGGCCGCATCGACGGACGGCCAACTGGAGCGGTTCAAGCAGCAATCCCGATGGGCCGGGATTCGTCACCGGTGGCGGTTTGATCGAAAACCCAGATCTGGAGACGGTTTTCCCCGACCAGATTTCTTCTTACAGCGGTACTCGTGGCCAGTCGTGGATCCGCGGCGTGCCCTATGCCACGGCCATCAACGGTTACCTGACGCCCAACCACCGCATCCCCGATGTCTCGTTGCACGGTCGCGGCTTTTATGCGTCACGGTCGTATCACCCCGGCGGTTCGCAGCACGCGATGTTGGACGGCAGCGTTCATTTCATCACCGAATCGATTGATCGGGAAACGTATCACGCTTTGTTTTCTCGCAACGGACGGGAGTCGGTGCAGTGGCCGGAATGATTGCGCGCATGCCGTCTGTCTTGGGTGGCTGTTGGCTGTGCGTCGTTGCGGGAACCCTGGGCTGCGGCGACGAAGGTGAATCGACGGACCTCTCCGGGGCCCCCGTCGTGTCGGTGGTTTATCGAGAGCAACCGTTGGCGGATGTCGAAGTTTCGTTAATGGAACGGGTCGATGGTGCTGTGATCGCCCAAGGTGTGACCGGCAGCGACGGGAAAGCTTACTTCCCTGACCTGCCCCAGCCCGAGCCGCAACGGTACTTCGTGCGGTTGCGATCGCTAGGTGATGGTGGCTGGATGTTGAATCAAAAGGTGGTGAACTCACTGACCGATACGACCCAGTTAAAGCCATTGAAGCAAGCGTCAACACAAGTCTTGGAACTGCCCTCCCACGCTGTTCGGACGCTGGCCCCCTGAGGATTTTGGAATGAAACCAATTTGTGATCCACGTCGTCTGTATCGTATTCGACTTGCGTACGGTTGCCTTTTGATTTCGGCTGTGCTGGCCAAACCCTCGCATACCCTGCTGGCAGCCGATACGTGGGGCAGTTTTCGCGCCGGCGGTGCATCCACGGCGGCATCACCGCTGCCCGTCCGATGGTCGGAAAACCAATCCATCGCCTGGCAACAGGAATTGATGGGCTATGGCCAATCGGCGCCAGTGATTTACGGCGGTCGACTGGTGGTCACATCCGTTGAAGGCTCGGGCTGTGAAACGTTGGTGGTCACGTGTTTGGATCTTCGCAGCGGCGAAACCCTTTGGATGTACCGGCATCGAGCATCGGCGACTCATCCGTCGACCTACATGTATTCGCGTGCCGCCCCGACACCGGTCGTTGATGCAAATGGCGTGTACGCGTTCTTTGAATCGGGGGATTTTCTGGGGCTGGACTGGTCAGGCCAACTGCGCTGGCATCGCAATGAGGCCGAAGCGTTTGGCAAGTTTGGCAACAACCACGGCATCGGTTCATCGCCCGCCGCCGATGATCATTCGTTGTATCTATTGATTGAGCATGACGGTCCGTCTTCTCTGGTTTCCATCTCCAAGGAAACCGGGCAAACCCAATGGAGCGTCGATCGTCCGTCGGTCAAGTCGTGGGCGTCGCCGATCGTTGCCAACGTTGATGGGCGCCATCAGGTGGTGGTCAGCAGCGGTGGATCGGTCTGCGGCTATCGCACCGACGATGGCAGTGCGTTGTGGCAGCTTGATGGGCTGGACGGAAACACGGTGCCTTCGCCTGTCGCGTCAGGCAATCGATTATTGATTCCCGCTCGCTTGCCGGAGTTTGCAGCCGACGGACAAGTCAAAGCGAATTGCTGTTTGGACTTGTCAAATATCTCCGATGGAAGCCCCGCGGTGCTTTGGCGTGCAGACAAAGCGATCAGTGAATACGCAAGTCCCGTTGTCTGTGGCGATTTCGCCTACTTCATCAACAAGGCAAGCGTGTTGCACTGCATTCATGTGAAGACCGGCGAAGTCGCCTATCGAAAGCGATTGTCGCTGGACTGTTGGGCCACCCCTATCGTTGCCGGCGATCTGATCTATTTCTTTGCCAAGAATGGTCAAGCCAAAGTGATTCGTAGCGGCGACACCTATGATGAAGTCGCCGTCAATTCACTTTGGGATCCTTTGTCTCCACCACTACCGACCCATTATGTCGAATCGACCGCGGCACAGACGCCGCATCATGGGCATGCATCGGTGGGGGAAACAACGGACGCTGACACGAATCATCACGCCGCCCAACAGCGTCACGGCGGTGACAAGCCACATGATGCTGGTGCGAGACCCGCTGGTGGAATGTTGGCTCGCCTGATGGCTGGCGACAAAAACGATGACGGAATTTTGGAAGGTGACGAAATCCCTGGAATGTTCCGCAGCATGCTGTCGCGTGTCGATGACAACGGCGACGGTCGCCTGGATTCCGACGAACTGAAAGCCATGGCCAAAAGCTTTGCCGAGCGACGTGCCGACGCGGCCGCCTCGGCACGCGATCCAATCGTCTACGGCGTCGCAGCAGCCGACGGTCGAATCGCGATTCGTACCGGCACGCGGATGTACGTCATTGCCGACGAAGGCTAGCCGCTGAATCAGCCGATGGCGGTGCCGGACCAAAGTGGGTGTCTTTCCTTTAGGTATGAATGATCCAATGATACGAAGAAATGTTTTGATTCTCTGGCTTATCGCCGCCGGTTTTTGCTCACCTTGTTTGGGCAAGGGGCGTGTGATCACGCGTTTGTTCTGGCAGGACGACGCCACGGCGACGGTACAGTGCGCCGATCTGAAAAAATCTTCCGACGGATGGACGCTGGCGCCAGTCGAAATTGAAGGCTTGCCGGAACTGGACACCATCGATCAATCGCTGGTTCAAATGCGGCAACACGATGGTTTACTGATTGTCGGTGTTCGCGATGCGGACGACGGTAACATCGGCAGTGGATGGTTTGCGATCGAATCAGGTGTGGTGGAAGAACCGCACGGTGACCATTCGCACTGGCGATTTCAACAATCGCCACGGGTGATCAGCTCTCGGATCGATTCGACACAGGGCAACCCGGCACACGTCTATCGATTCGACGATCATTTTGTATTGGCGAACGACCAACGCGACGGATTTACCGTGACGACCGCCGGTCAAATCCGACGTGCTGCGAATCCCAGTGATGCCACGTCGTTTCACTCCGGCGGTAACGGGCACATTACGCTGGCTGTTGTTCCGAATCGTGTCGCCTATGCGACCTGGATTGCCCCCGCCGGGGACGATGCGGGACGAGTGGACGTGGTCGGTTTGGGTGAAAACCAGGGACGTTCGTATTCGTTCCAGTGTCCGTCCGGAATGCTGCACGGTGCCGCGGTGAATTCCGGCAAAGCCTTTTTCGCTCCCGCCGACGGAGTCTGCTGGGTATCGGTGGACCCGGAAGTCGACGACGCCGACAACGTCAGCGTTCATCACCTTTCCCTGGGAACGGATGCCGACGATCAGCCGCTGCGGACGGGGGCATTCGAAACGATCGGACGCCATGTTTTGTTCGCCGCCGGCAAAGGCCCGGACACCAAATTTTGCGTCATCGACGCAGACGCTGCGAAGCCCACCGTCGACAGCCTGGCTTTTCCGTTGTCCGATGGCGAAGCAATGACAACCCCGGTGGCCACCAAGACGCGGTACGGTCAGACGTTGGCCTTCGCTTTCGTCGAACAGAAAGATGCACCGGAGAACGACAGGCTGAAAATCATCGATCTGGATGTCAATCGCGACGGCAGCTTTGAAGATCTAGCGCTGGTCGAAACGGTGGAAGTTGGCCCTAGCCAAATCGTCGGTCACGCCGGCCATCATTCCCTGACCGTGTTGCCAGATCGGCGTCACGCAGTCATCACCAATCCTGGTGATAGCAGCTTGTGGGTGATGTCGCTAACGGATTTTGACGTCTTGGCCAAGTTGGACTCCGGCGGCGCACCGACCCGCGTCGTCGCCGTGGGTGGCCCGTGATCGTGGGTGACCCGTAATTTGGTTGCATCAGGTCGCGGCTGTTCGAATGATAAGGTGGCCCGGTCGGACGGCCGAATCAGACGACCAGCCGCGCGGTGTAAAAGACGCCGATGCACAGGATCAGCCCGGCCCGAATGTAAGACCAGGGCAGTCGGGACAAATTTGATTTGGCCGAAAACAATCGAGTTCCAAACACCTGCACGATGATGCCGAAAAAGGTGATCGAACAGGCAATGCCGGCGGCGAACAGCCCGATGACGGCGTACGCTGCCACCGGTGTTCCAGTCGACATGCTGGTGAAATAGGCGGCCATCGCGGAGGGACAGGGAAGCAGGCCAAATGCGACGCCCAAAAGTGCACTCATCGAATAACTGGTGCGAGACCCAAACCCTTTCTTGGTGTCACAAGCATCGTCATGATGGCCGCCACAACTGCACTTCGAAGGCTTGCCGCGAAAAGCGACCGCCAGCATCCAAAGACCGACACACAAAACAAGGCCGGCACTGATCCACTGCATCGCCGAGGTGACCGCCACATCGTCGTGATGATGGTCGCCGGTGATCAGGTGATGGGAAAGGTGCACCGCTGCGGCGATCCCCATCATCGACAGACTATGCGCCGCCGCACTGGATAGGCCCATGACCAGAGGGTGCAGCCAACTTCGCCGCTCGCCAGACAAATAGACCAGCATCGCAGTCTTGCCGTGTCCGGGTTCCAACGCATGCAAAGCCCCCAGGCCGAACGCCAGGCCCAGGGTTAATTGATGAGCGTGATCATGCATCGTGTGAAAAGCCGCGTTTGGGGGTGGTGCTGATCCGTCGTGCAGTGTACGCCCCACTTTATCTGCCGGTTCGCTCAAAACCAGTCAATTTCGTCCGTCCCAACCCATCGCTGTGCCGTCGTCGCTGTGCCGTCGGCTGCTGTCGAAAGAGAGGCCTGTGCGTGGTCCAATCGGCGGTGACCTGCCCTGCCCTCATGATGATCGCTGGACTCGGCAGGATTCCACCGTCTTCCGATCTCAAATCGCCGGCCAGCCAAAGATTTTCGCGATTCCTCCTGCATGAAGACCGCCTTCCCCGCTGGTTCGCCCTAAGAGCTGAGATTCATTGCTCGTTTGCCTGATGGGATGCCGCAGCATTGACAAGCGTCCGCCAGGTTGGAAACCGATCCGCTGCGGCGCCGTCGTCCATCGCCGGGCCATTGACCAAGTGCCGTACAACCCGGATCAAATCAGGATCGAAATAGCTGGCGTACTCCATCACTCCCAATGCATCGGTCGGTTCATACAGTCGGCCGGTCCGGTACTTTTCAATCCCCGCAGCAGCACGGCGACGATCGAGATCGACTTTTGTATGGACCCATTCGGCGTGAGTTTTTTCGCCCATCGCATAAGGAACCAGAAAGTCCACCGACTTCTTGAGTGATCCACCTGCCGGCGAAGTCCACGAGTACAACGCGACTCCCTCGGCTCCCGCCAGCATTGCCAGTTCCATCGGCGGTTTCAGCGAACTGCCGTGGTAGGTCAAGCTGTCACGATGATTCAGGTCACGACTGCTGCCGTCCGCATAAAGGCTCTTTCGCACAAATCGCTTCACGCCTTCTTTGGCGGAATCGATCCAATCGTCGCGATCAAGAATCTGTCCGGCCATGGCCAACAGTCGAACACTCTTTGAATATCGATTGGTCAAATGGTCGGATGTCGCGACATGCTTTTCGTGAAGCTGTCCAATTCGCTGCACCCAGGCGTCGACACGCTGACGCTGCGATTCGCCAAACGATTCCCGAAGTGCATGATATGCCACCAACAACGGATAGAACTTGTTCTCGTTGACATCGTTGCCGGTCGGTTCGTAAGTCTCGGACCAGGCAGCAACCAAACGCCGCAGTGTCTTCGCGGCATCCTCGTCGCCAGTCGCTTGCCAGTATCGCACCAACACCGCGATCTCGCTCATCTGGTTCAAATGGGCAACGGTTTCGATCCGCCTCGGGTCGGTATTGACTAGACCTTCGTACTGAATCACCGCGATCGGTCGCGGGGCGATTCCGATCAATGGAACCGCATGCAGTTGAACTGACTTTGCCAACGCGGCAGCTTCCGTATCCGACTTCACCAGTTTCCGAAGTCTGGCCAGTTGCCCTTCGTCCAGCGGACTCACATCAGGAATCGAAAACTCTCCAACCTCTGACTTTTGGTCGTCGGAGGTGGCCGACCGTCGTGAAGACTTGCGTGCCGCCATGACGCGCGACCGAAGCTGTGCAGATAAGTTCTGCTGCATCCTGTCGTCATCGGCAACCGCGGATGTTTCACCCGGATCGGCGGACAGATCCGTCGCAACCGAAGCCACAACGGAATCTGGGTTGTTGTCTTTCCACCACTGCGTGTACCGATGCGTCGCGGTACGGATCGAGTGCCCGATCGTCGTGGCCTTGCCTATGCTGGACGGATAGGACGAATAGGCAGTGTCGCGGATTTCGGCGGACGGGTCATGAAGAACGGGCACAAGCGAGCGTCCTTGCAAGTGCGTGGGAAAAGGGACACCGGCCAGGTCGCAAAGAGTCGGATAGACATCAATCAATTCGACCAGCGAGGAAGTTGTCGTTCCCCGTTTCAGGTCGATTCCGGGATGGCGAATGATAAGCGGCACTCGTGTATCGACTTCAAAATTGGTGTGCTTGCACCACGATGAATGATCTCCCAGCTTCCAGCCATGGTCTCCCCAAAGAACGACAATGGTGTTGTCGGCAAGTCCACTATCGTCCAACGTGTCCAGCAGCCGTCCGATGTGCGCGTCGGTGTAGGAAACACAGGCGTGATAGCCGTGCAGCAGTCGCTGGTTCAGTTCCGTGTCCCATTGGGTTGGAGCTTCATCGGTTGGGACGTCACCATAGTGCTTGATCTCTCCAGGATTCAGTTTGGCTGCCTCGCTGGGGTATCCGGGCGGAATTCCTTTGTTTGGCGGCATCTGAAAATTGGTTCGCTGATACAGATCCCAGTACTTTTTCGGCGCGTTGAACGGAAGGTGCGGTTTGGTGAACCCGACGGCCAAAAAGAAAGGCTTGTCTTTGGCCAGCAACTTCGCATCAAGCATCCCATTGGCCGCGGATAAGGATGCGAATCTTTTCTCGGCGGCATTCGTTGTCGGTTCGTCAGCACTCGAAACCTCGTCCGCTGCCGGTGCCGCCGCTCGGCGACCAAGTTGCTTCAATAGTTTCACAGCAAGGTTGGCTCGTTGTCCGTCGATATACGCATGGTCCGCGACGTCGACCGACTCGGTGACTGGGCCTCGCTTGGGCCCCTTCGCCGTTTGCTTGTATGCACGGTCGTTGCGGTAATGCGTCTCAATGTTCTCTGGATCGACCCAGTGAGTCTCGTGCGAAAGATCAAACCAGCGATCCCAGTTGTCGCCATCAACCGCGTCATGCCCGACTCGCTCGTGATAGATTTTTCCAAGGCCGACTGTCAGGTAGCCGTGGTTCCGGAGTTGCTGGTTGAGCGTCGTTACGCCGGCCAGCTTTTTCCGCCAGTCTTTGACGTGATAGCTCCGCAGACCGGTCGATTCGGGATACAAACCGGTCATCAATGAAACACGCGAAGCCCCGCAAACCGCTTGGTTACAGTACGCGCGATCGAAACGTATCCCGCTGGCTGCCAGTCGATCGATATTCGGCGTGATCGCTTTGTTTCCATAGCACCCAAGTTCCGGGCGCAGGTCATCGACCGCGATAAACAGAATATTGGGCCTGTCCGCTGCGAAAGCGAAGGCGGGCAAGGCGAGTACGAGAATCGCAAGACGCAAGGCACATGATGCCAACGATCGGGGTAAATCAGCGACGTGCGAAGTTTTCGATTTCCGATTCGTCATGACGTTCGTTCTCTTGATGAGATGTCAGGTTTCAAAAACGTTGGCAGTTGACATGAGCTCACGTTTCCAGGCGTCGTCAGTATATCCTCGATACCGCCCGCGAGATCGCAAACACGGACTCTCGGTGTGCGACGTGTTCGGCCGAATCGGCTTGTCGCGCCAAATGGCCGAAATGGTTTAACGATCCGCGAGCAGTCTCTATGCGCGCTTGCGCGGCAAGTGATCTTCGCCCCTTATCTCGGCCCTTTATCGTGGCTGGACTCGCCAGAGTTCAGTCACCGTCGCCTCGACCTAACCATCACGCTGCCCTCACCAGCGCTCAAGTCTTCGTCTGCTCATCCAAAGATGCGTCGTCCACACGACCAACAATCATCGGCTCCCAAAAAGACCTCCATCCCCTCGGAGGCTTGTCGGCCATGCCTTCGCTCTCTGCCTCGGGAGCGTACCGATGAAACCGCAATGCCGTCACGGGGCCAAAAGACGACGCTACCATTTCACCTTGGACAGGCATCGGTGACGCCTTGGCAGAACCTGTGGGCATCGGCCCGAACCGATTTGGCCAATGGGCTTGGGATTCAAGGCGCAAGCAGCTGGATCGGCGACCAGGACAACACTGTGCTGAAGCACCAACTGATCCTTCGCGGTCGGAACTAAACCGAGCGGAACCGGTGCACCAAATGACTTGGACCCCTTCCGGGCCAAAATCGGTACCACCGCCGACGTTCGTGGGCGTCTGTGGACGCTTGCCGGAAAAAAGAAAAGCCGGAAAACACGTGGATTCACGTGTTTTCCGGCTTGGGCAGTACCCCCGCAAGGGCTCGAACCTTGGACCCAGGGATTAAGAGTCCCTTGCTCTACCAACTGAGCTACAGGGGCGTGTACTTCACGGAATCTTACCAAATGGATCGACTCTGACAACCAGTTCCATCGGCGTTTTACCGGACGGAATTGAGCGTTTTCGTGACCGCTTTTTCGACCCGCTTTTTGTCATTCGCCGGCCGATGCGGCGGGGACGTTCAGGTCGCGTCGAGGTTACGGAACGCCTGCAGCATGCCCTCGGCCTTGGACCAGGTTTCGTCCCACTCGGCCGCGGGATCGCTGCGTGCCGTCATCCCGCCACCGACGGGCAACAGCCAAGTCCCCGCGGTGGCCGTGACGGTACGAATCAGAATGTTGAAATCGGCGTCGATCTGCGAACTGATGTAGCCCATCGATCCACAGTAGGGGCCGCGGCGATGGGGTTCCAGTTCGGCGATCGTCCGCATCGCTTCGATCTTGGGCGCCCCGGTCACCGACCCGCCGGGAAAACAACACCGGATCAGGTCGACAAGACCGTGCGAGGGTTTCAAGCGACCGCGAACCACCGACACCAGGTGTTGAACGTATTGGTACTTTTCCAAACCGCACAACGTGTCGACCACGACCGAGTCGTCTTGGCAGACGCGCGACAGATCATTCCGCATCAGATCGACGATCATGATGTTTTCGGCCCGGTCCTTTTCGCTGTGACGCAACGCATTTCCGATCGTCTGGTCTTCATCGGTGCTCCGGCCCCGGGGACGCGTCCCCTTGATCGGCCGGGTGCTGACCAGACGGTCGCGGACTTGCAGGAAGCCTTCAGGCGATGAACTGAGGACCTGAAAATCGCCGGCGTCAAAGTAACCGGCAAAGGTGGCCGGGTTGGCTTGTCGCAGTTTTTCATACAAACGTGGACTATCGCAAACCGCGGGCGACGTCAAACGCTGGGCCAGATTGACCTGGAACGAATCGCCACGGCAGATCCGGTCGACGATCTGAGCGACGCTGGTCATGAAGCCTTGACGATCGAAATTGCTTGTCAGGTCGATTCCGTTTTTGGAAGCGGAATACACAGGAGACCCTGATGCGCCACTGGTGGGCTGTCGTCTCGGTGATCGGTCGACACCCGGGCGATCGGCAGACTTTGATACAGATGCCTCGCAAACAATTTGTTGCACCGGAGAGGCATTGGCAATCTTTTGGGCCAAGTCGTGGTCGTCGGTTTCCAGCCAACGCTGGAATTGATCCGCCCGGCAGACGGCTTGTTCTCGGGATCGTGTCGCGGTGCCGTCGAGAAATCCTTGACTGAACAACCAGTTTTGATTGGTGTGGTGGTCGGTTGCGATGACGACGTCGTACAGGCCGGCGGTCAGGGCGGATGTCGGCAGGTCATCATGCGGGCTGACGCCGACGGGTTCCAGCGATGCGCCCGCTTCGTAGCCGATGATCGTGGCGATACCGCCTTGAAACGGCGGCAAGCGGATGCCGTCGTCGTGTTGCAGGTTCCCAGCAGGCAATTGGTCGACCCAGTGTTGCAGTTGCGACCAGTCTAAGTGACCTTGCAGGGGTTGACCCGAAGGAAGATCACCGGGCGGGTCGCTTGCCGATGCGGGCGGAGCGATCTGGAGATTCAGTCGCAGCCAAGCGACCGGCGCGGCGGCCAAGAAGGAATATCGGTCCAGAGGACTGTCGGCGGGAGATTGATCTAGCGACGCGGTCGCTGAGTCGAACCAAACGCAACCAGGTAGCCGGCTGAAGCGGGAAAAGAGGTTCGCGGTATCGAATCGCTCGGGCAATCGCCGGACGACCGGCAATCCATCGTCGACGTCGTCACGTTCAGAACGTCGATTCAAAGGAACACCGAGAGTGCGATTTCAATGGAGAAAGTTTCGTCGGCGACACGATGCGACGACGGCCCCATGGGAACGGCGAAAGATCCATGGGCTACCGCCGGAGTCTACGACACCGCGACGGCATCATCGACGGGTTGACCACTGTGCCAATCGCGGAAATCCGTTTCACTGCGGTGCACGCGATGATAGACGGTGTCGCGCTCGACCGGTTCGCGTCCGGCTTCGGTGATCAGCCCGCGAATGTCGTCCACCGACAGGCACTGAGGCGTGGTCGCACCGGCGTCGTGGTAAATCAGTTCGTGCCGAACGGTCCCATCGATATCGTCGGCACCATAGGCCAATGCCGTTTGCGCCGTCGGGATACCCAACATGATCCAGTAAGCTTTGATGTGTTGAACGTTGTCTAGCATCAGCCGGCTGATCGCCACGGTCCGCAGATCCATCAGCGCGGACGGCTTCTTCAAGTTGTCCAGTTTGGTGTTGTCCGGATGGAACGCCAAAGGGATGAAGACCTGGAAGCCGCCGGTGATGTCTTGCAATTCACGCAATCGCATCAGGTGGTCGATACGGTGGTACGCCTGTTCGACGTGACCGTACAGCATTGTGCAGTTGGTACGGATGCCTAGTTCGTGAGCGGCTTGGTGGATCTGTAACCATTCATGCGTGTTGGCTTTGTGTTCGCACAGTTGGTCACGGACTTCCGGGTGAAAGATTTCCGCGCCGCCGCCGGGCATGCTGCCAAGACCGGCCGAACGCATGTCGTCCAGGACCCATTGCTTGGACTTCTTGGTTTGAAATTCGAACCAGTTGATTTCGACCGCTGTCCACGCCTTCAGGTGGATTTTTGGAAAATTGTCTTTCAGCAATGCGATCAGATCGCGGTACCACTCGTAGGGTTTCTGGTGATGCAGACCGCCGACGATGTGCATTTCGGTGCAGCCGTTTTCGGTGGCTTCACGGCCACGTTGCAGGATCTGTTCATCGGACATCGCGTAACCCTTGGGATCACGCAGGTCACTACGGAACGCACAAAAGCGACAGCGGTACACGCACACATTGGTCGGGTTCAAATGCGTGTTGATGTTGTAGTAGGCGACGTTGCCGTTTTTTCGTTCGCGGACCAGATTGGCCAGTTGACCGACGTCTTGTAGCGGGACCTCCGGGTCGTACAGAAAGATTCCATCGTCCATCGAAAGACGTTGGCCGGATTCGACTTTGTCGCGAATTTGGCGAAAGCGTGCGTCGCGGTCGGTCTTGTTCATGTTGGTTTCGCGCTTGGTTGGCGAAGGATTGAATCTGGCGAAAAAAATCGTGTCAGGCATCCGCGGGACAACCATCCCGACTGGTCGAGCCATTCCCGCTTGGGCAAAGCATCGGATCGGTTGATTAACCGTCACCACGCATGGGGCCGCAACGGCCGGTCGGGCTGCGGCGGTGGCGATTTTACGTCAGGCAATCGACGACGCCGACGACCAGGATCAGCAGACTAATCATGGCGTTGGTTTGGAAAAAGGCCTCGTTGATTCTGCGCAAATCGTCGGGGTTCACCAGGGTGTGCTGGCGAACGACCAGCATGACGACCAAGGCCATGCCCGCCAGGAAAGTCCACCCCAGCGGGGTCGATGCGGCCACAAACGGCAGGGCAAACAGCGCCACCAGCATCACCATGTGGAATGCAGCGGCGATCCGGAACGCGCCGGTCACGCCGAAGCGGGCGGGGATGCTGTGCAGCCCGCTTCGACGGTCGAAATCGGCATCCTGGCAAGCGTACACGATGTCGAATCCGGTGACCCAGGCGGCGACGGCCAGTGCCAGTACCAGTGGCGACACCAAGTCGATCGGCTGAGTGACCGAAATGGGCCCGCGGATGGCGACCCATGCACAGACCGGCGACAGCGACAGGGCGATTCCCAGCCACAGGTGCGCTGCCGAAGTGAAACGCTTGGCTAGGCTGTATCCGCACAAAAAAATGATCACCGGTACCGATCCGGCCAACGGAACCCAGTTGGGCCAAAACAACAACGTCGATGCGATGAACCCCAGAACGCACAGCGCGGTAAACCAGGCAACTTGAGCGGGTGAAAAGATGCCGGCGGGCAGATGACGGCCGGCGGTCCGCGGGTTGTCCGCGTCCAGTTTGCGGTCGGCCCAACGGTTGAAGGCCATCGCAGCACTGCGTGCGGTCACCATGCAAAGCAAAATGCCGACGATGTCGCGAAGCCGCAAACTGGGCCAATCGCCACTGGGCAACGGAGTCGACAGAGCCATCACGGTTGCCAGGGCGGCGAAGGGTAACGCAAAGATCGTGTGGCTGAATCGGATCAAGCCCAGCCAATCGCTGATCCCGCCGCGTCGGCCGGTGGATTTGGGCGCGGTGGAAGGATCGATCGGGGACGCATCAAGATGGTTCATGGCGCTTGTTTTAGGTTTCACCCCAACGACCAATCAATGCGTTGTCGACGTCCAACTGGTCCAGAATTCGGCTGACCACGAAGTCGACCAGATCATCAGGCCCGCTGACGCCGTGGTACCAACCCGGCATCGCGGGCAACACGACCGCGCCGGCGGCGGCGATGCGATGCATGTTTTCCAACTGGATGACCGACATGGGCGTTTCGCGGGGCACGATGATCAAACGGCGGTGCTCCTTTAGGTGGACTTCGGCGGCACGCTGGATCAGGTTGGACGCGGCCGCGCGGGCGATCGCGCTCAGCGTGCTGCCGCTGCACGGGCAGACGATCATCGCGTCGGTTTGAAAGGAACCACTGGCGATCGGCCTCATGAAGTCATCGTGTCGGTGAACGATCACTCGGGCGTGGTCATTCGCTGCCGCCGGCGACTTGGATTGCTGTGACCACCGGCCCGGCCAAGTGGGGCGGAAGTCCAGCAGGCACTGCACATCGGGATCGGCGACGTTGATGTCCAATCCACATTCCTGACGCAGCACCGCGGCACCGCTGGGGCTGATGGCCAGATGAATTTCCGCATCGCTGTGAAGAAGGGTTTGCAACAGGCGGACCGCATAGGGCGCACCGCTGGCACCAGTCATCGCCAGGACGAATCGTCGGGGGCGTTTTGAGGCTGTCATGTCGGCGGTGGGATGGTTGCGGAAAGTTCAAAGACCGGTTGGGGCCTGCAAAGACCATGGCGATCGGTAAAATCGCGAAGCGGCCCAAACAGAATTCGTTTCGGCTGCGCGATCGGCATGCCCCGTATCAGGACAAGCCCGGAATTAGGATTCGGGTTTGCGTCCGATATAGATCGATGCCACACCCAGGGTCAGCGGTGTGTATCGCACGTCAGTTAAACCGGCGGCGGTGAAGTGTTTCAACAGGTCAGGTCCGGACGGAAAGTGTCCGACCGATTCGGGAAGGTATTCATAGGCGGATTGGTTATTCCGCGCCATCCACTGGCCGATGCGTGGCAAGACGTGTGAAAAATAGAAGCCGTAAATCTGTTTCAACACGGGGATGCGTGGTTTGGAAAATTCCAACACGACGACGTGACCGCCCGGGGCGCACACACGCGTCATTTCTTGTAGGCCTCGGGCGGTATCGGCCACATTCCGCAAACCAAAAGCGACGGTCACGTATTGAAAGCGGTCCGATTCAAACGGCAACGCTTGGGCGTCGGCTTCCAGGAACCGAACGGGTTTGACCGGGCCTTCGGGTTCGGCGTTCTTGTCGGTGGCGATCCGCAGCATGGCATTGCAGAAATCGCTGCCGAAGACACGCACGCCCTGGGGGACTTTCCGGGCGATCGAAAGGGCCAGGTCGCCGGTTCCCGTGCAGACATCCAGCACGGGGCGGGTGGGCTGAAAATCCATCTTCCGGACCGTCCGCCAACGCCAGTAACGATCGATGTTCAGCGACAGCAGATGGTTCATCCGGTCGTAGCGTGGAGCGATCTGGCGAAACATTTCGCGGACGCGGTCGCCGCTTTTGTCGACGGCGGATGAATCGGACGTCTGGCTCAAGTGATCAACGTTGGGAAAGAGATGCAAAACGTGTGTGATGAAATCGGCGTCGGTCACGCCCCGACAATCCAACGCCCAGACATTATGATCGTCTGGGCAGTGGGGCCGTGCCCAAACGCATGGGCAGTGGGGGGCCGTGCCCAAACGCATCGGGTCGGTGCCGGGCACGACGGGTCCGGCACCATGTGGGTCCCGGACCAGGCGAAGTGTCGGACGGGCCAGCCTAGTATCGGAATCCGTGGGACGATGGGCTAGCGGGCGGAAGAAAAGCCGACAAACGGCCAAACGGATCAAACGCCAGCCGGATAAACGCCAGCGACCGCATTGCTCTGCGTGGGGGCCGCCCCTGCCCGAAACACTTTGCCGTTTCATCCTTCACCGGTCCATCCCATCGTCATTGAATTTGATCTTCGCCGACTGAACCATGCGGACGTTACTGTTTGACATCGATGGAACGTTGTTGACCGCGCATGGAGGCGGTCGTCGGGCGATGCTGCGAACGCTGCGGGAAGAATTCGGCTTGGAGCATCCGGAAATGGTCGGATCATTTCACGGCCGCACCGACATGGGGCTGATGGCCCAGATGTTGGAGATGAACGGACTGGAGCCCACCCAACAGCGACGTCGACGATTCCGCGTGGGTTATGCGGAACGGTTTCCCGGTGAATTACAACGCAGTGGTGGCGAAGTGTTTGTGGGCGTCGCAGAATTGTTGAAGGCGTTGGCACCAGTGCGGTCTTGCCGGCTGGCATCGATGACGGGCAACTTGCCGGAAACCGCGACTCGCAAATTGGAGCACTTTCATTTACGACAATTCATCCAGTGGATCGTCGGTGGGGACTTGGATGCCCAGCGGAATGATCTGGCATCACGAACGTTGGAAACGATCCGACGCCGACACGGCGACGATGCGTGTCAGGACGTCGTGGTGATCGGTGACACGGTGGCCGATATCGTTTGTGCGCGTCACATCGGGGCGTCGGTGGTCGCGGTATGTACTGGGGGCGAGACGTACGAGGAATTGTCGGCGGCAGGTCCGGATGCGATCTGGCACGATTTTTCGGATCACCAGGGCGTGGCCGAGTGTTTGTTGGGCGACTTATGAGCCGCCGCGTAATCACGTTCTTTTTGAAAGCGAGCGTTGGTGCGGTTCGCCGACCCGACAATGATGGGACGATCCGGTCGGTGCGATTGAGTTTCGAATTGACCGCTTTGACATTCGACCAGCGGACAACGGGATGATTCTGCATGTCGACATGGACGCGTTTTATGCGTCGATCGAACAACGTGATCGTCCCGAACTGCGTGGCCGGCCGGTGGTGGTCGGTGGAACCGGTGGGAGAGGTGTCGTCCAGGCGGCCAGTTACGAAGCACGCCGATTCGGCATTCACAGCGCGATGCCGGGACAACGTGCCGTCCAGTTGTGCCCCGACGCGGTGTTCGTCAAAGGTCGCATGTCGCACTATGTCGATGTGGGGCGACAGGTCCGCGCGATCTTTCATCGATTCACGCCACTGGTCCAACCGTTGTCGTTGGACGAAGCGTTCTTGGATGTCACCGGCAGTCGCCGGTTGTACGGTTCGGCCGAAACAATCGGACGCACAATCAAACAGGCGATTGCCGATGAAGTCGGCTTGACCGCCAGTGTCGGGATTGCACCGCTGAAGTTTGTGGCAAAAATCGCCAGCGATCTGCAAAAGCCCGATGGCTTTGTGATGGTCGACCCGTCGACGGTGCAAGCGTTTTTGGACCCGTTGCCCGTGTCACGTTTGTGGGGCGTCGGCAAAGTCGGACAGCGAAAACTTGGTGAGCTGGGGATTCGGCACATCGTCGATATCCGAAAGCAAGACGCCGACCAATTGCGACGTCGTTTCGGCAGTTGGGGCGAACACCTGTGGCGACTGGCCAATGGAATCGATCCCCGCGGGGTCGTGCCTGACCGTCAGGCAAAACAAATCAGTCACGAACGAACGTTTTCCGAAGACCAGACTTCCGGCGAAGTTCTGTCCAGCGTCGTCAGTTATCTAAGCGAACAGACCGCGTGGCGTCTGCGTCGCAGCGATCGCGTCGCAAAGACGGTGACGCTGAAGTATCGTCGCGAGGACTTTGAGACATTCACACGGGCACGGACGCTGCCGCAGACGACGGATTCGACCGGGCTGATTCTGGAAACGGCGATGACGTTGTTGGAAGAAATGCGACAACGCCAACCCAGGCCGGTACGGCTGATCGGTGTTTCCCTGGGAGGGCTGACCGACGTGCGACCGGTGCGTCAAATGTCACTGTTTGACGACGAGACCCATCAGGCCGATCAGCGAGCGATTGATCGCGTGTCGGACAACCTGCGCGACGCGATGGGGGACGGCGTCATCCACCGCGCCAGCAGCCATGTTTGGTCACAACGAAGGAAACAAAAACCGTCGGATCCGCCCAGCGATGCGGATCCGACGGGCGATTCGCAGGACGGTCATCGTCGCACGTAAATCGGGTTGCTGATCACAACCGGCGGCTGTTTGCCGAAATTATCGCCGTAGACCCGGCCCAGTTCACGTTGTTCGCCGATCGCCGCGACGACGATGAACGTGTCGCCATCAAGCGACAGCGGTAAACGCTGATCGAATTTTATGACGCCATCGGCAAAGGCATCCGGATGGGTTTGACGACGGCGTGTCAGTTCTTCCACGCGGCGGGCGCCGACGAAGACTTCCACGCGAGTGACGTCCAACCAGTTGGGACATTGGATTTGGACCGCCAGTTCGGCGTTGCCGTCGCTCAGGGTGACTTCGTCGCCGATCTGTGCCGGGCGGTCCAGTTCCTTGGCGTGCAATTGGACCGTCATGAACGGACCGGTCGACATGATCGCGCGACCGGCTTCCAAATTGGCCGTCATTTCATCGATGTCGATCTGCGCCGGATCGTCGGTGGATGATGCGACCCAATTGCGAAGCCAGCCACTGCCGTGATGGTTGTAATGGGCATCGGTGTTGACGACGCCGGGGATGCGTTGGCCTTCGCTGATCAGTCGCATCCACTGCAAGATTCGGTTGTCTCGTAAATCATCCGGCGTGATCTCGTCGGGATCATCAAAGATGGCTTCCGGCGGGTGGACTTCGACCACGTCGGCGAACTGGAACATCGACGCAAAGCCACCGTCGTCGGTGCCGTCCTTGTCTTTGTCACGAGCCATCTGGTTCAAGTTGGGGTGATTGATCTGAACCACTTTGTCGGATTCGTCGTCCCACATCGCCAGCCGTTGGATTTGCGTGATCGGGTTGGTGTCAGTGCGCGGGCCGCCGCCGCTTTGGGCATGGGGCGTCCATTTCAAGGGAAACGCGTTTTGGTGATTCAGTGGCAACGGTCCGCCGGTCAATTCCATTCCGCTGCACGTGGCCATCAGGTCCATGGCGCCCAGTTCGCCAAGGAAGTCTTCGTATGATTCGATGCGCTGGTGTTCGGTGCACGGTCCGAATTCGATGTGTTCGCACACCAGGTTTTCGACGCGTCCACGCTGGGACGACGTGTTGTCGCCCGACGGGGTGCTGTGGCTATGCAGTTCGGCACTGACCCAACCGTCGGTGTTGATCACCCGGTTCAGCGTGACGTCGACGGTGATCTGTTGACCGTCGGCAACCTGGATGGTTTGGATTTCGGCGTCGAATTCCGGCCCCCGGCTGATGATGCATTCATAACGTCCAGCCGGAATGCTGCGGGTGAAGTTTCCATCAACGGTGTAAACACAGTTTTCCACACTACCGTCGGCGCTGTCGGGGCCGAACATCGGGTTGGCGGTTCCGTCGATGCCGTAAAAAGTCCACTTGGCAGGCGACGGGTTGCCAAGGCTGTCACGGGTGGAGGCAACAATGCTGGTGGCGGCCGACAGTTTGATCGTGTGATCGGCGGCACTTGGACCCACGGTTAGTTCGGTGGTCACCGCTTGATGGCCAATCGCTTCGGCACGGACCTGGTACTTGCCGGGGCTCAGGTGCAACGACGTGTTCCCGTTTTCGGGGAGATGAATTTTGGTTTGCGATTCCGGCGTCAGCGATGCCAATTGGTCAGCGTCGGCCGACAGGATCGTCAGCGTCGGACGCGGTTGGTCACCGACCAATCCGTCTAGCTGAATTGTTTGCGGGGCGGATCCGCGAATGACGCCGACCAGATCGACCAAATTGGCGGCCGGATACAGGCGAACCGTCCACCGGATTGTCTTGTCGTCGTTGCCCGAATCATCGTCGGCGGCCGGCGGGTAGGTCACGCGGCGCATCCGTTCCCTATCCCACTGCATCACCCCGTTGCCGAAACCCTGTCCGGTGATGCCATAGCACTGGCGAAAGAACTCGTCACGAAAGAACGCCACGTTTTGGCCGTCGATCGATACCGTGTCGAACTGGAACGTACGGTCGGCACGAACGCCGTCGGCCGCGGAGTCTTCGCCACGGATGGCCGTGGTGACTGTCACGAAATCGTCGCCGTCGCGCAGTTCGTATCGCACCGTCGCGTTACCGCCGGAACCGTTGCGTGCGGACGACGACGTGCATTGCCAAAAAACGCCGCCGTCGACGTCGCCGCTTTCGACCGCAGATGGGTCTTCGAACAAGAATCGTGAAGCGGCCGGATAGAACGCGCTCAATTGATCGCTCATTCCGTCCCGCCGAGTCAGGTCGATCAATCCCGCACCCGCATCGCGGACGGTCATGTTGGCATCACGGCCTTCGACGGGGTTGGCGATGACGGCGATGATTTCGTCGTTGCGAAGGACGAAATCGCCGTCGATCCAGTCGATTTCCTTGCCGCCGATCGACGGTCGGTTGGTGGGATTAATCTGGAACAGGTCGGCGGCGGGTGCGACGGTGCAGCATCCCAGCCACCCCACCAAAACAAATTTGCCAAATGAGATCGGCATAACAGCGGCTCACTACTTTGTGTCTGTGCAGAGACATGAATTCCTCAAACCAACATCGCAACTTTCCCGACAGGAAAGTTGGGTGGGGTGGGAATTAAAGCAGACAGCAGTGCCAAACGCTTCCGATCTTCACGCCGAATTGATGTTTCGACTGTTCAGATGTGAGCCAGGGCGGTAGGTGGAGCAAAATCGGAGTTTGCCAGCCGCCTGGTTTGCGCAGGCGGCCCAGGTGGCGACTTCGCCAGGGTCTGGCTAGCGGATCAAGCTCATGTAGAAGCTAAACATTCGCTCGTCGTCGGTATCCGCTTTGGCGACCGGGAAGGCGAAGTCAAATGCCAACGGGGCGGGGCCCATCATCGGGATGGCCACACGCAGACCGACCCCGGGCGCGACCCGGAAATTGTCTTTGTTGATTTCGATGTCCTGTTCGACGGTCCCGAAGTCGACAAAGGCGACACCACGGAACGCATCGTCTGCGGTGATCGGGAACATGTATTCGATGGCGTTGAGCCATTGGAATCGTCCCCCCACCTCCACACCGGCGATCGACGGGCTGGCGCCGCGGAAGTCAAAACCACGCATGGTCGCGTAACCACCGGCGAAGAAGTTTTCAAAGATCGGTGTTTCTTCGCCACTGATTCCGATTTGAGTCGAATACGACAGCGTCTGTCGGCCGGATCCGTCGGCACGTTGTGCCAGCAACCAGTACTGGCGGAATTCCGTTTCGAATCGGGCATAGTCGTAATCCCCAAAGACTTCTTCAAAACTGAATTCGAAGTAGTGTCCTTCGCCGGCTTGGATCGGGCTGTCACGGGTGTCGTGGACCAGGGCGATTTGGCCGCTGTACAGTTCGTTGTCACCAAGAGCGCTGTCCAGTTGCGGAATGCCCAAGACACGCGGGTTGGTGACGTCGACGTTTTGCCCACTGATACCCAGGCTGATTGAAAGGTCGGGCGTGATGCGATAGCCAAAGCTCAGGCGACCGCCCAGGCGTTCTTCGTCCCAGTCATCGAATCGCCGGTCATACAGGAACCCGCTGACGTTCATGCTGATGGGCAGATAGCCGAATAGGTTGGGATCACCGAACGATGCGGTGTAGCGTTGGAATTGGCTGCCGGGGACCGCTTCGATCCGCAGGGTTTGACCGGCACCGCGAAACGCCGTACCGCCGATCAGGTCGGACCAAGACGTTGGAAAACGAGTGATGTCAAAGTTGCGTTCGTCAATCGTGATTTGACCGGTGACGCCGGCGTCGCTGTTGACGGCACCGCCGAACATGATCCGGCCGGTTCGGGCGGGGTATCCGTTGACGATCAAATCGGCGTCACGAATGGGCGGCATCATGGGGGCCGGCGGTGGCGCGTTCAGCACATCGCCGCCCATCGGGGAACCGAACGGCGAACCGTACGTGTCGACCGTGTTGCCCGGCATCGGTGCGGGAACAGGGACGGCACCAGGTGTCGTCGGGTATTGTCGCGAAACATAGGGTTGGGGTTGGCCAAAGCCGACGCCGTTGTCGACGTTACTGGCGCGGCCGGTTTGTCCGGTGGTCGGCGTGGTGGCCGAGGCGGGGATGACCGTCGAAGCGGGGGTGGCGGTGGTGCCGAGATTCGGCGACGAAGCTTGGATCACCGATCCGTCGGCGGTCGCCGGGGTACCGGCAGTAACGCCGCTGGTAGCCGAAGCCTGAGCGATCGACGGTGTGGCGGATTGCAAACTCGGACCGGTGACCGGTGGTCCGGCACCCATCGATAATGATGATCCGGGACCGGGGTTGGGGCCGAATTGGTTACAGCCGGTCAGCGCGATCAGTCCGCCGACTATCAGCGTCTTGGCCCAGCGACCGGTTCGGTCGGCGGTCTTCGCAGGTTCACCGTGCGTGTTGTTCATGCAGAAACGTTCCATGGTGTTCATCGAAGCTCCTGCCTTGGCACGACTTTGATGTCCGGTGGTTCGGCGATATTCATGTCGGCTTCCAACAGTGGGCTGGCTCCCAGACGACGCCGGTCGCTTTCCAGTTTCCGACGGTCGATGACATCGCCTTCGCGCAATTCCATCAGGTTCAGGATGGTGCTTTCTTTCATCAGGTGAGGTTCGCCGTCGATGTTGACGTGAATTTCACCGATCCGCCAACGATCGCCTTCTTCGATTTGGTAAACCAGATCGACCACACCGGCTTCGTCACGGATGATGGTTTTGGGTTCGACTTCGGCATAGATGAAACCCAGTTCGCCGTAGCCGTAGATCATTGATCCGATGTCCAGTTGCATTTTGGTGCCACTGAACGTTGCACCGGAGGTCAATTCGTGTCGGGCACGTAGTGATTCTTCGGTGACATATTGATTGCCGACCACTTGGATGTCGCCGATGCGGAACCGGGGGCCTTCGTGGATGTCGAAGGTGACCGACATGAATTTGCCGTTCTCTTCATACTCGATGCTGCGGCCGACCGATGCGGTCAAGAATCCCAGGTTGTGGTAATAGGCCTGAAGGATGTCGACGTCACGATTGATCTTTTGCAGATCAGCGGTGTTGCCGACGTACAGCGTGGCACCGTACCGAGCGTCACGACTCTTGATGATGCTTTTCAATCGCGAGTCACTGACGATGGTGTTGCCCACCATGCGGATTTTGCGAATGCGTTCTTTTTGGCCTTCGTTGATGCGAAAGACGACTTTACCGCTGGACAGTCGTCGACCCTCCGGTGCATCGGGTTGTCCGTATTCCACGGAGATCGCGACGCGGTTGAAGCCTTCTTCGTGATAGTAGTCGATCAGACGACGTTGGGCCGATTCGATGGCGTACGGGTTCAGCGGGTCGTTTTTGGTCAGCCCCGCCCTGCCCCGCAGTTCGCGGTCGTTGATGCGAGTATTGCCGAAGAAGATCACTTCGGTGATGACCGGACGTTCGCGAACCTTGAAGGTCACGATCACGCCGGGCTGGGCGGCGTCGGCGGGTGTTTCTTGGATGTCAAACGTCACATCATCAAAGGATCCCATTTCGATCAGGCGATGGACGTCGGCCAGCACGGTTTCGTAGTCGAAGAACCGGTCTTTTCGGGTTTGCAGTTTTTGATGAATCAGGTGGGGGCTGACCGATCGGTTGCCCACCAAGCGAACGGCCAGGACGATTTTGTCGCCTTGTTCGCGGCCGATGGTCAGGCCGTCGGTTTCGTGGATCGCGTCACGGAATTTGGCCCGCTGGGGCGGTCCCGGGGCACCGGCCCCACCGCCTCCGCCGGGCATTCCGCCCCCCATGCCGCCCATTTGGCCGTTGGCGGGTGATGGGAAACAGGAAAGGATCGTCAGGGTCAGGAACAACCCCAGCCACGACGCCGCCATGACCGGCGGACGCACCACGGGGGCGCGTCGGGCGCGGACCCCGGTCGGGCCTTCCTGCCCGACCGGACCGGCGTCACCTCGGAAAATGTCGGTTTGCCTAGCCACAAGCATCCTTGCACAGCCGCATCGCGAACGAGACGGAATCGCTGTTTATGAGTCGCTAAAGGGGGATGAAACGTCTTGGGTGGCCGCATCCGGTGGGGCGCGGCATTGCGGGAAAAACGTCCCGGTTGCTGGCTAAGTACCAACGTGGCAACGGCAGCGGCAAGGCGGATTGTGACGTTTCTAGGGAAGATGCTGGATTCGGACCTGATTCGTTCAAGTTTGGCCAGCTTTTGTAGGCCTAAAAGTTTGCCAATATTTCGCCGTGACCAACGTTTGCAGCGGAAGGCAGAAAAGTGTTGCTGCCCTCCGGCAGGTGTATCGGTGTTCGGTGCCTGCCCAAATTCGAACGCACCGCTGCCCGGTTGAACTTGTTTGAGCGGCGGAACGCACATTCCGCCGGCAGCGATGCCGCAGCATAGGGGAAATCACCATGACACGGATCAACACCAACGTTTCGTCTCTTGTCGCCCAAAACCGACTTCAATCCAGCAACGCCGACCTGCAAACTCGCCTGACGCGTTTGTCGACCGGTTTGCGTATCAACACGGGTGCGGACGATCCGGCCGGTTTGATCGCCAGCGAAGCCTTGCGGGCTGAAATCACCGGATTGAACAAGGCGATCAGCAACACGCAACGAGCCAGCCAAATCATCAGCACCGCTGACAGTGCCTTGGGCCAAGTCAGCAGCCTGCTGAACGACGTCCGCGGCCTGGTCGTCGAAGCAGCCAACAGCGGTGCCCTGTCGTCCGAGGAAATCGAGGCGAATCAACTGCAAATCGACAGTTCGCTGGAAGCGATCAATCGGATCGCCCAAACGACCACTTTCCAAGGCCGAAAATTGCTGGACGGCAGCCTGGATTTCAACACCAAGGCCGGCACAGGCTTTTCCAACGTGAAAGACTTGGAAATTGACCAAGCCAACTTGGGCAACCTTGGCAAGATCAGCGTGAACGTCGAAGTTCAATCCGCTGCCACCAAGGCGTCGGTCACGTCCACCGGGATCCCCGCAACGACCACGGCAGCCAACTCCACCGGGACGATCAGCTTCGGTGCACCGTCGGCCGATGCCGAAGCAACCGGCACCGCGTCCTTCAGCAATTCCTACACCGTTGGCGCCGAAGCGACCGGGACGATCAACTTCGACGATGCGTTCACGCCCAATGCCGAAGCGGGCGGTACGTTGACGCTGGGCAGCGGCGTGACGTTGGACATCGATGCGGTCGACGGCGGCCTGGCCGATGGTTTGAAGGGTGACAGCACGATCATCGAAGTCGTCACGCAAGTCGGCGGCGATTCGTCGGCCAGCTATGACGCCGACAGCGACACGCTGACGTTGACCTTGGTCGAAGGCGACAACGCCGCGGCAATCGTGACGGACCTGACCGGCGACCCGAACTTCACCGTTGCAGCCAACGGTGGTACCTCGGGTACGATCGCCGCGGGCGATGCGGGCACGTACACCGGCCAATTGACCGGCGGTTCGAACACGACCAGCGGCACGACGGGCTTTGACCTGACGGCGGTCAACGGTGGTGCGGCCGACGGTGCCAAGGGGAACGACACGGACATCGTGTTGACCAGTGGTGCGACGACCGGTGCGGCCTACGACGCCGACAACGACTTGCTGACGATCACGGTTGCCGACGGTGACACGATCGCCGACATCGCCGCGGCGATCAACAATGACGTCGGTGACGATTTCATCGCATCGAACACGGTCAACGGCGACTACGCCTACGACGCGGCCGACAACACGGCGATCGGCAGCCCGCTGACGGCTCAACTGGCCAGCGGCACCGACCCGACGTTGGCATCGTCGTTCGACATCGAAGCGGTCAACGGTGGTGACGCCGACGGCACCGCGGGTAACGGCGTGACGTTGAACCTGACCAGCGGTGACACGACCGAAGCGGTTTACGACGCCGACAACGACGTGATCAACATCACGGTGGCCGATGGTGCGACGACGGCCGACATTGCCGCCGCGATCGACAACGAAGGCACGTTCATCACCAAGAACGTGCAAAACGGCACGGCCTTGTTCGCCACGGCGGATCTGGGTGCGAACGACCCCAGCCTGACCGGTGGTACCGACGCGACAGCCGACGACGTGATCACGGTCACGGCGGATGAAGCCAGTGCCGATAGCGATGGCGTTTCCATCACACTGAACGCGGACAACTCGCTGGCCGCCGGTGAAGCTCAGGCATCGCTGGACGACGACGGCAACATCGTGGTCGCGGTCAGCAGCAATGGTGCGGTCAATGTCGGAACGATCTCCGCCGCCATCGATGATTTGGACGGCTTCAGTGCCGAAGTCACCGCGACCGATGGTGACGGCAGCTATGACATCGACAACGACACCGCGGCGACCACGACCGACCTGTCCGGCGGTGTGTTCGGCGGCGGACTGAACGCCGACCTGGTGGTTCAGTTGACCGGTTCGCTGGGGGCCGAAGTCTTCCAATTCGATAAGGGAGCTTCGCTGGACGACGTGATCCAGTCGATCAACTTGGTTGCCGACGCGACCGGCATTCAAGCCGAAGACGACGGCGGTTCGTTGAAGCTGACCAGCACCTCGTACGGTTCGGATTCGCTGATCGATGTCGAAGTCATCAGCGAAGGCGAAGGCGGAACGTTCAAGAGCGGCCTGTCCGCCGAACGTGCCACCGGTACCGACCTGTCGGCAACGGTCAACGGAATCGCGGCCAACGCATCCGGCAACACTTTGTCGATCAACACCAGCACGTTGGACTTGACCATGACGGTCGAAGAAGGCGTCAGCAGCGACATCAGCTTTGACATCACCGGTGGCGGTGCGACGTTCCAATTGGGACCGGAAGTCACCAGCACGCAACGAGCCAGCTTGGGCATCGGCAGCGTCAGCACCGGTCAACTCGGTGGTGCCAGCGGTCGACTGTACGAACTGGCCAGCGGTCAGGCGAAGAGTCTGACCAATGACATCAGCGGTGCCACCGAAGTGATCGACGAAGTCATCAACAAGGTCACGGGACTTCGCGGCCGATTGGGTGCGTTCCAAGCAACGACGCTGGACAGCAACATGGTCAGCCTGAACGAGACGAAGGCCAACCTGCAAGAAGCGGAAAGCTCGATCCGCGACGCCGATTTCGCCGAAGAGTCCGCCCAACTGACCCGGGCTCAAATCCTGGTCCAATCGGGCACGAACGTGTTGGCCATGGCCAACCAAAACCCGCAGAACGTTTTGTCACTGCTGCGATAAGTTCGCCGAAACAAAAAGTTCGCCGAAACATATTCCGCCGGCCGAAACCCGATTTTCGGGGCATCGGCCGGCCACCGGAAAGCCGCGAAACGCCCCGTCGAATCAGTTCGACGGGGCGTTTCTTCGTTTTGAACAGGGACATCGGCTCAGTTCGGCGGCCCGAGTATGTCAAAGCTTAACGGTCGTTTCGAATAATGCAGGCACCGGGTCGACAGTCGTCCAGATTCGGACGCTGTTCGGCCAGATTTGTGGGGAAGGAATTCCGATACCGAGTGTGACGCAAACAGATTTCCAAATCGGGGACGCGAGTTTCACACCGCTCCGGTTCGGAATGTTTTCCGGTCTTCGCGTGGCCGGGCCACGCGGTCGGAAGAGACTGCGATTCATTAGTCTCACTTGATATGGAAGTCCCGCCATGACACGGATCAACACCAACGTTCCTTCGCTTGTCGCCCAGAATCGGCTGCAAACGAGTAACCGGGATTTGCAGACCAGCCTGACGCGGCTGAGCACCGGCTTACGCATCAACAGCGGATCGGACGATCCGGCCGGTTTGATTGCCAGTGAAGCCCTGCGAAGCGAAATCACCAGCCTGGGCAAAGCCGTCAGCAACACGCAACGGGCCAGCCAGATCATCAGCACCGCCGACAGCGCGCTTGGTGAAGTCAGCAGCTTGTTGAACGACATCCGCGGTCTGGTCGTTGAAGCGGCCAACAGTGGCGCTTTGAGCCCCGACGAAATCGCTGCAAACCAGTTGCAGATCGACAGTTCGCTGGAAGCGATCAACCGGATCGCCCAAACGACCACCTTCCAAGGCCGTCGACTGTTGGACGGCAGCTTGGACTTTGTGACCCAGGGCGGATCGAACTTTGGAACGATCACCGACTTGCAGATTGATCAAGCCAACTTGGGTGCGTTGGGCGCGATCGACGTCGACATCGAAGTCGTCGCGGCGGCGACCAAGGCGGAAGTCAGCACGACGGGAATCCCGGCATCAACCACCGCGGCATACTCCACCGGGACGATCAACTTCAGCGCCCCATCGGCCGACGCCGAAGCGGCCGGCACCGTGAACTTTGCCAATTCGTTCACCGTTGGTGCCGAAGCGACCGGGACGATCAACTTCGACGATGCGTTCACGCCCAATGCCGAAGCGGGCGGTACGTTGACGCTGGGCAGCGGCGTGACGTTGGACATCGATGCGGTCGACGGCGGCTTGGCCGACGGTTTGAAGGGTGACAGCACGATCATCGAAGTCGTCACGCAAGTCGGCGGTGATTCGTCGGCCAGCTATGACGCCGACAGCGACACGCTGACGTTGACCTTGGTCGAAGGCGACAACGCCGCGGCAATCGTGACGGACCTGACCGGCGACCCGAACTTCACCGTCGCAGCCAACGGTGGTACCTCGGGTACGATCGCCGCGGGCGATGCGGGCACGTACACCGGCCAATTGACCGGTGGTTCAAACACGACCAGCGGCACGACGGGCTTTGACCTGACGGCGGTCAACGGTGGTGCGGCCGACGGTGCCAAGGGGAACGACACGGACATCGTGTTGACCAGTGGTGCGACGACCGGTGCGGCCTACGACGCCGACAACGACTTGCTGACAATCACGGTTGCCGACGGTGACACGATCGCCGACATCGCCGCGGCGATCAACAATGATGTCGGCGATGACTTCATCGCATCGAACACGGTCAACGGCGACTACGAGTATGACGCTGTCGACAACACGGCACCGGGCAGCCCGCTGACGGCTCAACTGGCCAGCGGTACCGACCCGACGTTGGCGTCATCGTTCGACATCGAAGCGGTCAACGGTGGTGACGCCGACGGCACCGCTGGCAACGGCGTGACGTTGAACCTGACCAGCGGTGACACGACCGAAGCGGTTTACGACGCTGACAACGATGTGATCAACATCACGGTGGCCGACGGTGCGACGACGGCTGACATTGCCGCCGCGATCGACAACGAAGGCACGTTCATCACACGGAACGTGCAAAACGGCACGGCCCTGTTTGCCACGGCGGATTTGGGTGCGAACGACCCCAGCCTGACTGGTGGTACCGACGCGACGGCCGACGACGTGATCACGGTCACGGCGGACGATGCCACTGCCGACAGCGATGGTGTTTCGATCACGCTGAACTCGGACAACTCCTTGGACGCGGGCACCGCAATCGCATCGCTGGATACCGACGGCAATATCGTCGTCGCGGTCAGCAGCAACGGTCCGGTCAACGTTGGTGCGATCTCGCAAGCGATCGACGATTTGGAAGGCTTCAGCGCCGAACTGACCGCGACCGATGGCGACGGCAGTTATGACATTGTCAATGACACCCCGGCAACCACGACCGATCTGACCGGCGGCGTGTTCGGCGGCGGACTGAACGCCGACTTGGTGGTTCAGTTGACCGGATCGTTGGGTTCGGAAGTCTTCCAGTTTGATAAGGGAGCTTCGCTGGACGACGTGATCCAGTCGATCAACTTGGTTTCCGATTCGACCGGCATTCAAGCCGAAGACGATGGCGGTTCGCTGAAGTTGACCAGCACCACGTACGGTTCCGAATCGCTGATCGATATCGAAGTCATCGAAGAGGGCGAAGGCGGAACGTTTGAAAGCGGTTTGACCGCGTCGCGGGCCAATGGAAAAGACATCCGCGCCACGGTCAACGGCACGTCCGCCACCGGCGACGGCAACACGTTGTCGATCAACACCAGCACGCTGGACTTGACCGTGACGGTCGAAGAAGGCAGCGACACCGACGTGTCCTTCAGCATCACCAGTGGCGGTGCCCTGTTCCAACTGGGCCCCGACGTGACCAGCAATCAGCAAGCCCGTATGGGGATCGGCAGCGTCAGCACCAGCCAACTGGGCGGTGCCAGCGGCCGGCTGTACGAATTGGCCAGCGGCCAGGACAAGAGCCTGACCAACGACATCAACGGTGCCGCACGCGTCATCGATGACGTCATCAATAAGGTCACCGGGCTGCGTGGGCGGTTGGGTGCGTTCCAGGCAACGACGCTGGACAGCAACATGGTCAGCCTGAATGAAACGATGGCCAACCTGAAGGAAGCGGAAAGTTCGATCCGGGACGCCGACTTTGCTCAAGAATCGGCCAACCTGACGCGAGCCCAAATCTTGGTCCAATCCGGTACCAACGTGCTGGGGATCGCCAACCAGAACCCGCAAAACGTCCTGTCGCTGTTGGGATAAGCCGATAATCAACGCTGACCGACCGCCGCCATGGCCTTGGGCATCCGGCGGCTCGGTCCGGCATCGGCCACGAAATGTCCGACAAACCGCAGTTTTTCGCGGTTCCAACGCCGATCGGCAAGCTAGGTTTCGGACGGGGTTAAAAGCAGATCATCCGCACGGGTGGTCAGGCGGCTAGTTCGATCGCATCGATCCGATTGAATTGGTGAATGCTTTGGCCCGAGTTTGACGATGACAAGGATTGAATCGATTCGATCGATCCTGATTTTCACCGCTTGGGCGTTCTTGTTGCCATGGGCCGTATTCAATCTTCCGTCGGTTTGGTTACCGGTACCGATATTTTGGGTACCGTTGAACAGCTGATGCAGATCAGCGCCCAGCCGCGCGATCGATTGTCGGCGCAAACCGAAACCTTGCGGCAAGAACAATCGGCGGTGAATTCGCTGATGGCCATGGTGATCGGCGTCCAGTTGGCCGGAAATGGACTGGGCAGCGAGGCGCTGTATCACAGCAAATCGGCCAGTTCCAGCAACAAAGACGTGCTTTCAGCCACCGCGGGCGAGAACGTCGAAACGGGCGACTACAGCGTCCGCACGCTGGCCACTGCGGCGACCCACAGCGTTTCGTCACGGCGGCGATTTGATTCCGCCGAAGAAGCATTGGGCTTTGAAGGAAAGCTGACCGTTGCACCGGAGGGTTTTCTGGACCAGTCCGCCAGCCTTGCGGATCTGAACGGCGGACGTGGGGTCGAAGCGGGAACCATTCGCATCACCGACCGCAGCGGCGCGTCGGCGGAAATCGATCTGTCCGACGCACGCACCGTGGATGACGTGATCACCGCCATCAACGACGCCGACGTCGACGTCCGGGCCACCACGGTGGGCGGTGCCTTTCGTCTGATCGACGAAACCGGGAAATCGACATCAAATCTGATCGTTGAGCAACTTGGCAGCGATGAAACCGCCGCCGATCTGGGGCTGTGGGGCGTCAATGAAGCGTCGGATTCGGTCACCGGCGCCGCACTGGAACTTCCCGACGGCGTGCAAACGTTACGCGGGGTCGCGCTGGACGAATTGGCCGGCGGTGCGGGCTTGGACAGTTTGACGACGCTGGACATCACTTTGTCGGACGGTTCGTCCGCGTCGGTGGACTTATCATCGGCGACATCCACCAGCGAAGTGATCGACTTGATCGACGCCGCGGGCTTGGACCTGATCGTCGGACTCAATGACGCACGAAACGGATTACGTATTCGTGACGTGTCGGGCGGTTCGGGCAACCTGCAAATCGATTCGGCCGACGACACCGCTTCGGCCTTGGGCCTGCAGGCCGACACCACCGACGACATCGTCGTGGGCACCAATTTGAATCGTCAATTGGTCACGGCCGATACCAAGCTGGAAGACATGAACGGTGGCGCCGGTATTGGGCTGAGTGGTTTCACCATCAAAGACAGCGCCGGGGTTACCGGTGCGATCAATTTGAAAGCCGATCAGATCAGCACGATCGGCGAATTGGTCGACGCGATCAACGATTCATCTGCCGACGTGACCGCGTCGATCAACGAAGCGGGCGATGGCATCCAGGTCATCGACAATGCGGGCGGCGAAGAAGCACTGACAATCACCGATGGCGGATCGGGAACCGCGGCGGCCGACCTGGGCATCGCTGGAACCGCGACCGAGCAGACGATCGGCGGCCAGACCGTTTCGGCGTTGGTGGGAACGCAAGCCGATGTCATCGAAGTCACCGCCGAGGACACCCTGACGTCGATCGCGGAAAAGATCAACAACGGGCGATACGCCACCGCCGGAATCCGACAGAACGACGACGGAAGCTTTTCGCTTTCGGTTCGCAGCCAAACCGCCGGGGAAAGTGGCCAGCTGGCGATCAACACCAGCGGCTTCAACTTAGATCTGGACACCACGTCGATCGGTCAAGACGCATTGATCGGTGTGACCGACGCCGACGGCAGCGAACGCTTTTACACGTCGACCGACGGCGTGTTCGAAATCGGCGATGCGGGATCCGCCGGCTCCGCCTTGGGATCGTTGACGGCGCTTAGCGATCTGGGCATCACCAGCGGAAGCCTGAAGATCCAGGATTCCACCGGCGCCACCGGGGCGGTCAACATTACGACCGAAGGTATCACCAGCGTTGGTGCATTGGTGGATCGGATCAACGCCCTGGACATCGGCGTCACGGCTTCGATCAAGGAAGACGGTTCGGGCGTTCAAATCATCGACAACGCCGGCGGCGATGAAGACTTGGTCATCGAAGACGTCGGCAACGGCATTGTCGCGTCGACCTTGGGATTTGCGGGAACGGGCGAAACGCAAACCATCGACGGTGTCGAAGTCTTGGCGGTCACCCCGGAGGAATCCGACAGCAGCGATTCCAGTGGTGGATTGGTGTTGACCGTCAAAGAACTTTCCGACGAAGCCATCAAAGTCACCGTCGGTGACAATCCCGACGCCGCGGTCAATGCGGTCAAGCGTCTGGTCACGCAGTACAACACGTTGGTCGATGAAGTCGGCAAGCTGAGTTATTTCGACAGTGAAACTGACGAAGTCGGGCTGTTGTTCGGCAGCAGCGAAGTCTTGCGAATCGAAACCGGATACAGCCGGCTGATATCGGGACAAATCCGCGGCGCCGGTGACATTCAATCATTGGGCCAAGTCGGCTTGCGACTGGATAGCGAAGGCAAGCTGCAGTTCGACGAAAGCAAGTTCAAGGACACGCTGTCCGAGCAACGCGAATCGGTGGTTGATTTCTTCACCACCGACGACACCGGTTTGGTTGCCCGCATGGACAGCCTGGGGGAACGCTTGGCCGGCGATTCCAGCAGCCTGTTGCTGACGCGAACCCAAACACTGACGACCCAGATCGAACGCAACGACCAGCGGGTCGAGTATTACAACGCACGTCTGGAAACCGAACGTGAACAATTGTTGTTGCAATTCATCGGTATGGAAGAAGCGATCGCCAAGTTGCAAGGCAACATCAGCGCGATCGAAAGCATCCAACCGATCGAGATCCCGGAATAGGCCGTCTTGAAAAACGACGTCGATCCTTGATCCGACCGCTTATCGCCAATCACTCGAAGGGAGTCGAGAATCTATGAACGAAGCCACCAAGCAGGGAAGCGGACAGTACCTGGAATCTGCGGTCATCAATGCCCCGCCGGCAAAATTGCGGTTGATGCTGATCGAAAAAGCGGTCCAAGTGGCCGATCGCCTGTCGCGGCGGTGGCGGCACGAAGACACGCCTGCGGTTTGCGAAGATTCGATCTGGTTGCTGGACCTGTTGAACGAACTGCTGTCCGGCGTGACGGATAAAGATACCGATTTGGGCAAACAGGTTTCCGACCTGTACGTCTTTCTGTGCAAACACCTGATCGCCGCCGAAGAAACGCGGGACGCCGGTGCCATCGATGAAATCCGTTTGGTTCTGGAAGTCGAAGCGGAAACGTGGCGGCTGTGTTGTGCCCGACAGCTGGCCGGCGAACAACCGAATACCGAAACCCCCGTGCCCGATGCCGGTTTGACCGGTCTGGACCTGTGCGGCTGAACCAAGCCGACGGTCATTGCATTGGCGGCGAATCCGTCGCCAAGGTTTGACGGGCTTGAGCGAACGCTAGGATAGAAGGGGTTCGGCGAACCCGAATCGGATCCCCATCATCACGCCCCCCGGTAATGCCATGCGTCTGCTGTTCGCTTTTTTGTTCGCCCTGTTTCTGGTTTTTGCCGATCGGGTACGTTCCTTCGCCCAAGCGGTTGCCGAACGCCCCGCCGCGACCGAGAAAGATACGGCGGAAACCAAACAAGCGGATTCGTCCGACGCGACCGCAACGGACCAGGATCCGCTGTACGTCCGCATCGCCAAGAGCGACGACCAACGGCCCGAAGCCCTGCAGACCGCGATTGTCCGATACCGGGGCAAAAAGGGCTCGGAGTTCGAAGGCAAGGTGGTGGATTTGGTCGGCGTGGTCCACATCGGACAGCGTGAGTACTACACAAAACTGAACGGTCTTTTGGCCAAGTACGACAAGGTCTTGTACGAGCTGGTCGCTCCCGACGGGACGCGAATTCGGCCGGAAGATCTGAAGCGTCGTCGGTCGCTGTTGGCGTCAATGCAGACCGGCATGAAATCCATGCTGAATCTGGAATATCAGCTGGAGTTGATCGATTACATGGCGGACAACTTTCGTCACGCCGACATGTCGCCCGATGAATTTGTCGAAGACTTGGAACGACGCGGCGACAGTTTGCCGAAAATGGTGGCCCGCATGATGGGGGCGGGACTGGCATCGTCCACGCAAACCGGCGGCGATGCAGGGTTGCTGATGGCTTTGTTCAGCAAAGACCGCAGCAAGATGATGAAACAGACGATGGCGCGCCAATTGATCGACATCGAATCGGTCACCGCCGGCATCGATGATGCCAACGGTGAAAACACGTTGATCAAAGGTCGCAACGCCAAAGCGTTCGAGATCTTGCGTGAAGAATTAAGCGGCGACAATCAAAAGATCGCCGTCTTCTATGGTGCCGGTCACCTGCCCGACATGGCCGAGCGTTTGGAAGAAAACTTCGACATGAAACGTCGAAAAACGCAGTGGTTGGACGCCTGGGATCTGACGCGAAACTAGTCCGTGCCGTGATGCCGGTACGACCGGCGGTTTGGTTTGCTCCGCGACCAACGGCGACCTAAACGGCGAACGACAAACCCTGCAGTAGCCGTTCGGCTGCTTCGGTCTTGTTCAGCACGTAGTAATGAATGCCGGGCACGCCGTTTTCCATCAGGTCGATGGTTTGACGTCGGGCATGTTCGACACCGATTTCGAATTCTTCGTCGGCGTTCTGGCACTTGCCAAAGGCGTCCTCCAACGATGCGGGGATCGCCGATTTGCACATCGTCGCGATCCGCTTGGCTTGAGCAAAATTGGTGACCGGCAGAATGCCCGGGACGATCGGAACCGTGATCCCGGCGCGGTCGCAGTCATCGCGGAAACGATAAAAGTCGGCGTTGTCGTAAAACAATTGGGTGACCACAACATCGGCCCCCGCGTCGACCTTGCGTTTCAGATTCGTCAGATCCGTTTGGGCATCGGGTGCCTCCTGGTGCACTTCCGGATAACCGGCGACCAGAATGCCGAAGTGATCGAAACGTTCACGAATCAATTCCACCAGTTCGTTGGCGTACCGCAGCCCGCCTTCGGTTTGCACAAACTTTTCGCTGCCCTTGGGCGGGTCTCCACGCAAGGCGACGATGTAATCGACCCCCGCGTCGGTCGCTTGCTGTAGAAAATCACACAACTGTGGCACGGTCGCCCCAACACACGTCAGATGGCTGGCCACGGGCAGATTCGTCCGAGATTTCACTTGCCGCAGAACATCCAGGGTCATGCCCTGGGATGATCCGCCGGCCCCGTAAGTGCAAGTCATGAACTTGGGGCCAAAATCGGTCAAGCGATCGACGTTTTGGCAAAGCTTGTCCAGCCCGGCAGAGGTTTTGGGCGGGAACAATTCGAACGAAATCGTGCAGTCGGCAGACTGGTAGGCGCTGGTTAGCTTCATAGCGAAGAAGGGTTGACGGGACGGACGGTTTGTCTGTTCCGATGACCGTCAACCGGACTCAGTCCGTCACCGCGAGCTCTTATTCTAATCCTTTTTGCCGATCCGCCAACCGAAACCGTCGGAGACGATCCGAAGACAACCGGGCCGGCAAAGTGCGGTTGCCGAAATGATTCTGCGGCAGAAAGCTTGTCGGGCAAACCGACCGGCGGGTCACAATCACTCGGCCGGGCGCGAGGCACCGGGCCACAGTTCGGGATCCGCCTTGCCGCGAACCGGCACGCCCTTGGCCTGCCAGCCCAGGTAAGCGGTCACATCGGCGGGACAGTACCGCAGTGTCAGCCCGCAGCGTCGGCGATCGCTGTCATTGGGTGCCGATCCGTGCAACAGCAAATCTCTGTGGATGCTGATCTGGCCGGCGCTCAGGGGCGTGTGCATCCGAGTGCCGTATTGCTCTGGGTTTTCGACGGTCTGGTCCAGAACGTTGCCCGCCCCCGCGTCGCTGGTTTCGAAATCGATCAAGCCATAAGTGTGGGAACCGGCGAAGATTTCCATTCCGCCATTTTCCAAGTCTGCATCGTCGATGGCCAGCCAAACCGTGACCGCCTTGGTCGGTGTCAAAGGCCAGTAACTACAGTCCTGGTGCCAATCGACTCGTTTGCCGTCACCGGGCATTTTGCAAAAGAAGTGGGCACCCCAACCGATCACGTCTTGCCCCAACAAATCTGAAACGTAGTCGACGATGCGGTCGTCACACAGCATGTCGTACACACGAGCGTGTTTCAGATGCGCGCTGCTGATTGAATAGCTGTCTTTGCCTTCGGCCAAGGTCTTTCGCAGCAAGTCGTCAAAGAACTTACGGATGTCGGTGATCTCGGCTTCGTCATACACATCCAGCGGCCCCAGGAACCCGGTCTCGTTCCAGCGTGTGATGTCGTCGGTGCGCAACCGTTTCGGCTCGGTCGTCTGGCTGGGAAAAAACTGGATGGTGCGGTCGACCGTTCCGATCGAATCGCGGTCGGGAATGATGGCGAAATCGGTGGGCTGTTGCATGGCTGTTTTGATCCGTAGCGCGTGGGGGAAAGGTCGACGATTCCATTCGATTCAGGCCGATGCCACTGATCGAGATCCGCAGGGAAACGGGCGATGTTCGGATCGGCAAATCGGCCCAGTTTCATCGCCGTCGCCAAGCCGCCAACTCGATCGGGGGTGCGACCCAAATTTCTCTATCATCCAATTCTAACGCAACCAGAATGGTCGCCGTCTGAATCGTGGCCATCGGATTCGGGCGGCTAGTCGCCAGCGTATCGGCGTCGATCTGCGGCGTCGGTTCGATCTTGCGTCGCCCTTTGGCGATTTGCTAACGCACCCAAGTGACGAATTTGGTTCGGCGATCGTCGCCGTGCCGTTCCCGAATGGCCGCGATGGATTCGAACATCCGATCCCACCAAAGGTGAAACCCAAGGACGCCAGTCATGTCCACCAGCGAACATGAAGCAGTTTTAAACCAAGACCTGTTTAGCGACGATACGGTCCGTTTGATGGCCGTGTTGCGTGCAATCACTCTGATCGACGAAGTGTCGTTGTCACGAATGGATTTGCCCTGTGCGTCGCGACTGGTGGAACTGACCGGGCACAGTGCGGAAATGGTCCGAATCGGATCGGCCGAGGCCCTGGAGTGCGGGCTGCCGGTGCACGCCGATGAAGTGCCACGATTGTGCGAATTGCTGGCCGATCAACAGCACGGCGATGTCAGCTATTGGGCGGCCACGTTGCTGGGACGTTGTGGTGCCGCCGGCGGACTGGGCGGACATTGGGCTGAAGCGATCATGGCGCTGGAAAGCTGCCTGACCGATTCCCATTTCTTGCCGACTCGAGAACGTGCCGCTTGGGCACTCGGCCGGATCGGACAAAAGGCGGCCGGGGCGATGCCGGTGTTGCGAAACATCGCCGAAGATGCACCGCCGCGATTGCGTCGTCTTGCCATCGAGGCGCTGGAATCCATCCGCGGTTTCGCTGCCTAGGGCGACCCACCATCCCTGCCCGGTGACTGTGGGCGGCCTGACACGACGATTCGGCGACAGGATGTTGCCGCGAAACCCCGCTGCAAGGAAGCGACGTGGGATTGCTATTCAATAAAAAGCGGCGTCGCCGCAGCAAAAGCCGCAGCCTGCTGGGGTCATTGCCGCTGGTCCGTTGGATCGGTCCTGGTCTGACCGGTGGTGGCATCCTGGCGACGATGCTGGGTGCATTCACCGGCCAAATCGATCTGCCGTCGTTGGACAAGTATCGGGGCGAATCGCCGCCGATCGAAATGCGGCCGATCAGTCTCAGACAACTGGGGGAAAAGTCTGCGGAGACCATCCGTGTGGCAACGTTCAACATCCAGGTCTTTGCCGAAGCCAAGTCCAACAACCGCACCGTGATGCAGCAGATCGCGGGCATCGTCGCCAACTTTGACGTCGTCGCGATTCAGGAAGTCAAAAGCAAAGGCGTCGCGCTGGACCGGCTGATGGAGATTCTGAACCAGGAGGTTCCCCGCGGCGGGCGGCCTCACTATCAAGCGGTGATGAGCCAGCCGCTGGGCCGCACCAATCAAAAGGAACACTATGCGTTCGTCTGGGACGACCGCCGAATCGCGTTGGTGCCCGACAGCCAATACGTCGTCCAAGACGGCGAGCCCAACAGCGAATCGGATTTCCTGCATCGCGAACCCATGGTCGCCTCGTTTCAGGTGCGTCCGGCGCCGAATCAGACCCGGCAACCGTTTCGGTTCACGATGATCAACATGCACACCGATCCGGATGAGGTTCGTGGGGATTCCCGGACCAATGAGATGAATGTGCTGGACGATGTGTTCAACAATATCCGCAGTTGGGAATACAGCCAGCACGGCGAAGACGATTACATGCTGGTCGGGGACCTGAATGTGGACGTCCCAAATTTGGGCGAAATGGGGCAGATCCCTGGGATCGCCAGCTTGGCCGGTGGTCTGACGACCAATACCGCACGCAACAAGACGTACGATCACATTTTGATCGACCGCTATACGACGCAGGAATTCATTACGGGGCGGGCCGGTGTGGTCGACTTCGTCAACGATTTGGGCGTCACCAGCGAACAAGCCAAGGCGATCAGTGATCACCTGCCCGTTTTTGCGGAATTTAGCGCGTTTGAGATTCCACCGCCCTCGCCCGATCAATCCACGACCAACGTGGCGTCACGGGGGGCTGCTGAGAAAACAAGCGGCAACAGCGCCGCGAATCGTTTGCGGCGTTGATGCAACTTGGGTTTGGAACGCTTGGCCGAATCGATCAGATCTTGTCTTCGAAGTCGACCGTTTCCATCGTCTTGGTGTTCCGTTCGACCGCGATCACGGTGGTGCGTTGACGTGATCCGTCACGGCTTTCGGCGGTCACCGGCAAGACTTGACGCTTGTCGGGCATCTTCAGACGGACGGTGAACGAGCCATCGGCCTGCAGTTTGACGGGGTTGCCACCGATCATCACCGAAGCGGTGGGCGACGTGCTGCCGAAGACGATCATTTCTGCGTCGACCTTGAACGGCAGCCGGTTTTCACGCAACAACGTGGGTTCGGCGGTCAGGCCGTTCTCGCCGCGTTGGGGCATGGTGCGTTGCAGGCGTTCTTCGAACATTTCCCGCAGGTCGCCACCGTCGGTGTCGTAGCCACCGCTAAGCGAATAGATCCGCTCGTAATCTTCGGCGATGTCCGACCAGTGTTCGTCCAGTCGTTCGCATTCACCCGGCTTGGGAGTTTCGACGATGTTGCTGCGGCACAGCGAGAAGAATTCGCCGTTGTCGGCCAAGTAGCCAACCATGACACGGAAACGCGACGGCGGTTCGTCGACGTCGATGTACCACGTGTTCACACCGCCGTGAATTTGGATGTCGCGTTCGATACTCTCAGCACGGTTGGACGAAACGTCACCGACGGTCAACAAACGCAGGGTCGGCACTGCGGTGTGCCAACGCTCGGCCAAGGCGGATTGAGCACGCTGGACGCTGGCGCGGGTGATTTCCCAGCTGGCCTGGAGCCAAAATGCGTCACGAACCAGCAGGACGACGCGATCCTGGTGCGGTTCGTCGCCACGGGTCCGCTGGGCACCATTTTTCAGGGCCGCACCGCCGACCAGGGTGCCGGTGGACAAGTCGCGATTGCGTTGGACCGATTCACGACGCTTGCGGATCTGAGCCCGAATCCTCGCGGTCTTGGGCGATACGCGTGGCGGTTTCATTTCGGCCACACGCCCTTGGGTGCCCGTCCGGCGTTTCTTGGAAGTCGATTTTGCTTTCGCGGTGGTTGATTTCGTTCGGTTGGGAGCCATCGACTTGGCGGAGCGTGATTCCGACTTGGTTTTCGATCCGTTACCGCTGCGGCGAAGCGAACGCTGCATCTTTTCGATCGCTTTGACCAGTTCGTGCTTCCGCATCCCGTGCCAACCGCTGATCCCGTAGTTCTTCGCCAGATCGGCCAATTCACGTCGTGTCTGGGCTTTTAGGTCGGCTGTTGTGATCACGGCGTCGGTCTCCTGGATGTATACAACCGGCCCGCTGCAGGGGCGGCTGCCATGGCGGTTTGGATGTTCGTCGCAAGGTGGGCAGGGGCGACGAGAACGGCAGGATTTGAAGGAGGGAGGCTGGTCGACGACCCCTTTTAACGGGATAATCGATACCTGTGACATTATGCCAAGGGGAGATGGATTGGTCTAGGGTTGAGATGTTCAAAACCGCGACGGGAACCCTAGTTTCCCCGCTGGTGGGTTGCCCAGGCGGCATAACTCGGACAGTTTTTCCCCGTTTATTCATGTCAGCCGGACCCTTTTGCCCCGTTGGGGTGGTGTCGGGTTTTGGTCGATGCGGTCCGCCGCGATTTGTTCAAGAATGTCGTGAAGGTTGTCGTATGAAACTGCTACGCCGGGGCTGCTGGAGCCGCAATGGTTATGGCCTTGGTGGATCGGTCCGGACTGCCGGAAGGTGCCAGTGATGGGAATGTTTCTTACGCCCGCGACCCGACGTCTGGCCGGGGTTGGCGTGGAGCTGGCCGGTGGGGCGTTGGGGTTTGGTGCGATCGGCTACTTGGCGGATCGGTGGATCGGTTGGCAGACGCCTTGGCTGGCTGTTGTCGGCGTGTTGATGGGGTTTGCACTTGGGATGTATCGATTGATCCGTATGGCCAACGAAATTAGCCAACGCTACGACCAATCGACGTCGGGAGTCCGGGGCGGCGGTGAAGGTCGAGGGTCCGATTCGCCGGCAGGTTCGGGTGCACCGGCGGATCGCACCGAGGTTGCGGAGACCGATCGGCGCGGCCAAGCGGGGCAAGACCGCCAGTCGGGTCAGGGAAGAGGTCCAGGGTGAAGGACCAACGGCGGCCGCTGCGGCCATTCGAAACATCGCTGCGTTGGATGCTGGTCGGCTGGGCCGCGATGTTGCCTGCTGCGGCGGTGGTGGCTTGGGCGGTGCCGGTTCTGGCGGCCGGGCTTCCGGCTCGGCACTGGTTGGCGTTGGCCATCAGCAGCTTGATCGTTGCGGTCGCCGCGGTGACTCCGGCGATGGTCCGCGGGCGGCTGCGGGAGGCGGCCACTGCCGGTCAGGATGTCGGCGGCAGCGATGGTGAAGATGCCCTGGCCTATCAAGGTTTTGGGGCCGAGTTTGTTTTATCTGCTTTGCTACGGCTTGTTGGTACCGTTGTACTGTTTATGCTCTGCCGCTATCACATGGCTGCTTCGGATCGCATCACGGCCGCTTGGCTGTTGGCGTGGTACGTGTACCTCGTGACGCTCGAAGTCATCAGTCTGGCCCGGACCATCCCCAAGGCCGACCCTTCGCCGACCGGTCGGTCGGATTGAACTGTCCAATTCTTACGCCGATATCCGCATGTTTCTGGCTGCCCACAGTCCGCTCGAACACGCCGTTCCACACGCCCTGCACAGCGAACCGCTGTTTCGTTTGCCCGCGTCGTTCATTGGTGAAGACGTGCCGGCGTTGGGCATTCGCGACGGGTACTATGAGTTCTTTATCACCAATCATTTGATGATGTCGGCGGTTGCCGGCCTGTTGGTGATTCTGACGTTTGCTTGGGTCGGCCGCCGCGTCGGGACCGGAACGGGCAAGGGCCTGGAGCGGTTTCAGACCAAGGGTCGGATCAGCCAGTTGTTCGAAACGATGTGTGCCTTCATTCGTGACGAAGTGGCCGCACCGAACCTGCACGGTCTGACCGATAAATATATCTACTACATCTGGTCGATCTTCTTCTTCATTCTGTTCGCCAACGTGCTGGGTGTGATCCCGTTCGGTGCGATGTTGCAGTTGATCACCGGTGATTCGCACTACAGTCATTGGGGCGGCAGCGCGACGGGGAACCTGTCGTTGACCGGCGTGATGGCCGTGTTGTCGTTCATCGCGATTCTTTACATCGGGATCAAAGAAACCGGTGCCAAGGCGTTCTTCAATCACTTCAACCCGCTGGGCTGGGATCAAGGGTTGGCGATGCTGCCGATTTCCTTGCTGTTGTATGTCTTGGAATGGCTCAGCTTGTTGGTCAAGTGTTTCGTCTTGGCCATGCGGTTGTTCGGAACCATGATGGCCGGCCACTTGGTGTTGGCCGCGTTCATCGGGCTGATCTTCACCGCCAAGGAAGCGATCGGCGAAGGCGGTGCTTGGGCGGTTTCGATTCCCGTGATGCTGGTCGCGACGGCGTTGACTCTGTTGGAGTTGTTCGTCTGTTTCCTGCAGGCCTTTATCTTCACGTTCTTGACGGTCCTGTTCATTGCGGCCACGGCGGTCCACGAGCACGACGATGAACTGGATCATGATCCGGATGCTTTGACGGATGCCGCGCAAATGGATCCCGACAAAATTTTTGACCCAGGCCGGCTCGGGCCGGCCGTCTAACCCTCAACCATCCTTTACAACCACCTTTGGTTTTCCTTTTGTTGGAGCTTTCTCTCGATGTTTGAATTGGCAACGTTGTTGGCACAAATCACCACCGATTACGGCCGCATGGGGATCGGCCTGGGAATCGGTCTGATCATCATTGGTGCCGGCTTGGGAATCGGCCGCATCGGCGGTTCGGCAGTCGACGCGATGGCGCGTCAGCCGGAAGCGGGCGGACGTATCCAAACCGCGATGATCATTGCAGCCGCTCTGATCGAAGGTGCGACCGTGATCGCATTGGTGTTCTCGCTGCTGGTCAGCTAGACGGCACCGCCCCATCGCGTGACGGTCGTTCGGATTTCCACAGCCTGCTCGGTGCACCGCATCGTCGCTGTGAGGTTTTCGGCCCGGCGGTCGCGTCAAGCAAATTTCCTGTTCCCCTTTCGATGCTGAAAATCATGAGCGTGATTTCGATGCGCTTTCCCATGCTGTTGATGTTCGCCGTGCTGGCGATGTCGGCGGGTTCGTACGTCTCGGCCGCCGATGAACCGGAGGACGCCGTGGAGGTCGAATTGACTTCTGCCGACGGGTCCGACGCGGACGCCGCCGATCACGAAGGTGACGATCATGCCGGTGACGATCACGGCGAAGGGGATCACCAGCACGATGGTGACGATGGACACGGCGACGAAGCGGAGGGCGGCTTGCTGTCGTTCGATTTCGGTTCGGCCATGTTCAACGTTTTGATCTTCCTGTTTGTGTTCTCCGTCTTGTCGGCGTTCGTCTGGCCCAACGTGTTGGGCGGCTTGCGGGCCCGCGAAGATAAGATTCGTAGCGATCTGCAGGCGGCCGAACAGGCCAACTCGGATGCCGCGAAGCTGTTGAAGGAATACCAGGTGAAGTTGGACGACGCGGCGCAACAGGTTCAATCGATGTTGGCCGAAGCCCGCAACGACGCCCAGGCCACCGGCCAGCGAATCGTCGACGAAGCCAAGCAGGAAGCGTCACGCCAACAGGAACGTGCGGTCGCCGAAATCCAGACCGCGAAAAAGGTCGCGCTCTCGGAGATCGCCGGCCAGACGTCCGACTTGGCGATCAAGTTGGCCGGTTCAGTGGTCGGCCGTGAACTGAACGAACAAGAACACTCCGAACTGATCCGACAGTCGCTCGATCGTTTGCCCAGTAATAACTAAGCCCATCCGGTCACGGCCGTGATGTAGCGGTCATTCCTTCGCGTTTGTGTTCCGCACCGCGTCGGACCCCTCGCCCGCGATCGGACACCATTCCAGCGATCACGTCACTTAGCGAAACGTCAACCAGCGAACCTCATCAAGTGTCAGAAGCCACCGAATACCCCACCGTGCTTGATATCGGTGCCGAGCAACTGGGCAAGACCTACGCTCGTGCTCTGATGGCGGCCGCGGACAACCAAGGCGTCGCCGATGAAGTCTTGGGGCAGTTGGGCGAAATTGTCGACGACGGTTTGTCGGCGAACCCTCGTTTGGCCGCGGCACTTGCTTCGCCACGGGTCAGTGAATCGGAAAAGAACGCGGTCGTCGATCGTTTGTTCGCCGGTCACATTCACCCCGTTTTGACAAACGCTTTGAAGGTCATGAACGCGCACGGCCGTCTGGGGTATCTCAGTGCGGTGCGTGATGCGGCGGCGGATATTCGTGACGAACAGCTGGGCCGGGTCGTCGCAGAAATTCGTACCGCGGTGCCCATTACCGACGATTTACGCGAAGACGTTTTGCGTCGGCTGGGTGAAACCCTGGGACGGCATGTTCGTTTGAAAGAACGAATTGATACCGATTTGATCGGCGGCATGGTCGTTCGCGTCGGCGATACGGTGTTCGATTCGTCGGTGGCCGGCCGCTTGGCCAAAGTTCGACAGAAGGTCCACGACGGTTTCAGCCAGCAACTGATGCGACGCGCCGAAGCATTCGTGGCCGCCGATGTCGGTTCATCCGACGATACCCAGTCCTCCGATGCGGCCGCTCAGTAGCAGCGTCCGAAACTCATTCATTCCATCTGGTTAGATTCATCCGGAATAACCTGCCGTGAAATTCAATAGCGACGAAATCGCATCGGTCTTGCAACAAGAGATCGAGCAGTTTGAAAGCAAGATCGACGTCCGCGAAGTCGGAACCGTGCTGGAAGTCGGCGACGGGATCGCCCGCGTTTACGGCTTGTCAGGCGTCATGGCCGGGGAAATGGTCGAATTTCCCAACGGTGCGATCGGCCTGGCGTTCAACTTGGAAGAAAACAGCGTCGGTGTGATCATCCTGGGTGATTACCTGACCATCGAAGAAGGCGACGAGGTCAAAGCGCTGGGCACCCTGCTGTCGGTTCCCGCCGGTGATGCGGTGGTCGGCCGCGTGCTGGACCCGCTGGGCAATCCGCTGGACGGAAAAGGCCCGGTGCAAACGGATGCGTCGCGACCGGTCGAAATCATCGCCACCGGTGTTGCCGAGCGTCAGCCGGTGACCGAACCGATGCAAACCGGGATCAAAGCGATCGACGCGATGACCCCCATCGGACGTGGCCAACGGGAACTGATCATCGGTGACCGTAAAACCGGTAAGACGGCCATCGCCATCGACGCGATCCTGAACCAAAAGGGCAAGGACGTTAAGTGCTTCTACATCGCGATCGGCCAAAAGGACAGCTCCGTCGCTAGCGTGGTCGACGTTTTGGAACGCCACGGCGCGATGGAATACACCACGGTGATTGCCGCCGGTGCCAGCAGCCCCGCCCCGCTGCAGTACATCGCACCGTACGCCGGTACCGCGATGGCCGAACACTTCATGTTCAATGGCGGCCACTGCTTGGTCGTTTACGACGATTTGTCCAAGCAGGCCACAGCGTATCGTCAGATGAGTCTGTTGATGCGACGTCCGCCGGGACGCGAAGCTTACCCCGGGGACGTGTTCTATTGCCACAGTCGCTTGCTGGAACGATCGGCCAAGCTGTCCGACGAATTGGGCGGTGGTTCGATCACCAGCCTGCCGATCATCGAAACGCTGGAAGGCGAAGTTTCGGCCTACATTCCGACCAACGTGATTTCGATCACCGATGGCCAGATTTACGTCCAGCCTGACCTGTTCTTTGCCGGGGTTCGTCCGGCGATGAACGCGGGGATTTCGGTCTCACGCGTCGGTGGTGCCGCCCAAATCAAAGCGATGAAGAAGGTCGCCGGCGGTTTGCGGTTGGACTTGGCAGCGTTCCGGGCTTTGGAAGCTTTCGCCCAATTGGGCACCGACCTGGATGCCGCGACCCAAGCACAGCTGGACCGCGGGTACCGAATGGTCGAATTGCTGAAACAGCCCCAATACCAGCCGCTGCCCGTCGAAGAACAAGTGCTCAGCATTTTCGCCGGCACGCGAGGCCACCTGGACGACGTCGAAATCAAGTCGGTCCAGCAGTGGGAACAAGACTTCCTGCAGTTCGCCAGGAACAAGCACCAACCGTTGCTGAACGACTTGCTTGAAAAGGGCGAATTGTCCGACGAGATTGTCGAGCGAATCGAATCGGCGATCAAAGAATTCAAGGCCGGCTATAAACCACCGGCCGCCACCTAAACGCCCCGGCGATGACCGGGCCCATCAGGAGTGAAGTCGTATGCAACCCAATGATCCGAATTCACCGCAAGGCCCCGGTTACGATCCCTATGCCAATCGCCCCGATTCGGGGCAATCCGACAACCCGTCGTACCAGACCCATTCCACGTCACCCGAACCGATTCCCCAAGTGGGAGCCCCGCCGACCACTGACGAAAAGAACTTAGCCCTGATCGCCCATTTGTCGGGCATCGCGGGAATCATCGCCGGGGGCCTGGTCGGATTTGTCGGACCTCTGGTGGTTTATCTGATTAAAAAAGACACGTCCCCGTATGTGGAGTCGCAAGCGAAAGAAGCGTTGAACTTCCAAATCACCCTGTTGATCTTGTCGGGGGCCTGCTTTGTGCTGACCCTGGCGACTTGTGGACTGGTTTGGCCGCTGATCTTTGTCCCGGTCATCCTGCAAGTCGTTTTCGGCATCCTGGCAACGTTGGCGGTGAAAGATGGACAGTTTTATCGATACCCCTTCAATCTCCGTTTGCTTCAATAAGTAATCCATGGCCAACGCTAGAGCACTCGATAAGCGACGCAAGTCGATCAAGAACATTCGCAAGATCACGCGAACGATGGAATTGATCGCAACGGCGCGATACAAGAAAGCGATGGATCGTGCGTCGGCGGCGACGGCCTATACGGATCAAATCACCAAGATCGTGCGACGTCTGGCCGCCGCCGGCTTGGAAGTTAGCCATCCGCTTTTGGAACCGCGTGACGAAATCAAAAACGCTCGCGTCCTGGTGCTTTCCAGCAACCGGGGACTGTGCGGTGGATACAACGCATCGATTCTGCGAACTGCGATGCCGCTGATTCGCAAATTGCGCGAAGACGTTCCCAATGTTGCGGTCGACGCCAGCGGTAAGCGAGGCGTCAATGGTCTGAAGTTCCGCGGGATGGAAACCGACCAGCAGTTCTATCAGTTCGAAGATCAACCGCCCTATGACGATGTTGAAACCATCGCCAACGGTTACCTGAACGACTACATCACCGGGAAATTGGATCGCTTGGATGTCGTGTACACCAAGTTCAATAGCACCAGTTCCCAGGTCGCCACCGTCGAACAGCTTCTACCGCTCGGTTCACTGAGCGACGACGAAGAAGCCACCGGGGATGAGTCGGTGGCCGAATACGAATTCTTGCCGTCGGCCGAAAGCATTCTGGAAGAAGTCGTTCCGACCAGTTTTAAGGTCAAGCTATTCAAGTGTTTCTTGGACTCGGCGGTCAGCGAGCAGGTCGCCCGAATGGTCGCTATGAAGGGCGCCACCGAGAACGCCGGCGAAATGATCAAACAACTTTCCATGACGTACAACCGCGCCCGTCAAAGCCAGATCACCGGCGAGATCATGGAGATCATCGGCGGCGTCGAAGCTTTGGAAAATTGAAGCCTTGGAAAATCAACGGAGCAGCTGAATCGCAAAGCGGCCGTCAAACGATCGATCGCCCTGCCCCGCTCCGACACCCGTCCACCCGTTAACCTTTCAACCTTTGCCTCTGATCCATGTCCATCGCTACTGAACAGCAAGTGACCGGTAAAGTCACCCAAGTCATCGGATCCACCTTCGATGCGGAGTTTCCCGAAGGTCAGCTTCCGAAAATCTATAACGCCCTGAGCATCAAGAGCCAGCACAAGGGCGTTGACATCGACTTGGTCGGTGAAGTCCAACAGCACCTTGGCGGTGGCCGCGTGCGGGCAATCGCACTGGGCAGCACCGAAGGCATGATGCGGGGCATGGACGTGGTCGACACCGGGCAACCGGTATCGGTGCCCGTTGGAAAGCAAACCTTGGGTCGCGTTTTCAACGTGCTGGGACGTCCGATCGACAAACGCGGCGACGTCCAGGCCGATGATTACTGGCCGATCCACCGCGAAGCCCCGCCGGTCAACGAACTTTCGACCAACACCGAATTGTTCGAAACCGGGATCAAGGTGGTCGACCTGCTGACCCCGTTCGTTCGCGGTGGTAAAGCCGGGCTGTTCGGTGGTGCGGGATTGGGCAAGACGGTGATTTTGACCGAGTTGATTGCTCGGATTGCCAGCAGCCACGGTGGTTATTCCGTGTTCGCGGGTGTCGGTGAACGGACCCGCGAAGGCACCGACCTTTGGTTGGAAATGCAGGAGACCGAAATCGGGTCGACCGGCCGCAGCGTCATCGAGCAAACCTGCATGGTGTTCGGTCAGATGAACGAACCGCCGGGGTCACGTCTTCGTGTCGCTCTATCCGCACTGACGATGGCGGAATACTTCCGCGATACCACCGGTGCCGACACCCTGTTGTTCGTCGATAACATTTTCCGATTCTCGCAAGCGGGTAGCGAAGTGTCCGCGTTGTTGGGACGGATGCCGTCGGCCGTGGGTTACCAACCGACCTTGGCGACCGAGATGGGTGCCCTGCAGGAACGCATCACGTCGACCAAGAGCGGTGCGATCACGTCGGTGCAAGCCGTTTATGTCCCCGCCGATGACCCGACCGACCCCGCGCCGGCGACCGCATTCGGCCAGTTGGACGCGTTCATCTATCTGGAACGATCGATTTCGGAAAAGGGAATTTATCCCGCCATCGACCCGTTGGCATCCAACAGCCGGATCTTGGACCCGCAGTACGTCGGTGATCGTCACTACGCGATCGCCCGCCGGGTGCAAACGATTTTGCAACGCTATCGTGAACTGCAAGACATCATCGCCATTCTGGGTGTCGATGAATTGAGCGAAGAAGACAAGACGATCGTGCACCGCGCACGTCGGATCGAACGTTTCTTGTCCCAGCCGTTCTTGGTCGCCGAAGTCTTCATCGGTAAGCCGGGTGAAATCACCTCGCTGGAAGACACGATCCGCAGCTTCGAAGAAATCTGCGACGGTAAATGGGACCACCTGCCCGAACAGGCCTTCATGTACGTCGGTCCGATCGAACAGGCCGAAGAACAGGCCAAGAAGATGGAGTCGAAGTAAACGATGGCCATTCGTTGTATTGTCGTCACGCCGGAACGCACCGAGCTGGACCGCGAAGCTGACTTTGTGGCACTGCCGATGTTCGACGGCGAACTGGGGGTCCAAAGTGGGCGCGCACCGATGATCGGCCGGCTCGGGCACGGGGTGTTGCGGATGCAGACCAATGCCGGCCCGGAACGCTATTTCGTCGACGGTGGGTTCGCCCAGGTCGAAGGCGATGTGGTCAACGTGCTGACCAGTCGTGCGATCTCCGTCGATCTGCTTGATGGCGAAGAAGCCCAAAAGAACTTGGACGAGGCGTTGGAAATGCCGTCGCTGTCACCCGAGCAGATTCAAATCAAAGAAGCCGCGGTTCGCCGGGCTCGGGGTATGTTGCGGGCGTCTCGATAGGCTCGTCCGCTGGGGCGGCGTTGACTTCATCCGCTGCCAGGCCGAATCAGATTTTCATCACGCCACGACCGGCATCACTGGTCGTGGCTTTTTTTCTGAACACACCAATGCCACGGGCTCGCCTTACCCTGGGAGTATGACGGTTGTGCCGGCCATGACGATTCGGCCAGGCCACCGAATTCCGGTTGTGACGGCGGCACCGTTTTGGCTGGTTCGGTGGGAAGCGTCCCGCCGATTGCGACGAAGGTGTCGGTTGTAGCTGATTCGCCGACTGTTTTTCCCGTTGCCCCGTCGCCCACGCTTGGTTCCCGTGACACCGATTCGTGAAACACGAACGCTACCATCGGCCACCCGGTGGTTGGCGGCGCCGCTGCGTGTCGCGGACACGTTGGGCGGTGCGGCGTTGTCGCGTCTGCATACCGTGGCGTCGATTCTGTCGTTGTTGTGGGCCACCGGGTATCTGTCCATTCGACCGGCGTCGTGGACCCCGCCGGTGCGTCTGGTGATGGTCCGGCAGTTGTTTTTCACCGCGGTCGATGCGGTTCCGGCGATCGTCCGGTTTGGGATCGCCGCCGGGATCCTGTTGATCGTCCAGGCGTTGCTGTGGTCGGACCAGATCGGTGTCGGCGCGGATTTCGTCGCGCCGTTTCTGTGGCGGGCCGTCGTGCGTGAATTGGGACCGCTGTTGGCTTGTCTGGTGGTGATCGGACGCAGCGGAGTCGCGATCAGCACAGAACTAGCATCGATGGTGGTCGCCGACGAATTCGAAGTTTTGGAAGCCCAAGGCATCGATCCGATGACCTATTTGATCATGCCGCGGATCATCAGCATTGTGACCAGCGTGTTTTGCTTGGCCGTTTTGCTGACGACGACCATGTTGATCACCGGTTTTGCCGTTGGCTGGGCAATGGGGGCGGTCCGCGTGGGGTTGACGTCGTTCTTGGAATTGATGTTTCGCAAAGCCAATTCCTTGGACCTGTTGTTCTTTGTCAGCAAGACGTTGATTGCCGGCGGTTTCGCCGGTGCCATTTGTTGTCAAGACGGTGTCAGCGTCCGCGGAACCGTGACCGATGTGGCACGGGTCTCCAGTCGCAGTGTCATTCGGGCTTTGTCAGCCGTCTTGGCGGTGTCGGCATTCCTGTCGGTGCTGATCTATGGCCGAATCCTGGTTTTCAAGATTGGATAAAGCCATGACACGAAACACCAGTTCGCGTGAATCCGCGGGAACGAAAGACGCTGCATCCAAGCAACCGGTTTTAAGTTGGGTCGATCTCAACGTCGGCAGCGACTCCGGTGCAAGTGTTTGTTTAAGAAATTCGGACCTGACCTTACGGCAAGGTGAGTTGCTGGTCGTGCACTGCGAGATGTCCCACCAAACGCGATTCTTTGCTTCGGTGTTGCAGGGGGTGAAGTCGCCGTCGGCAGGAACGGTCCTGTTTGATCAAACGGATTGGACGGCCATGGGCGATGAAACCTTGTTTCGAAGTCGAGGTCAGATCGGCCGTGTCTTTGACGGCGTCAGTTGGATCGCAAACTTGAACGTGACCGAAAACATGATGCTGTCGCGGCAACATCATGGTGATGATGACGCGGTGATTTTGCGTCAAATGGAACACTGGGCCGAGCAGATCGGGTTGCATCGAATCAGTCGACAACGTCCGGCGTTTGTCCCAGCGGGCCAACTTCAAATTCATCAATGGATTCGTGCATTCTTGGGCCCGCCCAAACTGGTCATCTTGGAACGCCCGATGCGATACGTCGCGTCCAAATGGCGTCAGAAGTTGACCGATGCGGTGCAATCGCTTCGGAAACAAGGCACGGCGTTTGTGTGGATCAGCGACGTTTGGAATTCTGATCATCTTGAATCCTTGGGGGCCGAGCACCAAATGGATGTTCGGCATCCGGAATTGACCGATGGAGACGACGCATGAACGAACCCTACCGATTGCGATACGCCAATCAGGCGGTGGGATTTTTTCTGCTGTTGATTTTGATCCTGATGGTCGCGCTGGCGTTCCTGGTGTTACGAGCAGGGAACTATTTCGTCGAACAAGACAGCTACTACCTGAATATCAAACAGAATGAGATCGGCGACCTGCACAAGGGGGCCGACGTGATGATCTTGGGCGAAAGAGCCGGATCGATCGAATCGATTCGCTATGTCGATTCGACCAATCTGGTGCGCGTCAACTTGAGCGTGCGTCCGGAAATGAGCCGCCAGATCTTTACCGATTCGATTGTCAGCCAAGAGCGAAGGTTCGGGCTGGGCAATCCCGTTTTGGTCATCCGACGTTCGGACGATCCGGACGATGACCGGATGCCGCTGCCACCGGGCAGCGAACTGGAAAACTACATCGGTGAAGCGGACGCGATCGATCTGATGACTCGCGAAGTGGAATTGGTTAGCCAGTCGATTCAGATGATTGAACAACAGTTACGCCCGACCTTGGAAAGCATCGCGGGGGCGACCGACAAGCTTCAAGACACTTTGACGGCGACCGCGGATCCCGCCTTGGTTCAGTCCCGACAGGCGGCCGAATCGTTCTATCAAACCAGCGAAACCGTACGGCCTCAAACCCTGGAAACCATGCGAACGGTGCAAGACGCCGCGGCCAATCTGGAAAACAAGGTTGCCGGGTTGACCGATCAAGTATCTGACTTGGTGGAAGGCGATATCACCGAGGCCTTGGACCAGGTGCAGGTGTCCAGCCGCAGCGTACGCGATGCATCCAATGCGGTCGCGCAAACGGCCGAAAGCGTGAACGAAGACATGGCGGTAACACTTGACACACTTCGCAGCGCGGCCGAACAGGTTCAAAAGTTGGCGGTGCAGACGCAGGAATTGGTTGCGGTGCTGCAAGACGAGGCCCAGGATCTTCCCGGTACCACACGACGTGTCAACGATACCGTCAGCGACACCCAGGACTTGGTGGAAGAAATTCGTAGCCATTGGCTGTTGCGTCGATACAGCAACCAAGGGAAACCAAGCGTCCAGATCTCACCGTCCAACGTCCGCGCCGGAGGAAGTCTGCGATGATCGATGAAAAGCATCATCGACAACCGCTCCGGTGCACGGTGCTGTATGTTTTCCTGTGGTTGAGCGCGATGGGGTGTCAGAGCCCGACCGTGGATGTGGCTGATACCGATTCGTCATTGGTGCGATACGCCAAGTCTGGACGCGAAGCGTTTGCCGAAGGGAATACCGATGCGGCAATTCAGCAGTACTACCGGGCGATTGCGCGAGCTTGGATGTTGGATGATCCGGCCGAAGCCGGTACGCATGCCTATAACTTGGCCGCCTGTTTTGCCAGTTTGGGGCGGTATCCCGAAGCCAAGGATTGGTTGGTCGATTCACGAGTGGAACTGTGTCGCGCGGGATTGTCGACGGGCAACACCTACCTGCTGCAAGCCAAGATTGCGCAGGACGAAGGCGATTTGGCCACCGCGGCGGATCTGATTCAAAATGCGGCCTGTGCTAAGCCGCCATGCGGGCCAGAGGCGTCAAGCTGTTGTTGTGGCTGTGACCAAGATCCATGCAAGCAGTCTTGTCTGACCATGGTTCCCTGCGTTGGACCTCGGTTGCACCAAAAGAAGTTGCGCAAGCAGTGTGAAGACAAATATGACGCCCAGGTTCAATTAGCAGCCGCACGTTTGGCGGCGGAGCAATATCAGTTAGCCTGCGCCAAGAAGCGGTTGCAGACCGCTTGCGAATTGGCCGACGGCGTTTGCAGCGAAGCGTTGGTGGCAGAAGTGCACGACGTCGCCGCGCTGATTCATTTGGCCCAGGCAAACTACCTCTGTGCCGCAAGCCATCTGGACCGCGAGGCGTATCATTTGCGATTGGCGGGAAATTACCGGGAGATTCCCAACGTGCTGGAATTGGCATCGGCGGCCTACACCGAAGCGGCACGCACCGATTTGGCCGCACGAAGATTGTGTCGTGTCGCCAGGATTTGGTTTGGTCGTGGCGACTATCAAAAATCGTGGGATTACTTGCAGCAGGCTCTGCCGATGGCGGAGACCTCCTACGACCGCCCGACGTGCATTCAATTGGCACTGTTGGCGCACCGGATTGAACAGGTTTTGTCGGCCGATGGAAAATCCACGTCACAGTGGGATTCACCGGCGATGATCAGCGACACCGCTGACGCCGAACTACTTGGTGACGATTTGAATCTGGTCGACTCATCTACGACGAATACGCAGGCTGCGGAATCGCAGGACACCGAAAGGGTGGATGACGCCTCCGTTGAAACGATTCCAATGCAGCAACCATCGCAACCGAAAGCTGAAATCCTGGATCCGCGGGATCCGCTGCCGCCTTCGAGCGATGCAACGCTGGAATTACCGATCGACGAAGCCACCGACGGCGCGTCTGGGCATTCGGTGCATTGGGCCGAACCCATTGGGATCGATAGCCTGTAAAAGCCGGTTTGAACAGACAACGTCGATGACCGACAGCGATCAATCGCTAGTGGGATTCAATGGTGATGCTTGCCCCGCCCCGATGTTTTGCTGACCGGCGTGGACGCTGAACCGTCTGGTGACAAGTCCGGGTTCCAGCAACGTTCCAGCCCTTCGTGGCCGGCTTCGGTGCAATGTCCTGTTTGATTGTCTCGGCTGACTTCAAATTCCAAGGTGGAATGCTGGATATCAAACGCTTCGTGCAAACGACGTTTCAATTGGTGTTTGATGTCTTCCATTCGATCAAGATCATCGGAACGGATTGAGACATGGGCTTCCAACGCCCGATGGTCTTCGTCCAGTTCCCAAACGTGTAGATGGTGGATGCCGACGACATCCGGCATTTCGACGGCGACACGAATCAATTCGTCCACGTCCAAATCCGGCGGAGTACCTTCCATCAAAATGCGAATGGCTTGCGGCAGCATCGACCAGACTTGATACAGAATGTAAATCGCCAATCCGAACGTCAGCGCGGAATCCACCCACGTCCAATCCGTCAACGTGATCACCACCGCGCCGATCAAGACGACGGCAGACCCGGCCGCGTCGACAAGGTTGTGCACAAAGGCGGCGCGAACGTTCAGCGATCCTCGGCTCATCGCCCACAGCAAGCCGGCCGTCGCGATGTCGATCACCAATGCGATCGCGGCGGCGGCTCCCATCAACCAACCGATTACCGGTTGCGGATCGAGCAGACGGTGGGCGGCCTCATAAATCAAAAAGCAGCCGACGGTCGCCAACAGTGTCAGGTTGATGGTCGCACCGATCAATTCGGCCCGGCGATAGCCGAACGTGAACCGCGAACTTGCTTTCCGACGTGAGATTCGACGTGCGATGTAGGCGATCAGCAATGCATTGGCATCGCTGAAGTTGTGGGCGGCATCGGACAATAGGGCGACGCTGCCCGACCAAATGCCGGCGATCACTTGGGCGACCGTTAACAACTGATTCAGTGCGACGGTCCACAGCAAACGGCTGTCGGGAATGGAATCGTAGGCACTGCCGCTGGTCAGCCCGTGGTGGTGCGGTACCACACCGTGCCCGCAATCATGGCAATCGTGGCTGTGGTCTGCGGGCATTGATTCCCTGCTGGGGAAGATGGGGCGTCGTGTGAATTGGCTCGTTGGAGCAAAGTTTGACGAGCCGTCTGACTCAAAAAGGCACGCTCCAGCTGCAAAAAACGGTTATATTCAACGCTGTCGGAAAATTCGCCTTGTCGACAGGTTCAACACTAGCAAAGTTGGCGGCGAGCGTGTTTTTTCCATCTTTCCCCCGGTCTTTTTGGGGCATTCTGGGGCGTAGGAAGGGGGGGGGCACGCGTCCTAATCCAGGCTTGGCTGATTTACCAATTCCTTCATGTTTGCCCCCGACCATCCGACCGGATCTTTTCTTGCACACCTGGACCCGCCGAATCGCTTTGATCGCCTATTTGGTGGGCGGATGGCTGATGCCTGCGGCGCACCATCACGGGCACGGCAAGTGTGTTCTCCACGCGGTTTGCTCTGACGGCGCGGTCGACCAATCGGGCTGTGGGTGCGAACACGGCACGGTCGGATGCGACGATTCATCACCGTCAGCTCTCTCAGGTCAGGATCGGTCGTATTGGCGGGTGGCGACGGCGGAAGATGTTTGTCACGGCCTGTGCACGCTTTGTGTGGTGCGTGGCATGTCGGGTTCGCACGAACAATCGATATCGGCAATCCAGGGAGTGGTCGCTGCGCAAGCGTCGGGCGAGTTTACTGATCGACGCCAGGAAGTCTGGCGTTGGGGGGCGTCCCCTCCCCGCGGGCCTCCGGCGAAAGTTTGATTTCATCGTTTCCTTTCTCGTTGGTCCAATCGGACAGGTTCGTCGGCTGCGCCGCATGGATCATTCATCAACGAGACCGGGAAATTCATTCCACGAAAATCGAACTTCACTTGCCGAACCATGAATCTCTTCTCTGGCGTGACCCGCCGCAACAAGACAGATTCGTCATCGAATCGAAACGCATTTACCTTGGTCGAATTGCTGTTGGTGATCGCGGTCATCGGCATCCTAATTGGCCTATTACTGCCCGCAGTTCAAGCCGCACGCGAATCAGCGCGGCGGATGTCCTGCCAAAATAACTTGCGGCAGATCGGAATTGCACTTCACAACTACCACAGTGCGTACCGGCGACTCCCCAGCGGTTGGATTGCCGCCGACGAAGACCATCATGAACCGGGATGGGGGTGGGCGGCTGCGATCTTGCCGCAGATGGAACAAGTCTCGGCCTATGACCGAGTCAATTTTTCACTACCGATCGAAGAAGCTGAGCATGCGGCCGTTCGTACCAGCTCGATTCCATCGTTTGTTTGTCCCAGTGACACCTTAAGCCTGTTGTTCGCCATTGCCGAAGGCGAAGAACACGAGCACGATGATCATGAAGACGAAGATGGGCACGAAGGTGATGACGATGACGAGGATCATGCACATGATCACGAAGACGGCGTGAACGTCGACTTAGGTCCCCATTTCCTGTTTGATGTCGCCAAGAGCAATTATGTTGGCGTCTATGGTACGACAGATATTCACGACGATCTGTATGACGGGGATGGACTGTTCTATGGAAACAGTCAGCTGCGTTTCCGTGACATCTACGACGGATTGAGCCAGACCATCATGGTGGGCGAGCGTAGCGGGCGACTAGGCGGTTCGATTTGGCATGGAGTCATTCACGATGCCAACGAACCAGCCGCCCGAATCGTGGGGGCCGCCGACCATGTTCCCAATGATCCGGTGGGACACTTCGAAGATTTTGGTAGCTATCACCCTGGCGGTGCCCAGTTCATTCTGTCCGACGGTTCGGTTCGAATGTTGACCAAGTTTATCGATTTGGACATCTATAAAGCGCTGGCGACACGCAACAACAAGGAAGTCATCGGCGGCGATGATTTCTAGATCGTCGACGCCAAGTTCAGTTCGGCGAATCGACGGAGACCAACAGCCCGTCGATCGCCGCGGCGGCCACGTGGGCCTGTTTGGCAGCGTCCAGCACATTCAATCGCGCCGCGAACAACGTTCGCTGAGCGGTCAACAATTGCAGAAAATTGGTCTCACCGGCTTGGAATGCTTGCCGCGACAATTCAAAGGTTTCTTCGGCGTCGGCTAGAACTTGGCTACTTAGACGGCGGTACCTTTGAAGTGCTGTTTGGTAATCGGTGATGCTTTGTGACAGTCGCGATGCCAAGTCCAAACGCGTCGCGTCGATGGACGCGCCGGCGGCGGTGATGGCTGCTCTGGCGGCACGAATGTTTCCTTGATTTCGGTTGTGGATCGGCAACGGGACGCTGATGCCGAACCTGGCGAAGGTGTCATCCGATCCCGTGTCCACGCCGACGCCGATTTGTCCGGTAATGTTGGGCGTCACCTGGGCACAAGCCAAACGAAGTGCCCAGCGGGCACGTTCCAGTTCGCTGCCCGCGGCAGCCAGTTCCGGGCTGGTGGCGTCGATCGTTTGCAACCATCGGTCCCACGGTCGGTCGGTCAGTCCAGCACCTAGTGTGCCGTCCACTCGAGACGAACCGATCGAATCGCTGCCTGACGCGGCCGCCAGAGCCCGCCGTGCGACGTCGGCTCGCACCTTTGCGTTTTCTGCTTCGATGCGTGCGTTTTCCAACTCGACTCGCGCTTGCAGCAGTGCGATTTTGGAGACCTCTTCGGCATCCAACAGGTCTTGAACCGACTGCAGCGACTGTTCGGCCAAATCCACAATCCGGTCGGTCAGTTCCGCTTGCTTCTGAGCGGCCAAAGCATTCCAGTAAGCCGTGCGAACACGGGTCAAAACTTGCAGCCGAGTTCTTTCGCGATCCGCGACCCGCTGTTGGACGACTTGACGCAGGGTCTGGTTGGCCAATGCCAGTTTGTTGGCGGTCACGATGGACTGGGATACGCCAACGCTGTGCAAACCAGCGCTGCCTTCATTCCCGACTTCGTCGGCTTGGTACTGCAGCGTCGGATTGGGCGAAAGGCAAGCCTGGTATGCGCGGCCCTGCGCCTCACGGACGGCCGCATCGGCGGCGGCAATTGCCGGATGCGCCATGGCCATCGCTTCGACGTCCACCAAGGAAAGTGTGGGCGGCGAAGATGCGTCAAAGGCCACTGCCGTTTGCAAGCCATCGGAGGCGGCCGGCGCAACGGCCAGCGGATCTGAAACGATGACAGGCTGCACGTTTCCTACGGACGTATCGGCTGTTGCTGGCGACGGGGGGGATGCCGATGGGATCTCGGATTCGAAGTCGACCGCTTGAACTGTTGAGGAATCCGATCGCCGTTGCGTTTGCTGCCGCGTCACCGTTGATGCGACCGGTGGCTGTGAAATGCCCGTAACAACCGGCGGTGGTTGTCGTTCGCGCAAGGTGCCGTTGCAGCCGGTCAGGCTGCAAGCCAAAAGCGTCGCGAGTGCCAAACGTCGATTTCGTGCGGTCATCGATCCCGATTCCTTTCGGTACAGCCGTGCTCGCCAGTCTGGCAACACCCCCATCCGCCAAAGTGCAGGCTGGTGAAGGTGGTCAAGCGTTTCGATCCGGTGCGGGGCCAGTCAGATCAACGCCATCGAAAGAATCGACGTCCCTGTCGAATTCACGGACGGCATGGTTGAAAAATCGGAATCAGGCGGATTGTGACATTACCGATATTTGCTCAACCGGTGGCTGGATCAAGCGACATTGCCGGCCGAGCATCACAATGCGCCCACAGGTGCGGGCTGGCTGGACTTTGCCGAATAGGCAATCGATGTGCCTATTGAGGATCACGCAACAGTTTGTCCAGATTGAACAGTTGCGATTGACTGGACGGGGACGAATTCAGGCACTTTGCGTGCGTTTTTGCACCGACTCGTTTGGCCCACTGGTCGTAAGATTCCGCCAGACGTTTCGCAACGTCAGGGTACTGATCAATGATATTGTCGGTTTCGCATCGGTCGCGCGAAACATCGTACAGTTCCCAATCTTTGGTACGCTCGGCGACCAGTTTCCAATTGCCATCACGGACGGCATGGTTGTTGGCGAATTCCCAGTAGATCGGTTTGCGTTGTCGCGACGCCTCTTTGCCTTGAAGCGTAGCCGCCAACGAAACGCCCTCCATCGGGAAGACGTCTTGTCCGTTTCGCTGCGTCGGATACGTGGCACCCGCTAGTTCCACCAACGTCGGCATGATGTCGACCAAGTGTGACGGGAAATGGTTTAGGCCGCCGGTGTCTTGAATACCATTGGGCCAGTGCGCGATCATCGGCGTCAGCGTGCCGCCATGGTGGGCATACTGTTTGTAGTTCCGCAGCGGCGTGTTGCACATGTTGGCCCAGCGGGCGTCATAAGCGATGTCACTGTCGACCGACCCGGGAACAAGCATGTCACCCTTCAGCCGCTGGTAAGGGCAAGCGCCGTTGTCGGAAAAGAAAAAGATCAAGGTGTTGTCCAGTTGGCCAGTGGATTCCAAGTGATCGACCAGCCGACCGATGTTTTGGTCCAGGCGGTCCACCATCGCCGCGTACACCTCCATCATGGGTTCCAAGAATTCACGCTCCTTCGCAGTCAGCGATTCCCATGATTCGACTTTGGAATCACGATCCGACAGATTCCATGTTTCGTCGGCGATCCCCAGTTCCTGTAATCGTTGATACCGACGGCGACGAATCTCATCCCAGCCGACGCGATAACGCCCGCGGTATTTTGCGATGTCTTCCTCCGGTGCATGTAATGGGAAATGAGGGGCGTTGTGGGCCAAGTAAAGGAAAAAGGGGCGATCGTCGGATTCACCTTCATTCAAAAATTCGATCGCATAGTCGGTGATCGCATCGGTGGAATAGAAATCATCCGGAACGTCAAAGACGTTGCGGTCCAGCCGCATCAGGTTCTCACCGCTGCCCCAATCGTTGCCTGTAAAGAAGTTGATGCAGCCGCCTAGAAATCCGAAGTATCGATCGAATCCGCGTTCCGGCGGCTCGCTAGCCAGATGCCATTTTCCGCTCATCAATGTCCGGTAACCGGCAGGCTTCAAGACTTCGGCAATGGTGACGTTGCCGGGTTTCTTTAGGTTTTTGGACTGCTGATGCCAGAGTCCGGTCATCAGCGACGCCCTCGTTTCAGAACACTTGGCGTTGTTGTGGAAATCAACGAAACGCAAGCCCGACGAGGCCAACCGGTCCAGATGGGGCGTCTCGATTTCACCGCCATAGCAACCCAGATCGGAAAATCCCATGTCGTCGCAAACAATGACAATGAAATTGGGGCGTGATGATTCGGCGGCAAGCAGTGTGGGGCTCAGGCATGGCGGGCTAACCAGCACACCTACCAACGCGAGAGCGCAGAGGACACGAACATGAAGTATTTGCATGGGATTGATGGCGGGGTTGAAAAGGGGGGGAGCTTACGGGTGGGAACAGACGGGGCCACGCCACCGTCGAAGGCGAAGGTGGCTTTTTCAGCCGTGCCCCGTTCAGCGGAAGCGAATCATCGATTATAGATCCGTCAGCTGACCAAAGGTGGCGCCGATTCGTATGTCGCATATGCAGGGGCCCGTGACGGCGAAAGGGCTCCAGGTCAGCGGAAATTGCCGCCTGACTAGCGGTTCGCCGTGGACACGGAAAATTCGACCGCGAACAATTCAATCGGAACCGCTTTGCCCTTCACGTTCTGCGGCACCTGCGGGTGCAACGTGAACAATTGCGTCAGCAAGGTTTGGGTCGACGCGGTGATCAGAATGGGCTGCGACAACGTCTTGGTCAACGATTCGACTCGGGCCGCGACATTCACCGTGTCGCCCATCGCGGTGTATTCCTGTCGCCGCGGTGAGCCAATGCTTCCGACGATGGCATTGCCTGAATTGATTCCAATGCCGATGGCGAAACCGGGCCAATGAAGATCATTGAACGTGTCGGCTTGGTCGACGACAAACGACTGCAAATCAATGGCGGCGGCAACCGCCTGGTCGGCGTGTCGTTTGGCGTCGGTGCCGACGCCGAAAATGGCCATCAAACCGTCGCCTAGGAACTTGTTGACCATCCCACCGTGGCCTTCGATCCGTTCCACCGCAGCGGCGAAAAAGGCATTCAACGCGGCAACAATTTCATGAGGCGGTTGCTGTGACGAATGCATGGTGAAGTTTCGCACGTCGACGAACATGATCGACACGTTTTGTTCCCGGCCGCCACCGGCGTCGCCCTGTTGAAGGATCTGCTTTGCCGCTTCCTGGCCGACGTGACGTCCGAAGGTTTGATGCAAGCGTTCTCGCTCGCGCAAACCGCTGGCCATGCTGTTGAAGCTTTCGATCAGCAACCCAAACTCATCAGCGTGCTGCAAAGGCACATGGGTGTTCAGATGCCCGTCGGCGATGCGTTGTGACGCAAGTTTCAACGCGCGGATCGGCCGAACGACCAAGCGTCCCAGCATCCAACTGGTGGCGAATCCAAACGCAATCGCCACCACCGCAACGGCAATCGCGAACAGTGGTGCGCGGTGGGCGGCATCCGGAACCAACACGATCAACAACAGTGAAACGACCGGGCAAACAACGGCGGTAAACGACCACAGCAACCCACGATGGGTGATCGATAGTGGTCTTGCGCCGGGCACACTGGCCGGTGAATCCGATTGGAAGAATACCGGAAACAGTGTCTTTTGAATGGTCAGTTCGACCGCAAAGAAGCTTTGGGTCACCGCAATCAGCGAAGCGATCAAAAACGAAGTGATCAAGTGCGTGATCACTTCGCCGAAAACAGGTTCACCCAGTGCGACCAAGGCAAGCGGGAAAACCGGAATGCAAATCAGCCAGCCGATCGCCGCAACGATCAAAAACCACCACGGCAGATTGATGATCAATCGCTGGGCCGATGACAATTCATCGCGATCGACGGGATCGCCGTTGATCAGCCGGCGATGAATTGGACGCAGCCGCGTGACCGGAACCACAAAGCAGGCGATCGCGATGGGATACACGACCAAGTTGAACCATTTGACGACTTCGAAGAAGCGGTCCATCTGGCGTTCGGTCAACAGTGGCTGTACTTGCGTCTGGTTGTACAGGATGTTGAACAGGCTGCCGACCAAATTTGCCAACACCGGTGACAGCAACACCAAGATCAGTGCGTGGCGTTGTGCAAATGACCAGGACCGCGGTCGCGGCGTTACGGCATCGGGAATCCGGTTCACTTCAAGCCAAGGCCGTTGGGACGATTGGTCAATGCGCCGCGGACGCCCAATTGTCGTGGATCTCGCGCGACTTTATCGGTGAAGACCCGAACGTCGTCCAGGATCGGGCGAATCCGCGCGGTGGCGTTTTCAATATTTTTCACGGTGCGAAGCACGTCATAGTACATTTCGTCGTCCTCGATCAGCCGACGTAAGGTTCCGTCGCTGCGGTTGATCATCTGGCCGACCGATTGTAGTTCAATCACGGCGTTGTCCAGGTTGGCCAAGCTGGTCAAGACTTGTTCAATCAATTCGCCACCGCGTGCTCCCAAGGGTTCGGTAAAGCGTTCAACATTGGCGATGGTTTTCTCAAGACCACCCAGCGTCGCGTTGAGTTTAACGACCGCATCTTCGACCGCCGTGTCCACGTTTTGCAGTGTTTGATCTGCGGTGGAACCGACTTGTTCGAATTGCCGCCCTGCCCTTTCAAAGCTGTCAAACGAATCGCTTGCGCTTTGCAACGTCTCGGTGGCCTGGTCGATAAAACCGGGAACCTTTTCAATCGACGTTTCGATGTTTTGCCGGATGTCGGGATTGCTGACGATCTGACGGACGTCGCGGATCGCCCCCTGGAATTCTTCCAGAGTCCGGATGGCTTCATCCGCTAGGTCCCGCAGTGTGGCATCATTGCGTGGCGAAATGGTTTGGCCCGGGGGCTGCGGCTGGGCAAAGCTGGGCGGCGTGTTTTGAGCCAATTTCATCGAAGGTGGGTTTTGATAACCCGCGGTTCGGACCGATGGATCGTCGGAAACCGCGCCGCGTCCGGCCGGTGGTGCCGGGGCCATACCGATCACCGATCGAAGGTCCCCGACCATCGATTGGACACTGCGACCGGCCTGTTCGACTGAAACCCCGGCCCCGCGAATTGATTCCATGGTCAACCGAATATCGTCTTCCAAGTCGAATAGGACGCTGAACGGATCCGCCGCCTTTCGTCCGTGCTTGAAATACTCGCCGTCGGAATAAGGTTCGTCGATCAGGTCCAAGTTGCCGTCCAGCAGCGTTGCCAGTTCCGTTCGGCTGGCACGAACGAATTCCAGCTTGGAATCACCCGTGATGAAAGATCCGTTGCCGATGCGAGGAACGTATTCGTGAGTCAACACGAACTCTTGACCCAAACGCAGCGTCAAGATCACGCCGCCTTCGGGGTGTTCGTCAAAGTCATCGACCAGACGAATGTTGCTGACCCGCCCGATCCGAAAACCGTCACGCAGCACCGGTGTATTTGTGCTGACGCCCTCGGATGATGGAAACCAGACGTCCAACGTGTATTCGCGATTCAGCACCGTCGGAAACGCGCCGAATAGAAAGGTCAAAATGATTCCGATTCCGATGGCGGCAATCACGAGGACGCCGACGCCGAATCGCATTCTGTTTTCGTCCATGATGCAATCCTTTATCCCGAAATCGAATCCACTTGTCGGGTCATTTCATCCAAGCGTTCACCGGCCTCGCCGCGGACGAACTGTCGAACGCGGCGGTCCGGCGCGTTTTCCAATTCACTCGGTGGACCATCGAACAGAATTTGACTGTCGTCAGGTTCCAATCGCCAGCGTGGAAAGAACATCAACACGCGATCGGACACCTTGCGTGCGGTATGCATGTCGTGCGTGACGACGATACTGGTGACGGGGTAGCGACGTCGGGTGTCCAAAATCAATTCATTGATCACGTCACTCATGATCGGATCCAAGCCAGTGGTCGGTTCGTCGTAGACGACCAACTCGGGCTTTAAGATCAATGCCCGGGCCAGACCAACGCGTTTGCGCATCCCGCCGGAAAGTTCCGCCGGGCGTTTGGCGGCCGCTGAAGTCGGCAAACCAACTTCGGCCAAGTGTCGCATCACACGGTTGCGCACGTCTGATTCCGGCGGCTGAACCTTTTCCTGACGAAGGGGAAAGGCGACGTTTTCATAGATTGTCATGCTGTCAAACAACGCGGCGTTTTGAAAAACAAAACCAAAACGGCGTCGCGTTGCCGTCAATTCACCTTGTGACATCTGGCCCAAGGACTGCCCGTCAAAACGGACTCGGCCACGTGTGGGGTTCAGCAAGCCGACCAGTGTTTTCATGAACACGGTTTTGCCACAGCCGCTTTCCCCAATCACGGCCACGGTTTGGCCGCGAGTGATTTGCACGTTGATGTCTTGCAAAATGCATTGGCCGTTCAAGACCATGCTGACGTTGTCGACATCGATCAATGCGCCCGTATCGGATTCGGGCAGGATGGAATCATCGATCATAGCAGCGATGTTCCTTCGGGGTAGATCATGAAGTACACCGCGTCCAGCACGATGTTCAAAAACAAATCGATGGCCAAGATCAGCACGAACGAATAAACGAATGCCGCGGTCGCCGCTTTACCGACGCCTTCGGCGCCCGGATCACAATGAAAACCACGGTAACAAGAAACCACGGCGATGATGCCGCCGAAAAACACACTCTTGAACACGCCGGAAAACAGATCGAATCCGACAACGCCTTCGCGTGAATGGTTCAGATATGCCGCGTGATCGATGTGCAGGATGATCACGCTGTAAAAGTACCCACCAACGATGCCCATGAAATCGGCCATGATCGTCAGTGCAGGAATCAACAGGATGCAGGCAAGGAATCGCGGCACCACCAAGTAGTGGATCGGATCGGCCCCCATGGCCGTCAACGCATCGATTTGTTCGGTCACTCGCATGGTGCCCAACACCGCTGCCATCGCACCGCCCACACGTCCGGCCAACATGGTGGCGGCCAGCACCGGCCCCAGTTCACGGACCAGTGAGGTGTTGATGACAACGCCCAGGCGGCTTTCCAAACCGATGGCGTGAAACTGGTAGTAGCTTTGGACGGCCAAGACCATTCCGATGAACGTTCCGGTCAACGCCACCACCGGCAAACTGAGCACGCCCACCTGGTAAAAGTTTGTCAGCAGGGTTCCGCGCTTGGGTAGCCGCGTGAACATCCAAGTGCACATTTGCCATGCGAACACGGCCATGTCGCCGACGGTGCTGACGCCATCGATGACCGCGGATCCCCAATCGGTGACCCACTTTTCGACCGGTCGCATCGTGCCGCTGGGGTCGCCCGGGCCCTCGCCAACGGGCGATGGACCGTTGGGATCTTGGCGCACCGGCAGCCAGCGGTGCAGCACCGAACGCAGCGATCGAGACGTACGTGAAACTTGGTCGGCCAAAATCAAGCATCCTGGTGGATATTGGCGGAATCCGGTTGTGGCGCACCTTTGGCGCGGGCGTCCTTCGATTTTATCGGTCAGTGAATCTGTGCGGATGAGGAAAACCTTTCGGCGTGGCGTGGCTTCCCTGCGCAGCGAGGCACCGATGATGCTCCACTGCCGCTACGATTGTTTCCCAGCGGTGTTGTGAAACTTTTGATGCGGTGCCGAACCAAGATCATGCGGCGGCGCGCGAAAGTGGTCTGTTTGTCCGTCTTGACTGCGATGGCGTTCCCGAATCCTGATCGGAGCGTCTTGCCTGGTCATCGCATCGGCCCGGCCGGCCAAAATGATCTTTTTCGTCCAGCACATCCGCCGCCGGCGGTCGGATAGGGAACGCATACAAATGATTCGCCAATGACGTCTGAGTCTTACGTCGTTTCCATCGACGGTCTTACGAAGCGGTATCGAGAGTTGGTGGCACTGGATGACGTGTCATTGAAGATCCGTCCTGGCGTCACCGGTCTGTTGGGGCCCAATGGCAGCGGTAAGAGCACATTCATCAAAGCGCTTTTGGGGTTGGTGCGGACGCAAACCGGCGCGGGCGATGTCATGGGGATGCAATGGCCGGAACAGGTACGTGCAATCCGAGACGCCATCGGATATTCCCCCGAAGACGATTGCTATGTCGCCGGGCTGACCGGCATCGAATCCGTGGCCTTGATGGCTGAGTTGTCGGGGCTGCCCAGGATCGAAGCGTTGCGTCGCGCGCACGAAATCCTGGACTTCTGTGACGTTGGTGAAGAACGCTATCGCGAAGTCGAGTCGTATTCGACGGGCATGCGGCAAAAACTGAAGTTCGCCCAGGCGTTGGTGCACGACCCGGATCTATTGATCTTGGACGAGCCCACGACCGGATTGGATCCAAAGCAACGCCGTTCGATGTTGGACCGCATTCGTACGTTGGGCCATCGGCACGGCAAAAGCATTTTGTTATCCACGCACATCTTGCACGACGTCCGCGCGGTTTGTGACCACGTCATCATTCTGGTCGGAGGAACCGTTCGCGTCTCGGACAGCTTGGCGAACCTGAGCCGTCCGGCCGAACCGTCGGTTCAAGTGGGGGTACAAGGCGATCCATCGCTTCTGGTCCGCGACCTACAAAACGCGGGACATGAGGTCAGCGCGACGATCGACGGACGATGGAAAGTCAGCGGGATTGATCCGAGTGACTCGGCGGCTATCTGGCAGACGGCCGGGCAATCGGGTGCCGCCATTTCCAGATTGGAGCCGGCAAGGAACTCGCTGGAACAGATCTTCTTTGCAGCCACCGGAGCGACCATGCCCATTGATGCGGAACCAGTTTCCGTTGGTTTCGCCGCCACGGTGTCGGGCCAAGAAGCGACAAGTAAAGGCACCGGAGGATCCGATGGCGCTTCATGATGTCGGGTATCGCGGTTGGAACCAATCGAAAACGAATCGCATCACGCGACCTTTGGCGATCGCTCGCAGCGGCGTATCGCTGGTGTTGCGTGCCAAGTGGCTGCGATTCGGGCTGATGTTGGGGTGGCTGCCGGTGATTTTCCCGGCCGCAATCATCTTTATGTTCGAATACACCACCCAGCAGGAACCCGACCGAGTCGTCGGACTGTTGATGTCGCCCCCGATCGATCGGCCCGATTTGGCGGCAGAGTACATGACGGATCCTGCGGCGGTGCGTCATGAGATTTGGTCCAGCGCGATTCTGGCTTTCTTTCGGTATCCACAGCTTTATGCGATGGTGATTCTGGTCGGGCTGATCACACCCAGGCTGGTCTGTTACGACATGCGCAGTCGTGCTTATCTGCAATACTTTGCTCGTCCTTTGACGCCAACGGAATATGTCTTCGGAAAATCTGCGGTGCTGTGGTTCTTTCTTGCCTGCATCGTTACGGTTCCGGCGCTCGTGTTGTATGTGACCGGTGTCCTGTTCTCGCCCGGCTTGATGGTGATTGCCGAAACGTGGGACATCCCGCTGCGGGTCCTGGTCGCCAGTTTGTGTTTGATTTTGCCGACGACGACGCTGGCGATGATGTATTCATCGCTGACACCGGAAAGTCGCTATGCAACGTTTGCTTGGTTCGCCACTTGGGTTCTGGGGTACGTGGCATACACGTTTTTGACCTTTGCACCAGGCGTGGGACGTCCACCAAGACGACGGTTTGGCGGACGTGGCGGTCCATCGATGTCCGACGTCGGCGATTGGATCGACCTGGATCGTTGGCGTTTGGTTTCGCCCTATCACATGTTGGGCAAAGTGCAGTCTTGGGTTTTTGATGTGCAGGACACCGACGGCAGCGTGTGGCCGTCGATCGCCGTTTTAGTGGCAATGACCGTGATGGGGACTTGGATCATTCGCAACCGCATTTTGTCGAGGCTGCGTGTCTGAAATGATCGAGCTTCAAGGTCTTTCGAAACTGTACGGTCGCGTGATCGGTGTCAACGATCTGTGCGGCCGTTTTCCCGCCGGCGCTTACGGGTTGATTGGTCCCAATGGAAGCGGCAAGACGACGATGATTAACTTGCTGACGGGGCAGTTAAAACCGACGACCGGCCGTGTTCGGATCTTCGGTCGTGACCCGTTTCGCCAGCGTGATGTGCTGCGACGCATCGGTCTTTGTCCGGCGACCGATGTCTTGTACCCCAACGTGTCCGCCCGACAGTGGGTGCGTTGCCTGGTGCGTTTGCATGGCTTTGGTGCGGCCGAGAGTCGACGCAGGGCGGATGACGCTCTGGAACAGGTCGGCTTGTCTGATGCGATGGATCGACCGATGGGCCGGTATTCATTGGGCATGCGTCAGCGTGCCAAGCTGGCCCAGGCGATCGCCCACGAACCGGATCTGCTGATTCTGGATGAACCGTACAACGGTCTGGATCCGGTCGGCCGCTATGAAATGACGGCCCTGCTTCGTCGTTGGCATTCTGCCGGGCGAAGTTTGCTGTTCGCCAGTCACGTGCTGCACGAAATCGAATCCATCACCCGTTCATTTCTTTGGATCCACGGCGGGAGATTGTTGGCCAGTGGGACGGCCGAAGAAATCGATGCGATCGTGGCGTCGACGCCTCAAGAGATTGTGTTGCGTGGCGATGGGGTCGGACGTTTGGTGCAACATTTGGCCGATCATCCACAGGTTCAGCGGATCGAGTTGTCGACGTCGGATAACCGTTTGACCGTCGGAGTGCGGGAGGTCAACCAATTGATTCCGCAATTGACACGTTGGATCGCGGATGATTCCGTCAAGGTCGATCAATTGCTTTCGGCCGATGGAGACTTGTCGGCCATGTTTGAAGCATTGCTACGTCGACACCGGGGGGAGCAATGATGTCAGACGAATCAACGGTATCACTCGAAACGGCGGACGATGAATCAACGGTGGGGCGAACGACGGATCAGGATTCATCACCATCGGAATTGATTCATCCGACAAAGCCTCAAGCGGTGCGGTCCACGCTCGGGATGATTGTCGACTTTGTGCGTTTTGAATTATCGCGATCCGTCACGGCCGGCCGGCTTGCGGTTTGGTTCTTGTTGATCGCGTTTCCCATTGTGATCGTCGCGCTGCTTCGCATGCAAAGATCGGTTGATGCGATCGATCCCTGGGGCAATGCGGTGTACTTCTTGATCCCCGAAGTGACCTGTTTGTTGGGGTTGTTGCTGTGGGCAACGCCCGCGGTGGGAACCGAACTGGAAGGCCAAACTTGGATCTATCTGGCCACCCGCACACGGGGACGGATGATCGTCTTGGTGGGCAAATACATGACTGCCATTTTGTGGACGTTCGCCGCGGCAGCCATTTCGTTGATCGGCTGTACGGCGCTAATAGGGCCTGATGATCCGGGTCGTTTTTGGGGTGTTTTGACCTTGCTTGCGGCCCTTTCCTGTTTGGCCCACGGCGCCCAATACCTTTTGATCGGCGTGTTCTTTTTTCGGCGAACGATGGTGGCCGCCGTGTTCTACACGCTGGTCGCCGAGTACGGGTTGTCGTTTGTTCCAGCGATCATCAATCAATTGACGGTGAACTATCAGTTGCGTGGCTTGCTGACCCGTTGGACGTCCTGGCGTTCGGTGCAAGTTTTCGATGACACCACATTCGGCAACGAATCGATCGCTCGTCACTTGCTGGCGCTGTTGATCGTCACCGCCGTGTGCTTGACGTTGGCGATGTATCGCGTGCGGACGGCCCAATACCCGACGCAGCAAGATGGTGGAGGGTGACCGATCGAACCGAGTCGACGGAATGGGAACGCCGCCGGCCTGAATCAGGAGCTGAATTGAAGTCGAGGGTCGTCCAGTCCCAGACGCTTCATCTTTTTGTACAGCGTGGTTCGGTTGATTTCCAAAGCATCCGCGGTTGCGGCCCGATTCCAATTGTGACGCCGCAACGATTGCAGAATGATTTGACGCTCGGGGCCTTCCAAGGCGTCACGCAGGCTTTTGCCTTGAACGTCGCCCAAACGCGGCGCCAATGACGGTTCATTGGCGTCGTTCGATGGGGTCGGGACGGCCAGCGGATCGGCGTGCCCCAAAACTTCGGGCGGCAAGTCTTCGACCGTCAAATCCGCATCACGCGATAGCAGGACGGCGCGTTCGACCACGTTTTGAAGTTGGCGAACGTTGCCCGGCCATTGGTATCGTTGCAGCCGGTCCATCGCGTCGGCGTCAAAACCGTTGATCGGTCTGCCGCTGGTTTCGCTGGCTTCGCGTAAGAAGTGTTCCGCCAGGATCGGAATGTCGCCGGGACGTTCACGCAAGGAAGGAAGCTGAATGTTGACGACGTTGATTCGGTAATACAGGTCTTGTCGGAACGCACCGGACGCGACCTGCTGCTGCAGATTTTCATTCGTGGCCAGGATCACGCGTGTATCGACGGATTGCGTTTCGGTTCCGCCCAAGCGTTCGAACTGGAACTCCTGCAAAACCCGAAGCAGTTTGACTTGCATCGCGGGGGAAGCCGTTCCGATTTCGTCCAAGAACAGTGTTCCGCCGCTGGCCAATTCAAACTTACCGACCTTATCGACCGCAGCTCCGGTGAAGGCGCCGGCGACGTGGCCGAACAATTCACTTTCCAGCAGCGTGTCGGGCAAGGCACCGCATGCGACTTCAACAAACGGGCCACCGCGGCGCGAACTGCGTCCGTGAATGGCGCGGGCGATCATCGACTTACCCGTTCCATTTTCGCCGGTGATCAAGATGGAGGCTTTGGCGTCGGCGACGTTGTCGATGATGTCAAAGATCTTCAGCATCCGGTAATCGTGGCTCAGGATGTTTTCCAGGCCGCTGCGCCGGTCAAGCTGTTTCTTTAGTGATTCATTCTCTTTGGCGATATCACGTTGGGCCATCGCCCGGTCCATCGCCAAAGCCAGTTCTTCATCGATCAACGGTTTGGTCAGCACGTCAAAGGCGCCTTCGCGAACGGCCGCCACCGCCGTGTCGGGCGTGGCGTAGCCCGTCATGACCAGCACCGCGGTTTCCGGGTGCGCTTTGCGACTGAACCGGATCAGGTCCATGCCATCGTCGGCACCCAAACGCAGGTCGGTCAGCAAGATGTCGTAAGACGTCGACGAAAGCTGGGATCGTGCTTGGGCAGCGTCGGACGCCACGGCGACCTGCATCCCCTGCTCATGCAGCCAGTCCGCCATCGACTGAGCCAGATGGTGATCGTCGTCGACCAGAAGCAGGGAAATTGGTTGATTCATGCCGAAAAGCGTCATCGCGTGTCGCGGATCGATACTGTCGCGACGCCCAAGAACAAGCGTCCTTCTTTATCTAGGTCGCCGAACCGGTACGGTCAAAAAACGACGCTCAATTCCAGATAGGTGTTCGCTTGTCTTCCCTCGGGTGGTTGCATTTCGCCTTCCGTAATGACTGTAAGTGTTGAATTTCAAACCGTTTACAATGGCGGGGGCTTACCTTGAGCATCGTAACGGTGAACAATAGGTTAGACCTTTTAGAACGACGACATGATGAACTCGGCCGGGGCCGGAGGAGTGGCCAACGTTGTTTAGCCTGATGATTGTCGACGACCACCCGGTCGTTTGTGACGCACTATCGCTATTTCTCAGACAGTACGACATCGATACCGTCGCCACCTGCGGCACGGGTAAAGACGCACTGCGCCACGCCGAAAGCCGAACGTTTGATGTCGCTTTGTTGGATGTGCGACTGCCCGACATGGATGGCTTGTTGGTGCTGGAAAAACTAGTGGAAGCCGTCAACGATTTGCCGATCGTGATGTTCAGCGGTCATGAAAACCCGACCTATGTGGCTCGTGCCGCGGCCATGGGGGCGGTTGATTTCCTGGACAAATCGGCTTCGGTCGCGGTGGTTGCCGCGACGCTGGTCGAAGCGGTACAGAAACGATCCGGCCGTAACGGCAGTCAGCTTTTACGGATTCAAAATCTGATGCAGGCACCGGTGGAACCGGAAGAATTGCCCGACGGGATGCCTTTGACGTCCCGCGAGGCGCAGGTGCTGCGGCACATGGGGTTTGGGCTAAGCAATCGCGAGATCGCGAATTCGCTGCGGATCAGTGTCGAAACCGTCAAGGAGCACGTGCAGAACGTGTTGCGGAAGTTGAACGCAAGCGATCGGACCGCCGCCGCGGTTCGCGCCGTCCGCGAAGGCTTGGTGTAGCCAAACGATCGTTGTTACGCCGCACCCGACGGCATCGCATGGGTGACGCCCGCTCGCCGAATCCACGGGGGCATCGACCTTGAACCAGGGCCGACCGAAAACCGCCGCGGCGGTTCGGTCGTCAGACGCCCACGGCGGCCAAAATTTTGCGGATCAAGCGTTGGCTTGGATCACATCACAGCCGACCCACGGACGGAGGACTTCGGGCACATTGATGCTGCCGTCGGCAAGTTGATGGTTTTCCAGAATCGCGATCATCGCTCGGCCCGTTGCGATCGCGGTGCCGTTGAGTGTGTGGGCGAAGTGGGTGCCCTTTTCACCGGCCGTTTTGTATCGGACGTTCAACCGCCGCGCCTGATAGTCGGTGCAATTACTGGTGCTGGTGACTTCGCCCCACTGGCCCGATTCGCCGCGTCCGGGCATCCACGCTTCCAAGTCGTATTTCCGATACGCGGGGCCACCCAGGTCACCGCTGGCGGTGTCGATGACCCGATAGGGGACTTCCAATGCGTCGAAGATCTCACATTCCAGGCCCCGCATTTCTTCGTGGATTTGATCGCTTTGTTCGGGCAATGTGAACGCGAACATTTCGACTTTGGTGAATTGGTGAACGCGATACAGGCCTTTGCTGGCCCGCCCCGCCGCGCCCGCTTCGGTGCGGAAACAATGGCTCAGTCCGCACAGGCGGATCGGAAGATCGGTGTCATCCAGCGTTTGTCCCGACATCATGCCACCGAGAGTGATTTCGGCGGTGGCGACCAAATTCAGTTCGGTGTTCTCGATGCTGTAGATCTGTGTTTCCGGTCCCCGCGGATTGAAACCCGTGCCTTGCAGAACGCTGGTCAAAGCCAGGTCGGGAGTGGAAACGGGCGTGAAGCCTTTGTCGCTTAAAAACTGAATGGCGAATTGTTGTAGTGCCAGATCCAAGCGGACAGCGGCATTGCGCAGGAAATAGAATCCGGATCCTGCGACACGAGCACCGCCCTCGAAATCAAACAGGTCGTGTTTTTCGCCCAGTTCAAGGTGGTCCAGCGGCTGGAATTCGAACTGTGGTTTGGGCGTCTTGCCGAAGCCCAGTTCTTTGGCGTCGTCTTCGCCACCGTCGGGAACATCGGGATGCGTCAGGTTGGGTAATACGGTCTGCAACGCGATGATTTCCTGTTCCAGTTCATCGTGTTGGTTTTGTGCGGTGTCTTTTTCTTCGCGCAGTTGACGCCCACGCGCGATCATCGCTTGGCGTTCGTCATTGCCCTTGGCTTTGCCGATCCCCTTGCTGGTTTCGTTCGCCTGGCGATTCAGTTCTTGGGCCAGTTGCAGTTTTTCCAGCCGCTGTTGTTCCAGGTGAACGATACGGGCAACGTCACACTGGACGCCGCGACGGCGGGCGTTATCGGCGACAAGTTCCGCGTTTTGAAGAATGAATTTACGGTCAAGCATGATGGATGAAGGGTAGTGCCGATTGGGGCGTGGGAAAGACCGTTGGATGGGTCGTGAATTCAGTGGTTTCGCCGTCGGACAGATTCCCGTCACGACGCGTCGATGGCTGGTCGGCCGGTGCGATCCAATCGATCAGCCGACGCGGCATTGGCCAAGTTGTTTCCACAGTTCGCGAGAAGCTGCGATTCCGCGATGGAAATCTGCCAAACGAAATTTTTCGTCGGGACTATGAGCGTTATCGTCCGAAAGTCCCCAGCCCAACAGGAGGCAGTCACAGCGAAGGACATTTTGAAATTCCGCCACGATGGGGATCGACCCGCCTTCGCGGATCAAAACAGGTGACACGCCAAAACCGGTGCGAATTGCTTCGGCCGCGGCGGCCATATACGGGCTGTCGGTGTTGGCCAACATGGCCGGGGCCCCGTGGTCGGCTTTCAAGGTGACACGGGTGCCGGGAATCGTGTTCGCATCGATGTGGGCTTGGATCGCGGCGGTGATCTTTCCAGGATCTTGATCGGGAACCAAGCGGCAACTGATCTTCGCTTTGGCGACGGCGGGGATGATCGTTTTGACGCCTTCACCCTGATGGCCGGACGTCAATCCGTTGACTTCCAAGGTCGGACGAGCCCAGCGGCGTTCGTCGGCGGTGTACCCCGGTTCGCCGAACAATTGGTCAACACCGATTGATTTGGCGAACTCCGATTCATCCTGCGGTAACTGCTTCCAGCGCTCTCGTTCGTCGGCATCGATCGGTCGTACATCGTCGTAGAACCCCGAGATGCAAATCTTGCCAGTTTCATCAAACATTGACGAAATCAGGTGGCAAATCGCGACCGCGGGGTTGGCGACCGCACCGCCGAAAGACCCGCTGTGCAAGTCCATGGCAGGACCCTGGACCTCGATTTCGTAAGTTGCGATGCCACGCAGCCCGTACGTGATCGCCGGCTGGCCGTCGGCGTACTGGCCGCTGTCGCTGATCACCACGCAGTCACAGGCCAATTGGTCGGCCAGGTCGCTCAGGCGGGCTTCCAGGTTCTGGCTGCCGACTTCTTCTTCGCCTTCGACCAGGAATTTGACCTGCAACGGCAATGATTCACCTGAGGTGATCCAGTCGCACACACTGTGAACATGGGTCAGCAGCTGGCCTTTGTCATCGGTCGAACCGCGGGCGTACAGATTGCCGTCGCGGACGGTGGGTTCGAACGGTGGGGTGGTCCACAAGTCCAGGGGTTCCGCCGGCTGGACGTCATAGTGTCCATAGACAAGGGCGACCGGGGCGCCGGGGACCGGCGGCGTTTCCGCCAATACGATCGGATGACCGTCGGTGGGCAACCACTGTGTCTTCAGCCCCGCCCGCTGGAACTTGTCCAACAGCCATTGTCCGGCGCGAGCGGTGTCGTCCTTGTGGTCGGGATAGCTGCTGATGCTGGGGATCCGCAGCCACTGGATCAGCTCGGTTTCGTGGCGCTGTTTTTGGTCTGGGGCATCTTCGGTCGCAGGGCAATTTGAATCGGTCACGTCGACGTCCGGGGCCAGGAAGAGTCGGAAAGGTTTGCCGCGCGGGTGCAAAAAACTGAACCCGATTCATCGGCAAAATGTGTACTTTTTGTTTCACAGTCGCGCTACAATATAGCCATGTCGATCAGACCGAAAATGACACCTGTGATGCCTGTATCCGGGTCGGATGTGGGAATCGACCGCGTGATCACCTGGGTGAGGCGAACCAATGCGTTAACGGCTTGGTGGCACGACCGAGGATCACGCGATGGTGGCCGACCGGAAAGCCCCGGGATGTCTGACGGTCGCAAATTCAAGGAGCGTTAACAAGAATGTCCGATCCGCAGACCATGGTCGCCGAACCGGTCGTTCGTACCCGACAGAACAAACGACGGAAAAAGCAGCCTCGATACAACGTCATCCTTTGGGATGATCCCGATCACAGCTACGACTACGTCATCATGATGATGAAGCAGCTGTTTGCCTTTCCGATCGAACGCGGGTTTCAAATCGCCAAGGAAGTCGATGGATCGGGCCGTGCGATCTGTCTGACCACGACCATGGAGCACGCCGAACTGAAGCGTGACCAGATCCATTCGTTTGGAAAAGACGAGATGATTGCCCGCTGTAAGGGCAGCATGCGGGCGTCCATCGAACCGGTCACCGAGTGATTCAGATCGCCTACAATCGTCAGACGTTTCGACGCCGGTCCGTGACGGCGTCGAAACACCACTGTTGAAATCACGTCTGACGTTTTTGCGAAGAACTGAATCATGACCTTCCCGTGTATCTATGGCAAAGCGGACCGTATCTGTGGCAAAGCGGACCGATCGATCGTCCGCCGTTTGGTATCAACCGCCGGCATGTTGGCGGTTTCGGTGTTTGTCAGCGCTGGTGTTTTTTCAAATGCGGCGTTCGGCGATCAACAAGACGGTGATTCCGTCGCGGCGGTCAAGCCACTGCATCCGTTGGCGGCAGAAATCAAAAGTCAGTTGGCCGACCGTCCTGCCGACAAGCCCTTTGTGGCGGCCGTAACGCTGAAGGCGAACCCCGGCGCCGCGAAAAAGGTGGTGGCGGCGATGCGTGAGGCAACACCGATCACACGAAAAGAAGAAGGCAACGTGGCTTATCTGTTGTTGCGTGACCCTTCCGACAAGAACTTGTTCGTCTTGTTTGAACGCTGGAAATCGCTGGACTCGTTGAACGCTCACCTGCATGCCGAGCACACGGTGAAGTTGCTGGAGACGTTGGAGCCGTTGTCGTCCGAAGCTCCCAAGGTCGACGTGATGTACCCGGTGTTCTTCCCGAGAGCGAAGTAGTGCTTCGGCGGTCCCGGGCGAATGTATCTGCGTAACAATCCCGTTTTGCAACGAGAGTTGTTGGTCAATTTGCGGACCAACAAGTCGTTTCTGCTGCTGGCTGGATATCAGTTGATGTTGTCGTTGGTGGTGTTGGCCGCTTGGCCGGCCGATCGGCGATTGGACTTGACCAGCAATCCGGAATCCGCCAGCCGGTTGGTCAATCTGTTCTTTCTGGGGCAGTATGTCATCGCATCCTTGATCGCGCCCAGCTTTTCGGCCGGTGCTGTGTCGGGCGAAAAAGAACGGCAGACTTACGAGATGCTGTTGGCCAGCCCCATGCGTCCGGGGGCGATTGTTTTTGGAAAGATGGTGGCTTCGCTACTGCATCTAGGGCTATTGGTCATTGCATCGTTGCCCATCATCGCACTGTGTCTGCCGCTGGGTGGCGTCAGTCTGTACGAAGTCATCGCCGCTTACGTGGGCCTGTTGATTTCTGTCGTGCTGTATGGCGCGATCGGTGTGTTTTGCAGCAGCTATTTCACCCGCACCAGCAGTTCAATTGTTGTCAGTTACCTAGCGATTTTGCCGTTGGTGTTGGCCGCCATCACGTTCTGGATGCTGGCCAGCGGCGAGTTTCGTTTGAAGGTGTCGCTGTTGGTCATCCCCGCCTTTGCGATCGCCGCGATCGGTTTGATGTGTGCCAACGCGGCTGCGCGAATGCTGTATCCGCCCGACTTTGGAAGCGAAGGCAAGGAGGTGATTGATTTGGAAAGAGAGGCGGAGGAGGCCGTCGGGCTGGTCATCCAGCCGGATCAGTTTCCCGATTGTTTGTTCGCACCGCCAAAGAAACAGGAATTGATGGCCGACGGGACCAATCCGGTTTACGACAAAGAATTGCACAGCGAGATTTTTAGTCAGGGGACGTTGATGCTGCGTCTGGTCATCCAGATCAGCATGTTGCTGGCGATCCCATTGATGGGCTTGTTTCTGTTCTTTCAATACGATCGTTCGCCCTGGTTTGTCGTGTACGTGATCGTATTCAATTTGTTGGTCGGCCCGGTATTCCTGGCCGGCAGCATGACCAGTGAACGCGAACGCCAGACCTTGGATTTGTTGTTGACGACGACGTTGACGCCGTGGCAAATCCTGTCCGGCAAATTCATCGTAGGATTCCGGATTTCTTTTGTGCTGACATCGTTTCTGTTGTGGCCCTTGTTGCTGGGCACCTTGATGAACGACGTCTTCTACACGAATTGGATGTCCGTCTTGGGGATGTTTGCGATCGTCGTGATGGCATCGCTGGTCAATGCGTTTGTTGCGCTGACCTGTTCGTTGTTTTGCCGGCGCACTTCCGTCTCGCTGATCGCGACCTATGTCGTGTTGCTGACCTTGTATGTCGGGCCGCCCGCGTTGGTGACATTTTCGGAATTGGTCCGCACGGTGACGGCCACTGATACTCCGGTGCATGTCCTGGGAATCGCTAGCCCGTTTTCGGCATTGTTTGCCCTGCCCTTGGACGGCAATCTGATGCGGTTTGGCGAAGGCGAGTGGCTAAATCCGGGGAATCTGACCACGGTGTATGCCTACTTTGGGTTCAGCGCCGCAGTGTTGGCCGCGACGTCGCTGGCCATGTGGACTCGACTGAATGCCAGACGTGGGCTGTCGGAGTGAGACGCGCGACTGGCCCGCTACGAAACAGCGGGGCGTCCGCTACTGAAGAATTAGCGAGCGGATTTCGGGGGCGCTTTCGCTTGCCGCGTGCTTTCGCAGACGGTCTTGAACATCTGGGTCGTTGACCGTCTTCAACACGCTGACGACGCGGTGGCGAATTCGCGCATCGGTGTCGTCCAACAGCAGCAACAGCCAAGCCCTGGGGTCAAATTTCGACTGCGAACCCAGCCAATCGATCAACTCCAAGCGGGCAGAGACGGATCCGCTGACCAAACGGTCGGCAAGTTCAATTTTTGAATCCGACCACTGTCGCCGTCTCAGTTCGGCTTCGGCCAAGTCGTGAGTTTCTGGGGCCGGATCGGCCAAGAACTGGACGACCGTCCGAATGTCCATCGCTTCCAAGGGCGATTGAACCAAATGCGACGTGGTCTGGACGGCCGACGTAGGCGGCGTGGCCTTGGCAACCGCCACAATCTGCGGGGTGTCGCCGACGGGTTTCAAGTGGACGGTTTCCGGCGCGACGGCTTGAAGATTGGTGTCGTCTTGTGCTTGGATCGGACGGGCCGATGCCTGTGCGGGTTGATTGGCGGCTTCGTCGGTGTTGGCGGCAACGGAGTTGGGGGCGGCATCGTCGACGTTACCGGCCCAGTCGTTTCCGATCGGCAGTGGGGCGGACATGCCGACGATCCGCAGCGGTGTCGGTGCGGCGGCAGTTGGCGTGATTTTGCCTTCGACGGTGGTGTCACCGTCGCCCGTGACCGTGGCCGACGCACCGGATTCGTTGAGCCGCTGAAGGGTGTTCAGAGCCAGACGGTTGATTTGCAGGTCGTCATCCTTGCCACTGCGCCGCAACGCATCCAGTGAAGTCTGGACAAGGCCGGCGGCCCAAGCCGTGCGATCGGCGGGAACCCGGTCGGCTTGTTGACCAATCAGCCGAATCAGTTGGCGATGCTTTTGGTCCGATCGCGATGGCGACAGCAGAGCCCAGTCGTCTTGGGCTTGTTGAAGAATCCGCCATGCGGCTTGGGCGAATGGTGGTTCCGGGTCGGTCAACGCGGCGACGATCGTGGGCATCGCGGCATCGTTTCGGTCGGGACCGCCCAGGGTCGACAGTTCCAGCAATCTGGCGATCCGCTGGTCCGTTGGTAGTTGATTCAGGTCCTGGGTGTACCGGTGGACGAGCCAAACGCGACTGTAATGCTGGACGGCCAGCACTCCTGCGAAGGCGACGCAGGCCAATGCGACCAATTTGAAAGCGGAAACAAAAGCCGAACGAATACCGCGACGCTGATTTCGCAGCGGTCCGGCAAACGGATTGGCAATGGTTTCAACTTCGCCCGGTGTCATCGGGATTACCGTCCTTGGCTAACGTGGTCCGTCGCTTTGGCGTCCTTGGCCGCTGGGGGCAAAGTCCGGACCGAACGATCCGCCACCGGTGATCCATGGTGGCGGAATGTTTACAGGGGGATTGTGCGTTCAGGGGGCATGTGAAGGCAAGATCAGTTCAGCGGCAGCGGAATGCTGCTTTTCCAAGCGTCGCCGAAAGTCTTCGTCCGCCCGGCGGTGCTGTTGGCGGATTCGCTGGGGGACATTCACCCCGTTGACCAAGTCGGCCAAGACCGCACCGGTTTGCGGCAGTGTGGCTGCGACAAAGTTGGGTTCGTGCCATTGGATACGTCCCTGATGATCCAAGACCGTCAGGCTGCCGGGCAATAGCCAGGTGGGATCCTGGGATGGGGCTTGCTGATACACCAGATCCAGCATGGATTCGTCGCCCACGATGCGATCGTCCGACGAATCCCCCGCCGGTAACACGGCACCGATCAGTACTTTGCGACGCAGATCCGCGGGCATTCGCGAAACCCATTGCCGAAGAAGATCCAACTGATAGCCAGCCAAGGGGGAATCGGACAGCGACAAAAGGCAGGCCCAGGGCTGATGCACGATTTGATCTTGGTCGCCGCGATTGGTGGCGGGACGCCGGCTAAGTTGGATGCGGTCGCCTGAAACCCGTTGCCCCAGCCACCCTGGCGATACGGTCGGCGGTGGCACCAAGCCGGCCACCGTGACCGGGGCCGAAGGAAAGGATTCCATCGGAGGTGGGCCGGTGCGTTGGGATCGCGTCGCATCGCGCAGGTGGATGCTCAACTGGACCACTGCGGCCACGTTGGCCGGCGGTTGCGATGGTTCAATCGGTTGATCGCTTGTCGTTTGGTCGGCCGGAATCAACAGCGACGGAAGATCGACGCGGCGGATCAACGTCTGTGTCGTGTCGATCCAAAACGTGAAACGCTCGTTGCCGCTGGTGACGTTGACCGAACGACATGGGACTTGGTCGATCGTGGCGATGTCGCCATAGACAAATTGTGCATCGTCATCGAACAGTTTTTGCATCGGGTTTTCGGCGAACATCCATTCCAGCTGTGGTGGCGGCCCCGCTCGTCCCGCCGAAATTGCGGTCACCAGCGCCGGGTCGGATAAAAGATGTTCCAAGTCCGGACGTCGTTGGCGGACGTCTTGGATCAACACCTGCTGTTGCCAAAGCTTGGCCGCATCGCCGACGAACCAGGCGATCGATTGGCGATTGTCACGCCAAAGACGGGTCTCGTAAGCCGAAACGTACAGTCGGCCACGGTCGTACCACGTGGCCAGTGGTGCGGTGCGTCGTTCGGTTCCCTGTCCGCCTTGGTAGGTCAGTTCGGCAAAGCCGCGATCACTGTAATAATCACTGTTGCGATAACGCAAAAAGGTCATCCGCAACAGCGTTGCCGGGGCCGTGCTCGGTAACGCCGATGCATCGTCCGCCGCGGGACCATCCGGCGTTTTGGGGGTAGTGGACTGCGAACATCCCACACCAGCCGCCGCGACCAACAGGGCGGCCAGCGTGCCAAACAGTTGGTGGGACGGACGCCGGCGGAAGACGGCGGCGGTCGTATGGCGTCGGCTTGGGGAAATCATGATGGCTTGATGGGATTCTTCTTCGCTGCTTCCGCGATCCAGATCGTCTGCCTGATGTGTGATCGATGTGCCGGGGGGAGGCAAGGCCAATCGCACTCGCGAACTCAGGGGTGCGGCGACACCTACAATGATCCGTATGATTGTTGACCGTCGGCGTTCGGGCATGCACGCATTGCACGTCCATCGATGGAATGAGATGTTGAATCGGCGCAACGGACACGCCTGAGAGCGATCGTGGGTTTTAACGCCTGGCGTTGCCGAAGGTGTCGATCGATTCCGGTGCGCGATCCGTGCTGGCGGATCCGTATTGCCGACAAGTCTTCTCGGCCGCCTTTTGATCCTGAATTCTAAAGTTTGATCCTGAATCCTAAAAAACGTATGACTGCCGCCCATCACGACGCAACTTTTTCCGGTGAAGCGATCGCGGACGCCTTGGCAGATCGCCTGGCGTGGCGTCTGCACCCGGCATCGGCCGGCGAATCCCAGGAACGTGCCGCCGGCGATTTGGCCCAGCGTGTCCAAGCGGCCCTGAGCGAACCGATCGATTTCCCAGCGATTTCGCAAGCGATGATTCCTGGCGACCGCGTCACGCTGACGGTCGAAGCCATGGTGCCGGAATTGGTTGATACGGTCGGCACCGTGGTGCAGTGGCTTGCAAACCACGACGTCGGTGGAATCGATGTCGTGGTTTCCGATGACGCCAGCGATGAATTGATGATGGATCTGGCTCAGCGTTTGGGGGCGGCGGCCAAGGCCACACGTCATCAATCCGACCGACGGGATTCGTTGATGTACTTGGTCGCCGATGCTGGTGCCGAACCGGTTTATGTCAATCGGCAACTTGCCGACGCTGATTTTGTGCTGCCGATACGATGTCGTCGATCCGCAATTGCCGGTCAATCCGTCGGTCCCGATCAAAGCGACCCGGCGGGTGTCTATCCGGTGTTTTCCGATTCGGCATCGCTTCAGCGATTCACCCGGCAACCGAACGACGACGCCGGCTTTCGTCAAAACCTTTCCATGACGATTGGGATTCAGGCGGCGATGTGGGTGGAACCGACAATCGACGGCCAAGCAAATCGGATCACTTGTCAGATCGTCTCCGATGCAGAGCATCACAATGATCCTACGGAAATTTCGAAAGGCGTTTCGCCAGATCAGTGTCGCGCCAATGCGGTTGTGGTCATCATTGATGGGGACCCGCATCAGCAGACCTGGATGAACGTCGCCCGAGCAGCGGTTGCGGGGGCACGCCATTTGAACGAAGACGGTTTGTTGGTGATCTGGTCGCAGTTACAAAAGGATCCACCGGAGCGGTTGGGGGCGATTCTGCAACGGTTCGTTGATTCCGGAGTCCTGGAGCTGCCTTCGCGATCGGACCCCGTCGAATCGGATGACGGGTTTCCGGTGGTGTCACCAGCCGAGCCACTGGCCAAGGCCTTCGCACAGGTAATGCAGGACGCACGAGTGGTTCTGCACAGTCATCTTGCCGACGAAGTGGTGGAAGACTTGGGATGGGGGACGGTGGGCTCGGTCAAGCAATTGGTTCGCTTGCTGGAAAGCCAGAAGGAAGTTGGTTTGATCCGCGCCGCCCAGTTTCTTGGTCCCGAACTGCCCGAAACCGTCGCCGATCCAAACCACATTCGACCTGTCGACGATACGGAGCAGCAATCGTCGATTGACCGACAAGATGACACGGATTCGCAAGATGACGGATCGGAGTCGCCGTTGTGAATGATTCCGAAGCCCCACCCGTCGAAGAAGCATTCCGATTTTGTCCGCGGTGCGGAAATCCGAGTTCGGAAATCGGTAAGATCCCGTTTCAGTGTGAAAAATGTGGGATGGCTTGTTATTTCGGCCCGGTGGCCGCCGTCGGTGCGCTGATCACCGATCATCAAAATCGGCTGCTGCTGGTTCGGCGTGCTCGCAATCCGGGGCGTGGAAAATGGGGCTTGCCCGGTGGATTTGTCGATCGGGATGAAACGGTGGAACAGGCTTTGGACAGAGAGGTCTGCGAAGAAACCGGCTTGGTCGTGACGTCGTGTCGATTGTTGATGACGCGGCCCAACCAATACGTCTACACCGGCGTTCGTTCGCCTGTGATTGATCTGTTTTACTGCTGCCAGGTTGCCGACATCGATCATGTCGCGTTGGAACCGTCCGAACTGGAGCATCATGAATGGGCGTGGCCGGAAAGTCGACACTTGGAAAACATGGCGTTTGATTCCAACCGAATCGCGGTTCTGGCATGGATGAAGGAAGTGAAAGCGGCCGATTGATCGGAAACGCTCAGCCGTTGACGGTTCGGGAATTCGCGTCGCGGCCCTGACAACCGCAACGGTTGGATCGGTGATGCACCCGGCAAACGATTATTGAACCCTGGCATTATTGGCTCAACTTGTGCCGGTGAATTTTGTGCGGCTCAACAGCGGGCCGACTCGTCCAACGTCTACACTGGTTCACTTTGACGTAGCGGACCGTGGGAAGTGCTACGGATTGCCGATGGCACTACGACCGAACGTGACCAGAAGACGAGGATTCGTGTGGCCAGACACATTCATTCAATCTTTGGGCTGCTGATGGCGGTTGGGCTGGCCGTCGCGGCGATGTTGCCCGATCAATCTTGGGCTGAATCGCCGATTGACGCCGACATCGCGACGATCGGATCGATCGGGCCCGGTGGCGGGGGCCACGCCGAGGCGGTGGTGGCGGCGAAGCGGCTACGAAACGCCGGCGTCGAACACTTGCCCGAAATCCTAAACGCGATGGACGACGACAATCCGATTGCGATGAACTGGTATCGCGGAATCGTCGCGGACGTCGTGCGGCGTGCCGATCGTTTGCCCGTGGATGATTTGATTGGCTTCGTCGGCGACTTGAACAATCGCCCCGTCGGTCGGGCGTTGGCGGTCGAGTTGATCCGGGACGCGGACGGGGATGCGGCGGAGCGATTGATCGCCGCGTCGGTCGATGATCCCAGCTTGCCGCTGCGGGAAATGGCGATCGCACGGTTGTTGGACTTGGCGGACCAAGCGAAGCAACGGAAAGAAGAAAAACAGGCGGAAAAGCTTTTGCTGGATGCCCTGCCCTTTGCGCGTCAACCGACACAGTTGAAAACGATCGTCAATCGGTTAGATGACATGGGCGTGGACGTGTCGCTGGCGGATTCGTTTTGCATGATTGGGAATTGGTCACTGGTGGGGCCGTTTGATAATGTTGACGGTGTTGGATTCGACACCGTTTACGGACCAGAGGCTGAATTCACCGCCAACGGGTCGGTGGATTTGAATGCAAAGCACGAGGGCAAGAACGGTCCGGTTACCTGGCATGACATCCAAGCCGATTCCGACGACGGTACCGTCGACATTGCAAAAGACTTGGACAAAGAGAAAGGTGCCGTGGCCTATTTGTGGACCACATTTGATTCACCCTCGGCGATCGACATCCAGGCACGTCTCAGTTGTGTGACGGCCAACAAGGTTTGGATCAATGGTCGACAGGTGATGGCCAACGAGGTCTATCACAGTGGCAGTGCGATCGACCAGTACATCGGCGATGCAAAGTTGCAGCAGGGGCAAAACGTGATCCTGTTGAAGATTTGCCAAAATGAACAAACCCAGTCATGGGCTCAGGATTGGGAATTCCAGTTTCGTCTGACCGACCGTAACGGCAAAGGGCTGAAAAGCCAGGCACCGAACACCGAAGGGACCCGTTGAGATGCGATTGAACAAGTTCCACGGTCCAAGGGCGCATCGAAAGTGGTGGTCACCCGCACGTGCATCCAAGCGATTGCTGCAAGGCGTTCTGCTAACAACATCGGCCATGACGACAACATCGGTTTTGGCAGACTGGTCGGGATTTCGCGGCGACGGCAGCGCGTCAGGAGCGGTCGGACCCGCCACGTTGAAAATGGAAGAATCTGGCAATCTGGCATGGAAGACGAATATGCCAGGACGAAGTGTGGCTAGCCCCATCGTCGTCGGGGACTTGGTCATCACCACCAGTTCGGCGGGCCCCGACGGTGGCCACCTTTACGTCACCGCGGTGGACCTGGATTCGGGCGATGTTCGATGGGAACAGTCGTTTCGCGCGACCGGTCGTCCATTTTGTCATCCGACCAGCGCCAACGCCGCGCCGACGCCGGTAAGCGATGGGAGTCATGTGGTCGCGTTTTTCAGCAGCAATGACTTGGCTTGTCTGTCGATCGAAGGCGATTTGTTGTGGTACCGAGGCTTGGGGCACGACCATCCCAAGGCCGGTAACGACGTGGGAATGGCTGCGTCACCTGTGATTGCCGAAAACGCCGTGATCGTTCAAGTCGAATGCAAAGGAGATTCCTTTGCCGCCGGGATTAACCTGGCGGATGGGACCACGTTGTGGGAACAGCAACGAAATCGTGATTCCAACTGGGCATCGCCGTTACCCATTACCCGCAGCGATGGCAGCACCGAAGTGGTCATGCCGTCGGGGCAGGATGTGGTCGCCGTCGATCCGCGCACCGGTGACGTGCGTTGGAAGTTGGAGGAAGGGCGTGCCACGGTATCTTCGCCCAGCCTGTCGGGACCTTACTTGATGTTGCCCGGCAATGACCTGTTGGTGATGCGGACCGATCAAAGTGGTACCGCACCGAAAGAAGTTTGGCGGAACAACCGGTTCAGCCCCCGAAACGCCACCGTCGCGTCCAACGGCCAAACGCTGTATGCCCTGAAAGGCTCCGTCCTGATCGCGGGGACGATGAGCGATGGCGAAAGGAAATGGCAGCACCGCTTGCCCGATTTCGGTGGCGGTTGGGCGACGCCCGTCGTCGCGGCTGATCGAATCTATGTGTTTGATCAAGCCGGAAACGGTGCAATCATCGCCGATCGGGATGACCGTGCCGAAACCATCGCACAGGTCGAAATTGGCGAACCGGTTTTGGCTTCACCAGCCTTGGCTGACGGCAAGTTGATCGTGCGGTCCGACCGGTCGCTGTACTGTTTCCAGTAGTCGCCTTTGCGACGGCCAACGCGCTTGACCATTTCGAGGGTCAGGGCCTTTCGATCCACGCGATGCGGTTATCGATAGATCGACCCGCTGCTGTTCGAACCGCCAGTTGGGTAGGCGCCCGCACCGCCCGTGCTGCCGGGCATGTATCCGCCCGCGTTGGATACCGGCGACGGGGAACCCGGCGTCGAAATTCCGCTGGTCGGCACAGTGGCCGATGGATTGGCCGCGGTGCTGTAGGACGCGGCCGTTGCGGCGGATGTTGTGTCCGAAGCCGCGTCCGGCAAGGCGAATCCTGAGGTCGCAGGTGTCTGGGCGGCAACGCTTGCGGTGGCCGATGGGGCGGTCGTGTTGCCGGCGGGCAAAGCGTAGCTGCTTGGCGCGGACGCTGGCGTCGATGACGCGACGGTCGATCCCGGTAATGCAAATCCAGACGACGGGGCGGCTGGTGATGAAGGCGTCGATGAAATGGAATACGTCGGCGATGGCGACGGACTAGCCGATGCGGTGGACGTCGGCGATGGTTGGCCGAATCGATAGCCGCTGGGGGCCGACGATGAATTCGCCGCGTACGACGGTGGCGTTGCACCGCCGGTCGTGTAACCACCCTGAGGCGTCGCTGGGACGTTGGCGGTACCAGGGCTTGCACCGGAGCCGCCGGTGGTCGATGGCGTTTGGCTGGCCAAGCTGGACGGAGATGTCGGGACACCGGTTGAAATGTCAAACCCGTTGGCAAGCGATGCAGCCGGATTCACCGCACCGCGAGTTTCCGGAAGTTTGGCAATCTTGGTGTCTGACCCGCCATAGGGCGAAGCCGAGGGTGTCGGCGCGGCGGTTCCGCCGGCTACCGAAGCGATGGCTTCAGGCGATGCCGAAGCGCTGGGCGGTGACGGGTACGTCATCGAAGGTCCGCTTCCGGCCAGCATTTCTGCCGACGGTTCGCTATTGCCAAACCCGAACATGTTCATTCGGGGCATCGAACTGCGACAACCGGCTGACGTTCCGGCCGCGGCGATCAATGTCGCCATCGCGAGACGACGGTAGGTCCGTGTGGTTGTGTGGTTCCGCATCCGTGCCACTTTCTCAGTCGGTGATCGAAACTGGATCATCATCTATGTCGTGTATCGACGCCGCCCGGAGCAGTCTGCAGGAATAATCGGCAAACTTTCCACAATCGACGCGAACGTCCTGTTTTCAGTCGCACACTAAAAAGCCGTGATTGCGAGTGTCAACGTCATTGTGGGGGATCGTTCGGGAAAGTTGTGCGTCACCGCGGGGCGGTTTCACGAACAGCGGGTTTCACGGTTCCAAAGCGGTCGACCTTCCACAGCCTTGGAATCTGATCCGCCTGGGTGGGCAAAAGAAAACGGCCGGTCACGTCGGATACGTGACCGGCCGTCGAATGAGGGGTCATCGGGAAAGACCCGCATCCCGATTTCGCAATCAATGTCGTACGGTGGTCGATCAGACCGCCGACAATGCAGTGCCCATGGTTTGACCTGGCGCCGGCAGAGCGGTTTCGCCCATCAAGTAAAGGTCGATGGCACGTGCCGCTCCGCGGCCTTCGTTGATGGCCCAAACCACCAAACTTTGGCCGCGTCGACAGTCACCGGCGGCGAACACACCTTCGATGTTGGTGGTGTACTGACCGTGGACCGCTTCGAAATTGCTGCGGGCATCGGTTTTCAGCCCCAACGATTTGGGCAGGTACTGTTCCGGTCCCAAGAATCCCATGGCCAGCAAGATCAATTGCGCAGGCCATTCTTTTTCGCTGCCTTCGACTTCGGTCATCTTCCAACCGCCGTCGTCGTTCTTGGTCCATTCGACTTGAACCGACCGAATGCCGACCAGTTTGCCATCATCGTCTTTGATGAATTCCTTGCTCAGCAATTGATAGTTTCGTGGATCGCTTCCGAACTTTGCGGTGGCTTCTTCATGACCGTAGTCGATGCGGAAGACTCGCGGCCATTCGGGCCACGGATTGTCGTCGGCACGACCCTCCGGCGGCTTGGGCAGCAGTTCAAAATTGACGACGCTGCGGCAACCATGTCGGATACTGGTGGCGATACAGTCGGTACCCGTATCACCCCCACCGATCACGATGACATCTTTACCTTCGGCGCTGATGAACGAGCCGTTCAGTGAATCGCCATGAACGCTTTGCATGGTGTTCGCGGTCAGAAACTCCATGGCAAAGTGGATGCCTTTGGCGTCGCGGCCTTCGATCGGCAAATCGCGTGGCTGTGTCGCACCGCAAGCCAACAAGACGGCGTCGAAGTCCTTTTGAAGCTGTTCCGGCTGGACATCTTTGCCGACGTTCACGCCGGTTTTAAATGTCACGCCTTCGGCCGACATCTTGTCCAAACGTCGCTTCAAGACTTCCTTGGACAACTTCATGTTGGGAATGCCGTACTGCAGCAACCCGCCGATGCGATTGGCGCGTTCAAAGACGGTGACTTCGTGACCGGCCTGGTTCAGCTGGTCGGCCGCGGCCAAGCCGGCAGGCCCGCTGCCGACGATCGCCACTTTTTTACCGGTTCGTGATTCCGGCGGTGTCGGGACGATCCAACCTTCCGCCCACGCCCGGTCAACGATCGCGTTTTCGATGTTCTTGATCGTGACCGGCGGATTGGTGATTCCTAAAACACAGGAACCTTCGCAGGGTGCCGGACAAGTACGACCGGTGAACTCCGGAAAGTTGTTCGTCTTGTGAAGACGTTCGATCGCTTCTTTCCAGCGATTGTTGTAGACCAGATCGTTCCATTCAGGGATCAAATTATCGATCGGGCATCCCGTTGCGGATTGGCAAAACGGGACGCCACAGTCCATGCAGCGGGCACCCTGTTCACGCAAGTGATCGATTTTGTGTTCGGTGTAGATCTCGTCGTAATCATTGATCCGAACGACCGGCAAACGCCACGGCACTTTTTTGCGATCAAATTCTTTGAATCCGGTTGGCTTCCCCATGGGATCGGTCCAGTATTGAAAAAGGAATGTTTGGTTGTTGGATGGAACAGTCGGGTGTTTGATGCGTCGGATCAGACCGGTGCGGCGGCCTGCTTTTCAGCCATTTCCAGCAACACACGCTTGTAATCAGTTGGCATGACTTTGACGCATTCGGTCATGAACTGGTCCCAATTGTCCAAGGCTGTTTTCGCCGTCGCACTGCCGGTGTAATCGGCGTGGTTCTGGATCATTTCCCGGACTTCGGCTTCTTCCTCCGGTGAATCGATTCGTTCCAGTGCCACGGTTGCCAAGTTGCAATTCAGATTGAAATCACCTTGGCGATCCCACACATAGGCGATTCCGCCTGACATTCCGGCGGCAAAGTTGCGTCCGGTCGCGCCCAGGCAGACCACGCGACCACCGGTCATGTATTCGCAACCATGGTCACCGACGCCTTCGACGACGGTTCTGGCACCACTGTTACGGACACAAAAACGTTCCGCCGCGCGACCGCGGAAGTAGGCTTCGCCGCCGGTCGCGCCATAAAGACAGACGTTGCCGACGATGATGTTTTCGTGAGCGTCGAACGTGCTTTCACGTGGCGGATAGACGATGATCTTGCCGCCGGAAAGTCCTTTGCCGATGTAATCGTTTCCGTCGCCTTCCAGATCGATCGTCACGCCGTGAGCCAGGAATGCTCCCAAGCTTTGACCCGCCGATCCGGACAACTCGATACGAATCGTGTCGTCGGGCAGCCCGGCTTGGCCGTGCTTCTTGGCGACTTCGTTACTTAGGATGGTGCCCACCGTTCGGTTGATGTTCACCACGGGCGACTGGATGACGACCGGCGTGCCGGTGTCGATGGCCGATTGGGCTTCGGGCAAGATCTTTCGAATGTCCAGCGATCGTTCCAGTCCGTGGTCCTGGGCCATCACGCAGCGGACTTCGACGTCGTCATGCGGTTTGGCGGCCGGAGCCAGGATCGGAGTCAGATCCAATCCATCGGACTTCCAATGCTTGATCGCTTTGTCGGTCATCAGGACTTCGGTGTGGCCGACCATGTCGTCGATCGACTTGAAGCCAAGCTTGGCCATGATGCGACGTGCTTCTTCGGCAACCATGAACAGGTAATTGACGACGTGTTCCGGTTTGCCGCTGAACTTCTTGCGTAGTTCCGGGTCTTGGGTCGCGATGCCCACCGGGCAGGTGTTCAAGTGACACTTCCGCATCATGATGCAGCCCAGGGTGATCAGCGGTGCGGTGCTGAATCCGAACTCTTCGGCTCCCAGCAACGCCGCGATGACCACGTCGCGACCGGTTTTCAATCCGCCGTCGGTCTGCAGAACCACTCGGCTGCGCAAGTCGTTCAAGACCAGCACTTGATGCGTTTCGGCGATTCCCAATTCCCAAGGCAAGCCGGCGTGCTTGATGCTGGTCAGAGGGGACGCCCCCGTTCCGCCGGTATCACCGGAAATCAGAATGTGATCGGCGTGCGCCTTGGCGACGCCCGAGGCGATCACACCGACGCCGACTTCGCTGACCAGTTTGACACTGATGCGTGCCGCACGGTTGGCATTCTTCAGGTCGTGGATCAGCTGGGCCAAATCCTCGATCGAATAAATGTCGTGGTGCGGCGGCGGGCTGATCAAACCGACGCCGGGTGTGCTGTACCGGATGCTGGCGATGTAATCGTCGACCTTTCGGCCGGGCAATTCGCCGCCTTCACCGGGCTTGGCACCCTGGGACACCTTGATTTGGATTTCGTCCGCGTTGGTCAAGTATTCGATCGTCACACCAAATCGACCCGACGCCACCTGCTTGATGGCCGAACGCTTCGAATCGCCGTTGGGCAGCGGTTGGAATCGCCGAGGATCTTCGCCGCCTTCGCCGGTATTGCTCTTGCCGCCGACCCGGTTCAACGCGATCGCCAACGACTCGTGCGATTCGGCACTGATGCTGCCCAGCGACATCGCACCGGTGCAGAACCGTTTGACGATTTCGCTGGCCGGTTCGACCTCGTCCAGATGAATCGCCTTGCTAGGATCATCCTTGAAGTCCAACAGTCCGCGAAGCGTGCAGCGGTTGCGGCTGTCTTCGTTGATCGTGTGGGCGAACTTCCAGTATGCGTCTTCGTTGTTGTTGCGTGCGGCGATTTGCAGATTGCTGATCGCTTGCGGGCTCCACGCATGCTTTTCGCCTTCGGCCCGCCAGTGGAATTCACCCAAGTTCGGCAATTGACGCTGACGATCGACCGATTCGCTGGGATAACCCAATTCATGCCGCCGAATGGATTCTTCGGCGATCACATCGAACGAGACCCCTTGGATTCGGCTGGCGGTGTTGGCGAAGCACTTGTTAATGACTTCGTCTTTCAAGCCCAAGGCTTCAAAGATTTGGGCACCCTTGTAGCTTTGCAGCGTGCTGATCCCCATCTTGGCCATGACTTTCAGCATGCCCTTGGCGACACCCTTGCGATAGGCGGCGACAACGGCATCGTCGTCGCCGATCGATTCGGGCAACAGGCCATCACGTCGCGATTGCCAAAGGGCTTCGAACGCCAAGTATGGGTTGATCGCATCGGCGCCGTAGCCGACCAGCAAACAGTGATGGTGGACTTCGCGGGCTTCGCCGGTTTCCACGACGATCCCAACACGCGTCCGTTTTGCCGTTTTGACCAAGTGATGGTGGACGGCGCCGGTGGCCAACAATGCACTGACGGGAATTCGGCCTTGGCCGACTTCGCGATCGGTCAACACGATCAACTGAATTCCGTCGTCGGCCGCGGCTTCGGCTTCGGCGGAAATCCGATCCAACGTTTTGGTCAGTCCCGCTTTGCCTTCGCTGCGGTCGTACGTGATGTCGATCACCCGACTGTTCCAGCCTTGGTAATTGATGTGCTTAAGCGCCGCGATTTCTTCGTTGGTCAAAATCGGGTGGTCGACCAACAGTCGGTGACAGTGCTGGGGTGTGGCCGCCAACAAGTTCTGTTCGGGACCGATGTAGCATTCCAGCGACATGATCACTTCTTCACGGATCGAATCGATCGCGGGATTGGTGACCTGGGCAAACAGTTGCTTGAAGTAATCGTAAACCAGCCGCGGTTTGTCGCTCAGGCACGCGATCGCACTGTCGTTGCCCATCGAACCGACCGGGTCACGAAGCTGTTCGACCAGCGGACGCAGCATGAAGTTCATCGTTTCGGCGGTGTAACCGAACGCTTGCATTCGAGGCAGCAACGTGTCGCTGTCAAAACCGTGGCCTTCTTCTTCGGGATGCAAGTCGGCCAGTCGAATGCGTTGTTCCCGCAGCCACTGTCCATAAGGCATCTTGCGGGCAAAGTCGCTTTTGAGTTCTTCATCGGGAATCAAGCGGCCTTGTTCAAAATCAACCAAGAACATCTTGCCCGGCTGCAGACGCCCCTTCTCTTTGACGATGGCCGGGTCGACGGGAACCACACCGACTTCGCTGGCCATGATCACGCGATCGTCATGTGTGATGTAGTAGCGGCTGGGCCGCAAACCATTACGGTCCAGCGTCGCGCCGATGTACTTACCGTCGGTGAACGCAACCGAAGCCGGGCCGTCCCATGGTTCCATCAGGCTGCTGAAATACTCATAGAACGCACGCTTGTCTTCGTCCATCGTTTCGTGCTTTTGCCACGCTTCGGGCACCATCATCATGACGGCTTCCTGCAGCGTGCGTCCGCCCATCAGCAAGAATTCCAAGACGTTGTCGAACGTTCCCGAATCGCTGCAATGGGGTTCAACAACGGGAAACAATTTGGATAGGTCGTCGCCAAACAAATCGCTTTCGGCGTTGCCTTCGCGGGCACGCATCCAATTGCTGTTGCCACGCAGCGTGTTGATCTCGCCGTTGTGCGACATGAATCGGAACGGCTGGGCGCGGTCCCAACTGGGGAACGTGTTGGTCGAAAACCGGCTGTGGACCATTGCCAAGTGCGTCTTGAAATCCTCGTCACGCAGATCGGGGAAATACGGCAGCACTTGTGCCGGCGTCAGCATGCCTTTGTAGATGATGACCTTGGTGCTGAGCGAACAAATGTAGAAGATCAACGCTTGGTCCAGCTTTTCACTGCCACGCAGCAGGTGACTGGCACGCTTGCGAATGATGTACAGCTTGCGTTCAAACGCTTCGCTGTCCAGTCCGTCGGCCGCACCGACGAACAGCATCTCCATGACCGGTTCGCTGCGACGTGCCGTCGGCCCCACGTCCGCGCCGTCGGTGTCCTGAGGCACGTCACGCCATCCGATCAGCGTTTGCCCGGTTTCGCTGATCAAGCGTTCGATCGTTTCTTTGCAGAACTCACGTTCTTGCGGATCGGTCGGCAGATAGATCAAACCGGCGGCGTACTTACCTTCCTCGGGCAGTTCTTTGCCCAGATCTGCCTTGGCAACTTTGCGCAGAAAAGCGTGGGGCAATCCACACATCATGCCCGACCCGTCACCGGTGTTCGGTTCACATCCACAGCCGCCACGGTGGTCCATGTTTTGAAGCATGGTGTCGGCGTCGACGACGATCTGGTGGCTGGGCTGGCCCTTGATATGCGCGATGAATCCGACACCACACGAATCTTTTTCGTGTGCCGGGTCGTAAAGGCCTTGGGAAGGCGGCAGATGGTGACGGTTCAAAATTGCGTTCATAGCTTGCTCGTTCGTTATGGGCCGACGCCGGGGTACGGCATCACGCACAAATGACAGACTGCAAAGATGGTTTGGAAATGGGGGGGGAGAATTTCAATCGGGGTCGGTCAAGCCACCACGGACGTGGTGGCGGTGTGTTCGTCGGCGGATTCATTGCCGCCGTTCAGTCGTGGCGACGATCCGCCGCGTGGCGATGGATCCAGGCGGCCGCGACGATCAATCGGCAGCGGCCGGCCCAGCAACAGGGATGCGAATTCGATGGCGGCGGGTGTCAGCTTGGCCGAGCGCCGGAAAATGAATCCAAGCGGTCGGTTCATTTGAAAGTCAGGGCACGCCAGCACACGCAGCGTGCCGGTTGCCGTTTCACGTCGGACAACCGATTGTGGCAAAAACGCGATCCCGCCATTGGCTTCGATCGCACGAACCATCGAATCGGCGTTGTCGAATTCAATGTCGAAATTGACCGTCACGCCCATCTTGGCCAACAGCTTGTCGATCTCCTGCCGCAACAGCAGCGACCGGCAAAAGCCGACCATCGACAACCCTTGCAATTGGTCTCGGCCGACCGAATCGCTGTTGGCCAACGGGTGACGGGGGGAACAGACCAAACGCATCGGTTCGCTCTGCCAGCCCACGTGGACGATGGTTTTCGTGTTACGGGGAAAACTGACCAGCCCGAAATCAGCGTCACCACGTTCCACGATTTCAACGACACTGTGGCTGTGACCGAATTCCAACTGCACACGGACGTCGCTGTGTAACCGTGAGAATTCCGCAGTCGCGTCCGGCAGGTAACTCAAACCGACCGAGTAAATCGTCCCCACTCGGACTTCGCCGGCCAAGCGTTGGCCGCGATGCCGGACCTCACGCTCCAGCGATTGGTAATCCCGCAAGAATCGCCGCAGACCGCGAAAGTAAAGCTCCCCGGCATCGGTCAGGCTAAGCGGGCGCGTACCGCGATCGATCAGCTTGGCGCCGACGGATTCTTCCAACTGCTGAATCGACTGGCTGACCGCGCTTTGGGTCAATTCGAAAGCCGACGCCGCACGGCTGAAGCTGCGATGCTCGGCAACGGCACAGAAAATTTCGAGCGATCGGAGTTGCAATGAAGACCTAGGAGTATAAGTAACGCTTAATTTGCCGGCTCCGTCCGTCAGTAAAACTTAAGGAAGGTTAAGCACACATCCTGTCAGCGTCAAGACACACCCCGTTTGTGGCCGCTCCGCGATGGTCTTCACGAAGGGCAAAAGATGGCCGGAGACGGCCGTCCCGGGACACCACTAACGGGGGCCGGGAAGTCGAGATACCGCTGATTCGCCGGCATCGCTTAGGCGGCGCGATTGAACCGCTGGGGCAGCGTGAATGCATAGATCACCACGATCGCACCGACGAACAGCAGCACCCATGGGAACGCTTCCCCCGGGGTCCAAGACTTGATGCTGTACGAGGGGGCGGCGGTGGGATTGGCGAAGTCAGCCGCCGTCGTCTCCGCTGCGCCGTAGAAATTCGCAGACTCGATCACCATGGATTCCAGGCCGACGATGATCGCCATGATGCCGAGAGCTAAAAAGAAAGAACGCCACATCAGTCACGGTCTCCGAATCGTTGCACGGACGGTTGGCAGGGAAGGCTGTCGGTGCTTTATCGGTTGCTTGCGCCGACCCAGCGAAACCCGTTTTAGATTCGCCGATTGATCGTGCTGATACTTCCACATCCGTCAGGCGATCAAACCGCCGCATCCGTCAGGACCGTCAATGCGGTGGCGGCAAGGCGTGGTAAAGAAGCCAGGGCACAGGCAGGCAGGGAAACGGGAACCTCCTGGATGCGGCGCGGTACCAATTTCGTATTGCTGTCTGGTTCACCGCGTTCGGAGCGGCGAGGATCCGGAGGCGACGGCGTTGTCACCGCGTCGATGAATCACCTTTCGCCAGTCAGTGTTAGGTCGAAGTGGTTCAAAGCAAGTGTTGGGCTTTGATTTCCAAGTATTGATTGACCAGTGGCGCGGTCAATTCGTCGGGAAACGCGTCAACGCATAGAACGCCGCGGTGTTCCAGGTCTCGCAACACTTGCTGTCGCCAAATCAGAATGTCGGCGGCCGCCACGCCACGGTACAGCGTTTTCCGCTCGGCCGTCGCCAGCCCGCCCAGAGTCGATGGGCCGGCAGATTCCGCTCGGGCGACCGCCGTGTCGGCGGCATCGAACAGACCGCGGTCGCGTAGCAAGATGCCCAGCGGTAAATGCTTGCCGCTGATATTGCCCAGGTAGTCCACGACCGCCGCCGCGTTGACTTCGTCGATCACGTTGGTGGCCAAAGTAATCAGCGAACGACGCTTGCAGTGATTTTGCAGATAGACGAACGCTTGGTCATAACGTGATTCGACCATGCGAGGGAATTGATCGAATCCGGCTTGCAACAGCCGATTCATTTGGCTGGCGCCCCCGCGTGGTGGCACGTAGGCGTGGACCGTGTCGGAAAAGCACAGCATGCCGACCGAATCCCCTTGATGCAACGCGACGTAGGCCATCATCAACGAAGCGTTCAATGCGTGATCCAGCAGCGAAAGCCCTTCGCACAGATTGGTCATCATGCGGCCGCAGTCCAACATGAAGACCACGCGTTGGCTTTGGTCGGTTTGAAACTGTTTGACGGTCAGCTTTCGGCGACGGGCCGTGCTGCGCCAATCGATGTGACGATAATTGTCGTCGCGGGTGTAGTCGCGCAGGCGTTCGAAATCACTGTCTTGGCCGATCCGCCGGGTCCGCCGAACACCGATCAGACTGAGTCGGTCGGTTCTTGCCAACAACGCGTAGTCCGACATTTGTTTCATGTCCGGGTAGACGTTGATTCGGCTTTCGACCGGAATCGCCACGTGTCGGCGCCAGAACCGCAGTGGGCTTTCCAGTCGCAGATAGACGTGATGAAGGTGAAACGCACCGCGTCGAAACGCCGTCAGTTGACGCGTCGCCGAAAATTCCGCCAACGGCGGTAAACGCAGCGGGTGGTCCATCGGGTCGGACCGAAATCCATCCGGCAAATCGTCGCGGACGTGACCGACCAGCGTCATCGCGGTTCGGTTTTCCACCCCCAGACGACTTTCCATGGGCACACCGATGCTGCCCGTCCGCGAATGAGATCGTGACGCCGTGATACCGCCGGACGTCATGACCAGGACCAGAAAAAAGTCGATGCTGGCGAACAGGATCAATAGCCCATCCAGGACCAGCACGGCCAACAGCAACGCGGGAAAGAAAACATTCAGCGTGCTGACCACCGCGATCACCGCCAACGCGATGACCCAGCGGCGGCTGGGAAAAATCTTGGTCCACCAAGCCGCCAAGACCAGCGGCATCGTCGCTGCGGCAATGATCAGCCAAGGCAGCGCCGATGCGTATTGGAAGGTTTCTTGTGCGGTCTGGCGGATCGGTTCCATCAAAGTGCCATCGTGACGGTTTTGCTTTCGGTATACGCCTTCAAACCTTCTTCGCCCAGTTCGCGTCCGTAACCGGACATCTTGAATCCGCCGAACGGGGCGCGAGCGTCGAAGGCGTCATAAGTGTTGACCCAAATCGTCCCGGCGCGAACTCGGGCGGCAAATTCATGGGCCAGCGATACGTCGCGTGTCCACACCGCCGCGGCCAAACCATAGCAGGTGTCGTTGGCACGGCGGATCAGGTCTTCTTTGTCGTTGAAGGTCAACATGCTAAGCACCGGACCGAAGATTTCTTCTTTGGCGATCGCCATGTCGTCTTGGACCGAATCAAAGATCGTCGGCTGGATGAAGTAGCCTTTGTCGCCGACCCGCTCGCCGCCGGCGACACACTGGGCACCCTGCTCTTTCCCCTTGTCGATGTACGACATGATTTTGTCGAACTGGGCCTGGTCGATTTGTGGGCCCTGTTCGGTGTCGCCATCAAACGGATTGCCGACGCGCCGCTGGACGGTCAGACGTTTCAGTTTGTCCAAGAATTCGTCGTGCACGCTTTCTTCAACAAACACGCGACTGCCCGCGCAGCAGCATTGGCCCTGGTTCAAGTACAGACCGGTGTAGGTCCCCTGGGCGGCGGCATCCAGATCGGCATCGGCGAAAATTACGTTGGGGCTTTTGCCGCCCAGTTCGAACGTCAATCGTTTCAGCGTCTCGGCCGAATCACGAGTGATCGTTTGCGCGGTTCGGTGTTCGCCCGTGAAAGCGACCTTGTCGATCATCGGGTGCTTGACCACTGCGGCCCCCGCGGTCGGCCCGAAACCAGGAACGACGTTGATGACGCCATCGGGAAAGCCGACTTCCTTGGCCAATTGTGCCATCCGCAAACAGCTTAGCGGTGTTTGCTCAGCAGGCTTCATGACGATCGTGCATCCGGCGGCCAACGCGGGACCCCATTTCCAAGCGACCATCAGCATGGGGAAGTTCCAAGGGATGATCTGGCCCGCCACCCCGATGGGTTCACGCCGTGTGTAGCAAAAATGGTTGCCGCGAACCGGAATCGTGCTGCCTTGGATCTTGTCGGCAAAGCCGGCGTAGTATCGAAGCACGTCGACCACCAACGGCAAATCGCCGCCGCGGCTTTCGCGAATCGGCTTGCCGTTGTCCAGCGTTTCCAATGCGGCCAGGGAATCGATGTCTTGTTCGATTCGGTCGGCCAGCCGGTACATCAACCGTCCACGATCGGCGGCATCCATCCGTGCCCAAGGCCCTGATTCCAACGCGGCGCGGGCCGCCTTGGCCGCCCGGTCGACGTCTTCGGCATCGCCTTCGGCGACTTGGCAAATCTCTTCTTCGGTCGCCGGATTGATCGTTGCGAATGTCTTGCCACTGGCGGCGGGAACGAATTCGCCGTTGATGAAGCATTCGGCGTGGTCGATTTTGACGTCCAGCTCGTTGGGGGAAAGCGTGGTCGACATGAAAAGCCCTCGTGCGAGTGAAGGTGATGAAAGAGAGGCGGGGGAACCACAGCGAAACGACGGATACGGTGATCCAGCGATGGCCCGAAAAATCGGCTCACTGCGGTAACCAACAGTCTAGCGATCGTGGTGTTCGGCGTGGCGATTTGCCGCACTTCCGCGAGTGGCGATTTTGGGTCGGTCGTTGAACTTTTTCGTCGCTTCGCTAGGCTCCGCCGCCGGTGCCGTGGCAAACGTTCGGCATCGACCGTTTTCACGCCCCCCAAACGATGACGTACGAAACACGGAAATGGAAACATCCTTTTTGGCATATTTACGTGGTCGTTGCCGAACTCTTCCCGAGGTGGAGGTCGGCATCGGCGATGACGCCGCGGTCTTGGCGCCGGTCCAAGGCCGGCAAGTGATTTGCGCTGACCAGATCATCGACGGGGTGGATTTCGACACCGCCGGCCAGTCTTTGCCCGATATCGGGTTCAAGGCGATGGCGATCAATCTGTCCGACATCGCTGCGATGGGGGCCGTACCCGATGCGGCGTTCGTCACGCTTGCATTGCCCAAGGGCGATGCGACCCAAACGGCCGGGGCGGTCTATGAAGGCATCTTGGAATCTGCCGCCCGCCATCAGGTTTCGATCGCCGGCGGAGACCTTTCGGTATATGACGGCCCATTGTCGATCAACATCACCATGACCGGACACGTGGCCGCGGGCGAACCCTGGTTACGAAGTGGTGCGTGTGAAGGCGATGCGATTGTCGTCTCCGGTGCATTCGGTGGTAGCATTCTGGGGCGGCATCTGCGTCCGACCAGTCGATTGTCCCTGGCGGCGACGCTACGTCGCTTGGTCGACGTCCACGCGGCGATCGATGCCAGCGACGGATTATCGTTGGACCTGGACCGTATGCTGGCCGCCAGCCGTGTCGGCGCGGAACTGGATATCGATCAGATCCCGATCCACGACGACGCCCACCGGCAAAGCGAACAGAGCGGACGCACCGCGTTTGAACACGCCTGGAGCGACGGCGAAGATTTTGAATTGATCATGACGATGTCGGCCGACGATGCGCAAAAGGCCCTCGACGATCCGGAAATCGGTAAAGACCTCCGGCGTATCGGTACCGTTGTCGGCCGAACCGGACTTTGGAAGCGAGACAAAGGCAGCCTGAAGCGACTGTCGCCCCAAGGATACCTGCACGGATGAGCGTGCGGGCTGTCGGGGCGTGCTCGGCTGCCTGGGGGTATTCGGCAAGTCTACAATCAAACGGCGTTATCGGCCGAGTCATTGCTTCGCTGAGGTCAGTCCAGCGGTTTGATCCAAATGTTCTTGAACTGGATCAAGCTGGACGCGGGCGAGTATTCGCCGTCTCGCATACCGCCGTGGTGTTGCAAAACGATCGGGCCCTTCTCGGGCAGCCCGGGCAACTGGGCGTTCTCCAGAACCAATTGGTCATTCAGCATCACGGTCACTCTATCGTCGACCAAGATGATTTCGAACCGGTTCCACTGGCCCACCGGTTTGTCCGCGTTCAACCGCGGTGTCAAAGCGGCGCGGATTTCTGGAGGTGTCTTGGGATTGTTGCGGTGGCCATAGACTTCGCCTGATCCGATCGGCCAGCACCAGATGTTCAGCTGGGCTCGGCTGTCCCCACGCAAATACACGCCTGAATCCGCGTTAGGCCTCTTGATGGTGATTTTGTTTCCGGATCGATCGGTCAAGTAGGTCCCATCGCTTAGCACGACCGGGATGTCCATCAAGCCGGTTGTCTGCTTCAAACGCCAATCGATTTTCAGGATGAAGTCGGTGAATTCCTGTTCAGTTTTCAGGTTCTTGTCGCCGCTGGCTTCGGACATCGCGTCATAGTCGATGACGCCGTCGACCACCTTCCAGTGTCCCCCGTCGCCTTCGGGAATCACCCACCCCGAAAGGTCGGTGCCGTTAAACAGGGATTGAAATCCGTCAGCGACTTCGGCTTGGCCGAAAGCGTTGGGGCCGTTGCCCAAGACGCAGCCAACCAAAGCAATGGCAAAAATTGAAATACAGCGACGCAGTTTCATGACTTGGTCCCAAGGCGGGTGGTGGGAAAGGCGGGGATGGAAAACACGTGACTGCCACAGCGTAAACCACTGCGTCGTCGCTGTCAGTTTCACAAGCCTCGGTTCGGTCTGACAATTCGTCTCGACTTGACAAACGTTTCTTTGTTAATGCCCCCAATGATGTCGGTGGGGATGTTGCAACCATCCTGGGTTACAGGTGCCATCGTCGGTCGGATTGTTGAATACCGGAGTCTTATTATGAATGCCTGGATTGGCATCCCCGTCATGTCCGCCTTTCTGTTTGTCTTGGGCGGAATTCTGATTGGCCACTTGCTGTGGTATCGCGACCGAACCAGCGATTTGAAGGCGGTGGACGAAGCCGAAGGCAAATATGCCAAGGCCCGCATATCAGCGGTGCAACGCAAACGTGACGTCGGTGAACTGGAACGACGTTTGGACCAGCGGGAACGCGAGGTCAAGCAACAGGAACTGGAACTCCAGAAGCTGAAGAAACAGCATCACGCCTGGGAAACTCAAAACGAAGACGTCCAAGCCCAACTGCAGCGTTTGGAAAACGCACGCCAGAATGCGTTGGCCACCGCCAAACAGGCCGAAGAAGATCGACACGCCAGCGAATTGGCCGTCGAGGAAATGAAAACACGGCTGGACGACGAACGACAGCGTCATCAGCAAACCCAGGCCGACGCACAAAAGGAATTCAACCGCGTCGTGGCTTCGCAGCAGCAGGCTGAGAGCCACCTGCGCGAAATGGAAGCTGCCTTGGATCAGGCCAAACAGGATGCCGCTCAATTCGAAGCACAGCTAAAGCAGCTGGCCGAGGACAAGAACGAACAGGTCCACGAGCACACCAATGACCTGAAGCGGATCGAGACGCTGCAGGACGAAATCGCGTCGTTGACCGCCGAGCTTCGCAAACAGCAATCCGATTCGGCGGACCTAATCGCCGCTCGAGACGAATTGGAACAACGTGTTGAACAATCCGCCGAGCAACTGGACGTCCAGGTTCGCAAGACGGAATCGTTGATCCAGCAATTGTCCGAACAGCGCGAATCGAGCAAGTCTTTCCAAGCGACGATCGACGAACAGAAAAACGTCATCGCGCAACAGGCCGAACGCATCACCGTGCTGGTGGAACAGACCAGCCAACAAGACGAATCGGTGGCCAAGCAGATCACGCAACTGCGCGACGAGGCCACCATGCTGAATGAGAATCTGACCGCCGAACGTGATGCCCATGACGCCACCAAACAACAGAACATCGAACTGAGAGATGCCCAACAAACGTTGGAACGTCAGATCGCTGAGCTGAAAGAACGTCTGCAGCAGGCTGACACGCGACATCAGGCCAGTCTGCAACAGATGAACGAAACTCAAGACGAACTGTTGCGTGCGAACCAGATGCTGGTCGATCTGCGGTCCACTGTCGAAGACCGAACCCAAAAGAATATCGAACTGGAATCACGGCACGCCGAACTGCGAACCCAAGCGGCAGTTGCCGATCAATTGCAGGGCGAACTACAGCAGGCCAACCATCAAGTCGCCGAACTGCAGTCACGTGTCGAATCGTTGGATGCGATGGTGGCGGATCTGAAGCAGCAAAAGCACACGTTGGTTCAAATGCGCAACAAGGCCAGCGAACAAAACGATCAGTCCAAGATCGCTTTGGTCGCGGTCAACGAAACCGTGGATCAATTGCGAGTCGCGCTTCGTCAACGCGAGCAAGAACTGACCGCGCGCGTCGATGCGGCGCACGCAAAGGTGACCGAGTCGGAGACCCAGTCCAGAAAGCTGCAAGAACATGTCGAATCGCTGCAATCCAAGCTGGCGGAGATGGACGTGTTGCAATCGCAGCTGGATGAGGCCCGCGATGCCTTGGCCAAACGCGACGACGCCTATCAGTCGTCTTGCGCGGAGCTGCAGGCATCGACACAGGAAATCGCGGAGTTGAAGACCCGTTTGGATCAAGCTCACGTCGATCTGGATCAAAGCCGTGGCGAATTGTCGTTGTCCCAGGACCGCGCCCAACGATTGGAATCGACGCTGCAGGAACACGCCGCACAGATTCAAACGCTGCAGTCGACTTTGTCGGATCGCGATGAAACGGTTCAGCAAACACAGATTGAATTGCAACAGCAATCGGACCAAGTCCAGCGGCTGTCCGATCAGCTCAGTGATACGCGACAAGAAGTTCTGTCGGCCGAAGATCGTCTGCATGAGCACGCCGACACGATCGCCAACTTGAAAGCGGAACTGGAATCGGCAATCCAACGCTACACCGCAGCACAGCAGTCGCTAAGCGAAAGCGAAAGCCGTGTCACGCAGCTGACCGGCGACCTAGCCGAAGCGGAGCCGTTCCGAGACCGTGCCAAGCAATTGCAAAACCAGATCGATCATTTGGAAGCCCAGCTGCGAATGGTGTTGGCCGAGCACGAAGACAGCTTGGAGGCGAACGCCAAAATGCAGGATCGATTGAGCGAAGTCGAAGCCGAACTGCATGGTGCGACCAAAACGATCCGCGAATTGCGTCGAAGTCGGGCCAGCATGGGATTGGCCCAACGAACGGACGACCAAGACGATTCGGCCCGCCGCGCCGCCTAGGTTTGTTCAAGACACGCCGGAACCGGATCGTGCATCCGGTATCGGGGGAATGTGTCTTTGGCGATCGTTTATTGCCAAGGGACGCGGCCACCGTTCTGGATGTGACGCTGCAGCCGCAATTGCATGTCCCGGAACTTCCCGGATTGACGATCCGACAGGTCAACCTGTTCCAGCGGGTCGTCGGACAAATCAAACAGTTCAAAACGGCTGGTGGGCAAGTTGTGCACCAGTTTCGTCTGGCCGACCAAGACGGCTTCGCAGGTCAGGCCACCATAAGCTTTGCCGCCTTCGCGGCGGACAAAGTAAATCTCTCGTGGATCCTCCCAATCGGTTGCCGGGTTCCGAATCATTGGGACCAATGACCGTCCGTCCAACCCATCCGGGATCTCGGCACCGACCAGGTCCAAGACGGTGGGCATCAAATCCGCGGTGCAAGTCGCCGCCTTGGTCACACTGCCGATGGTGGTTTCGGCGATCGCACCACATCCCGGCGGAATGTACAGCGAACCGGGGATCCTGAGACCGCCTTCGTACATGGAGCCTTTACCGTCACGTAGGTTGCCGTTGTTCGCACCAACATTGACCTGACCGCCGTTGTCGCTGGTGAAGACAACGATGGTGTTTTGATCTTGGCCGGTGTCGGCAAGCCGTTTCAAAACACGACCGATGCCTTCGTCCAAATGCTCGATCAATGCGACCAGTTTGGCGCGTCGCGGTTCGATCGATGCCTCGCGTTGCCACACGCGTTCCAACCAGTCTTGCGGTGGTTGAATGGGAGTGTGTGGCGCGTTGTAGGCCAAATACATAAACCAGGGACGATCGGCGTGTTCGGTTTGTTTCGAAATGAAGGCTTCGGCCCATGAAGTGAAGACGTCGGTGGCGTGACCTTCCGGGTGAACAGGCGTCGCGCCATCACGCATGTAATGTTGGCCGTGACGCAGATGGTTGTAGTAGTCATCCATCATGTCGCCCAAGAATCCATGGAAATGATCAAAGCCGTGTCGATGTGGATGGTCTTCTTCGGTCAATCCCAGATGCCATTTTCCGATTGCTTCGGTGTGGTAACCGGCATCTTGCAGGGCACCCGACAGGGTCGGTTTCGAAGGCGAAAAGTTACCCCAACTGTTTTCCTGATGCGTTCGGATCACACCCGGCACGCCGACGCGATCGGGATAAAAGCCGGTCAGGACGGAAGCACGTGTCGGCGAACAAACCGGACAATTCGCGTAGAAACGCTGAAGCTGCAACGAACGTGCAAAGAGGTCGTCCAGATGCGGTGTCCGCATGTCGGTCGATCCCAGGCATGACAGATCGGCCGCGCCCAGATCGTCGACGATGATCAGCAGAACATTCGGACGGCTGCTGCGCTGCCCCCCAGGGGGGTCGGCGGCCGCCAGCGGGCGTTCAGCCAACATCAAACCGATCGTCATCGTCCAGAACAAGCACAGCCACATGACCCGGCACAGGGTGGTTCGACGGATTCGGGACGGAAAAACCTTGAACGAGCAACACGTCCGGAATGACGACCGCGGGAAATGGTGGGTGGGCAAAAAGGTTGCACACGGTGTCGTCACCGTGACGCGCGTGTTGCGGCGGATGATGGTTTGAAAGCGGCGGGATTGATTCACGGGGGACAGCTCGTGGGCGGGAAACCAGTCGGGATGTGACGTTTGTAACGGTCGCCGGGCTATCGTATTCCAAGACGGTGGCGATTTGTTGACGGTCTTTCGGTACAGGACTACCGTGAACGGATCGACGGTTCGTGTGGACAGGAACGCGGGCACCACGGTGGGCCAGTTACACGATCGCTGGTGCCGAACAACACTTTTTTGAACCGCGGGTTTGCCGACACGGGTGTCCGTTGTCGCTTGTTTTTCTGTGTCGCCGGTTGTTTTCAAACACCGGTCATTTTCATCGCCCCACTGAACTCCCGGTCGGGACCGCCCCCCATCGTGTCCAAAGACGATTCGATCCAGCCGAACGCATCGACGGTCCACCGGCGGGATTCGGCACTTCGTCCGAAGGACGCACCGGTGAATCCGTCGTCCTCGGGGGCGGATGATCTGGTGTCCGAAGAAGCGCAAACGGTGATCCGCGGTTCATCGGTCGGGCGTGCCTCCGGCGTCAGCGCATCGGCCGGCGGTGCGGCTTCCGGTGGTGCCCTGTCCGGCGGTAACATCGACCGATCCCCGGCATCGGTGGCCAAGGTCTTGTCGGGACAAAACCTCAACCATTTCCACCTTCAGGAACTGATCGGTGGCGGTGGCATGGGCGCGGTCTTTCGGGCTCGCGACGAACACCTGGATCGCGTGGTCGCAATCAAGGTGATTCCCTTTGTCGGTGACGACGTCGATCTTGGACGCCGGTTTCGCAACGAGGCGCAAAGCGCGGCCAAGTTGGACCATCCGAACATCGCCCGGGTCTTTGATGTCGGCCAGGTCGATCATTGGAATTACATCGTTTTCGAATTCGTCCAAGGGACCAATATTCGCGATCGGGTGATTCGCGATGGCCCCTTCAGTATCGACGACGCCGTGTTTGCAACGTGCCAATTGGCCGGGGCGATCGGGCACGCAGCCGAACGCGGCATCGTGCACCGCGACATCAAACCATCCAATGTCGTCATCAACGCGGATGAACAGATCAAGCTTGTCGACATGGGCTTGGCCCGTAGCGAGAACGTCGAACTAAGCGAAGACATGACTGCCAGCGGCGTCACCCTGGGGACGTTTGACTACATTTCGCCAGAACAGGCACTTGACCCGCGCGACGCGGATGTCCGCAGCGATATCTATTCGCTCGGCTGCACGCTGTACTTCATGATCACGGGGCAACCGCCCTACCCCGGCGGCACGATGCTGCAGAAGTTGCTAAGCCATGGCAACGCTCCGCCACCGGACCCACGGTCGCTGCGGCAAGATGTAAGCGACGACTTGGTGTTGGTCTTGCAGAAAATGTTGGCCAAGTCACCGGGCGATCGTTACCAAAACGTCACCGATTTGATCGCCGATTTGCAGGAGGTCGCCGCGCGCGAAGGCTTGAAGCGTTCTCTGTCCATTGCCCGCCCGCTTCCCAGCAGCGAAGGACTTTGGACACCCGCGATTCGACAGTTTCTGCCCTGGGCCGTCGCGGTCGTGGTTTTGTTGGCGGTCGCTTTGTGGTTGCAAATTGATTCGCGACTGCGCGACAACGAACTGCAGATTCAAATGCCGGATCGCATCGGCATGGTGACCGGATCGGACGCGATTCCCTCGGCCAGACGTTCGCCGATGGGCGATGAACCAGAGCCAGCATCTGGCGACACCCGCACGGCGTCGCCATCAGACGCGCGAAATCCAGAAACTCCCGTCGATCCGCCTGGTCCGCCCGCGACCAACGGTTTCGAAGTGATCGATGATCCGTCGGGAAGTGCCGACGGCGCCGCTGTCACCGGACGCGTGGCCGATGCACCGGGGGCTGCTGTTTCGGATTCCGTCGCGATGCCCAGTGCGGTCGGTGATGCGAATACGTCGCCGTCGGAAACGGCCGCAGGTGTTGATGTCCCCAGCGTAGCGACTACGAAACCGCCGGCCGATCGATCGCCGCCATCGTTGGGAACCGCCTTGCCCGACGGCAAGCTGGCCTTGCCGATGGAAATCGCCCCGCCATTGATCGCAAGGGTCATCGACCAGTTGGACAATCCCTATCCCGGATTGAATCTTCGCGATGTGACCATCGAAGGTGTGGCTTTTGTCAATTCTCTGTCAGACGCGTTTGATCTAGCTAGGGTGCATCGACTGGATCGAATCGAGTTGGCTGCGAAGGTGATTCGCACCGGACCGATCCGAGTCCCCGTTGATTCGATGCAGATCGTGTCCGTCGTGGATCGCACGTTGTTGTGGGTCCAGGCGGACGAAGACCTATCGATGCAGCGGTCTCAATTGATTGACGTCGGCGACCGACGCACCGAGTGGGATGGGATCGATTTCTTTTGGGACGTCGGTGCCACCGAAGCGGATGGGGGGACGTTGTTTTCAATCGGTGCCAACCGCATGTTTCGAATGACCGACTGCACGGTCACGGTTCGCAATTCATCGCGTCACGATCACGTCTATGCGATGGAGGTCAATGCGGATTCAGAGGAATCGTTTGCGGACGTGCCGGAATCGGATGAGACGGTCACCGGTGAGAGTCCCGCGTTGCCGTTGGTCGCCATTGAGATGGAGAATGTGGCGATACGCGGTGAGATGACGTTGTTGCACTTGAGCGATGCTGCGGAATTACAATTGAAGTGGAACAATGGATTCTTGGCCGTGTCCCAGCGTTTCATGGATTGCGTCGGGGCCGCCGAACCGCCGTCGGCCACCACGCCGGCGATGCAGGTGGAAATCAGCCGGCTGACCGCATCGATCCCCGAAGGCTTTTACCGGGCGCGGATGGGATTTGTCGAATCGTATCCGGTGACGCTAAAACGCCAGGCTGATCGCTGCGTTTTTCTGCAGCGTACGGGGGTTCCGCATTTCGAAATTCGCGGGATCGACCCGTCCGCGTCCATCAAGTCACTGATCCAGACTCGAGGCCAAGCCAACGCGTACGTGTATCCACAGGCGACGGCTTTGGAAGATCCGTTGGTTTCGATCGGCGAGATCAACCAGCCGCCCAGGCAGATTCGATTGGACACGATGATCGCAGAAGAACCCGAGGATTGGTCGGGCGAAAGGGATCCGCTGTGGTCGGTTCGTTGGTCGGTGTTCCCCCTGCCGACCCGCCCGCCGAGCGAGTTGTTGAGCGAGGATTTTCGCCAGGACGGATCGATCCTGAGCGGTTTTGATCAACAAACTTTGCCGCCTCTGCCGCCGATCGCCTGGGACTGAGGTGTTTTTTCCTACGCCTGCGGTCGACGACCGACGAGCTTTCGAGTTTGCAGCCCTCCTGATTCAGAATTTCTGAAGTTTGCATCGAAGATCGGTCGACGACTGAGGGGCAAGATTTGACTTTTGCCAACCTTTAAGGGTTAATAGTGCGGTCCTTCCGAGATCTCGATCGATGATGATCTCAGCCTTGCTACACACCGTCGGAGATTTGTTGATGCATCGTTCTGTTTCGTGGCTTGCCGGCATTGCCGCCGTGGCTTGCGTTTTCACCTTTGCCGCGCCCGCCTCGGCCACCAGCGATTTCGCTCGGGCTTGGAAAGAAGCCTACTTGGCCGGTGACGACGTCGACGCCGATTTCGTGAAGACGGCGCGAAAGGCCGGTTGCTACGTCTGCCATATCAAGGGCCATCCGAAGAAAAAGGAAGTCCGCAACGAATACGGCAAAGCGATCCATGAATTCTTGAAGAAAGAGGATTTCCCCAAGGACTACCTGAAGGAAAAGCCGGAAGAAGCCAAGAAGAAGATGGTCGAAGGCTTCAAAAAGGCTGGTGAGAAGAAATCCAGCGACGGCGAAAAATTTGCGGACAAGATCAAGGCCGGCAAATTGCCCGCGACCGACGCCGAGCTGTAAGATCGCCATCGCCGGACCACCGGTCATTGTTTGAATCAACGAAACGCTTGTTCCATGACGGAACAAGCGTTTTTTTTATGTAGACTGTGGCGAATCCGAGCGTCGGTCGATCCGTTTTTTCCGCGGCATCGACCCTTCGTTTCCTGCCCCCCTTCACCGCCCGCCTTTAGGTGCCCCCCATGTCGAAAGTCTGTTTGGCCGGTCTGGTCATTGCATCGTGCGTTGTCGCCGCTGTCCCCGCACCGGCGGATTCACCGTCCGGTGCCGAAGAAGGTTTCGTTGCCCTTTTCGACGGCCAGTCGCTGGATGGTTGGAAGGTGTCGGAGGAGAATCCGGATTCTTGGAAGGTGCAAGACGGCAAGTTGGTTTGCGAAGGCCCCAGGGCCCACTTGTTTTACGTCGGCGAATTGGCGCCCTTCAAAGACTTTCATTTCAAGGCGGAGGTCATGACCACGCCCGGAAGCAATTCCGGTATCTACTTTCACACCAAGTACCAGCCGAGCGGTTGGCCAAAGTATGGCTACGAATGCCAAGTCAACATCACGCACAAGGATCCCAAGAAGACCAGTTCGCTGTACAGCGTCAAAAACGTCGATGATCCAGGCCTGAAAGACAACGAATGGTACACGCAAGAAATCATCGTTCGCGGAAAAGAGATCACTTTGAAAGTGAACGGAAAAGTCATGGTTCAGTACACCGAACCCAGTGACCAGGAAGCTTTCAGCGATAGCTTTGAACGTCGTTTGGGCGAAGGCACTTTTGCCCTGCAAGCTCACGATCCCGACAGCAAAGCCTATTTTCGAAACCTGCGGGTCAAAAAGCTTTAAGCGGCCTGTTGTTTGTGATCGTCGCCTGACAATTCACCAAAGCAGCACAGGGAAACGTAAATCCTGCGACGCAGAACGCGACGATGATCGGCGTCGATTCGGCAAATCAATCGCCTGTCACCGTCGATGTGACGCTCGCGGCGGCGGATGCATCGTCGCTGTGCCATTGGCGGCGCAAGTGGCCAAACGCCCATGTCGACAGCGGCAGTAGAAAGATCGCTTGAAGGAAAGCAAAAGCGACCGCGGCGCCGGTTGCACCATGCGACATCACCGCCGCGACGATCACCGCGCCGCAAACCAGACTGCCGACCACACTGAATCCCAAGTACGGCGACCGACCGTGGGCGTGCAGATACAACCACTGGAATTCTTTGATCAACGCCGCGACCAGGCCGATCGCCAGGAAGAGGGTCGGTGCCGGACCTAAGAATCGGTCGGCGATGTGAAAGGCACCGGCGTTCATCAGCACGATCACCGCGACGACCGCCAGAACCAACCCGGTCATTACAACGACGGCGATCCTGCCGACGCGGAATAGGATTCGGTCGGCTTCGTTCCAATCGCGTTTTTGGATCAGGGTTCCCAGTTGGGGCACACGTGTTCGGACCCAAGACGAACAGGCGTTGCGGATGGAGGACAAAATCGTCCACGTCAGACCCATTTGACCACCAACGACGGGGCCTTGCAGGTTGAAAACCAAGACGTGCATCAGGTCGGACCGCAGGAATGCAAAGACCCCTTTCAAAAACAAGCGAATCTGAAAGGGCATGACTTCCAAACGCCAATCCAGCGAATCGGTTCGCGGCGCGCGCCATAATGTTCCAAACAGCCTGCGGTAGCTGCCGATCAACAAGCCGATTTCGATCAATAGCCGAACGGCCATCACAAACACCGGGACCCATAAATTGGCGCCGGCGGCCATGGTTCCCCAAACCACAAGGTTGCCGACGATTTCTCGCGTCAGGTGCATCCGGTAAACCGGTCGCACCTGATGACACCCTTCCAATACCGACAGAAAGGGAGTCAAAGCGAACGTCAGGACCGCAAACCCGACCAGCCCCAGCCAAGGGAAAAACCAGTCGATTTGGTCGGACGACTCGGCGTGCGAAAACATCCAAATTCCGACCGCGGCCAAGGTGATCCCTGATACCACCGCCAACGCGGCGAATGCGGCCGCCGCCGTTCGCAACAGGCTGCCCAAGCGTGCCAGCGCGCCGGCGTCACCGGTCAAACCTCCGTCCGTGGTCCACTGCAGTTTGGACCACAAGTGGCTGGTGTTCATCACGATCGCCTGTGGGATCGAGATCTCAAAGTAGGTTTGAAATCCCAGAACCGTGTTGAACATGTAGAAGTAGCCCTGGACCTCCGGCGAAAAGAAACGCGCGATCATCAACACCGTGACCGGGCCGGCCACCAGTTTCCAGTACCGGGCGGACATCGCGAAGAATGTTGCCCGGTCGATTTCCAATCGATTCAATGCCCGCCGCGGCCACGAACGTCGCCGGATCGAATCGGTTTCGATGGCGGACGACCCAATCGGTTCGTCGGTCGCAGCGGATGCCTTTGGCGAAGCGGGATCGGCATCGTTGGAATCGTCTGGCGACATGGATGGTGGCTTGGGGCGACCGGATTAAGGTGTCGTCGGGGCAACCCGGCAATGTCGCATGATGGCGTCGGCGTCCGCTTGATAGCCGACGTAGAAGGGACCGAATTCCGCGTACTTAGCGCTCGCTTCGTCGAAACGCATTTGGTAGACGATGTCTTTCAAGAACTGTGGGTTGCGAGCCCAAAGCGTGACCATCCATTCCCAATCATCCAGCCCGACGCCGACGCTGATCAATTGGCTGACCCGATTGGCAAAGGCGATCCCGCTTTGTGCGTGCTGTGCCATCATGGCATTGCGCCGGCTGAACGGTTCGCTGAACCAATTCGCCCCAGGGACACGGCTCTTGTTCATCGGATAAAAGCACGCCGCCGGCCAATCTGGGATCTCCGGTTTCAAGCGTTGCTGGTTCATCATCGGCAACCGTCGTTCATATGCAGCGACTTTTGCCGCCAGCTCCGGTGCATCAGGTTGTGTTCCTTCGCGGATCAGGCGTTCGCGGTATTGTTCGACGCTTGGGACATATTCGCTGACCTCGCTGATTGAAACAAAGGACCACGCCGGTTTGATGACTTTGCCCAGGCCGCCGGACTGTAGTCCCTGGTGAATCGAATCCACCACCGCGGGATCAGGGTCCATGACCATGACGCCGAAATCGACTTCGTGACCACTGATCCAATAGGACGCCAGGCGTTGGGGAGCTGTTTCGGTGGGCGCGAACGCTTCACGAAACCGCTGGGCCAAATCATCCGACAAGCGGTCGGGTAATGCATCGCGATCGAAGCGATAGAAGAAATGGCCGCAGTGCCATCCGTTTTCAGGCACAACAGAATTTTCGGCCGGGGTGGGGGCTGGTCGTTGGGCTTGCGGGGCGTTCATGGCGAGCGAAAGGGCGGTGTCCGAGGAAGTTGCGTTTTCCCAGCATCCTAGATCATTTTTTTCCTCGGCGAACCGCCCCGATCTTCAGCGGCTTTGATTTACCGTTTCCCGCCAGCGTGATTCACGCAGACGACGTTGTCGATCCGCGGCAGGATCGCCAAGTTGAATGCTTTAGCGGTCAATGCACTGGGTTCAGAGCATTGGGGGCAAATTACCGGCGAAACATTCGTGGGGCACTAGCGAAGCGTCCACTGGCTGTATCCGTCGCGGTAGCCGTACTGGCGAGACCAATGCCGCGATCCGCGGGCACCGAAATAGCCATACGAATAGGGTGTCTTCCAGGTCGGTCGGGTGGCAGCCGACGGGACGCTGGGGCCAGGTTGCTGGTTCATCGCATCCCACTTGCGATTCACCGATGCGGACCAAGGTCCAGATGTCGCGTGATCCCAAACCCGTTTCACGTGGTGGGTGGCCGACGACACTTGCGGTGGTGGCGGGGTTCCCGGCATGGGCTGGGTGGGGCCAGCAGCGGCAGGCGACGAATGCGGATCGGTCACGGGGCTTGCCGACCGGCTGGCCGGTGAACGCAGGATCCGATGTGGGGGCGGCGTCGGCTGCCAAGTATCGGCGTGTTGCCAGGCGGATGGCCGTGACGCACCTTGCTGCGTTGCCGATTGAAAATCCCGATGGGCTATATCTGGGGAATCGGCCAAATCCTGTGCGGTGGCTTGCGTGGCGGCTGTCAGAAGGATCGCGATCGCCACCGCACCTATCCAGACCAGCGAACACGGCTCGGCGACCTTGGATCGCGGCGGCAAGAATGTGTTGCGGGTGTCCAACGAAGTCATGTGGGATCCGTGGGCATTTCAAGCGGTCGATGGGCTGACTTTGCCGATTACGCAAAGGCTACGGTGGTGTTTTATCGGCTGTCATCGACGAATCGGGTGAATCAAACCGCTCGGAAAGCCCGTGGGTTTGGTGGTGAACGCGACAGCGGGGTGAATTCATCCGGCAGATCTATCGAAAACGTCCGGATTCCTCTGGTCACCCGGGGACCCCAATCGCTATGAAATCTTGACCGAAGGTCTCGACGATACGAGATCCGGTAACGAACGCGAGGATTGAGCGGTTTGCACTTCGTGAATCGGATGCTCCGGTGCCCAGCAATGTGGTCAACAAGCTGGGGGCCTGGGTTCGATTTCTACTGCAAAGCGACCGGCCCGATGGCAACGGAAACGGTGATGCCAGGGCCAATCGGAAACGCCAACAATTCTTCACCCGCAAGGATGCTGGGATGCAATACCAACGACGTCAATTCTTGACCGCCATGGGCACCGTGGCAGCCGGCGGTTCCGCACTGCCCGCGATTGCTGCTGAAAACAACGGTTTGGTTGAACCGGTGCACCGTGTCGCCAACTCCTCGGCCGGCGTCCTTCACGCGGCAAAGCCGTTGGATCGTGCCCTGCAAATGGCTCGTGAAGCCCTGGATTCCTGTCGGGCAAACATCAACGATTACACCGCCATCTTGGTCAAACGAGAAAACGTCGGCGGAACGATCGGCGAACAGGAATTCATGTACACCAAGATTCGCAATCGCAAGGTTGCCAGCGGACGTGTGGTCCAGCCGCTAAGTGTGTACATCCAGTTCTTGAAGCCGACGACGGTCAAAGGCCGCGAAGTCATCTATGTCGAAGGCCAGAACAACGGCAATCTTGTCGCACACGAGGGTGGGTTCAAAGGCAAGTTCTTACCGACGGTCACGATTCCGCCGGATGGCATGTTGGCCATGAGAGGCCAGCGTTATCCGATGACGGAAGTCGGCATCGAAAACCTGATCGTCAAGCTGATCGAACGTGGCGAGACCGCACGAAAGTACCCCGATGTGACGTGCGAATTTCGTCGCAACGCTCGGGTGAAAGATCGCGTGTGTACCGTGTTGCAAGTCACGCAACCGACACGACGCCCGGAGCTGATTTTCTATCAAGCCCAGATCTTCATCGACGACCAGCTGAAGGTGCCGATTCGATACGTCGCCTATGACTGGCCACGACGTGCCGGCGACCCGCTGCAGGTGATCGAAGAATACACCTACTTGAACCTGAAAACGAATATCGGTCTGACGGACGCCGATTTTGATCCGCGGAACCAGGCGTACAACTTTTACTCCTGATTCGCGAATAGGTGTCCGGCTCGGTCGGTTCGTCCGACCGGTCCACGGCCCTACGCCCGACCGCGTCTAGTCTTGCGACGGCCGCGCCAGATCGAACAGGTCATTGGTGCGGCAGTACAACGGTCCGCCCATGCGTCCGACCGTTTTCAGATCCCGCAGCTTCAAGCGACCATCGGCGACCAGGCCATCTGCCACGTGCAAGTGACGGATGTGCCCGATGACCAGGTTCGCACCGCCCGGTCCGGTGCCCAATTGAATCGCTTGCATCAGTTCGCATTCAAACGTGGCGATGGCATCGGAAACGCGTGGGACATCAATCGTCACGCAGTCCGCCTTTTCAATCTTCGCAACGTCGTATTCGTCGACTTCGTGATCAAACGCACCCGCGGTCATGTTCATTGCGTCGACGACCGCTTCGTTGACGATGCTGACGGCGAACTGGCCGGTTTCGGTCAAATTTCGCAGGGTGTCTTTGGGCGAACCGTCGTCGTTGTTCGCGGGACAGAACATCAGGCACGGCGGTTTGGCGCCCACACCGTTGAAGAAACTGAACGGAGCCAAGTTCACGTGGCCGGCGGACGAACGGGTGGAAACCCAGGCGATCGGACGCGGTGTGATCAGCCCGACCATCCAGTGGTACATCGCTCGGGCGGATAGTTCGCTGGCGGAAAAGTTCATGGATGACGCTTCGGTGAAAGAGGCATGCGACGAAGGATGTTGACAGAGGTGATCGTCGTGGCCAATCGATGGTTAGTCCCGACGATCGTGGGACGTGGCGGTGTTGATCGCCCCAGACCGTCCGGTCTTTCACACCTGGGTTGGTCGCCGATGAGGTGTCGGCCGAGAGCGACCACGCGACGCGGTCACGACAGCAGTGGCAGCAAGCTCTGGTGCAACGACGTGTTTGCTGCGACAACAAACTTTGGATTCCAGTCGTCAAATTCGTCGCCGTTGTACGCCGTCAGCACGGCGCCGGATTCGCGTGCGATCACGGTTCCCGCGGCGCTGTCCCAGGCGGCGACACCGGTGGCCCAGTAGGCGTCCAAGCGACCGTCGGCGACGTAGCACATGTTCAAGGCGCATGAGCCCAGACGGCGTAGCGACCGGCATTGTTCCAGCACGCGAACGAACCGGCCGACTTCCGGATCGTCGGATTGAACGCCGGCCTTGAAGCTGCACGCGATCAGGCTGTTGCCGATTTGCCGACAGTCGCTGGAATTCATGGTGCGACCGTTGGCTTGGGCACCCTGACCGTCGATGGCGGTGAACAATTCATCGCGTGTGGGATCCAGGATGACGCCCAACCGCATTTTCCCCCGTGCGTACAGGGCGATCGAAACCGCAAAGCTTTGCAGACGGTGGACGTAATTCACGGTGCCGTCCAGCGGGTCGACCACCCAGCAAGGCGGCGCATCGGGATCGCCGCGGCGGACGGATTCAGGCGGGTCGTTTTCGCCTTCCTCTTCACCGACGAAGGCGTAGTCGGGGAAAGCGGCCTGCAGCCGCTGTCGTATCGCGTGTTGCGATGCCAAATCGGCGTCGGTCACCAAGTCCTTGGGCGACTTTTCTGACACGACGCGATCATCGCGGCGTGCCATCAATTCCTTCGCCCCTGCCCTGGCGGCATCAACGGCGACGTCCAGATGTTGTTGATCCATGCTTTCGGTGCACTAGTCGGTTTCCAGTTCGCGCAGCTCTTCCAGCCAGACACGAATGTCATTGTCGTACTCTGTCGACATGTTGCTGATAATTAGCTGGCGATGGAAGGCCGCGGCCCCCTGATCGACGTGCTCGGCCGCTTCGGCGCTGGGAAAGCGTTTGTTGGGGTCGTAGGCGATCAAACCCTTCAAAAAGCTCATCAGAAGGTCGTTCACCACAACTTCCTTGGGCAAAATCTTATGCAGATTCTTGGGAAGTTCACGTTTGGCAACCAACAAATCGCGAAGTTTTGTCGCATCTGCGAAAGGATTTTTTCCGCTCAAAAGTTCGATCAGCACATAGCCGATGCTGGCCAAATCGCTCTTGGGACTGGATCGCTGGTTTTCCAGCACTTCCGGCGCGGCGTACAGCGGCGTGCAGTCGCGCTCGTTGGGCGGGTCGTCATAGAAGAATGCGGACCCCAGATCAATCAACTTGGTGTGACCGCTGCGTTTCAGCATGATGTTGGCGGGCTTGATGTCGCCGTGGACCATGCCTTCGCGGTGCAACGCCGCCAGCGCCGCCAAGCATTCGCGGACGATCGCGACGGCGACCCCCGCTTTGAACCGGGACTGTTCCGGACCGGCGGTCAAGATGACTTCGTTAATGTAACGCCATCGCTTGATCGGCAGACGCGACTGCAGCAGTTCCAAACACTTGGGCGACATCAGTTGTCGCAAGTCATACCCGTCGACCCATTCCATCAGCATGACGCGGATGCGATGGCGTTCGAAAAAGTTTTGGACGTCTAGAAGATTGTCGTTTTGGATCAAAGCGACCTTGGCCGCAATGGAGGCGACCCGAGCCATCGCGTCTTCGTAACTGCGGGTGTCTTTGTACCGTTCGGGGCTGAAGATTTTCATCGCCGCGGGAACGGTGAAACCGTCAGTGCCACGCACTTCGGTCAAATACACCTCGCCCTGCCCCCCTTTGCCCAACATGCGGCGAAGGTGGTAGTGACCGGTCCAACTAAGTTTGTTGCCCCGAGTCAGATCGTCGTAATGCTGAACCAGACGTGAATCCGATTGCTGAACCTTCGATCCGTGGAACGTCAGCGTCGGCGTGGGTTCGAAACGAGTGGTGGAGATCATTCGCGTCGTGGGGGCTGCGGTGCGGTGGTGGATCCAAGCCGACTTCGCGGTGACTTGTCCGTAAGCCACCAAGTCGCTCCGCCATCAGCAGACGGCGACCGCAGCCCCTATGATACGTCACGTCGGCAAAAGTCCGAGACATCTTTGTCGGTTTATGTGGCGGAATTTTCCACATACTGCGACGATTTTTGCCGCCCGTTGGTTCCGCCTTTTCAAACCTTCCGGTTAACCAAGGACGCGTAGAATGAATTTGTCGACCGTGGCGAATTGCCGATTTCTGTCGCCCGCTGTTTACACGGCAGCTTTTCTTTTGATGGCATTGGTCGGGGGCGTCTGTGATGCTCAATCCGATGATGAACGTGCGTCCGGCGGCTCGATTGTTGATTCTGCGTATCTGCCACCGACCTCCATCGCCACCGCTCGGATCCGGCCCCAGCTGTTGTTGGAATCGGAGATCTTTCAGTGGATGCCGATCGAGGTTGCCGAGGCTTGGACGCAAGAAGCATTGGGGCTGGATCTGAGAAGTGTTCAGGACGTGCGATTCGTCTTGAATTTTCCCGCCGGTCGCGGCGCTCCGCCGATGGGATTCGTCATTCGATTGTCCCAGCCGTTTGATCCGGCCGGAATTGATCCGGAACTACTGGCGGTTGAAGACCCGCAAATGGTGGGTCAGCGACAGGTCTACGCCCTAGGGGATCGGCAGATGCCCTTCTTGCTGCATGCGTTGGACCCGCAAACGATTCTGATCGCCAGCCCCACCATGCTGGAGCCGATGATCTTGGCCGAAGACGCGACCGGTGAACTGGCTGACTTGGTCGCCACTGAATCATCGGATCAGCCTGCGGTGGAGATCGGCATCGGAATGTTGATGTTGCGACCGATCGCGATGCAGATGGCACAGCAGGCCGGCGAAGACTTGCCGCCACCGATGCGGCGGTTGACCGAAGTGCCGAACTATCTAGACGCGATCTGGGTGAATGTCTCCGCGAATCAGGCAACCTTTCACACGGAACTGCGTTTGATCGCCAGTGATGACGGGGCCGCGGAAAAGCTGCAGGACATCGTCGACGAGGCGATCGTCAATGCGCGTGACATGTTTGTCCAGCAAATGGACGCCGAAGTCGATGACGATGGGCCGATCGGTCAGGCACAGCGGGCATACGCAAGGCGTCTGGCCGACGGCATGCTGGCGATGATGCAGCCCCAGCGTGAAGGCGACCGATTGTTGTACGAAGCCGAATCGGGCGTGTCCGTTGCGGCCGTCGGTGTGCTGACCGGCTTGCTGCTGCCGGCCGTCCAGGCGGCGCGCAATGCGGCGCGTCGTGTTGCGACGGCAAACAATCTGAAACAGATCGGATTGGCGATGCACAACTATCATTCCGCCTATCGCAAATTGCCCGGGCCGGCCATCGTCGACGAAAACGGCAAGCCGTTGCTCAGTTGGCGTGTCGCCGTCTTGCCGTTCGTGGAACAGCAAGCGTTGTACGAACAATTTCATTTGGACGAACCGTGGGACAGTCCGCACAACATCCAGCTGATCGACCAGATGCCCGATGTGTATCGCGATCCCGAGATCGAAACGGATCCGGGCGAAACGATTTACCACGCGATGGTGGATGACAAAGCGTTGCAAAAGCACGGTGGCCCGAATCGGTTCCGCGACTGTTTGGATGGCCTAAGCAACACGATCATGGCAGTCCAAGTGACCAAGGAAAACGCGGTGCCTTGGACAGCGCCCGTTGATTTTGAAATTGACTGGGATGATCCGCTTGCCGGAATCAAACGAATGGAACCTGGTGGTATTCAAGTGTTGATGGCCGACGGTGCGGTGTTGGTGTTTGACGAATCATTGGGCGCTGAAACGTTCAAGAAGATGATCACCCGCGCCGGCGGGGAAATCATTGACGCACGCTGACCGTTCCCGCTGGCTCAGCGGCGCGGATCGTCAGGCGCGGGTCGTCAGGCGCGGGGGTGGAATTGTCGATGGACTTTCTTCAGACGTGAATGTTCGACATGGGTATAAATCTGTGTCGTCTGAATGCTGGCGTGGCCAAGCAGTTCCTGGACCTGACGCAGGTCCGCGCCACCGGCCAGCATGTGCGTGGCAAAGCTGTGCCGCAGACTGTGTGGGCTGATCTTTGGATCAATCCCGACGCGGCGTGCGTACAGCTTGACCAGACGCCAAAGCTGGATGCGATCGAGCGGTCGGCCTCCGCGTGACAGAAACAACGCTTCGGGCGGATGCGGTGATTTCGCCGCCAGCTTGCCCCGCAGTTGTTCGAGATACAGGTCAATCGCTTGGATCGCACGGGAACCGATGGGGACCATGCGCTGCTTGCCGCCTTTTCCGTGCGCCTTGATTTGGCGTTCTTTCAGCGACATGTCACGAACACGCAGCGAACAGACCTCGCTGGCCCGGCATCCCGTCGCGTACAGGACTTCCAAGATCGCACGATCACGTTGCCAGAAGGTGTCCGTTTTCCGCGGCGACCGCAGGAAATCGTCGACTTCACGCACCGAAAGGACGCCGGGGACCCGCTGCCACATTTTCTGGGTGGACAGCAGTTCGGCCGGGTTTTCGGTGACGCGGCCTTCGAGCTGCAGGTAGCGAAAAAACGTTCGGACGGCGACCACGGTTCGCGCGATGGATGACGGCGCCTGGCCTTTGTCACGCAGGTGTCCCATGAAATCAGAAAGCTGGCCGACCCGTACTTTCCGCAGGTCTTTACCGCCCAACCACTGCAGGAACAGACGGATGTCACGTCCGTAGGCGTCGATCGTATTGGCCGCCAGGTGACATTCGCCCTTCAAATAGTCCAGGAAATCGCCGCATACCGTGTCCTGTGCGGGGGACGCCGGTTTTGCGGCTTCGCCCTGGCGAAGCATCTGCAGCTTGGTTAATCGTCGACTCAATAGCGTTCCCGCGTGGTAATGCGCTGGTGTCCCCTTAGCGAAAGCCGGTGGATGCGGGATGATGGATGGCGATCCAACGCGGCTTCGTCAGGTATCGATCCGCGGCCAGTCCTTTTCTTACTCGAACGAACATCGGGTCGAATCAATGAACGTTTTGGTTGTCGGTGGCGCCGGCTATATCGGTTCGCACGCGGTCCGTCTGCTGCTAGACGCCGGGCACCAAGTGGTGGTTTACGACAATTTGTCACGTGGACACAGTGAAGCGGTCCCCGCGGGCATGTTGGTCGAAGGTGATGTGGCCGATCGTGCCAAGTTGGTCCAGGTGATGAAGGACAAGCAAATCGATGCGGTCATGCATTTCGCCGCGTTTGCGCTGGTCAACGAATCCGTCAACGATCCATCGCTGTATTACCGCAACAACGTGATCGCGGCGTTGGAACTCTTGGAAGCGATGCGCGAAGCCGACGTGAAGAAGATCGTCTTCAGCAGCACGACGGCGACCTACGGTGAACCCGACACGATCCCGATCCCGGAAACGACGCCCCAAAATCCGATCAACCCTTACGGCTTCACCAAGCTGGTGATTGAAAAGGCGCTGGCCGATTACGCCGCCGCCTATGGTTTTGCCTACGCCGCGCTGCGGTATTTCAATGCCGCCGGCGCGCGACCCGACGGAACGATCGGCGAAGATCACGATCCGGAATCGCACATCATTCCGATCGTCTTGCAGGTGGCATTGGGGCAACGTGAATTCATCACGATCTTTGGCGATGACTATCCGACACCCGACGGCACGTGCATCCGTGACTACATTCACGTCGATGATCTTGGCGACGCCCACCTAAAAGCTCTGGAAAAGCTGGAGCCAGGCAAAGGCATTTGTGTCAATCTTGGCACCGGCAAGGGCACCAGTGTCCGTGAGATTGTCGAGGCGTGCCGCGAAGTCACCGGACATCCGATTCCGGAAAAAATGGGCGAACGTCGCGCCGGGGATCCGCCCGAATTGGTCGCCGATGCGTCGATGGCGCGACAAGTCCTGGGATGGGAACCCAAGTACAACGACGCCAAATCGATCGTTGAAACCGCTTGGGCGTGGCACCGCGATCATCCCCGCGGCTACGCCACCTGATGCCAATGCCGTCATGCGGCGCGCAATTTTTTGAACAGCTGGTACCTAGTTTGAAAAACGGTCACCAGCGAAACGGCTGGTTGGCGATACGCTTGGCCAGTCGGCGTCGCAAGCGGGCGGCTGTCAACAACGTCAAGTTTCGGATCACCGGTCCGCCGCCGGTGTTCGATTGGCCTGCCGTGTCGATCGAAAGCGTGGCCAAGCCCAGGCGACGATCCAGCGGCGATTGGCTGATTCGCAGATTCTGGATGTTATCGATCGGCAGGCCCAACGTCACTCGGCTGATCCAGCCGTTGCGGTACATCACGTTATGGTCACCGATTCGGTATCCGGTGTGTCGGTACCACTGGCGATTGCATAGGTAGACCAGAGCGAAGCCTGGTGACAGACCGATGGCCAGAATCAACGACCAAGACGCAATTTGCAGTAAGACGGCGGCATAGATCAGGCAACCCAACCGTGTCCCGCGGCCGATGGCTTTGGGGGACACTTTTTGCCATCCGGGCTGATCGATCGGAAATCTGCCGATGACTTGTCCGGCGATTTCGATTGCTTTGTTCCGCTCGGCGGCAGGGACCAGCAAGCTGCGGTTTTTGTTCTCGTCGACTTCGCGATGGTCGCCTGCATTATCGACACGGATTGACGCCAGTCCGGCCCAGCGACGCAGTGGGCTTTCTTCCAGCTTCAATGATTGAATCCGGCGACGCGAAAGGCTGCTTTCTTGGCGCGTCAGTAGTCCATGAGCCACAACCAACCGGTCACCGGTGCGGCGAATTTCGTACGCATGGTATCGAACGACAAACGCGACGGTCGCCGCGATCATAGACAGGACCGCCAACGTGACGCTCTTGAACATCGTCTCCGACAGCACCAGGTCGATCAGGACGTCAAACGGTCCCAGGCTGGGCAGTTGCGATCGCAATGTTTCGGTGGCCTGTTCCATGGGCGCGACCCATGGCGGGGCCGGCACATGTTCCAGCCAATCCTTCGGTCCGCCCAGCCAATCAAACGGGCCACCCCAGGAAAGCTGGAAGTAGGCAATGGCACCGAGCACACCAAAAATCCCCGCAATCAACTGCGATGTCAGACCGCCAAGGAAAAGTTCTTTAGCGGTCAATGATTCGTCAAAATCCGAGTGGCTCGCGATTGCTTGGTGGTCAGTGGTTGTGGTGGACTGGATCTCCGGTGCAACTGACTGTCCGGAAAGGATGCGGTGGCGGATTTGATCGGCTTGCTTGGACGTGATGACGTTCAGCGAGGCTTCTTCGTCATCACTGCCGGCGGTCTTCAGCGTCAATTGAGTCAAACCCAGGGGCTTGCCGAACAGACTTTGCTCTTGTTTGGCTTCCTGGACTCGGTCCCACGGAATGCGTCGTTCGCGTCGTGCCAGCCAGCCGGTGTGGATCACCAAGGCGTCTTGGCGGATTTGATACGTCAGCGTGAGGTACCGGATCGCGAAGTACAGAACAACGGGCGCGACGAAAAACAAAGCATAGAATGCGATCGCAACGGGCGGCGTCATGACCAAACATCCGACCGCCAGCGGAACCAGCGAACGTCGAAGGTTTTCCAACACGGGCAACCAAAGTGTTGCGGTGTGCAACCGTAGGGATCCATCGGCTTGAGCCTTTGTCGCCATGACCGGCGGTGGATCATTCGTGCCGGAAACGGCGTCAGGTGTCGTCGTCACTGGACCATTCCAGTTGAAGGGGCCGTGCCAATTGATGGGGCCGTTCCGTTTGATGACGAATCCGTTTCAAAAGTTCATCTCGCAACTGGATCGCATCGGCATGTTCTAAACCGGGCAGACGGTGACTGGCGTGGCGTGTTCCCGCGGTGTGCAATTCCAGGGTGGCCAAGCCGGCCCGGCGTTCAAGCGGACCGCGGTGGATATCAACATGTTGCAATCGCGAAATTGGAATGGACACCGATTGTCGCCAGATCACACCGTGTCCCAATTCAAACACGTCGTCGGTCCAGCGATACGACCATGATCGTTGGATCAGTGCCAAGCCTGGGCCAAGGCCAACAGCCAGTGTCGCCATCACGACGATTGATCCTGCAGCGATCACCCCCCGGGCCAGCACTGAATCCTGTGACCAAGCCAGCAAGGCGGCGACGAGCGCAAGGACGACGATCACCGGTCCACCGAATAGGCCGAACGTCATTCGCCAGACCGACAGCACCCTTGGGGCAATGGTGTGTTGCCGGACGCGATGGTCATCGGACGTGATCGTTTCGGGGGCTAGCGTATTGATTTCAGCTGACCTTGCCGGTCGGTGGTGTTGATTGACGAAGTTGCGGGCAAGCGTGTTGTATCATCAACGCTTTGACGGACATTCGTTGCGACCGAATCAATCTTGTTTGTCTTCCTGCCGAAACACGTGGTGATTCGGTTGCGGACTGCAAAAAATTGGCAGACTTTCCGCTCCATCCGCCGATAGTCAAAGGCGGACGTGGGATCGGGCAATGGGGGCTGAATCGGATTCGACGGGCTCGGTCGAGCACAATTAGAATCGATTCGCGTTACAAACTGCAGTATTCGTCCGCTTCTCGTGATTATTCGAACGTGGTTCATGTCGTTTTTACGGATCTCATCACAGCCAGGGACCAGTTGCGTTTTGGCATGGATGGTCTTTTTTTGCCTCGCCTATGACGCCACCGCCCAGACTGCAACCGAAGGACTAGCGACGGCCAAAGACCAGTTGGCGAAAGCCGCGGTGGCCTATCGGAACCGTGAATACGTCGCTGCCGGTCAAGCTTTGGTGACCGCTTCGTCCACCCTGCACGCGACACTGGCCGAAACGGAACCCGCCCAGCGTGAAGCGGTGTTGGAACAGGCCTCGGATTTGTTGTCTCGCATGCGAAATGCACACGTCATGCTGCAATTGGAAGGCGTCCGGTTGCCACCGATTCGCATCGATGATGGTACAGCATGGTGGCAGGAAGAACCGGGGGTTGCACCGGAGGTCGCTATGTTGCCGGGGGCTGAATTGGACCCCGACGCTTCGCTGGCCTCATCTTTGCCCGAAAAGGAAATGGAAGCGACGGCGACGTCCGACGACGCACCAGCCATGGCTAGCAGCAACGGCGATTCCGCGACGGGCGACGCCGAAGGTGAATCCGGCATGGTGTCCTTTGTTCGTGATGTGGCGCCCGTTTTGATTGAACATTGCGGCGGTTGTCATGTCGGTGGCGGGCAGGTGCGCGGCGGGTTGAACATGAACACCTTTGCCGGATTGATGCGTGGGGGCGATGAAGGCGACACGGTGATCGCCGGCAGCGGCGACGAAAGTGGTTTGGTGTTGCGGATGCGTGGCGAAGGCGGTGACTTGATGCCGCCCGGTGGACGGCCACGCGTTCCCGAAGAGTCGATTCAGTTGATCAGCCGCTGGATCGACCAAGGTGCCAAGGACGACGCGGTTCGTCCCGGCCAAGATTTGAAGACGGCATCGATGCAGGCATGGGCGTCATCGGCAACCACCGACCAGCGAAACGAGCGAAGGCGGCAACACGCCGATGAGTCCTTACGGATGGTTGCGCCCGATGGCGTGGCAACGGTGGAGTCGGACCACTTTTTGGTCATCGGTCCGATGACCGAAAGGCGGCTACAGGAAATTGGGAAGGTGGCCGACGGACAGATGAAAGTCGTGCGTTCGGTGATCCCGGCGGCATCCGGGACGGATAAAGGCGAGTACTTTCGGGGCCGCGCGACTCTGTTCGTATTTCCGCGACCCTACGAGTACGCGGAGTTCTCCAAGATGGTTGAACAACGCAGCATTCCCGCCCAGTGGGTTTCCCACTTTCGATCCGACGCCATCCTGGCGTATGCGTCGTTGGTGGTGACGCCGGATTTGGATGATGAAGGGCTGCGAGACCGCTTGGCCGGGCCGCTGTTTTCCATGGCGATGGCGACGCGGGCCGCCGACGTGCCGGAGTGGCTGGCCGGTGGTGTGGGCGAATCGATCGCCAATGACCGTGTTCGAAAACTGGACCGTGACAGCCGCAGTCGTTTGTTGGCGGCCCAACGCGAAGCGGCGATCGCCGCCAAGAATGCGGGCGACCTATTGCAACAACGTCTGCCGGCCCAGCAAGTTGATGCGTTATCGATCGCGGTGGCCGGTGCGATGATGGCACCGCCGCGACGCCGTGGATTTCAAACCATGATTCGGCAGATGAACGCGGGCCAGCCGTTCGAATCCAGCTTTCAAGGCGCCTATGGCGTCACCGTGGAATCCTTTGTGGACGCCTTTTTAAAATGGGCCAAGGGGCCGACACCGACCCCTTCGCCGCAACGGTAGCCATGCGCCGCTTCGGGCGATCGCCTATTCGTCGGTCACACAGCCTTCGCTGGCGGTCTTCACGTTTTTGATGTACTTGTGCAGGGTGCCACGAGTCGCTTTCAGCGGCGGTGCTTGCCACGTTGCACGCCGTACGTCCAATTCTTTTTCACTGACATCGACGTCCAGCGAATTCGTTTCGGCATCGATCGTGACAACGTCACCGTCCTGCAGCAGCCCGATCGGGCCACCGGTTTGGGCCTCCGGAGTGACGTGTCCGACGATGAATCCGTGGCTGCCGCCGCTAAAGCGGCCGTCGGTGATCATGGCGACGTCGCTGCCCAGGCCCGCGCCCATGATGGCACTGGTCGGGGTCAACATTTCCGGCATGCCGGGGCCGCCCTTGGGGCCTTCGTAGCGGATGACGACCACGTCACCTTTCTGGATTTGCTTTTGTTCCAGAGCGGCCAGCATCAGTTCTTCGCTGTCGAAGCACCGCGCCGGGCCGCTAAACCGCAGTCCTTCTTTGCCGGTGATTTTCGCGACAGCGCCTTCGGGAGCCAGCGAGCCTTTCAGGATTCGAAGGTGCCCCGATTTCTTGATCGGTGCGTCAACCGTGTGCACGATCGTTTGACCTTCTTTCAAGCCGGGCACTGAGTCCAAGTTTTCTGCCAACGTCTTGCCGGTTACGGTCAAGCACGATCCATCCATCAGCCCTTCTTTCAGCAAGTACTTCATGACCGCTGGGGTGCCGCCGATGCTGTGTAGGTCTTCTTGGACGAACCGCCCGCTGGGCTTCAGGTCGGCCAGGTAGGGAACACGATCGCTGACGCTTTGGAAATCGTCGATGGTTAGCGGCACGTCAACGCTGCGGGCCATCGCGATCAAGTGCAGAACGGCGTTGGTCGAACCGCCCAAGGCCATGACGGTGACCATCGCGTTTTCAAACGCCGTGCGTGTCATGATATCGCGTGGTTTGATATCGGCTTTCAACAGTTCCAGGATCGCTTCGCCGGCACGATGACATTCGTCTTTTTTGTCCGGGTCTTCGGCGGGAATGCTGGCCGAATAGGGCAGCGACATCCCCAAAGCTTCGATTGCCGTCGCCATGGTGTTGGCCGTGTACATGCCCCCACAAGCGCCCGCACCGGGACAGGAGCGTCGCACGATTTCTTGCCGCTCATCTTCGCTGATCTGTCCGGCGATGAATTGCCCGTAGCACTGGAACGCGCTGACGATATCTAATTTTTCGTCTTTGTAAGATCCCGGACGAATGGTGCCGCCATAAACCATGATTGCGGGGCGATTCAATCGGCCCATGGCGATCAGGCACCCGGGCATGTTTTTGTCACAACCGGGCAGCGCGATCAGCGCATCGTACCACTGTGCGGCCATGATGGTTTCGATCGAATCGGCGATCAGATCACGGCTTTGCAAACTGTAGGACATCCCTTCGGTGCCCATGCTGATCCCGTCGGAGACGCCGATCGTGTTGAACCGCATGCCGACCAAGCCGGATTTTTCAACGCCTTCTTTGACATCGCCCGCCAAGTCCAGCAGGTGCATATTACAGCTGTTGCCTTCGTACCACATGCTGGCGATACCAACCTGTGCCTTGTTCATGTCTTCGGACGACATGCCGGTGGCGTACAGCATGGCCTGTGACGCGCCTTGGCTTTTCGGTTGGGTGATTCGTGAACTGTATTTGTTCAGTGCTGTGGACATTGCGGCGTTGGGAGCAAAAAAGTGTGAAGGGAACGGGCGTCGATGGCCGGCGTCGGTGTGTTTGACGCCGGGCGGGGGCTTGCGATTATGGTGGGACCGTCCCGCCGAGCCAAGGACGGCAGCGACCAGGCGGAGTCGGCTGCAACAATGCTCGGCGTCGGCCACAACCATGCCAGGGACCCCACAGTGCTTGGGGATCGGTTAAAACGGCGTGTTCCAGGTGACCCTGTCCCGCCGGTTTGGGTTCGCCTGGCGAAATTCCGATGTGTTGTCGGCAGTGGCAATTTTTCAGTCGGCGGCCCGCCGTGCCTCCGCGGACGCAGCTTATTCGTTTTCCAGTTTTGATGGTGTTCAGCATGCGTTTTCAACGTCGTTGGATGATGGTTTTCGTGTCCGGCATGCTGCCGTGGGTGGTGTTGATGTGCGCGAACACCACGGATGCCGATTCGCCCGTTGCCACGGGCGATTGGATCGGGTTGTTTGACGGCCACAGCTTGGACGGTTGGGAAGGCGATCCGCAGTACTTCCGAGTCCAAGACGGCTGCATCGTTGCCGGGACGTTGAAGAAAAAGATCCCGCATAACTATTTTCTTTGCACCCGCGAATCCTACGGGGACTTTGAACTGAGTTTCGAAGCCAAGCTGGTCGGCGAAGGTAAAAACGCGGGCGTGCAGTTCCGTTCGCAACGAATTCCCGACGAAACCGAAGTGCGCGGATATCAAGCCGATATCGGCATTGCTTGGAAGCGTCCAGTTTGGGGCGCGCTGTATGACGAATCACGACGTCGCAAAATGCTGGCCGAACCCGACGCCGAGTTGGCCAAGTCGCTTGTTCGTCCCGGCGAATGGAATGAGATGCGTGTGATCTGTCGCGGCGATCGCATTCAGATCTATTTGAATGGGACGCAAACCGTCGACTATCGCGAAGACGATGATACAATCGAACGCACCGGAGTGATCGGCTTGCAAATTCACAGTGGACCGCCGACCGAAGCCTGGTACCGCGAAATCCGATTGCGAAGACTGGATCCGTGAATTCAAGTGATATTCGAATCGTCTATTTCGATTTGGGGAACATCCTGTGTGCTTTTGATCGCTCATTGGCTTCGTCCAACCTGGCTGGATTATTGTCGGTCGATCTGGCAGCAGCTGATGACGTGTTGCACGGGGCGGATCTGCAGGAACGATTTGAGCATGGAGAGATCACCGGGGCACAATACGCCGAAGAGGTTTGTCGGCGCTGCGGTCGTCCGGACTGGCTGAGTCAGGCCAAGGGCGGTGATCAAGCTGGCGTTGCTGCGGTATTGGACGCGGTCAGCGATATGTTTACCGCGGTTGACGGGATGGACCAGGTGGTCGTTCAAACGCGGGATCGGGTCGGTCGCGTCGGCATGTTGTCGAACACTTGTGAAGCCCACTGGGATTGGATCAATCGCCAAGCGTATTCGTTTCTGGATTCCGGTTTTGATCCGATCGTTCTTAGCTGTCGTGTGGCCAGCATGAAGCCCGACGCGGCGATCTATCAGGCGGCCGAATCGATGGCCGATTGCGGGCCGTCGTCAATCTTCTTCGTCGACGACAAACCGGAAAACGTCGAAGCGGCGCGACAACGCGGCTGGGTTGCCGAGGTCGCGATGGGGCTGGACCAGGTTCGCGACGCTCTGACGCGACACCAGCTGATCGGATAAACTTGTGTTGATCCCGGTTGGCGTAAAGAAGTCATCTGTGCATGCGTCTGGCCGGTTCGTGGCGGAACGGAAATTGCCTGTGATCTCACGGTCCGAATGAATTCGTCCGATCGTGGTTCGCTCTATCGAAGGGATGGTCAAAGAAACGCAATGGCAGATTCGCCCACCACCAAGAAACAAGCCACCCGCAAAAAGGGCGTCAAAAAGCGGAACGCCAAAAGTCCCGCGACGAAGAAAAGTGGTCGCGTCCGGCGTAGCGAGGTGGTGGCCGTGATCGATATCGGCGCGATCAGCATTCGAATGGCCGTCGCCGAGATTCACGCCGGTGGCGCTGTCCGGCAATTGGATTCATTGATCCAGCCGGTTGAACTGGGCCGCGATAGTTTCAACCAGCGTTTTCTGACACGTGGGACGATCGAAAAGTCGGTCGAGATCTTGCGACGCTATCGTCGAACTCTGTTGGAATATGGCATCGAAAGCACCGATCGCGTTCGTGTGGTGGCGACCAGTGCGGTTCGTGAAGCCAGTAATCGTCTGGCATTCATTGATCGCGTCTATGTGGCCACCGGGTTGGATGTCGAAGTCATGGACGAAGCGGAGGTCAACCGCATCACGTTCATGGGCGTGATGCCACACCTTCATTCCGCCGCATTCGAAGATCCACGCAAAGTCGTCGTGGTGGAAATGGGGGGCGGCAGCACCGAATTGCTCGTGATTCGTGGCGGTAACGTCCTGCACAGCGAATCGTTTCGACTGGGGGCGTTGCGTTTACAAGAAACCCTGCGGGGATCTCGGGCAACGGCTTCGGCGCGACGCGGCTTATTGGAAAGTCATATCAAACGCACGTTGATGCGCATGGCCGACCAGGTTCGCGTGGACGGGCCCATTCACTTGGTCGCATTGGGTGGCGATATGCGTTTCGCCGGTCACTGTTTGTTGCCTGACTGGGACGGCGTGTCATTGACCCGACTGGACACGGCGGATCTGCGCGCATTCGCCGACAAAGTCTTGCGGATGGACGAAGATCAAATCGTCAAGCAATACGGGGCCAGTTTCCTGGACGCGCAAACGTTGGGGCCGGCTTTGCTGACGTATTCGTTGCTGACCGAGCGATTTTCGCTGGACGAAGTCTATTTGTGCGAAGCCAATTTGCGCGATGGGTTGCTTCGTGATATGGCCAGCGGCGGTGACTGGACCAGCGAATTCAGGGACCAGACCATTCGATCGGCTCGGGCGCTTGGGCGTCGTTTCGATTATGACGAGTCCTATGCCAACAGCGTGGCCGAACTGTCACGGCGTCTGTTCACCGAATTGGCCGACGAACACAAACTTAGCCAGCGTTTCGAAGTCTTGTTGTACGTGGCTTCATTGCTGCACGAGATTGGATTGTTCATCAACGTTCAAAGCAATCACAAGCACGCCTTTTACATCATTCGAAACAGCGAATTGTTCGGGCTGTCCAAAAGCGAAAAGAACTTGGTCGGTTTGATCGCCCGATACTATCGCCGCGCGTTTCCCCAGCCGTCGCATGAGGTCTATCGCAATTTGAATCGGGACGACCGTGTGGCGGTAGCCAAGGCGGCGGCGTTGTTACGATTGGCCATTGCCCTGAATGACACTCGAAGCGGACGGATTCGAGAAATTCGCTGCTTGCGGGAAGAAAAACGGCTGGTGATCGTCGTTCCTGATGTGGAAGACGTATCACTGGAACGTTTGGCGATGCAGAAAGCATCAGGGCTGTTTCAAGAAATTTTTGGCGTGCCCGTGTTGTTACGGACCACGTCGACACGTTGACTGCGGGGATGATCCAACAGGCCGTCACGTCCATCGACGCGACGCGTGAACGGCTTGTTGGTTGGTCCCTTTTTTGATTCGATTGATCGTCGGTGCCATGTGGTGTCGCTCCCTCATTCGTTGCGTCGTTTGGTTGGTTTGAAGGAACAATGTCAATCAAGTCGATTTGTACCATTGCCAGTTTCGTTTGCTTGTCTGCCGTGCCCTTAAGCTTTGCCCATTGTGATGATGACGATCCATACGCCGAAGCGAGGCAGCGGTTGGTTCGCGACCGAATCGAAAACGCGGGGGTGACTGACCCGCGGGTTTTGGATTCGATCCGCCAAACGCCGAGGCACGAATTTGTTCCCGCCACGCAGGTTCCACGGGCTTATCTGGACATGGCACTGCCGATCGGCAGCTCGCAAACGATCAGCAGCCCCTTCATCGTCGCCATGATGACCGAGGCCATCGATCCGCAACCCACCGACAAGGTCTTGGAAATCGGGACGGGCAGTGGCTATCAGGCTGCGGTGTTAAGCCCGTTGGTGGATCAGGTCTATACGATCGAAATCGTGGACGAATTAGGACGCCAAGCCGCCAAGACGATCGAGCGATTGGGGTACGAGAACGTGCACACCCGAATCGGCGACGGATTCTTGGGTTGGCCTGATGCGGCGCCCTTCGACAAAATCATCGTGACCTGCAGCCCTGAATCGATCCCTCAGCCGCTGGTCGATCAGCTTCGCGAAGGCGGCCAAATGATCATTCCGGTTGGACAACGTTATCAGCAGTCGCTGTACCGCTTGGTCAAACAGGACGGACAGCTACAGCGCAAACGTTTGCGCCCCACGCTGTTTGTCCCGATGACTGGACAGGCCGAAGATGAACGCAAGGTCCAGCCCGATCCGGCAAACCCGTCGGTGGTCAATGGTGATTTTGAAGCCGAAGCTTCGGCCGGATCAACCGTCGCCGGATCCGATGCATCGAACGACGACTTCGTCCCGGGCTGGTATTACGGCCGCCAAGTCCGATTGCTGAAAGCCAATATTGACGTCGGCCAGGCCGATGAAGGTTCTGGGTTTGTCCGCTGCGAAAACGAGACCCCCGGGCTTAGCTCACACCTGTTGCAAGGAGTCGCGATCGACGGACGGCAGGTCACCACGATTCGCTTGTCCGGCTCGGTCCGCACCGACGCTGTGGTGGCGGGCGATGCGCCCGACGCGATGGCGATGATTGCGATCAGTCTGTACGACGATCAGCGTCGGGACTTGGGCACTTCCTGGATCGGGCCGTTCAAAGGTACGCGGCCGTGGCGAAAAACCAGCAAGCTGATTCGCATTCCCCTGCAGACTCGCGAGGCCATTTTGCGGATCGGACTGTTCGGAGCCACCGGAACGGCTGACTTCGATTCGATCTCAATCCAAAAGGTTCACTGAGCCCGTCGGACAACCGGGGGGCATCCCCCGACTGCGGCACCGGTGGTGGCCGGACATCGCTACAGTGTTCTCTATTTCGCCCAGGCCGCAAAAATCGCCTGAAATGCTTGATCCGACATTCCCCTTCGCTATCCTAACATGGCTAACGGGTGTGGCATAAGTTCGCAGAATTGATGTGAACGCGTGTGCGCATTCCATGGGATCGGAAACCAAACTTTATTCAGGCAAACAAGACGATGAAACAGCGTGGCATTCGAGCTTGGATTCGAATCTGTGCCGTTGTGGCGGCCTCGATTCCGTTTTCAGCGGCCCAGGCCGGTTACGGATCGTCCGGAGGCTATGGATCTTCCGGCGGATACGCTTCTTACGGCGGGTCTTCGGGCGGGTACGCTTCGTCGGGCGGATATGGATCCAGCGGCGGGCATCATCCGGTGTTGAGCCACTTGAAAGCAAAGATTGCTGCCAAGCGAGCGGCCTGGTACAGCAGTGGTGGTGCCAGCAGCGGCGGTTCATCCGGCGGCTATGCGGCCTACTCCTACTCGGCCAGCAGCGGTGGCGCCAGCAGCGGCGGACATGTCGGGCCGTTGCGTCGATTGGCCGATCACATTCATGCCAAGAAGGCGGCCATCCGTGCCCGCTGGGCGGGTGCCAGCAGCGGCGGCAGCTCTGGTGGGTACGCTTCTTACTCGTACGCTTATTCGGCCAGCAGTGGCGGAGCCAGCAGCGGCGGTTCATCCGGCGGCTATTCCGCCGCACGCGCGACCTACGGATCTTCCGGCGGCAGCAGCGGCGGATCGGTGTCGTCCTACTCCGCTCCCGTGGTCTCTGGCGTGATCCAATCGCCCAGTTATGAATCGTCTCAGATTCAAAGCGGTTACGAAATCCAACCGCAGATGTCGGCGCCAGTCGAATACGGCGCACCGGTGGAATACGGTGCTCCGGTCGAAAGTGGTGCACCGATGGATTACAGCGCTCCGGTGGATTCGTCCGCTCCCGGCGATGGCTTCGTTCCATCGGACTCGATTCAAACCCCCGACGTTTCGGCCGAAGGCGAATCGGACGCAAGCATCCAGTACGGATCGGCGCGGTTTGCTTCTACCAATTCACTCAGCGATGCGGCTTTGTTGACCGTTGCGGTTCCCAGCGAAGACGCTGTGTTGGAAGTCAACGGACATCGCACCCGTAGCGAAGGCGAAATTCGCCAGTTTTTGTCGCGTGGATTGAAGGACGGTTTTGTTTACACCTACGTCGTGAAAGTCCAGTACCAGCAAGACGGCCAGACCATCGAAGACACGCAAACGGTGAAGATGCGTCCGGGCGACAAGCAGCGACTGTTCTTCGATGCCAAGTCCGCCGAAGTTGTGGACGAAACCATTGTTTCGGAAGAGGCGGAATCGGTCGAAGAAACGGTCGTGACGATTCGTGTTCCCCAGGACGCGAAGGTCGTTCTGGCTGGCAATGAAACGTCGGGTCAGGGAGCAACGCGTACGTTCCGGACTCGGACGTTGAAAGCAGGTGAGGTCTGGGAAGACTACACGATCGAAGTGACCGTGGACGTCGACGGGACGCCCGTCACGCAAACGCGTTCGATCACTGTTCGCCAAGGACAGACCCACCAAGTGGATTTCGATTTCGACGCACAGCGTTTGGCCAGCCGCTAAGCGGGCCAAGCGTCCGATGTTAGCCGGCGTGTTACCTGGTCGTTGCCGGCGGTCTGGTCGTCACAACCAAACCAGGCGGCGACTTGCGATGATTTGACCGACCGATCACTGGTGGCATGTCGGCCATTGACGAAATACTTTGATGCCGCGTTCCGTTGTGGGACGCGGCATTTTTTCGTGCGACGGATCCATTGACGTGTCAAGCATCCAGCCAGCCAGCCAAGAAGAACCGGCACCGATTCGACCCGCGGTCAAGCGATGCATCAGTGCGTTGGTGGTGCTGCACGTGGGCGCCGTTTTCTTGGCACCGCTAAGTTTTCAAACGCGTGGTTCGCTGGGCAGTTCGCCGTCGGTCGATACGTTACTGATGCCGCTGCGTGGCTATGGTGAATTCCTGTATTTGAATCGCGGCTACGCGTTCTTTGCACCCGACCCCGGTCCCAGTCACTTGGTCCAAGCGGCGATTGGTGAATTGACCGATCCCGATCTGCAGGAGCCGGTTTATCCGGATTTGGATCGCGATTGGCCACGCTTGTTGTATCACCGGCATTTCATGTTGGCGGAGTATTTGACGGAGATTCACCACCCACCAGGACCGCCACCGGAGTTGAAAGAACAGGATCCCGCCGCAGCCGAGTTGTGGGAAGCGTCCCGGGCCCGCTACGAATACGTCCGCCAGTCCTATGTGCGGCATCTGCGGTCGAAGAATCCTGGACGCGTCGTTGCCATTCGACGGTTGGAGCACTTGCTGCCCAGCTTTCTGGAGTTTGATCCGGGGACGACGGATCTGCGGTCCGAGCAGTCGTATCGCGTGATGCCCGACCAGTGGGATCCCGTACCGATGCCCATGGCGGCCGGGGCAATCGCACCCGCGCCGGCTCCTGAACTGTTGCCCGAAACGGTTTCGCCTACGCCCAATTCACCTACGCCCAGTTCGCCCCCGCAGCCAACATCGCCCGCCGATGCCACCGAATCGGGAGTCGACGTTCGATGATCGGCGCAGCAATGGGTGAAATTCGGTCTTGGTTGCGTGATGTGGCCGCGGCTTGGGACAAATTCTGGTTTTGCGGACGAACCGGCGAAACGTTGGCTGTCATTCGCATCGCCACCGGCGTCATGCTGTTGTATTCCCATTTGGTTTTGGCCAAGGATCTGATGTCGTTCTTGGGGCCTGACGCCTGGATCGACAACGTGACCGCCAAGCAATTGCACGATGGTGCTTTTGGCGTCAGCGATTGGGCGCGTAGCTATCTTTGGCACATCGACAACGCATCGCTGTTGTGGGCCCATCAATTATTGGCAATCACCGCGTCGGCATTGATGGCGGTTGGTTTCCTGTCACGTCTGACGGTTCCGTTGGCTTGGTTTTTGAACCTGATGTACGTGCACCGTTTGACGGGCGCATTGTTCGGGCTGGACCAAATCATGACCTATTCGGCCATGTATTTAAGTCTGGCTCCTTGTGGTGCCGTCTGGTCGGTGGACGCTTGGTTGCGACGTCGCGGCAAATGGTCGGCAAAGATGCGAGACCGCTGGCTGCCGGCGAACCGTCCGTCCGTGTCGACCAACGTGGCGACGCGTTTGTTTCAGATTCACGTCTGTGTCATCTATCTATTTGGCGGACTGGCGAAGGCCCGCGGAGAAATGTGGTGGGACGGAACGGCGGTTTGGTTTGCGGTCGCCAACTACGAATACCAGTCGTGGGACATGACTTGGATGGGACGCTATCCCCGACTGTTTTCCTTGCTGACGCACACCACGTTGTTTTGGGAAGTCTTTTATTGCGCGCTCGTTTGGCCGCGTTTGACTCGCCCGATCGTGTTGGCGATGGCCGTTGCCGTGCACGGCGGGATCGCTTTGTTCTTGGGGATGATCACGTTCGGCGTGATGATGATTGTCGCCAACATGATCTTTGTTCCGCCGGATTTCTGGCGGCGTTTGATTGGTCGCGGTGTGCATGAAAAAACGCCGGTCAAAGCCTGAGCCCGACCGGCGTTGGATCGCGTTTTGATATTGGGGAAAGTCGCTTTTAGCTGACGTCGACCAACGATTCGCCGGTCATGTCCGCGGGCTTTTCCAAGCCCATCAAAGCCAGCACGGTCGGTGCGATGTCGGCCAGACGGCCACCTTCACGCAGCGATTTGCCGACCGAATCAGGGTCGACGACGATCAACGGCACGTCAAAGGTGGTGTGGGCGGTGTGTGGGCCGCCGGTTTCCGGGTTGGTCATCTGTTCGCAGTTGCCGTGATCCGCCGTAACGACCAGGGACCCGCCTTTGGCCAGGGTTGCCTTGACCAATTGGCCGACGCCATCGTCGACGGTTTCGACCGCTTTCACAGCCGCATCCAGGTTCCCCGTGTGGCCGACCATATCACCGTTGGCGTAGTTGATGATGATCATGTCGCTGCGTCCTGATTCGATTTCTTTCAAGACGATCTGGGTGACCTCGGGTGCCGACATTTCCGGCTTTTGGTCATAAGTCGACACGTCGCGTGGCGACTGGGCCATTTCATTGTTTTGGCCGTCGAACGGTTCGTCGCGATAGTCGTTGAAGAAGAACGTGACGTGGGGGTACTTTTCCGTTTCGGCACAGCGGAATTGTTTCAGTCCCAGCTTGCTGACGTATTCACCCAAGATGTTCGGCATCTTGGGTGGCTTTTCGAAAATCACGTTGACCGGCAACCCGGTTTCATAGCCCGCCATGGTGGCAAAATACAGGTTGTCGATCTTCTCACCACGGTCAAAACCACCACCTTGGATTTGCGACCACGCGTCGTCATCCAAGACAAACGCTTTGGTCAGTTCGCGGGGGCGGTCACCGCGATAATTCATGAAGACGACCGCATCGCCGGGACCGATCAACGACGGCTTGCCGTTGTAGGGGATGGTCGTGGCCGTGATGAACTCATCGCCACTGCGGCTGGGTTCGGTCGGGTTGTCGTAGTAATCACGGATGGCGTCGACGGCGGAGTCCGCGGTTTTTTCGGTACCCTTGGTCAGCATGTCATAGGCTTGCTGGACTCGGTCCCAACGAAAATCACGGTCCATGGCATAGAAGCGTCCGATGACGCTGGCGATGTGGCCGGCCCCCAGTTCCTGGCACTTCTGTTGGACACTTTCGACGAACGCGGCACCGCCGGTGGGCGACGTGTCACGGCCATCGGTGATCGCGTGGATCGCCAACCGGTCGTGTCCCAAGCCCGCATCCTTGGCGACTCGGATGAACGCATCGGCGTGGGTGATATCGCTGTGGACCCGTCCGTCGGACATCAGCCCCAGCAGGTGCAGGGTGCCGCCGGTTTCTTTGACATGATCGACCGCGGCATTGACGACTTTGTTTTCGAAAAAGCTGCCTTCACGAATCGCCCGTGTGATTCTCATCACTTCTTGATCGACGATACGGCCGGCGCCGATGTTTTGGTGTCCGACTTCGCTATTGCCCATCACGCCTTCCGGCAGACCGACGTCTTCGCCGGATGTGTGGATCAGCACGTTCGGGTATTTCTGCATCAGTTCGTCGGCCACCGGGGTATCGGCCTGCACGATGGCGTTGGCCTTGTCCCACTGGGGGTCGGGGTTTTGCCCCCAACCATCACGAACAATCAAAACGACGGGTTTGCGACGCAGGTCAGTCACGGCGGCGTGTCTCTTTCGCGAAGGACAAAATGGAATGGAAACTGATTTTCGCGGGGGAGTCTAACGCGCATCACCGGATTGTCCCACGAGTCCTCGTGGTGCCCGATCGGTTGCCGGGCGGGCGGTGGCGACGAAACGGGCCGCGTCGGGGGACCGGCCGCCGGTGTCGCGTCGGACGTAGGCTTCGGCGCGACGGTTCGATTCGCTAAGCTCTGCGGACTGTCCGCCCGAATTTTCCTGGTCCACAACGAGCGATTTCAAGATGTCTCTGTTGCAGTTCGATCCGTCCGGTTCCATCAACGACGACTACGGCGTCACCCAAGCCCAAATCGATTCGCTGGGTGACGAATTGGCGGCACTGCGAACGGAGATGGTGGAAACCGACCGCAAGCAATACGACAGCGGTGATATCCCCGCCGAAAAACAGCCTCTGGATGCTCGGTTTTTCTGGCTGCCCGAAGAACAATTGGAAGCCTATCAGAAGGATCGCGAAGCCAGCGAACTGGGCCGGATCTTCAAGGTCGCCAACGGGCTGCATGATTCGATCGATGCGGTGACCGTGCTGGGGATCGGCGGATCCTACATGGGCGCCCGCGCGATGATGGAAGCCTGCTGTGACCCCTACCACAATGAACTGACGCGAGCCGCCCGTGGCAGTAAGCCGCGGATGTATTTCGAGGGCAACAACGTTGACAACGATGCCGCCGATTCATTGCTGCGTCGCTTGCGGTCGGGCGGCTACGGCGATTCGGCGGCCGAGAAACGATCGGCCCTTGTCGTGATCAGCAAGTCGGGCGGAACGATGGAAACGGCGGCGGCATTCCGTTTGTTTCTGCCCGCGCTGGAATCGGAGTTGGGCGAAGAGGCCAAGGACTGGTTGGGCAAGCTGGTGGTCCCGGTCACCGGCGAAGGCGGCAAGCTGTTCAACTTGGCTCAGGAAATCGGTTGCGAAGAAGTCTTCAGTGTGCCCGATGGTGTGGGCGGACGTTTCAGCGTCTTGTCACCGGTCGGTCTGGTACCCGCGGCATTCCTGGGGCTGGACTGTATGAAATTGCTCGAAGGCGCCGTGGCGATGAACGAGCATTTCAAAACCGCCGACTACGCCGACAACGTCGTGCTGCAGTACGTCGCCGTCAATCATTTGCTGGCACAGCATCGCGGAAAATCGATTCGGGTGATGAGTGTTTGGACCAAGGCACTGGAATCGCTTGGATTGTGGTACGACCAGTTGTTGGCCGAATCCAACGGCAAGGATGGCAAAGGCGTCACGCCGCTGACCACGGTCAATACACGTGATTTGCACAGCCGACACCAACAGCATCAACAAGGGGCCAACGACAAAGTCTTCAACAACGTGATCGTTCAATCGGTTCGTACCGATGCGTTGGCCGTGGGGCACAGCGAGCGAAACCAGGACGGCATGAATGACATCGCCGAAAAAACGTTGCCCGAAATCATGTCGGCAGCCATCAAGGGGACCAACGATGCGTTGCACGCCGATGGTCGACCCACCACCGACATCATTTTGCCGAAGATCGACACCCATGTGCTGGGCCAGTTGTTCCAAATGCTGATGATCGCCACCGTGATCGAAGGTCGTTTGCTTGGGATCAATCCTTACGGTCAACCGGGTGTCGAACAGTACAAGAAAAACATGAATAAGAACTTGGGACGCGCCTGATCGATGTCGAAAGTTGACGAACTGTTCCAGCGTTTACGTGGTGATGGCCGTAAAGCCTTGATGCCGTTCATCACCGCCGGCGATCCGGATTTCGAAACCACTGCGGCCATCTTGAACGGGGTCAAAGCGGCCGGCGCTGATTTATGCGAAATCGGCGTCCCGTATAGCGACCCGATTGCTGACGGGCCGGTGATCCAAGAATCCTATCAGCGGGCCCTGGATTCCGGATTCCGTTTGGATGGCTTGTTCGATTTGCCGTCTCAAGTCCGCAATGCGGACGCCCAGCTGCCTTTGGTCACCATGGCCAGCTATTCGATCATCTATCGAATGGGGCTTCGGCAATACGTGCAGCGTGCGATTGACGCGGGCTACGCCGGAGCGATCGTTCCCGATTTGTTGGTCGAAGAAGCCGGTCCCTTGTCGAAGGTTTGCTCCGAACTTGACTTTTCTCTTGTGTTGCTGGTCACTCCCACGACCTCACGCGACCGCCAGATCCGCATCGCCGAATCGTCGACCGGTTTTCTGTACTTTGTGTCGGTGACGGGGATCACGGGGGAACGTGCCGCGTTGCCCGAAACGCTGGGGGAAAACGTGCGTTGGTTGAAGCAGCGCACTGAGCTGCCGATCTGCATCGGTTTCGGGATCAGCGGTCCGGAAACGGCGGCGCAGCTCGCTCCGGTCGCCGACGGTCTGATCGTCGGTTCGGCCGTGGTCCGGCGGATTGCGGCGGCATCGGATCGCGACGACGCCGTGAAACGGGTCAGCCAGTTTGTCGGCGAATTGCGAACGGCGATCGATTCGGCGCCGGTGGACTGAATTCTTTGCAAAAAGCGACCGGTTCGTCGCTGTTCCGGTGGTCGAATCGGCGATCTGTCGGTGCAACCGTCATAACTGTCACGGTCATTGCCCGTTAAAGTTTCTCCAGCCCGAAAGGTGCCCTGGTCCGGAAAGGTTTGCGCAATCTGCGTGCTACTGTTCTAACGGCCGGGGATTGTCGGCGTGAAACACTTCACCGCTGACGTCAAAGATTCCCCAGCCGTTCCGATCCGAAATCACTTCGAATCGCCGACGCATCATCGACGTCGGCAAAGCACGCACGAGGGGAATGCTGATGACCGCTTCGACCACCAACAACGACCAGTTTGCCGGCGAGATCTTGACCTTGGACCGCCGTCGTAAAGATCGACGGGCCGACAAAGTCGCCACGGTCGATGCCGAAGCTGGCAGCAAGACTCGTCGCAAGAAGCAGCGCCGTCGCCATATCGATCCCACGACTTGCGAGCGTGACTATAACGATCAAGAGATCGAATTCATGCGTGCGATGGACGACTACAAGCAAAGCAGTGGGCGGATGTTCCCGACGTGCAGCGAAGTCTTGGAAGTGGTGCGTTCGCTGGGATACGTCAAGTTGGACGACGAACAAATCGCTCAGTTGGGACTGGACACCGATATCGATGAAGATGCGGCCGATGTCGAAATGGACGAATCGGGTGAATCGGACGACCTGGCCTGATTCATCGATAGGAAACGAGCCGTTCGTAAGACGCCGGCGTCGAACGATCCGTCGGGTTTTGGCCGGCGGATGTGTGGAACGACCAGCGGACGTTTAGACTGATGCGGCGATGGGGGCGGTCTGGCCAACGGGCCAAAACGCTTGATCCGACATCAGGACATGGTCACTGGGAAATGATGCGACGTGCCATCGGCTATTTATGGGCGTCTCCCAACACGTTGGCCGCCGTCGCGATCGGCTTGCTACTTTGCGGACGCTTTCGCTGGGTCCAGGGCGTTATCGAAATCGATGGGCCGTGGGTGCTCCAGACGCTAAATCGTCTGCCCATCCAACCACGGGCGATGACGGTCGGCCATGTCGTCTTCGGAACCGACTTAGCTGCTTTGACGGTAACGCGTGCCCACGAACGCGTTCACGTTCGGCAATACGAACGATGGGGGCCCGCGTTCATCCCGGTCTACCTGGGCTGGTCGCTGTGGTTGCAACTACGCGGACGCGACGGGTATCGCGAGAACCCGTTTGAGGTGGAAGCGTACGCTGTCGATACGCCCGGTCCATCGATGCCCGATGCTGCAGACGAGGAAAGCGATCGTCGCTGGAGCTAGTCAAAGTGATTGATGGATTCTGTCAGGGCGATTGTCGATCAGCAGGCTGGAACAAGGCGATCGTGGGCAGGTCGCTCCGACGTCATATCTAACGTTCTTTCGGACGCATGCGGCTGGCGTGGGACCGCAGGCTTTGTGTCTGCTTGCGAAGTCTTGCTCCCATCCGCAGCATTTCTTCATCCAGCCGAGCCATGGCCACCGGTGAAGGTTCAAGCGGCTTGGTGCCCAGACGGACTTGATTGTGATCAAAGTGCCGCAAGTCGGTTTGTGACGAAAGGGTTTGACGCACCAACAGGTCGCTGATCCGTGACGTCATGCGACGCTGATCGACAGGAATGATCTGAGGATCGCTCCAATCCAGTCGAGCTTCGGGGACCTGTTGACGCACGGATTCATTCAAACGTTCCCAGCGTTCTTCCATCTGGTCGATCGACGCATCGAACACCCACACCCATTGTCGGTCACCGATGCGATAAACGAAGTCGAATGGCGATAGTCGTTCATGAAACAAATCGTCCAAGCGTGTTGCCAATTGTTTCGAGCACGTGGCACCCAGCGTCACGGTGCCCGCAATGACCTGATGCGGGGAACGCGGACGAATATCGTTCCAATTCAGCTGGACACGGTTTGTCCCACGCGATGTGGGCTGGGCCGCACGCGGTCGATCCAATCGAGTGATGTGACGCACGGAGTTGGCGGACGTCTTCTGCGGACGAATCGCATGAGTGCGGCGTGGTGCCACCGAGGGTGGGCGATACTGTAAACGCCATTCGCACCATGCTTTGGCGACTGAACGCGGACCGGACGCGGGGATGTTCAGCCCCGTCTCGGTACCAACGTTTGCATCGGAGATGATCGTCAGCGGCGAAAAATGCATGCCCGCCAACTGGCGACACAGCATCAGTCCTTGTGAAAAACTATCACCATCGCGAGCGTCGCTTTCCACAAACTGCTGCAGCTGGTCGGCGGACAATCCCGGGCCGCGATCAATGACTGACCATTGCTGACAATCGCCGTCGTCGCTGTGGTTCAATCGGACCAGTACGGGGTGCCTGCCGCGGGAAACCAAAGCCGATCGGGTGATCAGGTGGATCATCAGTGCGGCCAAAACATCTGGGTCACCAAACACGCGATGCGATGGATCGGTGCCACCGTCCCACAAGACTTCGGTCCCGTCAGGCAAGCACTGCGGAAGCGCCGATTCGATGCTGCGGCGAACGTCCGATGTGGCCACCCAACGCCGACGGACCGCTGGGATATCAAGGTCGTCCGCGTCGTCGGGATAGGCTTGTCGAATCAGTTGCTCCAGCCCATCACACTGACGCAGAACTTCATCCAAACATTCCGCCTGTCTCAATGACAGTGTGCCCAGTTCGCCGGCACGGACTTGCCGAACGGTTTCTCGGACACCCCGTAGCGGGCGTTGGACGTCGCCCAGAGTTTGTTGCAGCACCGCGTCGTGGCGTGACGACACAAAACTTCCCTCTTTGCGGCGGACGGGGCGCCGGTGACTCGTTGCCACTTTCGTAGCGGCGGGCGTTGTCGGTTCGATGGAATCTGAATGGTTCAAGTGCGACTTCACGGCAGCATACCCGACAGGTCGGAGGGCGGCCCACGCACCAGCGCAGGCGGCAACGACGAAACAGCCGCCCGGCGATGGCGGTACGTTTTCAGCTATCGACCGCACCGTCCCCGGTTATCCATCGGGTCGGACCGGATGACGACGACCTCGGTCCCGCGGCGAACTTGTCGCGACGAATCTGTCGGATACGACGGCTGTTTTTGCCGTTGCACCCAAAGAAGGTGCGACGAAGGTCGCCGACCGCGAAAGATCGCCTAGCGGGCGGGCAGCGTGCCGCGTTGTGAAGGTGTGTCGGTCGTATCGACGATCGCGGCGGGCGCGGTGCCGCGACGCCGTCGTTTGCTGGCGACCAAGGTGACCAAGAGCCCACGCTGGACCACTCGATCGGATTGATTGATTAGCTCACGCAACCAAGTCACCCGGGCGGCCCGCCGGCCATGCGGTTGGATTTCCGACACGGTCGTGGCGACCCGCACGCGATCACCAAAGTAAATGGGGGCTTCGAATGACCATTCGCTAAGCCCGGTCAAAGCCAAGGTGCTGACCCGAGGATGCTCGGTGCTCAGACCGGCCAAGACGCTTAGACCCAACAGCCCATGAGCGACCGGTTCACCGAAAGGTAGGCCGTGGCTGGAGGCGTCGCGATGAAGCGGATCGTGGTCGCCGGTCAATTCGGCGAAGTCGGCAACATCCTGTTCCGTGATGACCCTTTCGGGGCTGAACCATCGGTCACCAACGGCCAAGTCTTCGAAGTACAAGACATCCGTGGAGGTGGTAGCTTCCAAAACCAGCTCGATCGATTGAAGGAATGAAGCAAACGGATGGACAACGTTGCTGTCGAATCCAATGACCGCGGCGAGAAGTTTTCCGTCACCGCTGCAAGGGGGGAATATGAAGGAGCATGCCGATCTGCGAAACCGTCAATGGACGGAATCGTTTCAGATTGTTTGGCTGGGCACGGATTTTAGCGTCTAGCCAAAGGCTTTCGAATGGTCCCCCCGGTCGGGCTGTGAGGCATTGTGCCGTCCGTTCGACACGCCTGCAATGCAACGCGTGGTGTCCATAAAACGGTTATGATCGTTGGACCACGCGTCACCGATTCGGTCGAACCGCAATCGAATTGCCGGCTGTTTCTTGTCGGGAATTTTTTGCCCTGTTTGCCGCGTCCATTGCATCGGGTGACGGGTGGGCCCGCCCTGATCCGTGTCGACGCGATCTGCACCAACGCCATCCCCGCCCTTCCCATGAGGCCCGCTTCCGGGTTCCCACCGATGTGTCACTCTGCACCAAAGTTATTGTTGGCTCTGTCCCTGATTCTGGTCGGTTCGGTCCACGCCGCAGACATCAGTGAAAAGTCGACGCGAATGTCGTTCGCGATTCGACCCTTGGCAGTGGACGCCAACGAGGGCATCGCCGCCGGCGATGTGAACCGTGACGGCCACATGGATTTGGTAGCAGGTCGCAACTGGTACAGCGGTGTCGATTGGACCGCGCGTCCCTTGCGAACGATCGACGATTGGAACGGATATGTTCAGAGCAACGGCGACTATTTGTTCGACGTTAACGATGATGGCTGGCTGGATGTGATTGCCGGATCCTTCTTGCCGACCGAAGTCCACTGGTACGAAAACCCGGGTGCCGAAGGATTACGGTTGGGCCAGCAGTGGACCCAGCACTTGTTGGTGGACACCAAGAATTCCGCCAACGAAGGCCAGTTGTTTGGCGACATCGACGGGGATGGAACACCCGAGTGGATCGTCAACAGTTGGAAAGCTGAAACACCCACGACGATTTGGCGATTGGAACGCATCGAAGAGACGCCAAAAGCCGCCGGTTCTGCCGCAACAAAAAACGCGTCCGGCAAACAGTCAGCCAAGGCCAAAGGCAAACCGGCGCAGTACCAGATGGTTCCCCACGTCCTGGGCGACATCAATGGACACGGCGCGGCGATCGGCGACCTCAGTGGTGACGGGCGAACCGATGTCCTGGTCGGCCACGGATGGTATGAACAGCCTGCGGAAAATCCATGGGGCCAACCTTGGAAGTTCCATGACGCTTGGAAATTGCACAGCAGTCTGCCAATGGTCGTCGCGGACGTGGATTCCGATGGCGACAGCGATTTGATTTTCGGAAACGGTCACGATTTTGGATTGCAGTGGTGGGAAAACACCGGTGTCGATTCGGAGGGTGAATTCACTTGGCAAGAACACTTGATTGACGACAGTTTCAGCCAGCCCCATTGTTTGGCTTGGGTGGACTTGGACGGTGATCAACGGCCTGAATTGATTACCGGCAAACGGTACTTTGGCCACAACGGACGCGATCCCGGCGGGATGGACATGCCCTGTTTATACGCCTATCGCGTGGATCCACAGACTCACGAATTTCAGCGTTTGACCATCGACGAAGGGCACGTCGGAACCGGATTGCAGATCGTCGCGCAAGACTTGAATGATGATGGCGCGGTGGACCTGGCGGTGGCGGGGAAGAGCGGTACCTTTGTGCTGTTGGCCCAGTAGCAGCCGACGCTGAACACTTCGGTCGACGGGCAACGTCGACGTCAACTTTGATGGGTGGAGTCCAAAGGGCATGGATGTGGATACGGGGGCCGACGATGATTCGTGGACGTTGCGTGAAGCCCAGGATCAGGTCGATCAGTGGATCCGAACGATCGGCGTGCGCTACTTTGATCCGATGACCAATCTGGCCCAATTGGTCGAAGAGGTCGGTGAAGTTTCACGCATCATTTCACGGACTCATGGCCAACAGAGCTGGAAAAAAGACGCGACGCGCGGCAGCCTGCCCGACGAATTGGCCGACGTTCTGTTTGTCGTGATCTGCTTGGCCAACCAGTCGGGAATCGATCTGACCGGCGCTTTGCGGGCAAATTTGGACAAAAAGACCCGCCGCGACGCCGATCGGCATCGTGCCAATCAAAAGCTGAAAGACTGATTCGATCTTGCCACCGGGCGGTCCGCTGGAGTAGGCACACGGCAGGAATTTTCCGCACTCCGGACGGAGTGCGCTGAGATCAACGACGAATCCACGACAGCCGACTGGCAGGATGCCGAACATGTCGACCAAGTCCACCGCCGACGGATGCTGCAAAACGCCGCCGGTCGGTCTTCGCATGACACGCCGCAACGGCATCTTTGCCGCCGCGGCATTGATGATTGCCGGCACCAGTACGTTGGGCTGTTCATCGATGTGGCGCCGCGACGACGATGATTCGGCCGACGCCAAATTGGAAAAGTTGCTGAAGGTACCCAAGGCTCCTGACCTGGTGCGTGAAGCGGCCGTGCCCAAAGGTCTGCATTCGGTTCGTGTCGATGGCGTCGCTTTGGTGAATCGATTGGTCGCCACCGGTGGTGCGCCGGAACCGTCGATTCTGCGTGATGAATTGGTGGAACAAATGCGTCGTCACGACGTGGCGAACCCCAACCATGTGCTGGAAAGTTCGGAGACGGCATTGGTGGAAGTCCGCGGCGTGATTCCGCCAGGCGCCCGGACTGGAGACCCCATGGATTTGCTGGTCGTCGCTCCGGTGCAAAGTCATGTTCGTGATTTGCACGGTGGATGGCTGATGGAAACACGCCTGCGGCACCAACAGATGCTGCGAAATAGTCTGCGGAAAAGTGAGCCGTTGGCTGTCGGCCAGGGGCCACTGCTGACCCGAGCCGACACGACACCGGGGACCGACGACAGCTTGCGGACCAAAGCCATCGTGATTGCCGGTGGACGCGTGATCGAAAATCGAGACCTGGGCTTGATTCTGCGGCCCGAGTTTCAGCACGTCAAAATGGCCGCGGCGATCGCGCAAGCCATCAACCGGCGATTCTTTTTCTTCGATGGGACCGAGCGACGCGGTATCGCCGAACCCCTGGAAGACGACTACATCAAGATCGAAGTCCACCCGCGTTATCGCCGCAACCAGTACCGGATGATGGAAGTCGCTCGTGCCATCGGGGTCAAACCCGAATCGGCGGAAACGCAACAGCGTCTGGCCGACTTGGGGCAAAAGTTGGCCGATCCCGAGACATCGGCCGACGCGGCATTGCAGTTGGAAGGGATGGGCGAAAGTGCCATTCCCACGTTGGTCGACGCTTTGGAACAAGACAATCCCGAACTGCGATTCTACGTCGCCGAGGCGCTGGCGTACCTGGATCGTGATGAGGCACTGCCGCCACTGGAATCGGCAATCGCTGATTCACCCGCGTTTCGCTTTCCCGGATTGTTGGCGATCGAGGGGATGGACGGATCCGCGGCGGTGGAAACCTTGCGTCGTCTGATGGATCAGCCCAGCTTGGAAACACGCTACGGCGCCTTCTGTGCGATTCGTCGACGGCCCGATGGCGCATCGGTCCTGGCCGGTCAAAACGTCAGTGGACAATTTCGCTTGTTCACGGTGCCCTGCTCTTGCCAGCCGGCGATCGTGGTCTCGCTGCGCGAGTCGCCAGAAATTGTCATGTTTGGCCCCGACGAAACGATCGACGTGACGCACCCATTGTTCGGCCCTGGTGGTCTGTTGATCAAGCAAGATCCTGAAAACCCAGGTCAGCTGCGAATCAATCGATTCTTGCCGGGTGAAGACGATCGATTGGCCATCGTGCCCGCCAACCTGACGGCACTGATTCACGGGATTGCGGACGTCGGCGGCGGCTATGGTGACGTGGTCACGGTGCTAAGAGAAGCCAAAGACAGTGGGTTCTTGCAACAACAGTTGGCGATGGATCCATTGCCCGAGCCGATGCGCACGTACCACCGCGATGAAGCGGAAGACCAGGATTCGGTCGCCGATGACGAATCGTCGGCCGAGGTGGACGGCTAGTCAAGCAGCGATCGCCCGGTGATGGGCCAGCCTAAGTGATCTGCCAGCCCGGGGTGATATGCCGGCCCATGGCGAAAGTCCGGTGACCGTCGTGTATTAGATGTAAAACATCACGCCGTCGTCTTGTCGGCAACGACGCGACAATTCCGCCAACGTGATCTTGGCCAAAACATCACGCGCGCTTTGGGTCGCTTCGGCCCAGATGTCTTGCAATGTTTCTGCCGCGACGCCGGTCTGGCTTTCGCCGTGATCTTGGGTTTCCTGACATCCCACTTCATCGGCGATGTCCAGCACCGTGATCGATTCGGGATCGACCGCCAGACGATACCCGCCGTGACTGCCTCGAATGCTTTGAACCCAACCGGCGGCGCGAAGCGTCCGCAGGATCTGATTCAAGAAAGGTCCCGGGATCGCATGTCGCTGACTGATGTCACTGGCCGCCACGGGTGACGGATCATCCATCCGAGACGCCAATTCGACCAATGCCAAGCAGGAGTAATGCACACGTGCAGAAATGACCATCGAAGCACCTCGTTGCACGTCAGCTGCTGTGCAGCCCACATTCGGTTTTTTGAAACCCGCTCCAGCGCCCGGCGCGTTCGTCTTCGCCTGCCATCACCGCACGGGTGCATGGCTGGCAACCGATGCTGGGATAGCCACGATCGTGTAGCGGGTTGTACGGGATGTCTTCCTTGGTGATCAGCGACCAGACGTCTTTTTTGGTCCAATTCGCCAGCGGGCTGATTTTGACCAAGTGAAACTTCTTGTCCCAACCCACGATCGGTGCTTTGGCGCGGTCCGGGCTTTGGTCGCGCCGAATCGCACTGGCCCAAGCGTGCCAACCCTGTGCGGCGCGGTGCAGCACCTTCAACTTTCGTTCGAAACAGCAACGGTTCGGATCGGTCTGGTACATCGGACCGCCGTTGGCCTTTTCGAACGCTTCGACCGATAGCTCGGGCAGCTTGAATTCGACCTCAATGCCGTAACGCTCTTTGACCCGCTCGCGCAATTGCAGGGTTTCTTCGAATTGGTAGCCGGTGTCCAGGTTGAAGATCGGCGTTTCCGGGGCGATCTGCGCCAGCATGTGAATGATCGTCATCCCTTCGGGACCGAACGCCGTGGCCATCGTGAATTTGGGCGCGTATCGATCCACGGCCCAGCGAAGGATTTCCGTGGGAGTTGCCGATTCCAGCTGGCGGCTTTCCTTTTCCAATTCGTTCAAAAAATCCGTCGTCGGGGCCAGCGGAGGATCAGCCCCCAGGGCACCCGGCAGACCGTCCAAGCCCACCTTTGGATCGACCGTCGCGTCATAATCGCCCGGCAGGTCGGCGGGGGAAACCACCGGCAAATTTCGGTCGCTGGCAATCGGTGACATCGAATCAGGATCAAAAACAGGGGCGGATGAACGGGAAACTAGCCTCGGGCCGATCAACTCGGCCGGCCGTTTCCGGCCACCGATGCCTAAACAGTACCAATTCGACCAGAATGGTCAAGTATGCTGCTGGTAATGAAATTCGGACATTCCAATCGTTCGGACCAGTCGTTTTTTCACTTCGATCCGGTTTTGCGATTCTGCCCCACAGTGGAGCGGATACTCTGAAGGCGAGAACCTTTGACCGACGGTGCATTCCGATGAATTGGCAAACTTTGACACGAATGCTAGTGGTGGCGATCACGCTGCCTTTGTCGACGGCTGTTGCCGAACGAGTCGACCTGTACGTCGGTGGCGGCGTCACCGGCCAAACCAAGGTGGTCAGCGACGACAAGGACCGCCAGCAGGTCTGGGTGAAGACCGACCCGGATCTGGTCTTGGTGCTGCCGAAATCCCGTGTGCGTTCGATCGAGCCGGCGGACAAGTTGGCGGCGTATCAGCGATTTGCCGGCCAGACCGGCCAAGACGCCGAGCGACACTACAAGCTTTCGGTGTGGTGCAAGACCAACCATTTGCCGGAACAGGCGCGGTATCACCTGCAACGCGCGATCACCCTTAATCCTGATCACGTTGCCGCCCGCGCTTCGTTGGGTTACAAGCAGATCAACGGTCGCTGGACGTTGTTCACTGACTTGCAGCGGTCACGCGGCCTGGTCCACGTCGGCGGTAATTTGTGGAAAGCACCCGAACAGATATCTCGCGAAGAGGTCCGCAAGGAAACCGACAAGACCGCCAAGCAATGGAATCGAAAGCTGTCGCAAATGCTGGCGGCACTGAGTCGCGAGGAACCCGATGCGTGGGCCAATCTGGAAGCAATCGACGATCCATTGGCGGCCGACGCGATTGCCGATCAGTTGGAAAAGTCGCGGGGTGGCCGACAGCCACGCCGACTGCGAAGTCTGTGGGTGCGTCTGTTGGGCAAGCTGGATCACCCGTCGGCTCGCAAGGCTCTGGTTCGTGCGGGACTGGAAGAACCCGATCGTCGGCTGCAGCAAGACATTCTGGAACAGCTGCAAGCCAATGGTCGTTCCTCGGCCGTCGCATCCTACACCGACGTCTTGGTCAAAGCCGCCGCGGGGAAACACCCTGATGCAAAGGGGGTTTCTCTGGCTGCGACAGCACTGCAATCGTTTGTCGATCCCGAAATGGCGCTGGTTTGGGTCGATGCCTTGGTCACTGAGCACATTCGTGCGGCGCCCCAACAGCCTGGCATGACATTCGGATTCGGCGATACCGGGGCCAACGGCATGCAGGCCGGTAGCGCGGCGAAAGCAGAGATTCGCCGCAGTCAGAATGGCGAGGTTCGTAATCTGTTACGGATGATTGAACCGGAGGCCGATTACGGGTTTGACGAAAACGCATGGCGTCGCCATTTCGCACTGCAGCGATCACGTTACCAAGGCGATCTGCGTCGCGACGGCGAAGGGGTTCGCTAGAGGGTTTGCGGCTTGTTTGTCGAGCGACAGTCGGACCGACAATCAGAAGGCCAAATTCGCTCGCAAGCCCATCACGTAGGCGTCTTCGACGTTTTCACGAGCCGAATCCAGCCACTGAAAATCAGGCGTGACCGTCAGTGATTCGCCGACCTGGATGTTGTAGAAAAGTTCGACGCCCTGTCCGTCGTCAATCGGTCCAAAGGGGATTTGCAGGAACGGGCCGATTTCATCGCTTGTTCCGCTGTAGAAATACCCTGCCCCGAATGAATCACCCCGGCGAAGCGGGCTGGCACCGCCGAGTCCGAAGTTCAACAGATAGCTAAGCGGATTGGCGTCTTCATCAGCCACGCCGGCGCGAGCGAAGTAACCCCAGTGACGCGTCGGATCGCATGGATCCACCCACAACGCTTGGTCGGTGTTCCAGTAAAACGACCATGATCCGTCGGCGCGATTGATCGGGACGTTGGGCAAAATGATCCGCGGGTCCTGTCCCAACGCCACATAGTCACGGCTGCTCCAGGTGAATCCGAACAGCTGGTGACCGGGTTTGCCCATCAGCGGCGTTGCGAATCGCAGTTCCGTCGACAAGGAAACCCCTTCGGCAAACAGTTCGTCAAAGCCGTCGCTGTCGGCGGTATCGGTCGGGTTAAGGACAGTGAAGTTCAACAGCGGTGTTCCCTCGGCGCCCAGAATGAAAAAGCCGCAGCCCAGGGTCGAATAGGGAATCGTCCGCAAGGCCAGCGGGTTGACGATGAAGGCGGTGTTGGAAAACTGGCGAATGCCGCGACCGTGCGCGTAGGCGTTCAAATCGCCGTCCAAGGTGTCCAGTTTGCCCGCATAAACGGCAAACCGTTCGCTTAAAAATTGGGTGAACAGAACATTCGTCAGATAAACTTCCGTGCTGTTGGCGACCGGCAATTCCGTTGCCAGCGTCGCGGGCAAAAAGGAACCAGTAAACGGACCGGCGGATTCGCCGAAGCGATGTTCCGCACGCAGTTTGACCAACAATCCATCGTGGATTCCGGACTTGCCCAGGTCAAAGTTGGCCACGTAGTCGCCATGACCGCCGTAGGCAAATTCACGCTCAAGCCCGCCCGAGACGGTTCCAAAATAAAACTGCGTCAGATTGTTTTGAAAAGTGATTCCGCAGTCGGCCATGTCGGCACGAAAGCGTTTCAGCAGCGATCCACAATGGCAATCGTCGTCACAGACGTAGGCATCGCAGCCGTCGCAGGCATCGACGGCGTAGGCATCACAGGCGACGCCGCCGTCACAAAAAGCCTGGGCAGACGCATCACAAGCCGGCACGGCGAAGAACTGCAGGGTCAATAAAGCCGTGGCCAACCAACGAAAGCACGAAGACCCCGTTGCCGCGGTGGCAGACCAATTCACCAAACGCATTGTTCCGTGCTCGCTTTCAAAGTCATCCTGACGAAGCGCGTATCGTCCGCTTGATCAACGCTTCTTCTAGACACTCTGTCGGCGGGGGCAAACGCGTGGGCAAACCGAAACCCCTTGATCAGTGACCAACCTTCACCGGACCGATGGACTTTTCGGTGTCGTACCGGTTGGGGAAAGTTTGCCGGGGCCTATCAATTCGCCAGCGTTTGCAAGAATCCGGCGATCTGGCGGTCAAATTGGCCACGTGTCATGACGTGGTCCAGCTTTTCTGCCTTGGCGGATTCCAATGGTCCGACTTGGACATGTGGTCCATAGGCTATTGTCATCGCCCTGGGACAAGCATCGGCGACTTTGGCGCCGAACCCTTGCACGATGGATGAACGCGTCGCCAAATCCAAGATGACCACGCGAACGTCGTCGGCTGGTTCGGTCGGCAGATTGCCCGACATCTGGAATTGCAGACCCGCAGTTTTTGCGGCGGAACTGACCCGGGATGCGAACATCAGGTCGCCCGACAGGAACAGAACCTTATCGGAAACCAATGGTGCCGAATCGCTGTTGTCGGCATCGGAGTCAGCTGCCACTGCGTTTTTCCATTTCAGATTTCATGAAGTTCAAACCGTCCTCGGACAGCTTCAATTCCGTATCGAACATCTTCCGCCAAATCTTGGTGGCGGCGGCGATCTCCGGCAAAGCCAAACCGAATGCTTCGATGACCAACCAGCCGTCGTAACCGCTTTCGGCAATCGCATCAAAGTTCTCATCCCAGTTCACACCACCGGTGCCCGGGGTGCTGCGATCGTTTTCGCTGATGTGGATGTGATACAGCTTGTCGCCACCGGCCAGGACCGCGTCACGCATCGATTTTTCTTCGATGTTGGCGTGAAAGGTGTCGTACATGATGCCGCATGCGGGATGATCGACGTCACGGGCGAACCGCGCCGAATCGGCGTGACAGTTCAGGAAGTAACATTCGAAGCGATTCAGCGCCTCCATGCCCATACGAACGCCGACGTCGGCGGCATGCTCGGCCGTCGCGCGGATGCTTTCCACACCCCACTGCCATTCATCGGCGGTCGCGCCCGCACCGCTGAAATGGCCGATCGCCGAATGGTAGGGGCCGACCAACGTTTCGGCGCCCACCGCGGCACAACAGTCCAGCGTTTTCTTGTTCAATTCAACGCCTTTATCGCGGACGGCGGCGTCCGGGGAAATCGGGTTGTCTTCCAGGTTGCGAATCGTTACCGCGGTCCGGCGTAGTCCCAAGTCATCCAACTGTTTGCCCAGCTTGGCGTAATCCAAATCCAAGTTGAACATCGGTATTTCGACGCCGTCAAATCCCATCGCCTTCAGCTTTTCACAGATCGGCAACAGGTCCTCGGTGACTTCGCCGGACCACAATAACAGATTCATTCCGTACAGCATTGATCTTGATTCTCTTTCGTCACGAAGTGGCGGTGGGAATGGGGCCGCCGGAAGGCGTTGCTAAAGCGGAAACGGCGATGCGGCCCCGGGTGGCGACAGCATCATATCGCGTTGCCGCACCACGTGCTGCTCCGCCTGGGCCAACCACGGCAGCAAGCTTTCCGGCAACGGGCTTAACCCCACACGATTCATGACCTGGTTCAGTCGGAACAGCAATCGTTCATGATCCAGATAGTCGAACAGAAACCGCGATCGTGTGAATCGCTGCAAGACTTCCACCAGTCGGTCGGTCGGTCGACCGGTGATCATATTGACGCAGTGCTGAATATGTTCCAACGGTGCGTCGGCAAGCTCGGCATAGTACCGTTCACCAAAATCGGGCTGCTGACGCAACCACGATGCGTCTAACAAGACCTCGATCAAGATGTGCCCCACAAAACTGGGGCGAAAACCTTCATCGCCGGGCAACTGCTCGCGTAGCTGAACGGCGAACTGCAGGTTGGTCGTCACGAACGCTTCGGTTCCGTGGAACCATCGGTCGTCGTCGTGATGTCGGACGATCCCGCGGGCGATCGCACTTAGGACGGGATCGGCGTCATCGATATGGGGCAACGCCATGCGGCTGCGGGCGCGGATTTTACGATCCACCACTGACAACCAATCGGGCACTCCGGTGCCGATGGCCATCATGGGATCGTTCAGGTACGGCAAAGCGTGGCACAGAAAATTCATGCGGCAAAGCTAACCGATGATCCGCGTCCTGGGCACCAGCGGGCCAATCCAGCGATCGCCGAACAACCAGACTTCAGGTGGGCGTTGCCGTGCCGTGTTGAGGATCCGGTATCACGCCGATGCGGGGGCAAGAAATGCGAAACGTTCTCGCGCCAACGCCACGCCTTCTTCTGCCCATTGACGCATTGCGGGACTGGTGATCATCACGATCGTAACCGCAGCGACCGCCACCCAGGGACCGGCCAGTACGGTGGCCGGCATAACGGCGACATAAAACGCGGTGTGGTCGGCGACATAACCGCAACGCACCATCGCCAGCCAAACGCCGACCATGACGATTCCGTTGGCAGTCAATGTAGCCAGGACCGCACCTTGCAGTCCCATCCGGGGCAACAGCCACGCGTTCAATGCGATGTTGCTGACCAGACCGATGCTAAGGGCGACGGTCACCCATTTGCCTTTCTCGGCAACCCACAGATAGTTCTGGCCGATCATCACCAACGCCGACCAGCTACAAAACACAAACGCCATTGGCAGCAGTGATAGCCCGTCGTCATAGCGGCCTTCCAACAGGGTGCCGAACAACCAAGGTGACAGAATCAAGGTGCCCGAGGCGATCAACGTAAAGCACGCCGAAACACCCAACAGCACCTGTTTCAATCGACGCCGCACCGCATCCACGCGACCGGATTCCCAGTCCGCGGCCAAGTAGGGCATCAGGATCCCGCCCAACAGTGTTGCTAAGCTTAGAAACAACATCGGCAGGATGCGGCCACTGTGGTATTGGCCCACCGCGGACTGGCCGATGGATTCGCCGCCCACACCGGCGCCCGGCATGAAGTGCAGAATCATGTATCGATCGGAGAGCTCGAACACATTCCCAATCAAGTTCATCGCCCACAGGGCCGCGGCATACGGCAGAATGCGTCGCCACATCTTCGGCGCGTCAAACGATTCGGTGGCGATCGGCATTCCCGACCAGCCACGACGCAATCGCCACAGGCCAGGCGTGGTGGCAAGCACGGTTGTTGCCGAAAACGTCAGCACTAGGCCGGTCAATCCGCCGCCGGTCGCCAGCCATGCGACACCGCCGATTCCAAAACCGACGCCCTGCATGAACTGCATCACCGAAACCATGCGGACCTGCCGCAGGGACGAATTCAAATCGTTGATGAAGTTGAAGAACACAATCGACAACACGCCCACACCGACCGCATAGATCAGCGTGGCGTCTTGGGGCTGCAAGAAGATCAGCCAGCCGAACCACTGCGGACAGCACCACATGATGCAGAATCCGATCACTGCCAGGCACCCGGTGGTCAAACCGATGCGTCGAAGGAATGACCCCAGTTGGCCTCGGCTGCGAAAATGTTCAACGTAGCGCGGCAGCGAACCGGGAATGCCCAGCAACATCACCGGCGTGATCAGCGTGATGAATCCAAAAGCCATTGACCACTGGCCGACCACGGCGTCGTCCATCAAGCGACAAAACCAGATGCCGCGAAAGAACCCGATCGCACGCTGGACGATCGTCATCGCCAAGACGATCACCATGCCGAGCGCAAGCGAATCCGCTTTGAAGCCGGTGCCCCGCCCTGACGCTGCGCTTTCGGCCGTAGCTGACGACCCGTTGGCCGCGTCGGCATCGCTCATGAAATCAATTGGTTTGGTGTGGTGCGAATCGGGCAGGCACCGCTGGCCTGTCGCTGATCGGTTCCCCGCGACCGAATCCCCTGCCTGAATATCGCTTACGGTCCGCAGCGGGCGGGCCCGAGAGGTGCACAACGAAACACCATGATCATCAAAGGGTTGACGGTTGTGAGGACCGCAACGATTCACCGGATCGCGACAGGTCACTGTGGCGACGGATGACACCCCGGAAACGACGATAGGTTCGAACGGTCTAGAAAAGACGCGTTCGAACCTGTCGTGCGGAAAAGTGGTCGGCCCCGTTCGCTAGCGCGAGCGACGACCCTTTTCAAACCTCCGCCCCTAACGGATGTGTGATGGGTCACCGGCGGTCGATCGACCGCCGATGAAGCTAGGCGTCAGCGTGGCAACGGGACGCGTCGCACCGGTGCCGGTGCCGGTGAGGTTTCAACCTTCGTCGTCGATCGGGATGCTGCGGCGGGGGACGCCGCGGGCGACGCTTGCGACACGCCCGAATCACCGCCACCGTTCCAGTGATAGGTCATCTGGCGGACTTCGGCGGACGGACCGTTTTGCGGTGCAGGCAGGCTGCGATCGATCGTCCCCGATCCGATCGGTGCCTCAAACGTTTCCGGCGTCGGTTGGGCACCCGGGACGGTTTCTAAACGATCCACCGGAGCTCCGTAAAGGACATCGCCGGTCGAATCACCCAGGGCGTCCGACAAGGTCGGGGCCATCGATTCGGGCAAATCTGGCACGAAGGCACCGTCACCGCTCAAGACGGTGTCGCTGATCACTTTGCCTTCGGACATGGTCATGCCGGGGGCCATCGTGCTGCCGACAGTTCCGCCGTTGGGACCGGGAATCATCTGGGCCGCAGCGTCGGCCGACTGGACCGGGCCACGACGGACCACCGCGGGCCGGGTGACGCCGTATTCCAGGTGGTAACCCGCACTACGTTCGCGGGCACGTTCCAAGGCGTCACAGTAAGCCTTTTCATGCCACGGGCCTTCGCTGACGGTGATGCCGTTGTTGACCAACAGCGTGCCGACCAGGTAATCGACGTAGTTCAGTGATTTGTTGTACTCGCCGACCGCACGGTAGTAAGCGATCTGGGCGTCGGCCCGACGTTGTTGGCTTTGCAGCACGACGTTGGTGTCCCCACGGCCTTCCTTCAAGTTGGCCAAGCGTGCGTCGACTTCGTCTTCCGCATCGGCCCACTGTGCGGCGGAGATCTGGATCTGACGATAGTGGGTGGCCGTCTTGGTGATCGCGTCGGACAGCAAGAACGTCAACAAGCGTTCCTTTTCTTGCAAGTTGGCTTTCTCGCGGACCAGTCGCCATTCGGCACCGTTGATGCGAGTCAGTTCACGACGGGCACCGAACGCGGGCGGAGTGATTTCCAGTCGGACGCCGCCTTCCTGGTAATTGCCCTCGGTCAATTCCCCCAACGCACTACTGCCGGGCAGCGGGAAGTTCTGTGCACGACGTTCCGGCGGTCCCAGTTGGTCACCCACACCGACCCAGCGGTACAGCAACGACAGGTTCACTTCAGGCAAGATTTGGTTTTTCGCTAACATCAATTCCAGTTCGCTTTGCTTGATCCGGAATTTGGTTTGGCGAAGTTCAGCGTTCAGATAAAGCATTTGTGCGGTGGAAACGAACCAGTCGTGTTCGACGCGGGCGATCGTCGGTTCGTCGATCGGTCGGATCAAACGTCCGTCGGTGGCCGATTGTCCGATCAGTTCACGCAGACGCCGTTCGCGACCGAACACGCCGAATCGGTCTTGGCCCAAAACATTCGACCCGGTCAGTGTTCCGACCAGTTGGTTTTGGAAGCTGTGGTATTGGCCTTGGGCTTGTTTCAAGTCTTGGATCGTGCCAATGCCTTCTTCCATATTCAGCTTCGCAAAGTCCGCGGTAACCTGAGCACTGTTTCGGCCGACGGCAACGCTGGCGAATGCACGATAGGCGACGTACAGGTCCCAATACGCGACTTCCACGTCGCGAACCAAGTTGCGGACCTGCAGTTCGAATTCGGCGATTGAAATGTCTTCGTTCAGGCTGGCCAACACGACCGGGATGCGATTGACCAGTGTGCCGCGATTTCGCATCAACGGGTGTTGAACCTGAGCCTCGACGATGGCGGTCCAGTCACTGGCGACCGATCGTGCGATGCTGTTGGGTTGGGTGTTGTTTCGCGAATACAGGATTTGTTGACGCAGCGTTGCCACGCCACCAGTGGCGAATCGTTTGCTGATTGCCGATTGTTGGGTGGCCGTGTCCGACTGGGCGAACACCGGGTTGAACACGTTGCCGGGCAGCACATTGTTCGGACGGTCGCCTTTTTGATAGTCAAAGAATGCGGTCGCCTGGGCATCAAATTCGGCCAAGGCGTCTTCCACCCCGCCGACCTGGTTGGCTCGCAGCACGCCACGGGGCAGCACGCGATTGCCGTTACCGTCGACTGTCAACGGGATCGACTGAGTCGTCGACTGGGCGATGGCCACGTCGTAAACGCTGCCGAATTGATCGGAGGTGCCAGCGATGAACTGTTCCGCGGTGTTGGCGCGTTGCTCGGCGATGCCGTTGGTGGTGATCAAGAACTTGGCGTTGTGCAGCGCCATGTTGACGCATTCTTCCAGCGTCAGATCCCAGAACTGGTAATCGTGGTTGTTGATCGACAACGGCGGCAACGCCTCGCGAGTTTCCGCGAGGCTTTCGACTTCCACATCGGGATACTCGATCTGGGTGGCCGTGTTCAGATAGTGCTGCAGCTCCGGCGACTCTTTCAAAAAGAAAGGTTGCGTCGGCGCGCAGCCGGTGGCCAACAAGACCGTCAGGCCGATTTGCAAGTATGCAGTCAGTCGAAACAGCGAGCGATTCATGCTCCGGGCTTCCCTGTCGCGGTGCCGCTGTGAAACACACCCGTCAGACGTCGGTCAATCGACCGGCGTGCCGATTCGTCGGCATGGCGTGTTCCCGCAATGCGGGCCGTTAATTGGAAAGCCCCCCACCGAGGTCGTCTTCGCGTACACCGTCCACCAACGATTGGCGAAAAGACCTCGTCCACGGGCAGTTATCGGAAGCCCCGCTGTCAAACTTTGACGGTTCCTGGAAACTTTCTCAAGAATCCGTCACTTCGATGCCGGCACGGTTTCACATGCGTGTTTCGCGGGCCCACCACGCCGGAAATCGCGACCGGACAGACGATGATCGACTATCGCAATGGGATCAATTCCAAGGCCGAAAAGTCCAAGTCGTCTTCCTCGGGTGCAACGGGCAGCTCGGGCAACATGTCACCGGCGGGCTTCTCGTCGACTTCACGCAATTGGACGTCTTCTAAACGATCCGACGGGCTGGTCTGTTCGGACCGTGCCGGTGCGTTGACGTCTTTGCGGCCCCCAATTTTCAACGCCTCATACGGCTTTTGATAGAAGTACTGAGGCACGACGCGGCCGCGTTTGCACTCATAATCGCCGCGGTGCTCCGCACGGTGCCACGCCATCGCTTCCTGGCTGGACGGTGCGATGTAATACGCGATCTTGCCGCCGATGTAGGTCGGTCGATTGTATTTGCGGCGATAACCTTCGGGCAGGCAGTTGCCCAGCGGCGGTAGCAAGTCGACCCGCGGGATGACGGGCGTGGTTTCGCGATTTGGATGATGGGCGCTGGCCGGTATCGTCATGACCGCGACAACCGCGGTGAAGATGGCAATTCGCATGTCGAATCCTTTCGGGGCGGGGTCGGCACGGCACGAATCCTTTCCAGCCGTTTGCGACACCCTCCTGTTTCGGCGTCCGGTCGGGTGGTTCGCGATCGTCCCGTGCCGAATTCGGGAAACACCACTGGTAACGACTGTGACGTCTGATCGGGCCGTGATTCACGAATCGATTAGGGAAGAATCCTGGGGATGGTGACCACGATAGCGACGTCCCAATACCGCCAACGCGATCCACCACATGCCGCCGAATATCAAGGGTGCCACCGCCGGAAACCATGCGTTCAACGCGGCAACCACCAAGAACGAGGCTCCCAACGCCGCGGATACGCCCCAGACGTGGCCGCCCATGGCCATGAAACCGAACCCGCTCATCGCCGCCGCGATGGGAAACAGGCCGCGAGGGTCCACGCCGCCAAAGATCATCAACAGGTTGATCATGCCCAGTGCCGCCAAGTAGCCCAGCCAGATCGACCACAGAGGACGCTCTGCGGCGGTCCGTGGCATCATTGCCCCGCCGCGTGCCCAGTGGATCACCCCCAAAATTGCGCCCAGCATCATCAGCCTTGGCAGCCACACGGACCACCAACGCGGCCAACCATACTGCTGGAGCGCGAAAATGATCACGTGTGCCGTCAGCACGATGTGACCGATCAGTTGCAGCGGACCTCCCCAACGTTGAAACGCTTCACCGTGTTGATCACGTCGCAGTTCGCGAGTCACCACATCGACGATGCCGCTGTGATGGGCCACCAAGTTTTCGCCTCGCAAGAATCGATCCAAGTCGTCCGCCATCGCAGTGGCAGATTCGTAACGATCGTCGGGTGCGAATCGCATCGCGGTCGAACAGACGACTTCTAGGTCCGGGGGAACGTCGCGACAGATTTGACGCGGCGCGATCGGTTCGTCTTGCAGAACACTACGCAAGACTTCGGCAACGGCGGGGCCTTCGTGCGGTGGCCGTCCACAAAGCAACGCATAAAGGATTGCCCCCAAGGCGTACACATCGACGCGACAATCACCGTCGCTGAATCCGGCCGCCTGTTCGGGGCTCATGTAATTGGGCGTGCCCAAGACTTGACCGGTACGCGTGACCACCGTGCCTTCGCGATGCCACTTGGCCAACCCAAAATCGGTCACCATTGGCCGGTTTCCATCCGCCATCAAAATGTTTTCCGGCTTCAGGTCACGGTGCACGATCCCATGGTCATGCGCATAGGCCACCGCGCGGGCGATGTCTCGCACCACGGTCGCCAATGCTTCATAGCTTTGCCCGCGGACTCCGCCGTCGTCGATGTGTTGACGTGTTTGTTGGACCCATGATTGCAGCGTGGGACCTTCGACCAAGGCCATCGAAAAATACTCATAGCCCTGCCAAGAACCGGTCTCGTGAATCGGCACGATCCCGGGATGTTGCAGATTGGCGGCCGCCTCGGCTTCGTTGCGGAATCGGATCCGCTGTTCCGGACCCGCCAACACGCCGCTGCCGATCAGTTTCAGGGCGACGGGACGCTGCAGTCCGGACTGTCGCGCGCGATAGACGACGCCCATCCCGCCACGCGCGATTTCGCTTTCGATGCAATACGGGCCGACCCGGTGTCCGACCAATTCGCCCGCATCGGTGACATTGGCGCCCGCTGGTGGCGAACTATCACAGGTTTCTTCTGGATCCCCAGCCATCCACTGGTGGTTGTCAAAGAAGCTCCGCAGTTCGTCGGCATGTTGCGGATAGCGACGCAAGATCTGATGCGGATCGGGCGTCTGACCGCTTTCAGCCAACTGCAAGAAATCGGCCATGATCGATTCCAAAGATTCCGCCGGCGCGTCCGACTGCGGCAGCAGCGTCGGTGGCGGATCGGCTTCGTCGTTCGTTCCGGGACCGGTGGATGTCATCGCCACAGTTTAGGTGATTCGCGGGATCTACTCGATCGGCCGGTCAGCGACTTTGCCCCGCCAGACCACCGAACACCGAAAAAGTAGCGCAGCGTCGGTTTCACAATGGGCTCTGTTGATCGCAGTGCCCGAAAGAATCGGTCGTGAACAGCCGCCCACCCCCAGCCGTCCTATGAGTGCATTTATCGCCGTCGTTTTTGGCCTGTTCATCATGATGGCGTTGGGCCACGGGGCCTGGGTCATTTGTGCCATGGTCGTGCGAGCGATGATCGGCGGGGCGGATGACGACGTGGCGACGTTGCTGGGACGAAAGCGACCGCAGGAACCGGTGCAGCGAGACCCGCTGGTCGATTTCCGCGTGGTGGTTCGCCGGCTGGAATGGAAAGGCGTCTTGCAACAGGGCGAAGGGGATCAGTGGATCCGGCTGGCCGAAGATCACTTCCCCGATCCGATGCCATACTTGGTGCCCGATCGCGATGCATCGCCCGAAGAAGCATCACCCGAACAAGCGGAGGAGTTCGAATCCGAACTTGATGCGATCGATGCCGGCGGAATCGATCCCGAAGCGTCGTACGATCCCCAGCCACACGATGCCGTCCGAGAAACTTCGGGGACCGGTCAAGACGACGAAGCACCATCGTCGGCACAGCCGAATGAATCAGGGATATTCGTCGGACAAGTCGTCGACGATGCGGTGACGTCGCCAACCAGCGTTGCCACGTCAGATCGGACAACGACGTTGTCCCAATCGGTCAGCCGGTTCATGGCAACCCGCAACATCCGATGGGGCGAACTGGTCGCCGGCGCGATGATCGTGGTGTGTTCGATCGGGCTGGTGGTCAGCCTTTGGCACACGCTGACAGCGACGCACCGTGTGGTGCCTTCGCTAATCTTCATGGCCGCCAACGCATCGATTTTCGCCGCTGGGTTTTACACCTTCAGCCGCTGGCGAGTTCAAGCGACCAGTCGGGCCATCTTGGTGATCGCCAGTCTATTGGTGCCGCTGTCCGTGCTGGCGGGCTTGGCGGCAACCGGCGAGTACGGGACTGGCGTTTCCCTGGTCGACCCGGTCACGTTGGCCACCGTTGTTGCCGGTGCTTGTGTGTACGGATGGCTATTGCTGCGTGCGTGCAAGGTCTTGTTCGGATCCAAGCTGGGTGTTCCGGCGGCGCTTTCGTTGTGGGGCCCCACACTGATGATTCCTCTGGTGCCGACGGTGGCTTCGACCCTGGTGCCGCAGGGCTTGGCGGTTTTTGTGGGTGTGGTTTCATCGGCGGTTGCCGCGGCATGGATGTGGGAACCTTGGGTGCGTCGCGTCCAGCCAAAATCTGATGATCCACAGCGTGGGTTGCGGCCCCGAATGTTCTCCAGGCGATTGGTTGCCATCGGACTTGGAGTCTTCGGTCTGGCATGTTTGGTGACGTACTTGGTCGTCGTGATATTGAACGGGCCAACGGATTCCGTGACGGCCAAAACGTTGGTCTGGCTGGCGCTGGCCACGATTCCGGCTTGGCTATCGATGGCATCGGTGATTCACTTTCATGCCCGACGTTCGCGCCGCATCCCGTTGTGCATGATTGCCGATACGATCATCGGCATTGCATGTCTGGTTGTGGCCGTGATGTTTGTGCCCGCGTTCAGTGGTGTCGGGCTGATTTGGACTTGGGCCATCGTGCTAGCCGGCACGGCGTCGGTCTTGGCCTGGATCATGAATCTTCGTTCGATGGCCATTGTCACCCTGGCATCGCTTTGGATTGCATCGGTGACAACGTCGACCGCTTGGCTGGGCAACAGCGATTTCCAAAGCGTGGCGCGGTGGCAATGCTTTATTGGCGGACCGGCGGTTTGGGTGACCGGACTCTGGGTGGTCGGGCTGGCCGTTTGCGATGCATTGACAAATCAAAAATGGACCGATTGGATTCGTCCCGTCCGTATCGTGTCACAAATCGCCACCTGTGTGATCGGCGTCGTGATGTTTGTGGGACCTTCCGATTGGCACCTTGGCATATCGGCATCGTCGATCGCGATGATTTTGGCGATGACGGCCGTCGTTTCTCCGCTTGAACGACGTCCGTTGGGATTGACATTGGTCGCTCCGATAACGGCGACCGTGGCGTTGGCCTTGCCGATCGTGACTCGGATGTCCGATTGGTTGGTGACCTTCGATGCGATCATCAGCACACGCGGCTTGTTCGGTTGGGCCGGCATCTTTTCTGGCGTCGCCGTGTGGCAAACGCTGCGGTCATTGCCGGTCCGGCGGTTATCGGTGACGTCGGCGACGATCCGAATCCATCGCGCGCCGGCCCAGTCGATTTGGATTTATTGGACGGTGGCGTCCACGTTACTGTGCCTGGCGACCTTGGTCTGGTTAGCACGGATGCTGGTCGGACTGGGACATCCGACCTCCGGCAGAGATGTCATCGTATTGACGTTGTTTGGTGCCGCGATTTGGACGATGCATTTGGCCGGCACGATCGCTTGGCAGACGCTGGCACGTCGGACATCGGATGGGTGGGGGACATTGTCCTGTGCTCTCGTTGCGGTGATGACGGTTTGGGCGTCCGTCGCCATCGCCCTGTCGGTCAGACATGCCTCCGATCATCAATGGATGTTGGCGGGCAGCACGAGTCTTTTGATCTCCGGTGCAATTGCCTGGCTTTTCAGATCTCAATCCAAGGTAGCTTCCAGCGTCGCAGTGGCCGCATTCGGCGTCCTGGCCCTGACGGCCCCATTGCTGTGGAAGCAAGGTTGGTGGGAACCCTGGACCGCTGGCTATCCCGTGGATCGATTGACGGTTGTGATATTGACGGTCTGGTTGATGGCAACGGCCGTCGTCGGTGGGACATGGGCCACGCTGCAGCGATCAGTCAATGGTTTGACCACGACGCTTTTGATTCCGCCGGTGACCTTGGGGCTGGCATTGCCCTGCTTTGGCATTTCGGATGCGATCACTCTCTCGCTGTGGGTGGCTCTGGCGGCAATGGGATGGTTGTTTGTATTGGTCCTGGGGTGGCCTCGCTGTAAGCGAAGTCTGCAAAGGGTCGGCCCCAGCGGTGCATCCAAAGTTGTCGATGTCTCCGTCGCATCGGCGGTCAGCGTGCTGTGGATTTCGGTATGGGGGATGGCGGTATTCGTCGCCGGTGCGGCGTTGGTCTTGATGCTCGGTGGGCAGCCGTTGGATGGTTTCGATTCGGCCGTCGCGGTCATGGTGACCCTGGCGGTGGCGGCTTGTTGGTCATTCGGCGACCGATTCATTCGGTGGTTTGGTATCCATCGCCACTGCGTTCGCGGGATCGCTTTGAAATCGGATCCGTTGCCGATGCACTGGGGAACACTGCCGTGGCCACTGATGTTGACCGGAATCGCAGCGGTGTGCGTCGCGGGGGCCACCAATGCAGGGTGGGTGATTTCGGAAGCGACAGTAATGATCTGGGCGATGATCTTGTTAGTCGCGGGTGCCGGATCGCTCGGGCGTGTGGTCTGGAATCGTCGTCAGGATCCATCATCCAAACTGATTGACCTGTTGCACGCGATCGTGTTGTCGGTCGGCGTATTCGTGGTGTCCGTCTTCAGCGATCCGGGGATCCAAACGCAGTCGTTCGAAAACATACGAGCCGCGATTGAGCTGTCCGCCTTGATTCTTGGCGGTCTGACCGTGACCACGATCGGCCGTGATCCATCGATGAACCGCACTGTGGTTGCGCTCGGTCGCGTTTTGGGATGGTTGGTGGTGTTCGCCGGATTGCCTTTCCTGGCAATTCGATTGGGCAATACGGTGACGCCTACGGAAACAGTGGCCACGTGGGTCGGTTGGCTGGCGACGTGGTTGGTCTTTTGGCGATTGGCGGCGGCCGATCGCCCAGACGAAGCGCGGCGGTTTGGCGGGGTGCCCGATGCGGCACCTTGGATCGGTTTGATTGGATCTTTGGGGTTCTACAGTTTGTTGGGGGCTCAGGACCAAGTGCGTTGGCCGGCCAACATTTTCGCCGATGTTTTGGTGCTCGGATCGGTCGTGTCGGTGCTGGCCACCGCCGGGCGTCGTGCAAGCCGTCGCGCCACGTCCTTGTTGTGGGTCGGTTTGCTGGCCGCATCGGCGTTCAGTGCAGCGGTTCGCATCACTCTATCGCTGGAAATCCCGATGTCACGCGGGTGGCCGATCGCTCTATTTGCCACCACGGCCACGATCACCATGTGGACGTTTATCGCTGGCAACACCGTATCGGTACTGCGATCCGTGGCGGGAGGTTCACCCATCACGCTGCATCGTTTTCTTCGCGCGTTTTGTGTGGTCGCGTTGTTGCTAGCGGTCGCCGGTATGGGGACGGCGATGGTCGGTATCGATGCGTCGGATGATTTCGCCGCGATGATGGGAATCGGTGTCATCGCGATGGTCGTCATCGGCCAATTTGAATTGGCCGAATGGGCACGAACCGCTTGGCCGGGTGCGTCGGAACGTCTGCGTGATCTGGGGATGGGCCTGTTGATCGTGGCTTTGGGGACGTTTGCATGGTTGCAAGCGGCCGATCAGCCTTGGCCGGCACTGCAGTTCGTGATGCGGTTGTTCCTGGCCATGGTATTGGCCACCTTCATGATCGGCTGGTGGTTGCCGTGGATTCTGGGGCAGCGAATGGCCGGCTACTGGCAAGCCACGCTGCGACGCGGATCGATTTGGACGCTGGGCATCGCCCTCGCGTCGTTGGTCGGGATGCTGATCATGGAGCTCATGATCCACGAATCGGGCGTCGGGATTGCAACTCTGGACGATGCCCTGATCATGTTGGTCGCCGCAGTTCTGGGGCTGTTCAGTGTCGCCCTGGCCGTCACCAGTGTGGCCAGTGGCGCGTCCGGTCGTTGGAGCGAACGCTTGCACCTGAGCAACGGATGGCGTCGGTTGTGCATCGACGCGACGCAATTGTTGGCACTGGCAACATGGGGGCACCTGTATTTGTGCCGCAGTGATTGGGCGGTCCTTGGATTGCGTCCCTATTGGCCATGGATCGTGATGCTCCTTGCGTTCGTCAGCGTCGGCTTGACCGAATGGGCGAATCGACGCGGCGACCGTGTGTTGGCAAGTGAACTGCGACGCACCGCCTTATTCCTGCCATTGATTCCGCTTGTGGGCTTTTGGCTGAGTTTCAATCGTCCCGGTTCGCAGTTGCTGGGACAAGCGGACAGCTGGCTATTGGGGCAAACGGGTGTCAGCTATCAATACATTCTGGCCATCGCATCGGCGTTCTACATCGCGGTTTCCATACTTTGGAAACAGCGTTCGTCACGCATCGTCGGAATCGTGATGGGGAACCTTGCGTTGTGGGTTTGGCTGATCCAGGTTCCCGGATGGGGATTTTTGCAGCACCCACAAGCTTGGCTGATCCCGCCGGCGGTTTGCGTGCTGGTGGTCAATCAGCTGTACCGCAAACACAGCGATCCCACGACATCGGCGGCCATTCGTTCGACAGCGATCTTGGTGATTTACCTAAGCAGCACCGCCGACATGCTTTTCGCCGGGATCGGAGAAACGCTTGCCGGCCCGATCGTACTGATCCTGTTGGCACTGGCCGGAATGCTGTTGGGCGCGGCTTTGCGTTGGCGTTCCTTCCTGGTACTTGGCTTCATCTTTGTGTTGGTTGCATTGATCAGCATGGTCTATCACGCCGGCCAGGCGTTGGACGCGGTTTGGCCGTGGTGGGCCTTCGGCATCACAACGGGGGTTGCCCTATTGACCGGGTTGGCCTTGTTGGAAAAGAACCGGTCCGCGATGCAAAGCGTGACACAACGTTTCAAAGCTTGGGAAACCTGAACCGTTGATGTTGATTGATGCGAAAGCCATGGTCGAAGCAACCGGCCGGGCGCAAAAAAGAAGGGAAGACGACCGACCGGTCGTCTTCCCTCGCAATTCAACTATCGATTTGGCTTCGCCCGTTCATTCGGTTGAATGAACACGGCATTCATTCACGGATGAACATTGATCGTTGGCCCAACAAACGGGCCCGGTTCGATCAATAACGGTCACCGCCGCGGCCACGACCGCCGCCGCCGCCACCGTAACCACCGCCGCCGCCGTAACCACCGCGGCCGCCACCGCCACCGCCCGCGCCTCGGGGTGCACGGGGACGTGCTTCATTGACTGTCACGTTTCGTCCGGCGATTGCAGCGCCGTTCAAATTACTGATTGCCTCTTTGGCACCTTCGTCGTCTGACATTTCGACAAAGGCGAAACCACGAGACCTGCCCGTCTCACGGTCCATGATAATGTTTACCGTGTCGACTTGACCGTACTGCTCGAAAGCACCACGCAAATCGTCGTCAGTTGCTGAGAACGCTAAGTTCCCGACATAGATATTCGTCACAAAACTAACCCTACGAACCAGCACCACGGAGGCGAAAGCCCTCCTTTTCCCAACGGCGATTTGGAAAGAAAACGGTCCGATCCAGCTACCCGCCGTTTGGTGTGGTGCCAAACTGATCTCAACTGTCACCCTTGGCGACCCGCCAGTCAATGCCGATACCCGACGAAAACACAAAACCTTCATCCCCAAACGCCCGTCGCGGACGCGATTCGGGCGGGCAAGACGGACCGATGCGGTCGCGGCATCAGTCGCCGCTGCCGGATTCTGGTGGAGTCGCCACTTGGGACCGGAGCCACGCAAAACACGTCCTGGACGGAACGAAATCGTCGATGCAGGGTTCACAAGCGATACACTGGCATGGCTGTGGCCCGGCATTTGTCATTCAAAACCCGCGGCGAATGTCGTCGCCGGCCACGGCTTTTGGCTGACAGCAAACGGATGGACGGGGAATCTGAAATTCCGGTCCGGCTGCGTCATTTATCTTCGTCTCACCAATGGATCGACATGTACGCAGGCCTTCATCGGAGTGGTCCGTCACTGGAACGATTGGGCGTTCGGCGACTTGTTGGCGTTTTCGACTTGATCGCTTGGGTCGGCTGCCTGATCGTGGTCGGCGGAAGTCCGGCAAAGGTCTTCGCGGATGACCACTGGTTGATTATCGGTGGCGGTTACGCGCCTGAGGGGAATCAGGCGTCACTGGAGCGAAACGTCTTGGCCGCCCAACAGCGTCTTGCGTTGCCGAATTCCGGTGTGAAGCACAGCTGGATTTTTTTCGCGGATGGAAATGCACCGGGTCACGACGTTCAGGTCATCGATCGAAAAAGCGTCCCGGTGGCCAATCAGTTGATGGCGGAGTTTTTATCGGATCCGACTGACCTGGGGCTGCACTATCGCGATCATCAGATCGACGGTGTTCGCGGCGCGGCAACACCAAAGAACCTTCAGCGATGGTTTTCGGTCCAAGGTCGGCAATTGTCGGCCGGCGATCGTTTGGTGATCTATGTCACTGCCCATGGTTATGCCAGTCGCGGCAATCGAGATCCCTATGACACGTCGATCGCAACCTGGAACAAGACGTCGGTCACAACGAAACAATTCGACCAGTGGTTGAACAGTTTGCCCCAGGGCGTTGATGTTGTGCTGGTCATGGTCCAGTGCTATTCCGGTGGGTTCGCTCGCCTGATCTTCGATCCGACCGCTTCCGACCAGCAGCCGACGGATCAGCGACGCATTGGCGTGTTTGCAACAGTGCACGATCGTCCCGCGGCCGGATGCACGGCGGATGTCGACCAAGCCGACTATCGGGAATACAGTACGTCGTTTTTCGAGGCTCTGGACCAAACACGCGATCCAAAGCGATCTGGTCCGGCCCCGGCCGACTTTGACGGTGATGGGAAAATCAGCATCGCCGAAGCACACGCTTGGACCGTGCTGCACAGCGACACGATTGATTTGCCTGTCATCACCTCGGGCGAATACTTGACGGTCCACAGCCGGCTGGCAGAATCCGGCGATCGAGACCTGTTGGGCGAAGCGGTGCCGTACAGCCAGATCATTCAACTGGCCGGGCCTGCCCAGCGTGCCGTCTTGGACGGTCTGTCGGAACAATTGGGGCTGACCGGCGAGGACCGTGTGCAACAGGCCGATCGACAAACCCGACGTGGCCGTCGCCGGCGATCAGGGACATCCGATGGTCGATGGCGCGCGATTCAGCGTCGTATCGGCGACAGCCTGAAAGAACGTTGGCCCGGTTTGGCGAATGTGTTGAATCCGATCGCTACGGAACTGCTGACCCATCGCAGTGATGAGTTCATCGCCGCAGTGAAGCAGCATCCCGACTATGCTCGCTATCAGCAACTGAGAGACGAACAGGAAAATCAACTCAGTACTGCCGAACGGTCGGTGAAATATGAAAGGTTCATCCGAACGGCCGACAATGTCGTGTTGGCGGAAAACCTTCGGCGAATGGGTGACGACCAACTCTGGCGTGGTTACCAGAACTTGGTTGAACAGGAATCACGGCCGCTGTTCGGTTTTTAATTGCCAATCACTGGTGTGGTGATGTGCCCACAGCAATGGCCGCGTGCCGGCTTGATCCGCGGAAGGCCGTTCGGGTCGCGACATATTGTCGCCTGACGGCACCGACCCGGGATCCCGTGCCACTGTCTAGGGCATCGGCGATCGCCTCGGCATTGATTTTTGCCGATCCGGACCCGCAGCATCGCAGGCGGTGGGGCTTGGTGGCTTGTGGATCGGCGGTGACATCCGTCCAGGGACGATGGCCGATCTGTCGACATGCCCGGGTCGTCAAATTAGCCTGTCAGGATGAGACGCTAGGAATTTCCCGCCGTCTTCCCGCCTTTGCCCTACCCCAACTATCCCGCCTATCGCTTCGTCGCCTTCGTGATTCACTGGACCCGATGATGTCCAGTCGCGAATCGGCGATGTCCGCATTGAATCATGCAAAAACTAACAACGCAGCATCGATGGCTCGTGGCCGCGATGGTGGTCATGGCAACGATTGCCGATGCCAACGCACAACAGGGAACGGACTATTCCCTTTTGGCCCAGCCCACGTATGCCGATCGGTTGAAGCTGACGGACCAACAACGTGCCAAGATCGCGGAGATTTTGGACCAGCGGGTTAGCGAATTGGTCAAGGTCGCCAGTGACCGTCGCGATGACGTGGTCAAAGATTCCAACGCGCGTTTGGCCGCCGTGCTGACACCCGAACAACGTGCCGCGTTCGACAACGTTCATCAAAGTGGAAAGATTCAGTTCAACTTCCGCGGCCAGCCTTGGTCCAGTGTGCTGCAATGGTTTGCCGACCAAGCGGATTTGTCGCTAGTGATGGACAGTGAACCGTCGGGGAAATTCACCTACAGCGACACGAATGATTACACGCCGACCGAGGCGATCGACCTGCTGAACAGTGTGTTGCTGAGCAAAGATTACACGCTGATCCGTCGCGAAAAGATGCTGATTCTTGCCGACACCAGCGACGGAATCCCCTTCGAGATTGTGCCGACAGTGTCGGTCGACAAATTGGCCGAGCGTGGCAAGTTTGAAATCGTTTCCACTGAGTTTCCCGTCGGCGCGCGTCCAATGGATGTGGTCGTTCAGGAAGTCACGCCATTGGTCGGATCGCACGGCCAAGTCACACCGATGGCCGCCGCCAAGAAGTTATTGGTGACTGAAACTGCCGGAAAGCTTCGTGCGATCAACATTCTGATTGCATCGATCCCGGAACCCAAAAAGCCCGAACCCAAAGAAAAGAAAGAAGCACCCAAACCGGTCTTTGCAACCTATCCGGCACCCGGGCTTGATGGCGAAGCGACGGTGGAAACGCTGCAAGCCTTGTTTTCATCGGCACAGATTCGCTTTGATCCCAATGCCGACGAAGTCCATGCGCACGCAACGCCGGAAATGCAAAAGGGCATCGAAGCCAGTATCCAGAAAATGATCGAAAACGCGTCCGGGGACAACGCGGATGCGGTGACAACTTACGATGTCGATCCCGATCGTTTGGACGACTTGGTCGAACAGGTTCAATTGGTGCATCCCGATGTCCAGGTGAAAGCCGACGCGGATAACCAACGCATTCTGATCGTCGGCGATGCACGTCAACAAAACGCGGTCCAGACGACGTTGCAACGATTGGACGTGGGGGGATCGGGCGGCAGCGATGGGGCACTTGCCGTGGCCATTCACCAAGTCGATCCGGATTCCACCGATGCGTTGTCGGCTTTGGTTCAAGACGTCGTCCCACGTGCGCTGGTGCTGTCGCAACCGGGGCGAATCGTCATCCGGGGCAATGCGGGCGAATTGTCGATGGCCAAAGAAACCATCGACCAATACCCGCGTGATCCGGCGTTGGAACGAACCCTTACGTTCTACCCTTTACAGCAACCACTCAGCCGTCAAATGCTGACGATGCTGACCAAGGCGGTACCTGATGCCACTGTCGAATGGTTGGACGATGAAGGCCGGTTAAGCGTTGTTGCGACCCAGCGCGAACACCAACGTGTCACCGAAACACTGGCCCAAATCGAACAGGCGGGCGGCGCGTCATCGCGTCAATTGAAGCTGTATCCGATCAGTCAATTGCAACGTGATCGATTTGCAATGATCCAGCGTGATCTGCCCGAATCGTTATCCACGATGAAGATCAATCCCCAAGCCAGTTTGACCGAAATGGCGGCGTGGGGAAGCGAACGTCAACACGCGGAATTGACCAGCTTGTTGGCACAATTGGATGTGGGAACCGACGATACGACGATCCCCGTTCAAACGTTGGCGGTGGACGTTGAAGACGACCGAACACTGTTGGCTTCGTTGCGAAAACGGTTCCCGCAGTTGGAGATGATTTACAACGATGAGATGGAGGTGTTATCGGTCTGGGCACAGGAAGAGGAATTCGAAAAGGTCCGTCAAGAATACGACAAGCTGGCGGCAGCGTTGCCACCACGAAGGGAACCAGTGCTGGAAACCTACGCCGTCGACGCCGCAGACCTTTCCAATCTGCAACGCAACTTGCAATCTTTGGTGCCCGATGCAGTGGTGACCGCGGATTCGGCCAACGGACGATTGATTGTGCGTGCCACCGCGGAAGATCAAACGGAGGTGCAATCGCTGATCGAAAAATTGTCGACTGATGCAACCACCGATCGCGGTGTGACCATCGCTTATCCGCTGGAAAAAGGCGATGCGGATGCCATCGTCAAACTGCTTTCGCGGATGCAGCCTGAATGGAAAATCGTCGCCGACGAACGGTCCAATCGCGTTTTGGTCGCCGCACCGCTGTCGCAACAGCCTCGGATTCAAGCTCTGGTTCGGCAATTGGATGCCGACCCGGACCAAGCCAGCCAAACCAGCGTGGTTTCGTATCCGTTTCGAACGTTGAACCCCGGCAACGTTTTGCGAATGCTACAGCCGCTGTTTCCGCGTATGCGTTTGACCGTTGATGCCGACAGCAAGCAATTGGTGGCATCCGGAACCGGCCTGGATCATCAGGAACTTGCGCAAGCGATCGCACGTGTCGATGGAAATCGTTCGACCCAAACGTCCAAAGTGGTGGGCTACGATCTGGGCGACACGAAAGCGGAAGAGGTGGAAAACGTATTGATGCAACTGGTTCCAGCTGCGGTCATTTCGTCCGATCCAGACGAGAGCCGTATCTTTGTTTGGGCGGACCAGGAAGACCATCAGGCCGTGGCCGAAGCGATCGACCAATTCACCCAAATGACGGGTAAATCCGACTTCAGCTTGCGGACCTACCCTTTGCCGGTCCGAATCGGGCCGACCGCCATCACCATGTTTCAGTCGATGGCCGATGACGCGGCGTTCTCGTTGGATCAGTCTCGTGAAAACCTGGTCGTGTGGGCAAGTAAAAAGGATCACCAGACGATTCAAACAGCGTTCGATCAACTGAATCAGCAGACGTCGAAATCGGACGACCAAGTCTTGCGGGTGTATCGCGACAAGCCGGAAGTCATTGCGCTCGCGACGGAGGTCCTGGACGACATTGCCCCCGATGCACGGTCGGTGGATGCGGAGGCGGACGATCGGCTGATTCTGTGGGCGATCCCCGACGAACACGATGCGATCGAATCCTTGCTGGGACGTCTGCGAACCGAACTCGGCGGCGATGCCACGGACCGAAAGGTTGGCGTGTATCCGATCTCCGATTTCAGCGTTGAAACGGCCGAAAGTATGTTGCGCGAACAGTTGCCGGACGCGACCGTGTTGGAATCTGATGACTATCAGTTGATGGTCTTGGCGACCGAACAGGAACATGACCAAATCAAGGCCATGTTGGAACAGTTGCGTCAGGCGAACCAAGACCGAAAGTCGTCCGTCCTGCGGCAACACCCGGTCCGCAAGGATTTGTTGCCAGAGATCCGCGAACATCTGGAAGACGAGATTCCGCAGTTGCGATTCGTCGACAGCGAATCGGAAGATGCACTTTCCATCTGGGCAACAGAGCAGCAACACGAACGAATCGTTGCTTTGATCGAGTCCTTTGAAACTGCGATGAAGCCGGAACCGGATCCGCTGGTTCACGTGTATCCGATCGACCCCGAGAAGATGGCCGCCTACACGGTTTACCGGGCTTTGGATCGGCGACTGGTTGGATTGATGGGAGTTCAGATCAACAACGAAAGCAACAGCCTGGTCGCACGCGGGACGCCTGCACAGCAAGCGGAAATTGGTCAAGCGATCGAGGCGATCGTGTCGCAGTTGCCCGATGCCCAACGTCGCCGAACCGCCGTTTATCCACTCCAGATGGCGGATCCCACTTCCGTTTCCCGAGCCCTAGCGCGATTCGCCACCGATGCGACCATCGTTCCCGAACCCGAGTCTTCCACGTTGATCGTCACGGCGCTTGAAAAGGATCACGAACGCATCGCCGAGGTGATTGACAAGTTGGACGTCGTGTCTGGTCAACAACCTGTTGTCCAAGCGTATCCGATCCGGCACGGTGATCCTCAGGCAATTTACCGGTCCGTTTCGCTGGCTTTTCTGCGCAACCCCGATTATTCAATCACCTATCAAGACGCCAGCAAAACACTATTCGTGATCGCCAAGCCACGCAGCCAAGCGACGTTTGCGGAAATGTTCCAGTCGTTGGATGTTCCCGAGAGCAAACGAGAACTGAAGGTCTATCCTTTGGAACTGGCCGATGCGGTGTCCATCATGACCGCCGTGCGTGACGCGGAAAAAGATGCCGTCGTCACCGCCGATCGAGGTTCCAATTCGCTGTTGGTGACGGGAACCGAGCAGTCGCATGAGTCGGTTGCAAAGATCATTCAGTCGCTAGACGTCGCCTCCGGGACCGAACCCGTTTTGAAAGCGTACCCCATTCGCAACGGGGACCCCGCCGCCGTGTCTCGTGCTTTGACATTGGCGTTCTATCGAAACCCAAACTACACCGTCAGCTATCAAGCCGTGAACGAAACGGTTTTCGTGACCGCGACACCGAAGCATCAAGCGATCTTTGCGGAAATGTTTGAGGCGATGGATGTGCCGGAAAGCAAAAAAGTCCTGAAGGTCTATCCCTTGGATTTGGCTGAACCTTCCGCGGTTGCTCGAGCCGTTTCCAACGTAGCTTCCGATGCAACCGTCGTCGCCGACAGTGGTTCCAGTTCGTTGTTGGTCACCGGAGATGATGAAGACCACGCCGTCATTGGTGAATTGATCGAACAGTTGGACGTCGTTTCCGGACAGGAGCCAATCGTCGAAGCTTATCCGATCAAAAACGGCGATCCGACGTCCGTTTCACAGGCGTTGACACAAGCGTTCCTACGTGACCGCAACTACGTCGTGACCTATCAAAGTGCCAACGAAACCATCTTCGTGACCGCGACGCCGCGTTATCAAGCCATCTTTGCCCAGATGTTCGAATCGTTGGATGTCGCCGAGGGAAAGAAAGAACTCAAGGTATATCCACTGAAGTTGGCCGATCCCGATTCGGTGGCCGATGCCATTGCCGACGTACGTCCCGAAGCCATCGTGTCGGCGGACGAAGGTTCAAATTCACTGTTGGTGACCGGAACCGATGACACCCATGAAGCGGTGCGTGGTGTCGTCGAACAGTTGGATGTCGCATCAGGTCAAGAACCTGTGGTCCGCGCCTATCCCATTCGCAACGGTGACCCCGCATCGATTTCGCGATCTCTGTCGATCGCGTTTTATCGCAACAACGATTTCAACATTACCTATCAACAAGACACTAGCACCGTTTTTGTCATTGCAACCCCACGCAATCAATCTACCTTTGCGGAGATGTTCCAATCGTTAGACGTTCCCGAGTCAACGAAAAAGTTGAAAGTCTATCCGTTGACACTGGCGGATCCCGATAGCGTCGCCGAGGCAATCGAAGACTTGGCCCCGACCGCCACGGTCACCGCCGACGCGGGATCCAATTCGATCATGGTGACGGGACCTGACGACGTGCATGCCAAAGTCGACGAAGTGATCGGTCAATTGGATGTCGCGTCCGGGCAGGAACCCGTCATGCGGGCCTATCCGATTCGAAACGGTGACCCCGACGCGATCGCAGATTCCATCATTCGGGCGTTCGCACGCAGTCGCGACTATTCCATCACCTACCAGGAATCGAACGAAACCTTGTTTGTGCTGGCAATGCCAAAGCATCAAGTGGCAATCGATGAAATGCTTCAAGCGATGGATCAGCCGCCACCGCAGCGACCGGCGCAAACGTCTCAACTTTATCCGCTGGCCAACGTCAGCGCGACGGTCGCCGCATCGACGATCGATTCGATCGTCCAAGATGAAGTTCCGCGTCCCGAGGTTCTAGCCAATCGAACCAGCAACTCGCTGGTCGTGGTCGCGACGGATCAGCAGCATTCTCGAATCGCCCAGGCACTTCAGAAGCTTGACGGAGACGAGCGGATCCTGGAAGTCTTTCAATTGCGAACCACCGATCCCTACATGATCGAAATGGCGGTTCGCGATCTGTTTGCCGGATTGATCGGGACCAGCCGGCCGTACGTTTCGACCGACTATGGCACGAACAAGATCTTTGTGCGCGGGACCGAAGAACAATTGACCCAAATCCGTGCGTTACTGTCCAAGTTGGGCGAACAAGTGGACGAGGGGGAAAAAGCGGTCGCCGCATTGGGAACTGGGACCACGCGTCGTATTCCGTTTTCCGGCGATACCGAATCGGCGGTGCGTCAGATGCAATCCGTTTGGTCGCGGATCCGGGGAAATCGCATCAAAGTCATCTATCCGGCACAGCAGCGAAGTGGCGATGCGATACCCTGGCCTGGCGAATCACCAAAGCAGGAATTCGCTCCCGAGGAGCAAGGGAAATCCGACAGTGCGATGGACCCGGCAACCGATGCACGCGTCGAAGGGATCGTAACGGGCGTTCGGCTGGTGGCACAGCAAGACACGCTGCGTGCTGCCCCGCCCGCGCCAGCGACACAAGATGATCAAGGTCAAGCCAACGCATCGCATGAAGAACAAGTTGATGCATCGGAGGGCTTGTCGGATGTGGTCGTCATCCCAGGACCCGACAGCATTACGATTTCCTCGGAGGACACCGAGGCTTTGGATCGCATGGAAACGCTATTGCGTGGGATGAGTCAATTGGGGCCCGCTGAAGCATCCGATACCAACTTTGCGGTGTTCATGCTGCAAAACTCTGGCGCGATCGACATGGAAATGCTGTTGAAACGCTTGGTCGATGAAATGCCGTTCATGCGAGGCGGGCTGACCGACGCCGTGGTCGTCTCGGACGAACGATTGAACGCATTGATTGTTTACGGAAGTCCTCGAACTCGAGAGATCGTCGGTGACCTGTTGGAGGTCTTGGACACGGATGAACTGCCGGACTTTTTGAATGTTTATCGGCCCGAAATCATCAACTTGGAGAACACGCAAGCCGATCGTGTTCTGACAATCCTGCGGACGGTGTATCGGTCGCAGATGAGTACCGCCGGTGGGCGTCGACCGCTACAGGTCCCACGGGGCGTTGGTGCGTCGGTGGCTTCGGTGCTGCAACAATTGAATGCCGCTGCGGCGGGGCCATTGTTGACTTTGGAAGTGGACGAGGCGGCCAATGCACTGATCGTCCGCGCGCCGGCGGAACTTCGCGATGAGATTCGATCGTTCGTGACGGAGATGGATCAGCGGGCGCTGAACCAAAGCAACCGAAACGTCAAAATCATTCGCCTGAAACGCTCCAAGTCTGACAGCATCGAACGGGCATTGCGCGAATTCATCGCCAGGTGATTCACAGGTGATCACCAATTGAGTCGGGCAAAGCGTCGCAGCCGACATGCCCGGCGAAGGGCATTGTCCCGCCACCGCCTGTTAACGGCGGTTTTTTCTCGCTTGTGGTTTGTTAGCGGTTTCCTGTGTGCCCTAGATGGGTTCGGCCGCTTGTCCAAATTCGCCAGAACCGTCAATCGGTATCGACCGACGAATCGGAATGTCCATCAGCGGTACCGGCCGTTTATACTGATAGTTGGTCGTCCGGTTACACCGTCCGGACGGCCCGTCACGACATTGCGTCGTTGACGAACTTTCCCGCCTTCACGGTGCCCCACCCCACCAACGACCGGCCCGATGGGTGATCCCACGCACAGCGCATCTGTGCCAGGGACGCACACGTTTTGCCGGCCCCACCGAACGATGTCTCAAGACGTTTCCACCGCTGGCCGGTTGGACAAGCATCAGCTGGCCAGTGCCGCTGACGCGATTCGATCGCAGCGTCCGATTCAAGACTTCGCGCCCGAACTCGGGTTCGAAGACGCATCCGGATTGTTGCGCGCGATCGCCGATTCGATGCGGCTGAAATTGGCGGACCTGACCGACATCGAGATCGACGAACAGATTCTCGAAGGATTTCCCGTTCGTTTGATTCACCGCTATGAAGTGTTTCCGATCGCTAAAGAATCGGACGCTTTGGTGGTCGCGCTGAGCAACCCCTTTGATTTTCAAGCGATCGATGCGCTAAGCGCCGCGACGGGGCAAATCATCCAGCCGGTCGTCAGTGATCCGGAACAAGTCCGCGATTTGATCAAGCGGTTTCTGGGCGTGGGTGCCGAAACGATCGACGGTTTGCTGGCACTGCAGAAAGACGAGGACTTGGGTGAACTGAATTCGTTGACCGGGCAAGATCTGGAAGATGCGGAAGTCGCCCAGCAAGCCTCCGTGGTGCGATTGGTCAACGAGATTCTCAGCGAAGCCATCGAAGCGCGCGCCAGTGACATTCACATCGAGGCTCAAGAAAAAGGCATCAAGATTCGCTATCGGATCGATGGCGTTCTGCAGCGTCAACCGGCGCCGCCGGAGATGAATCAATTTCGGTCGGCGATTGTCAGCCGGCTGAAAATCATGGCGCGTTTGAACATTGCCGAAAAGCGTGTCCCCCAAGACGGTCGAATCAAGATCCGCGTCAAAGGACGCGAAGTCGACATTCGCGTTTCAATCATCCCGATGCTGCACGGAGAAGGGATCGTCATGCGGGTCTTGGACAAGGAGAACTTGCGGTTTTCACTTGCCGACATCGGGATGCCCGATGACGTCTATCAACGCTTTCAAAAACTAATCCGATTGCCTCACGGGATCATCTTGGTGACCGGGCCGACGGGCTCGGGAAAAACGACGACGCTTTACAGCGCACTCAGTGAGATCCAGGACGAAGAAACCAAGATCATCACGACCGAAGATCCGATCGAGTATCAGTTGGAAGGCATCAACCAAATCCAAGTGCACAAAAAGGTCGGGCTGACGTTTGCGGCCAGCTTGCGAAGCATCCTGCGGCACGATCCTGATGTCGTTTTGGTTGGCGAAATTCGCGACTTGGAAACGGCCGAAAACGCCACACAGGCTTCGCTGACGGGACACTTGGTTTTCAGCACCCTCCACACCAACGACTCCGCCGGCGCGTTCATGCGATTGTGTGACATGGGCGTGGAACCGTTTCTGGTCAGCAGCACCGTCGAAGGTGTGATGGCGCAGCGGTTGGTACGCAAATTATGCCCGGAATGTCGTGAACCTGATCTGCGTCGCCAAGCGGATTTGCCCGACGATTTTCCGTATGAGCAAGCCAAGGAAAACGGCACAGTGGTCTACCGTCCCGTTGGATGTTCGGCCTGTCGCGGCAGCGGGTACCGCGGCCGGATGGGCCTGTACGAATTGCTGGTCGCCAATGACGAAATCCGCGACTTGGCTACCAACCAAGCGGCCAGCAATGAGATCAAGAAAGCCGCCGTTCGTGGCGGAATGAAGACGCTCCGCCAAGACGGGTGGAACAAAGTCATGCAAGGCGTCACATCGATTGATGAAGTCTTGCGTGTCACCAAAGCTGACGCCTGACCATGGCGTTTGGCTCCAACATGAAATGTGAATCCTGACCGAACCTCGTTCCAACCAACCATGCCCAATTTCGCTTATCGTGCCAAAACCGCCGGTGGTGACAACGCCGACGGAACGATCATCGCGGGTGACGCCCGCGAAGCGATGGCGTTGTTGCGTCGCCAGGCCTTGTTTCCCATCGAAGTGACCGACCGGTCCGCCCGATCCGGTGCCTTCGAATGGAAGCTGGATTTGCCCAAGCGGGTCAAAGCGGAAACGATCGCCGACACGCTGACACAGTTGAGCGATTTGTTGAACGGCGGCGTCACGCTCTTGGAATCGCTGACGATTCTGGCCGAACAGAGTGCCGACGAAACGATGGCGGATGTCTTGGCCGACGTTCGTGATCGTGTTGCCGATGGAGAGAACTTGGATGAGGCACTTGCGGCACACCCCAAAGTGTTTTCCGAATTGGTGGTCAGCATGGTCCGCGCAGGACTGGAAGGTGCATTCCTAGAGGAATCCCTGCAACATGTCGCCGGGTTCCTACAGAAGCAGGATGCGATTCGCGGCAAGGTTTCCGGTGCCATGACCTACCCCATCGTTTTGATGGTGGTCGGCGGCATCGTCACCGTGGTGCTGGTGATGTACGTCGTGCCGATGTTCGAACCGTTCTTTGAACGATTGCAACGCAGTGGGACCGGTTTGCCACTGGCGACCGTCTTGCTTTTGGCTCTCAGTCATTCGCTGGTGCGATTCGGCGTGTTCGTTTTGATCGCCGCTGCCGGCGTGGTCGTGATGTTGCGTCGAGCGGTGGGGACCCCCAAAGGCCGCCGTGTTTTGGATCGGCTGAAGTTAAAGATCCCGATCGCCGGATCGATCTTTCATTCCATGGCGGTTTCTCGATTCTGCCGCGTTTTGGGGACACTGCTACGCAACGGCGTCCCGCTGCTGAAGTCGCTGGACATCAGCAGCACTTCGACGGGAAACGTCTTGTTGGCCGAAACGATTCAGAAAGCGTCTGAAAACATTTCATCCGGAAATTCGCTTGCAGCGCCGCTGGCCGCCAGCGGTCTGATTCCGCCCCAGGTGATGGCGATGATGCGAGTGGCGGAAGAATCCAATTCTTTGGATTCCGTGCTGGTCAAAATCGCGGACCGAATGGATGAGAAAACCGAGCGCAAGTTGGATGCAATGGTGCGTCTGATAGAGCCGCTGATGTTATTGATCATCGGGGCGATGGTGATGTTCATCATCGTCGCGGTGTTATTGCCCGTTTTCGATATGAACACGGCGTTGGATTAAAAAACATGCCCACAATCAATTTCTCTGTTCGAAGGATGAATTCAATGAAACGTCATCAACGTATTCGCGTCGGTTTCACGCTGATTGAGCTGATGATCGTCTTGGTGATTTTGGTGATGTTGTTCGCCATTGCGGGACCCCGATTGCTGGGGACTCAGAAGAAGGCCGATATCAAGAGCACCAAAGCACAACTGGGAAACCTGGAGGCATCGTTGAAGCTCTATGCGGTGGACATGCGGACCTTCCCCAGCACCGAGGACGGTTTAGCGGCCCTGATCAAACCACCAGCCGACGAAGCAAAGGCACGCAAGTGGGATGGGCCTTACTTGGATGACGAAGTCATTCCGGCCGACGCCTGGGGAAATGCATTCGTATATGAGTATCCGCCGACACAAGGTGGTCGTGACTTCCCCAATATTTCTTCACCCGGTTTGGACGGCGAACCAGACACCGAAGATGACATCGTCAACTGGCGAGCCACTGAAGATGGCGAAGACGGTGAAATGGGAACGATGGATTCGGGCGACAGCTTTGACACCGGCGATTCAATGTCCACCGACATGTCTTTTGACACAGGGGACGCCTTATGAACCATCGCGCTTTCACCTTGCTGGAACTAATCATCGTGCTGTCGATCATGGTCGCGGTGATGGGAATGTCTTGGCCTCGGATGCGGCGGGCTGCCAATCGTGCGGTGCTGCGTGAAGCGGCGCTGCAGGTGAAAGCCGGTTTAGCCGAGGCACGCGACCGAGCGGTGCGCACCGGCCAACGTTCCAGCTTTTCGTTCCAACAGAACGGTACCGAGTTTGTCATCGCAACCACGGATCTTCGTGCGGCCGGTTCGCCTGACGAAAGTTTGATGATTTCGGTGGTATCGGAAGAATCGAACGGCTTTGAATCGGTCGCGAACGAATCGATCGACGAGTCGGCGGATGCCGAAAACAGTTTGAACGGCGGGCAGTGCGTGAAGCACTCGTTACCCGAACCTGTGACCATTGCGTCGGTTCAATCGGACGATATCGACGAATCGATCTTGGATGTGTCCGCTGTGACCGACGATGTATCGACTGTCGAAGCCGAGTCATCACAAACCATCGCGTTTTTCCCGGACGGTCGAGGGTCCGCAGCACAGATTCGTTTGGGCAGTGCGGACACCCAGGAGATGGTCGTGTTGACCGTCCGTGCACTGACCGGTGACGTCACGATTGGCGACATCGAACGAGACCCGGCGATGGTGCTGGAACAAGACGATCTGTCAGTCGGCCCGTCGGTGGAGACCGAGTTCCAGTCCACGCTTCCCGAATCCGCAGTGATGGATTCGGCTGACGATTTGATTCCCACCACAGGCTGGGACTTTTCGACGTGATTCGGCGTTCGGCAACCGATGCGTTTTCGCTGTTGGAAGTGATTGTTTCCACCGCGATTTTGGTCACCAGTTCGATGATCTTGCTGCGACTGATCGCGGTGGGATCGAAGCACCAAGATCGCAGCGAGCGACGGGCTTGGGCCCAGATCGTTTGCCACGATTTGGTCGACCAATGGGTGATTGACCCCGTGTCGATTGATAGCGTTGATCGATCCCCCGTCCCCGGCCACCCGGGCTGGGACTATGAAGCGGAGGTGGCGGCGACTGATTATCCCGGCGTGCGTCGTGTCCGAATTCGAGTCTTCGCAAATGCGTCCGTTCAGGATGATGCGATCGCCGCGGCGTCGCAGTCGACCGAGTCCGAGTTGGATGCACGCCCAACCTTTGAATTGGTGCGATGGATGCGAGTTCCTGATCGACCGGGGGCAAGCGGATGAAACCGTCCATCGCACCGGATCGTCAACCATTGAAGCCTAAACGGATTGGCGCGGCAAAGCGTGGGTTCACGTTGCTGGAAACCGTCATCGCCATGACTCTGGTTTCGGTTTTGATGCTGTTGGTGTGGTCGATTTTCGGAATCTACACCAAGCTGGAAAACAAAGGTGTCAACGCTGCGAACCGCGTGTCTTTGGTTCGGTCGTTTCATCGGCAAATGCGTGACGATCTGGTCCGGTTGCTGCCGTGCGACATCGATCGTTCCCTGCCCACTGCAAATTTTCAAAACGCTGGCTTTTCCGATGACGGTATTCACAACGGGTACTTTTCGGGGGACCGACAACGGATTCGCTTTGCAATCGTTCAGCGGCGTCCGGATGCAACTGGTCATGTGGTTCGTTTGGTAACGTATCGCCCCGCCACGGCCGCCGATTTACCGGGCGACGACGAATTGCGGGTGTCCGGCGATGGTGGTGATCGCCGTGGTGACGAAGCGATGGAAATCGACGCCATGGAGTCCGAAGCTGGCCGTCTGGATGAATCGTTGGATCAAGTCCAACATCTAGGAATCGTGCGAGTTGTCGAATCGTGGGACAGTTTTCTTGAATCGGTGGAATTGTCCGAAGCAATCGACGGCGTGGATTCTGGCCGCCAGCAACTGGCATTGGATGCGGACGATTTTATGACCATCGGTCCGGCCGACTTGACGGACGAATCGGTCGAGCAAGAAACCGAACGTGATCGACAGCAAGATTTGGTCCCTGAAATCGCTGATTGTCAGTTTCAGTTTTTCGACGGCCAAGTCTGGCGAAGTCGGTGGGAATCGTCGGTTCGCAACGGATTGCCACGTGCGGTGGCGGTCACCGTCGATGTTATTGAATCGCAGGATCCGGACACGCCGGACGATGAAGATGACGCATCGGATGAAGTCGTGATCGGACCAGATGACGAATGGTCCGATGACCAAGACGTCTTTGCATCGGATTCGGGCGATCCTTTGGTTGGGGCGCAGGACGTTTCTGTGGAGACCGAAGTCGACGACGGTGTCGTCGCGGCGTTGGGCGATCAACCGGTTCGCTGGGTGATCGCTCTCAGCCAAGCGGCAACGGAACCCGTCAACGATTCTCAGCGGTCAGCGGATCCCGATGCGGCTGATTGGGGGGGCCTGCCATGAGACGGTTGGCTTCACTTTCCACGCATTCGGCAAAGGTGTTGGGGCCTAAACCAAGGCAAGGAACGGTCATCATCGTTGTGTTGGTGATCGTGATTTTGATCAGCTTGGCGGCATACAACTTCACCTTGTCGATGGAGTCAGAGCATCTGGCGACTCGAAACGGCGGTGACCGTTTGGCTTGTCGCCAAGCAGCGTTTTCCGTTGCGGAGGTCTTGGCGTCCATCATGGAACGTCCGCGTAGCCAAAGAATGACTGACACCTTACCGATCAACCAAACGATTGATCTTTGGCCCGATGATACCGATTCCGCCGACGAATCTGATTGGAAGCTTCAGGCTGTGGTGTACCAAGGTCCAAACGCCAACGGATCCGAATCTCCGCAACGGTTGTTGACCGAATCGGCGAAGTTGAACTTGCGATCTTTGGGACCAAGTGGGGCACCAAGCCCAGATTCTTTACAGCAAAACCTGCTTCGACTTCCTGGGATGACCGCGGAAACAGCGGCGGACATTCTGCAACGTCTTGGGGGATCGATGCGGAATCCTGGCAAGCCTGTGGATGCTGGGCCCGCCATGGTTGAATTGCTGCCGCAGCGGACGTCCGATTCGTCATCCGATTCCGATAACCCGAGCGACACTTGGCGAACGTGGGTGACGATGTGCAGCGCCGAAAGAAACGAGACCTTTGAAGGGTTGCCACGCATCAACATCAATGGAGAATCGCTAACCCAATTGCATCAACAACTTAGCAAGCGGGTGCCTTTGCCGGTCGCAGACTACATTGTGCTGGCGCGACAACATGGCATCGAAAAATCATCCTCCGCCAATACACCGCTTGATTCGGTCAATGTGGATCTGAACCGGCGACCGGTCTATCGATTTGAAAGTCTGGCCGAACTCTTCGACAGTGCGGTGTCCGTTTCGGTGTCGAATCGGAAGCGGCAATCCGTGGCGAGTCCGATCGATCGCGTTAATGGTGCCGCAGGGATGGATCTGGCACGGTTGTTGGATCAATTGACGCTGACATCCGCACGTCGATTGGTCGGTCGTGTCGATGTTGCAACGGCACCGGTGGAAGTGCTTGCCGCGGTGCCCGGGCTGGATACGACATCGGCCGGCGCAATCGTCAACGCACGGTCGTCCGATTCCAATGGCTGGGTACATCCGATCGCCGCACTGGCGGCAAGCGGTTTATCCGCGACCGTCGTCGACGCGGCATTGCCGTATCTAACGGTGGGTGGCGATGTCGTGAAAGTGACCGTGGTCGGACGATTGGGAGATCACGGTCCATCGTATCGATGTCGTGTTTTGGTGGACGCATCGTGGGGAAAAACGCGTTGGAGCGTCTTGTCGGTTCAGTGACAAGTTCGCAGATGTAGACAGCATGAATCAGCAACTTCAGAAAGAGCCACGTGCCGTGAACCTGTTTCAAAAGCAACGACCGCGACGTTCCACGCTTTCGGTGGTCGTGGATGCCAGCGATGAAGTCGCAAACGTTTTGGTGATTGACCGCGGTCAGCACCCGCCGAAAATTGTGCAGCGATGTCGGCTGGAGCCACCGGACAATCCGACGGATAACGCATCCGATTCATCCGCCGACGCGCCCGATGCCGATGCGGAAACGCCGGACACCAGCAAGGTTTCGGATGCAAATTTGGTGCGACAGTTTCTGGACCAGCACAAGTTGCGGGCGTCTTCGGTCATTCTGTTGTTAACGCGACCGGACGTCGAAATCATCACGGGTAACTTACCGTCGGCCGATGACCATGAGTTGCCAGAGATGGTTGCCGCCATGGTGATGCAGGAAACCGATGACGGTACCCCGCGTGAAGTTGATTTTCTGGTGGGGGCCTCCGATTCCAAGACCGACGGCGAACTGGTCCATGCGGTGACTTGTACCTCAAGTCAATTACAAGCCTGGCGAGATGAATACAAGCAGGCGGGATTACGTCTGGAGATCGTGACGTACGCCGGTTTGGGAATCATGAACATTCTGGACCAGCAGACATCGACATCGGGTTTATCGATCGGTGTCAGTTGCACGCATACGAAGACCGAGTTGGTGGTCGTCAAAAATCGCCGTCCGGTCTTGATGCGAACTATTCAACGGGGCACCGATCTCCAGGAACGGTTGGCGCCCGTCCTCTCGTCGGAATTGCAACGTACGGCGGCCTATTTAAGCGACGAAGACGACCCGGCGATGCAGGTCTGGTTGCTGGGCGACCAAGAGATCTTTGGCGACGCTGCCAAGGATATCTCCGGTGCATTGGATTGTGAGGTTTCGGTGTTGGAACCCGACCGAATGCTCGCCTGCCCCGATGATGCCCTGGGGCGATGGACGGAGAATGTCAATGCGATTGGCCATCTTCTTGATGCCGATTCGGAATCGCCCGCTGTGAATTTGGTTTCTCCCAAGCGTCCGCCACGTCAACCAAGTCCCTATCGACGCTATGCGATATGGGGCGGTGTCGCCGCTTCTCTTCTGTTGATGCTGGGCTACTTTGCATGGCAAGACCGAAGCGAGCAATTGGATCAGATCGAAAAGAAACGCGAGACGCTGAAAAAATTGGGCGGCCGAGCCAACAAGGCGATGGAACTTCAGGACATCGTCAACGCGGTGGCTTCCTGGCGTTCGGGTGAAGTGATATGGCTGGACGAAATCAAAGACCTTTCCGATCGACTTCCGGCCAAGGATTTGGCTTTGGTACGACGATTTTCGGCACAATCCACGTCCGATGGCACGGGCGTTTTCGACTTGAGTCTGCAAGTCAAGTCGCCCGAAATTGTGACGGAACTGGAAGCCGCGATTCGGGACAATCGTCACAGCGTTAGCAGCAAGCGTGTCAGCGAGGTTGGTGATTCCAAAGAATTGGATTGGGCTTTCGAGACCCGAGTGGCGTTTCAGCCGCAGCGACGTCCGCTTCGGCCTGTTAAGAATCCAGAGCGTCCGCCAAGTGACGATGTGCAAGCATCGGAGTCGGAGCATAAATCCGACGCAAATGATGAATCGCGGGTACCACGTTCCCCCAGTGATACCGCCCCGCCAGCGGAATCCAACGGCGGTGCGGCAGAATCAAAGTCCGATGAATCAACCGGTGGGGAAGACGATGCGACGACGTCCGAAACTCAGGTGATCGATTCAGCATCCGTTGGAAACGGGGGAGCACAACGATGAATGCCCGAACCCGATTGTTGCTGATCCTGATGTCGGTTGTCGGCCTGGTTTGGATGGCAGACGCAGGATATCGAAATCTGATCGAAGGCCCCGCGGCGGATCGCGAGCGCGAACTGGATCGTTTGACCCGGCAAGTCGCCGAAACCCAAGACAGCATCATCAAGACATCCAAAGCAGCCGATGTCTTGGCCGTGTTGGAACAATTTTCGCTTCCCTATGATCCCGAATTGGCACGGGCGGCCTATCAAGATTGGTTGTTGGGGTTGGTACAACAGGCCGAGATGACTGGGGCTAGTGTCGATGCATCGCAACCAGCACCGGTGAAGATCAAGGACCGCGATTCGAAAAGGCAGAAAGAAATTTACGTTCGCTACAACTACTCGCTTCGAGCGCGTGGCAACTTGCAACAAGTCACCAAGTTCCTTTATCTGTTTTACCGCAGCGGTCACTTGCACAAAATTTCATCGATCAGTTTGAATCCAGTCGGTGGGGGACGATCGGTCGACATGTCGCTGGCCGTCGAAGCCATTGGTTTGAGCCGTTGCGAACGAAAGGGTGAATTGTCACCCTACGCGGCCACTCGACTGACTCATGATCCGTTCCAAGACTATCTGACGATCGCCCGACGAAATCTATTCTCGCGTGGCGGTGACTCGGTTCTTGCTCAAACCACCGTGACTGCGGTGACCGTGTCATCCGATGGCGTTGCAGAGGCTTGGATTTCGTTACCCGACAACGAAACCAGCGTATTACGACGTGGGCAATCCGTTGAAACCGAAGCACACGTCATCGAAGTTGTCGACGTGTTGGATCGGCAGGTATTGCTGGATGTTGACGGGCAGGTCATCACGGTCCGCGCCGGTGAAACTCTTGCCGAAGCGACAAGTTCAGGGTGATGCCCGTCGGTCCACGCCGTCGGTTGACTGAGGGTGAACCCGATTGCCGGCCGGCACGTGGGGAAATTCCCGTCGTCTGGGCGTCGTTCGCGGGGCAAAAATCGGCAAAAACAAAGGAAAAATGAACTGGTCCGCTCAGTCAACTTGACATCGAGCGGACGGATTTCTTACGCCGCATTCTTGTGTTCCGTCGGATACGACGGACAAGAAATCAATATCGATGCGGTGAACCGATCGCACTCGAAGGGAGACAGGATGCTCCGTGGAACATTTGCGTCGGCACTGCTGATCTTGATGGTCAGTTCTGCCTGCGCCCAATCATCATTCGTTGCTCATCCCTGCCGCCATCAATCGGCGCAGAAATTGGCGGAAGTATTGCGCCCCTTGTTGCCGCCCCAGTCGGATGCACAAGTGGTTGTGGATTCGGAATCCAACCGTCTGCTGATCAGTGGATCGGAGGATGTTCAGCGAATCGTCCAGGAATTCATGCGCCGTGCGGACTTGCCGTCGTCACAAAAGACGTTGAATTCGACGTTGACCATGTCCCCAAAACCCTCGGCTCAGATCCAACCCATCGCAAAGAATCGATCGCCGCAAGAAGCCTCACAAAGCGTGTTTGTGTCGATTGAACGCGGGCGTTTGGAATCGGTACAGCAGGGCCTGATGCAGATCTTTGGATCCCAGATGCGTCCGTCACAGATCAACGACGGTGTGTCTTGGTTGCTGCAAACTCGCGACCCCCAGCAATCGATCACGCTCCAGTTCGACTTGGTCCGCAGTGGCGTCAAGATTTCGTCATCACCCGGGTTGGTACAACAAGCCGGACGTTTGGTTCAAAAGCTTGCGGAATCACCCGAACTGGATCGTCGAACTCAGGTCTTTCGCATTCGACGCGAAAACCATTCCAGTTTGCGTGAAACCGTCGATGCAATACGTCGCAACGCCGACCGGTCGCCAGTCGCCCCGGCTTCGGGTGATCAAAGTCGGTGGATGATGCCGGCGGGCGTGTGGGGAACGATTCGCCAAGTGGCATTCCAGAACGCACAAACGACACCTCATGGCAACGACGCGCAAGCGTCGGGGCAGTCAAACACCGACGATGCCGATGACGTGCTGCGTCAATTCGAAGGTGTCGAGATTGAATCGCTGCCCGACTTGGATGTGATCATCTTACGAGGCCGTGATCCCGATCTAAAACAATTGGCGGAGGTCATTTCACAACTGGAGCGGATCAGCCAGGAAACGCAGCCGGAAATCAAGGTCATCCCGCTGGCACATGCCTCCAGCGAATCGGTTGCGTCAGTGATCCTGCAGACAAGCCAAGACTTGACCAGCGGTCGGCAAGGCCGGGTATCGGTCACGCCGTTGGTGAAGCCCAACGCGTTGCTGTTGATCGGTTGGGGCGACGCGGTCAATGCGATCATGGACTTGACGCGTCAGTTGGACACGCCCGTTTCAGCCGATTCGCAGTCGGCCGTTTTTCGTATCCAGCACGCAACGGCGCAAACTGTCGGATCAACAATCGAAACGTTCTTGTCCGGGCGGGGCACGATGGGACCGGACGTCAGCATCGCGGTTGATCAACGAACCAATTCGCTGATCGTGTACGCGTCGCCACGCGATCTGCAGGAGGTCGCCAAATTGGTCAAAGACCTGGATCAACCGGGCGGTGACAGCGTGCTGCACACACGCGTGTTTCCGATCACCAATGCATTGGCCGCCGACATTGCGACGTTGTTGCAACAGGCGATCAACGAACAATCCAGCAACTTGGCATTGGAGGTACAGGACGATGGCGGCAAGCGGTTGATCCAATCGGGATCATTGGAACAGGTCAGCATCACACCGAACGTTCGAAATAACACTCTGATCATTGCTTCACCGATCAAGAATTTTCCGCTGTTGGAAGCCCTCATTCGCCAACTGGACATGCCATCGAGTGAAGTGCAACTGAAAATTTTTCAAATCGTCAATGGCGATGCGGCCAGCATGATCCAGACATTGCGGTCGTTGTTGCCGTCGCAAGTCGGCACGAATTCGGTGCCCCAGTTGTCCAGTGCTGAAGGAGAATCGTCATTGGCACCGCTGCGGTTTTCGGTGGATTTGCGTAGCAACAGCATCATTGCCACCGGCAGCGAAGGTGACCTGCGAATTGTTGAAGCTTTACTGTTGCGGCTGGATCAAGCCACCACGCAGCAACGCAAAAGCACGGTGATTCAATTGAAGAATGCGCCGGCCGTCGATGTGGCCGCATCGATCAATCAATACTTGCTGGAACAACGCCAAATCGAAAATGCGGTTCCGGGCGAACGTAATCCATTTCAGGAAATTGAACACGAAGTCATCGTTGTCCCCGAACCGATCGCCAACAAGTTGATTCTGGCAGCGACACCACGCTACTACGACGAAATCAAAGCGTTGATTGACAAGCTGGATGAACAACCGCCACAGGTTTTGATTCAAGTTCTGATCGCCGAAGTCGCTTTGAACAATATCAACGAATTTGGTGTTGAACTGGGCGTGCAAAGTGACGTCTTGTTTGACCGCAGCCTGTTGGGTGATCTGCTGACGACGACCAATTCGAACCAGTTTTCGACCCCCGGTGGTGTGACCACCGTGACCGAGGAAATCATCCAGGCGGCGACCAACGTTCCCGGTTTTTTGTTCAACGATACCAGCCCGCTTGGCAACAGCGGCAGTGCCAAATCGCTGCAATCGGCTGGTGTGGTCGGCGGACAAGGGATCTCCAACTTCGCGGTCGGGCGTGAAAGTTCCGAAGCCGGTTTCGGCGGCCTGGTGTTATCGGCCAGCAGCAGCAACGTCAGCGTGTTGCTGCGGGCGTTGGCTGAAACACGACAAGTTCGCGTGCTCAGTCGTCCGCAAATCCGAACGCTGGACAATCAACCCGCGTTCATCCAAGTCGGGCAACGCGTTCCGCGGATCATCGGTTCGACGGTGAACCAAAACGGGCAATCCAATTCGATCACATTGGAAAACGTTGGTTTGATTCTGGGAGTGACGCCCAGGGTCAGTCCAGACGACATGGTCGTTATGGAAATTGATGCCGAAAGGTCCAAGTTGGGCGAAGAAGCCGATGGTGTTCCCGTGGCCGTCGGCGCCGAAGGCACGGTGATTCGTTCGCCACCGATCGACACGATCACGGCGCAAGCAACCGTCAGCGCGGCCAATGGAGAAACGATCATCCTGGGCGGGCTGATTTCCGAGGACAAGCAATCGATTCGCCGCCGAGTGCCCTACCTGAGCGATATCCCTGTTTTGAAGCATCTGTTTAAATTTGATTCGGATCGCTGGTTTCGCTCGGAATTGTTGGTGATCCTGACGCCCCATGTGATTCGTTCCTCCGACGACAACGAACGTCTGAAGCAAGCGGAATTCGCGCGAATGAGTTGGTGCGAATGTGACGTGTACCGTGTGCATGGCGACATCCACATGTCTGGATTGCAATACAGCGACGTGTTGGATTCGGCACAACCGCCGACGGTGTATCCCGATCTGAATCCATCCGGATCACTGGAGGATGCGATCATTTCGGAAACCGTGATCTCTGATTCCGCGATCTCTGAAACAGCCGTTCCCGAATCCGGTGGTCAGATCCAGGATGCCGTTTTGCAAACACCGGACCTTCAGCCGGTTAACGTCGCGCCAATGGACCCGGATGCCTTTCGATTGGACCCCGCCGATGCTGGCGAGTTGCCCGAGCCGAATTACGAGGTGTTGCCATGAACCAGCAAATGAGACTGTCGGTTCAAACGTTCGCGGCGATCACCCTATGGATGGTCGGCGGCTGTACAACGATACAACCCGACTGGAAATGGCCGGACAAAGACAAGCCCGTGACTCCCGAAGTCGTGATGCCGATCTGGACCGATACGGTATTGCATCAGCCCGGCAAGCCGGGCGTTCGTGGATTCGGTGGACGAGTGTTCTTTTATGAACAGGAAGGCGCCGATCCGATCAAGGTCGATGGATCGCTGACCGTGTACGTCTTTGATGGCGAACAGTTGGATGTCCAGCAAGCCAAACCGCTTCGTAAGTTTGTCTTCACGCCTGAACAACTAGCCAAGCACCACAGCAAGTCAGACCTGGGCGATTCCTACAGCGTCTGGATCCCTTGGGAAAAGGTGGGTGGCCCCAGCAAGGCGTTGTCTTTGATCACGCGTTTCGACGGTCGCAACGGCGGGACGGCGATTTCTGATGCTTCGAACAAATTGTTGCCTGGAATCTCCCCCGCTTTGGCTAAGAAGTCGTCAGATCCGCCGAGCAACGCCCAATCCCCATCGCCCGTGCAACAGGTTTCATTCGAAACCGACACTGTCCAGGCGGCAGACGTTTCGGCAAACGGAAATGCAAACGCGTCGATGGACGATCGCGAAAGCAAGATGAAGACGTATTCGCTCGCCTTGCCCAGCCATTTTCAACGGCATTTGCGAAGCGGGGAAACGGGCCAGTCGGGCGAAAATCCGTCCACGACCGGCGGGCTACAGCGATTGCCGCCGGCCGGTTCTGGTTCGGCAATTCCCATGGCGACGCCCGTGGAAAACACGACTGACGAATCGGTCAACGCGACGGATCAATGGGAATCCCTGACGACGTCGCCGTCACGCGCAGTTGATTCTTTACCGTCGAAATACCCGGCTCGAAAAGCACCAGTGTTTCCGCCATCGACTTTTCAGATTCGGAAGCAACCAATCCGCGCAACGTGGCAGTCCGGCCTTGAACCGACACCTCGATCGGTGATGACGAAGCTAGGCGCACGGTCTGTTGAAGCCGAGACTGCAGAGGGCGAAGCGGCGCCATTCGCTGGTCGCTGACCGAAACCACTGGTTCCAAGACGACATTCAGCTTTGGCAAATACATTTGTCCGCGTCGCGGTGCGGTCAAGGGGCGATTGATGCGTGCCGATCGATCCGGTGGTGGTTGAATTCCCGCGGTTGAAGAAACGATTCGGCCCGATGTCCGGCCTTGTGTGCTGCCGACAAAACTTCCGCCCTCGGTCCGATCGGCCCCGACAAAGCTCGCGCGATCGCGGTTGTCACGCAGGAAACGTTCGGCACCGGTGATCTGACCCACCTCTTCCATCGCGACCGGCGAAGCCTGGCGTGTCAGTGGCTGTCCGAGTTCACGAGGTCGATTGAAAATCTGGGCATCGCAGACCGACATCGAGCCCAGCGAAATCATCAGGCTGGTCAATCCGATCGCGAACGAAGACCGTTCGGTCATGCGTTGTGCAGCCTTCATGTCCTGCTCGGTAAATCCAGGGTGAACTTATAACCACTTCATCGAAAACACACGGCACATCACCAGTTTAACCCGCTTTTTGCAGCGATGATCGCTTGTCGGTGTCTGCGGTGCATCGGTGGTGATAATCGCAACGACTTCAGGCGACGGTGATCCATACGTGTTGCATCATCCGATGCTGCCATCAGACCGTTGACCATCGCGACACACCACAAAATTCATCGACGTTGGCCACCACAATGATCCAGTTTCCGCCCGTATCGCCGACCGAATTTGGCAATCATGCCGGCGTGCCGAACCGCTTGTACCCATTATTCCGAAGGCCCGCTAAAGTAGTCTGGATCAGAATCGGGTTTCTGATCAACGGTCGGCGATCCCCAACGCTGCGAATGGACAGGCAGCGGTTTACACCGACGAAGTGTAAAGTGCCGGCATTCCGGTCATGTTTGTGATTCGGGCGAATGCCTGGCTGAACTACTTGTTTTAGACTGTTCGCGGTGTCCAGGCCTGTGGATTGACAACTCGAGACTTCGGCGTGCTGGATACGTTCATTCGGCATTGAAGATTGGCGTCGTGTTGTTACCGCGTCGCCTACGAACCACGAAAGTGCCCACCATCCAAGAAAGTGCCCACCAACCAAGAAAGTGACGGTGCAATGATTACTCCCTTGGAATCTCCTTCATCCAACGTGGTCGGATTTCAGCTGTCCGGCAAACTACACGACGAAGACTACAAGACCTTCGTGCCGCTGGTGGACGAACACATCGCGAAGAACGAAACGACGCGAATCCTGGCACAGTTTCATGATTTCAGTGGCTGGGATGCGCATGCACTATGGGATGACATCCGTTTTGCCACGACCCATTGCACGTCGATCGAAAAGATCGCCTTGGTCGGTGAAAAGCAGTGGGAAAAGTACATGGCAACGGTGTGTAAGCCGTTCACCATGGCAAAGATCCAGTATTTCGACCAAACAGAAATGGAATCGGCCTGGAATTGGCTCGCCGAATAGCAACCGTCGATCCAGTTGATTTCGTGGGGTGATGTGACGGACGCGTCCGGCGTTTTGTCGGTCGTTTCCAGTGTAAGTTTTTCCTTTTCTTTTTGCCCCGTCTGGTCACGTCGATGCTGGTTGATGGATTTGGACGCAAACATACCTCGTTGCGCATCAGCGTCACCGATCGGTGTAATCTGCGTTGCACCTATTGCATGCCGGCGGTGACGCCGAAGTATCAGGCCAAATCGCTGTTGTTGACCTACGAAGAAATCATCCGCTTCACTCGTGTGGCGGTTGATCTCGGTGTCAACGACGTCCGGGTGACCGGTGGCGAACCATTGGTACGAGCCGACTTGGATCGCTTGATCGCAATGTTGGCGCGGGTTTTGGATCCGTCGCGCATTTCGTTGACAACCAACGGCGTGTTGCTGCAGCAGCAGTTACCACGCTTGACCGAGGCAGGACTGCGTAGCGTTAATGTCAGCTTGGACGCTTTGGACGAGACATCATTCGAGCAGTCAACTCGACGCCGCGGGCTATCAATGGTGCTGGACAGCATTCGCGCGGCGGTCGATGCGGGAATGAAGGTGAAGGTCAACGCGATTGCCAAACGTGACTTCACAGAATCGCAACTGGCCGCCTTTGGACACTTTGCCAACCGCACGAAGTTACCAGTCCGGTTCATCGAGTACATGCCTTTGGATGCCGATGGAAATTGGGACGCAGACAACGTTCTGTCCGGTTCGGAAATCCTTCGTCGCTTGTCGGAGCACTTTGGTCCGCTGCGTCCCCTGCCCCGTCGCCAGGGTGCTCCGGCGGCCGATTACGAAATCGAATCGGGTGGCGGAACGATCGGAATCGTTGCGTCGGTGACCGAGCCATTTTGCCAAGCTTGCAATCGTATTCGCTTGACCGCCGACGGTAAAATTCGCAATTGCCTGTTCGGGGATGATAGTGGCGATGTGCGATCGCTGTTGCGTTCGGGAGCTAATGATCAAGCGATCGCAGATTTATTGAAGTCCGCTGTGGCGGCGAAAAAACGGGGCCACGGCAGCGACGATCTTGTCTTTGTGCGACCGTCCCGGCCGATGTATTCGATCGGCGGGTGACGTTGGTCAGCAAGCTCCGTTGGAAGGAGATCCGACGTTTCACTAATTCGAATCCGCCTGGACGTTGACGGGCGTGACGGCAGCCCGGAATAGCCCGCAGGTCCCTCGGGCGGTTTGGCAGGTGACCAACAAGAACGTCTGATCATCGACCGACATCAAGCAGCAATTCGTCGGTACGTCGGGAACCGGCAAGACGGCCAACTGTTCGCCATCGGGGCCGAACACATACACCCCCGCATCGTTGCCCTTGCCGGCCGTGGCATAGACGTTGCCGAACTGGTCGACGCACATGCCATCGATCCCACGGCGTCCCATTCCGAAATCATAAACGACCTTGCGATTATCCAGCGACCCGTCGCTTTTTCGATCAAACGACAACAATGTCCGGGCTCCCCCGTAATCATTGTTGTTATCAGCGACAAACAAGCGGCTTTCGTCATTGCTGAAGGCCAAGCCGTTGGGACGCTGGACCTGATCTGTCGCAAGAGTCACCTCGCCGTCTTCGACGCGATAAACACCTTCGTGATCCAGTTCGCGATCACTTTGGTCACCGTAACGTGGGTCGGTGAAATACAGCGCACCATCGGAGTCGATGATGACGTCATTGGGGCTATTGAATCGTTTGCCTTCGAAGCGATCAGCGATGACATCGACTTTGCCATCAAAGCTGACCTTCAGCAAAGCCCGGCGACCGCCGCCCTGGCAGGCATAGAAGTACGAAGAATCAATCGACGCTAAGCCGTTAACCCCCGGCAAGTCATCGATCAAGATGGATGTTTGGCCCGTTTGATGATTCCAATGCATGACGCGTCCGGCACGGACATCGGAAAACAGGATATCGCCGTCGGGGGTGACCGTCGGGCCTTCGGTGAACTTGCCTTCGCCCCAAAGCAGTTCCATCGATGGTGATTTACCAAAAAACGCTTCTTGATGACTGGCCGAAAATGCCAACGGGTCTCGCGGCATCGGTTCGGGATTGGGCATCTGGTCCAAGACCGATTGCAAACGAAGTCGCGTGGCGACTCGTTCGTCATCTTCCGTCCCCAGGTTGATCGGTGACTGTTCCAAGGGATCCTGTTCGACGTCAAAAAATTGACCGTCACCGTACAGCTTGTACCGATGGTCCCGGGCAAAACGAGCATGTGAAAACTGGTCCTTGTCCCAACCCGGACGCGGGTCGTAATGGCAAAAGATCCAGTCGCGCCGAGCGGTATCGTCGCCCCTCAAGATCGGCAGAAAACTGACGCCGTCGGTCCGTTTCAGCGATTCCGATTTGCCGGCAGCATCCAAGACCGTTGGTAAGAAATCCGTTGAGTCCACGAGGTGAGGCTTTTCGCCCGGTTGGATCACGCCGGACCAGCGTACGATCAACGGAACATGAGTTCCCGCGTCGGTGGTCAGTCCCTTGCCGCCACGGATCGGTCCGTTGTCCGTGTTCGACGTGATGCTTTGGTGTGTCCCGTTGTCGCTGTAAAAAATGATCAATGTCTGTTCGGCCAAACCGAGTTGGTCGATCTTGTCGACCACGCGACCGACGCATCGGTCGGTGTATTGCACCATGTCGGCGAAATAGTCGGTGCTATCATCATGACGTTTCGATGGGTCTTGCCAGTCGTTGCTGATCGGCGTCGGCGTCATCGGGCCGTGCGGCAATGCCATCGGATAGTACACAAAGAACGGTTGGTCATCCGATTGCTTGCGATCAATGAAATCACAGATGTAATCGACCCAAAGGTCCGGGCCATACTGGCCTGCCGTGTCGGTGCGCATCGCACCGTTTTGTTCAATGACGGGATCGGCGTACCGTGAACCTTTGTCTTCGGTGTGACCGTTGTGCCATAGGCTGTATTCGTCAAATCCGGCATCCTGGCCTCGCATGCCTGTGCCCCGTCGCATCGCGGCACCGGGATAGTCCGGCGGATCATAGCTGTACAACTGCCACTTGCCCGCGATGCAGGTTTGATAGCCCGCATCGCTCATGTAGTGACCGATCGTCTGGCTATTGCGATCCAGGATTCCAAACGCTTGCCAGTTGCGGTTGTTGTACAAACCGGTCATCAATTGGACGCGAGTATTCGTACACAGTGGCTGGGCATGAGCGTTGGAAAAACGAATACCCTGACCGGCCAGTTCATCCAGGTTGGGCGTTGCATAACTAGTGCCGCCGTACGAACCCAAGCACTCGACGCCCAGGTCGTCGGCCATGATGAGGACGATGTTGGGCCGTGCCGGACCGGCGGCATCTGCTGTCGCCGCAAAGAGAAGAAGCAAAGCCAAGCCGCGCAGGACCGCGGAGAACGGGCCATTGGGAATGCAGCGACGCAACACAGAAACTTTCATCAAGTCAAACCGATGTTGTGCAAGGAATGTTCGACCGCAATCGGGCGAAAGCGGGGCAACAGACTAGCACAAACCGGTGTTGACCGTGTCGTCTAGCGATGGCGCAGGCGTTCGGAGATATGAAGGCCACTACGCGGTGCATGCCCCTGGTGATGACCGCACCACGCAGGGTCTTGCAGGGCTTCGCAGAGTCTTGCAGGGCCGTGGGGGGGCTTCGCAGGGCCGGGGACCATTGTCGAATGATCCCGGCTGACGGACTTGTTCTGATCAGCGGGTGACCAGGAAACGATGGTTCATGATCTCGTGAACGTTGACCGGGAATCGGTCGCGATCGCGTGTCCCCAGCCATTGGCGATAATACTGTTCCAGTGCCGCGATCACGTCGTGGCGGTTCACGATGCCGACGAATTCCTCACCCTCGGCGATGATCAGATGCCGAAACGGATGATGAAGGAACATCGACGCCAGCGTGAACAGATCCACATCACGCGATACGCAGATAGGATGCTTTTGCATGATCGTCTGGGCATCGGTTCGCGGACAGGGATCACCGTAAAAGATTTCGTTGACCAAGTATTCCAGACAGGTTTGTTCGGTCACCAAGCCCAACAGGATCTTTCGATTTCCGTCGTCTCGTACAACCGGCGCGATGCACTGACGATGTTCCAACAGAAATGACGTGATTTCATCCAATCCCATATCCGGTCGGATGACACGGACGTTGGGCATCATTAGCGAAACCGCTGTGGGGGCGTTGGCGGGAACGGCACGTTCGGTATCACTGGCATGGGGCGCGAAGCTGGAACGGTTCATGGTGACCACTCCTGGAAGATTTTGGGGCGTTGCCGATGGACGTTGCACACATCCAGGTGCGACCATCGTGCCAGTCAGGCTGCACACTCTCTCGACGCGTCACCAAGTCGCTGGCGAATTCCCAATACCTTGCGAACACACGCGAATCGGGACCGTGCGTGTTGTTCGTTTTGGAAGACAGTTGGACCCGTGGTTACATTCGGCGCGCCCATGGTGCGTCCAGCAGGGCCAAATCCAACACGCTTGTGTGCGAAACCGCCCGTGTTGCGATGGCGGGACAACTCTGCTTGATCCGATGTTCCCGTCTTGGGCCGTCAGATCAGCAGATAGACCAAGCTCTGTGCGGCGACGATCCGCAACACCATGGTCAACGGATACACCGCGGCATAGGCGGTCGCGCAGGCATCATGGTCCGCTTGCGAACTGGCAAACGCCAGCGCCGGCGGGTCCGTCATGCTGCCGGCAAAGACGCCGCAAATCGTCAGATAGTTGATCTTCAGCAGTTTTCTTGCCAATGCACCGACACCAAGAAGCGGCAGCATCGTCACGAAGATTCCCGCCAGCATCCACTTCAGCCCGCTGGCCGTCAAAGCGATCGAAAAGAAAGTTTCGCCGGCCGACAGGCCCGCGCTGGCCAAGAACAGGATGATGCCCAATTCACGTAGCGATAGGTTGGCCGAATAGGGGATGTACCAAACCAGCCCGCCCAGGCGTCCGATCAAGCTGAAACTGATCGCGGCGATCAGCGGTCCGCCTGCCAAACCCAGCTTCACTGGAAACGGCAACCCAGGGATTTGGATCGGAATCATGCCCAGCAATACGCCGACAGCGATCCCCAGAAACACCGGGGCGAATTGCGTTTCGTTAATTGCTTTGACCGAATTGCCGAGCAGTTTGGAAACGCGATCGACCGCTTCTTCATCACCAACCAAGTGCGCGATATCGCCATAGTGAAAACGCGTCGATCCACGAGCGGTCATTTCCACCCCGCCCCGGCGAATCCGAGTCACCGAAACGGCGTACAAGTGGTCCAGTGACAAGTCACGAAGCGATTGGTTGATGACCGATGGCTCGGTGACGAATACCTTGCGAAAGCGAACATCGCTTTCTTGTTGAGTCAGGTCGACATCGACCGCGTGTCCGATCAAAGGTTCGAATCGGTTCAAATCGTTTTCGGTCCCCACGACCGAAACGATGTCGCCGGGATTCAAACGAGTTTCATCGTTGGCCACCAAAACCTCATCACGATCGGACGGACGGATGCGCGAAATCCGGACGCCGGTTTCTTCCACACCGGGAATTTCCCCGAATGGCATTGAAGACAAACGCTGATTGTCGACTTCGATACAGCGACGGTGGATCGCTTGAGTCTTGGAACTGTTTTCGGCATCCATTTGTCGGACTTCATCGTCCACCTTGACTTTGAACACCCGTCGCAAAATCAGCATGCTGGCGATGATTCCCGCGATGCCGCCGGGATAAGCCACCGCGTAAGCGGATGCCAGCGTTCCCACGTCCGCGCCTTCAATCCCGTTTTGTTCGATCAGTGAGTTGGCCGCTCCCTGTGCGGCACCCAGGGATGGTGTATTGGTCGTTGCACCGCTGAACAAACCCGGTGCGGCCAGCGGGATCAGGTCCAAAATGTAGTGAAACGCGATCACCAGCGACGCACCCAACACCACGATGCACAACGCCATCGCGTTTAGGACCAGGCCCTGATCACGCCACAGTTGGATGATCCCCGGTCCCAACTGTAATCCGATCGTGAAGACGAACAGTACAAGCCCGAATTCTTTGACGAAGTGGGCGATGTCGTGATCAATGGTGCCGCCGAAGTGGCCGACCACGATCCCGGCAAACAGCACGCCGGCCGATCCGATACCGATCCCGCGAAACGTGATGCCACCAATGCAGATGCCGATCATCGCGACGAACGACAGAATCAAAATGGCCGTAGCGATCGAAGACAAAATGCGGGCTCCACCGACAAGAATTCGCAAGCGAATCGGGATCGAGAAAGCGGCGATTGTAGTGATTCACGCGTGTGCGAAAATGGACCACCCCCGAACGCCGACGCCCGTTCGCCGGTGGGGACGGTTCTTTGCAGTTAGCCTGCCGCAATGGAAGATCCGACGCTGAAAAGCAATGGTTGACCGAACCTGGATTTTGCCGCGCTGCCGCAGCGAACGGCGTTTCGGTGCCCATGGTTGGTGATGAAGCGGTTAGGCTGGTCGAACTTGATGGCTTCTAATTCCGCTTTGATTCCCCGGTTTGTCGATGTTGGTCATGATTCGAAATCTGGCTTCGCTCCGCGCCACCGCCGCGCTGCTGTGCGGTTTTCTGTTTGCGGGAAATCTGTGGGCCGAACATCGGGTGCTGTTGCAGGGCGATGGGCGGTTGGTCATCGTCGAACCCGATGGCAGCCTATCCTGGCAGATGCCTTGGGGAGCGATCCACGACATTCATCGCTTGGAAAATGGACGGATTCTGACCCGTCGTGGGAAAGCCGAGGTCGTGGAAATCGATCCCGATTCACGCCAAGTCGTCTGGTCCTATGACTCCGCCGCGGCGAATGGCAACGCGGGAAAGCGTGTGGAAGTCCATGCGTTTGAGCGGCTGCCCGGTGGTCATACGATGATCGCCGAGTCGGGAACGGCGCGCATCGTCGAGGTGAATCGTGAAGGTGAAATCCAACGCGAAATTCCGTTGGTCGTCGATCATCCCAATGCCCACAGCGATACCCGACTGGTTCGCCGAACGCCCGACGACGATTACTTGGTCGCCCATGAAGCCGACGGCAAAGTCAGGCAGTATGACCGGGAAACCGGTGAAGTGGTTTGGGATTACTCGGTTCCTCTGTTCGGCAAACAGCCGGCCAAGGGACATGGCCCGGATGCGTTCGGCAACCGACTGTTCGCCGCGCTGCGTCTGCCCGACGGGAACACCTTGATCGCCACCGGAAACGGACACGGCGTCATCGAAGTCACGCCCGACAAGGAAATCGTCTGGGAATTGCACCAGGACGATTTACCCGGCATTCGCCTGGCCTGGGTCACCACGTTGGAAGTCCTGCCGAGTGGGCATTTGGTGATTGGCAATTGTCACGCAGGACCGGGCCAGCCGTTGTTGGTCCAGATCGACCGCGAAACTAAGGAAGTCGTTTGGACATTGGACCGTTTTGACGACTTCGGCAACGCGGTATCCAATTCGCAACTGCTGGACCTTGCCGGCCAAACGATTCGTTAAGCCGGTTGGGGCATCGCTCGAACCGGTGGAACATTTCGACGGGGCAAAGGCTATTGCCCGACACGACGCCATCGATGCGTTTGTGTGGTTCCGTCAGGACGACTGTGAATTTCGGTAAATGCGGAAGAATCGACCCGGTAAATGTATCCCAGATTTTGAAGTAGGCCTTGAGGAACCTGGATTCCTTTTCGCGGTCCAGCGGTGAACTCCATCGTGGCGATGCTGAATCGTTTGTCGTCGCCTGCTTTTTGCACAGAAATTGTGGCCCGGTGTGATTCGTCGACAGCGCCCTCGGCGTTGTAGCGTGTCAGCGTTTCGTGGTTGCCGTCGATCTGCTTGATGACCCAACCGCCGTTGCCCCGTTCCAAACGCCAGACGCCTTGAAGCTCAGCCAACAACTCGGGATCGGACTTCGCGGCTTCCGACTCTTCTGCAACGCTCGGCACGCGATCCAAGATCACGCGTTCATCCGGAATAGGTGTTTCATTCGCCAGACCGTCCGACTGTGACAGAATCAGCTTGTCGTCATCGAGTTCCATCTGCAAACGAAGCGTCATCGCTTGACCGCGATTGGTGACCCCGGTGGCCAACGTTTCGCACGTGTTTTCTGAGATCTCCGTAGGGCCATCCATGCGACCTTCGATGCCATGAAACCATGAGTGCAACCTGTTGGTCGGTTCTTCAACGCGAACAATCCCATGGGTCAGCAAAATCGCCTTTCCCTGCCCACCGATCTTGTAGCGCGTTGAGATGGAAACGAAGGATCCCATTCCGCCCTGTTCGACGATGACGGTCATCTTGCCGGCCGGACCACCGTTGGGCGTCACGTCGCCGGACCAAGTTCCCATGAACGGTGCGAGCGATTTCGCCAAGTCCACCTTGGAAGCCGTTTCCGCATGAAGGAAAGATGGAAGCAATAACAATGCCCAGGCAACGGTAAGGGCACAGGCGGTCAACTTTCGCATGACATTTCCTTGGTGATCCGGGTGAAGTACCTACTCGAACCATCGCGTCGGGGTCGATCCGACCTGCCGACACGCTGGTTCTAGTGGGTGGTTCTCGGTTGGCTTATGTTAGCTGCTTCCGCTGGCGCTATCAACGCAGCGTGGGGGGGGCGATAACTCCAACGGCAAGTTGCCAAATTCGACTGGCCCGAAGGAGGGCAAGCCAAGCGAAACTCTCCTCCATCCGTGTTGTGTGATCAGATAAAAAAATACCCTTCGGCCACCATGCGGTGCTGCCGGAGGGTATGAACGAAGAATGTGACGAATCCGGGGAAGGTACCGAAGTCGGTAACTCAGAAAGGAAGCTCCACGGTCTCTCTTGACGATCGAGTTCCCATAGCGCCCCAGACACCGTAAGCCGATGGTTGTCCGCCATACGCGGGAGGAGCGTTTTGATTGCCGGTGTCGATTCCTTCACTGATGAACTGAACCGCACCGTCTCCCATCACCACATGGCAACCGCCAGGGTGGCGACTGCTGGCCGATGATATCCCTTGCGAGGCATCGTTTCCTGCGAAGCAGTTAAACGAATTCGGTGGTTTGATCGTCTGGAACGACGTGTATTGAATTCGGCCATCGGCCCAACGGCCCCCTCGAATCTGGTTTCCGGTTCCCATGTTTCCGGCGAATGCGGAATTTGGAAGCCAAAACTCGGGGCGAAGCGGATCGACACCACCATTGCAATACGAGGGATCCGTCAATACATCCGTTCCCACATTCAAACGCAATTCGGAAATGATCTCGTTTTGCCCGACGGTAGTGGCGATCTCACCCATTGCAATGGTATTCGATAAGCCGTCCACGCAATCACGCATTCGGGTTCGGTGGCGTGACCAAAACATGCCGCGATTGCGTTCTTTTGCCAACGACGACCAACTGCTGCTTTCGCCTGTGCCACGCGATTTAATGTTAGCCCCAGACGAATTGATGTCGCCGCTTTGATAGACACCTCGTTCGTTTCTGCCGCCGGAGTGTACCAATTGGATGTTGTCACCCACGCAGAACGCAAAGTTGGATCTGCCAAGCGCGGGGCTGCCGACGCCTGTGTCACTCGGGCATCGAAGTGTCGAAACGTTCGTCATCCATGGCGGATAAGAGGTCCACCACGGACCAGGGCCCATCGCAGGGAAATCATATCCCGGATCCCATACTCCGTCTTGATTGCGGTCATAGGGATTGCTGATGGTGTCCCACAGTGGTTGCTGCTCAATAAAGGGAGTCAACGCAACAAGCCCACTGAGATACAACCGCTGCGTTACCCGAGAATCAGCGGTGTGAGTGTAGTGGCTTCCGCCCATTTGTTGCGGAAAGCTCTTGAATGTCGAATGGTAATTGTGAAGTGCAATTCCCATCTGTTTGAAATTATTGCTGCAAGCCATTCGCCGGGCGGCTTCGCGAGCGGATTGAACTGCTGGTAAAAGCAAGCCGACAAGCACCCCAATGATCGCAATGACGACCAACAATTCGACGAGCGTAAAACCGCTCCGGCGCAGAGAATTCCTCATGATGAACCCCTTATAAATTGGAAGATGTGTCAATGATCAGATGGGGCTATTGGTCCATCTCGGCGATGTTTCTGGCCTCTTCGGCAAGTTGTTCTTCGGTCAGATCCCCGGGGGCGACCGTTGCTTGTTCAGTGCTGCCACCAGAACAACCTAGGGAGAACAGCGTCAGCAGTGACAAGAGTACGAAGGCAGTAGCGGGTTTGAATGATGGCATCGAAACTCCGAATCAATGAGGAAAACGAAACAGGAACAATGGTGGTTCAGCAAAGTCGGTCTCGCATCTCTGGCGGGACGAAGTTGATCGGTTCGATCGGATGAAATGTCATTCAATAAGATTGGTGGGTTTTGATGAGGCTCTGCTGATCTTTGGACTCCCAGTGGGAACTCAAACCGCGCCATAGGGCGTTCAACGCCGGTGCCTCGGCCGAAACTAATTTCACCGCAACATGGCATTCGCCAGAGCGCGTACGCGAACGCGCCATCGAGTTTGACTGGTCGCCAATGAGGTGGACCTTTGACATGGTGCCTGTATCTTTGGGCGATGTTGGGGGGGCGTGCTGCCCTAACGGCAGGTTCTTCACTGTAAGGCAGCCAGGATGTGAATGCAGCTCAATCCATTGTCAAAATAATGGTAGAAATTTGTCGCACCCGCTTGACAAGGAGGCTTGTTGGCGCGCGGTCGTGGTGGCCGGGATGCGATGTCATCTGTCTGCAGGAACACGACGATTCTGCTGGCTCGTGACAGTCTTGCTGGTGCACGGGGGGATCTATCGCATACTGCTTTTGCGATGAAGACATAAAAAAAGCCGACGTCCTTCAAGACGTCGGCCACGCGATGTTGGCACATCGATATGTGTATGAGATGAGGGAGGTCGGGCTGAGATTACTTTGGATAAATCTGTTTCCAGTCATGCTTCATGTCGACCACGGTCCATCCTTGTTTGGGGGCGTCGTCCAAAGCCTTGTCCAATTTGCCGATTGCGGATTGGCGATCGTAGGCCCATTCACGATCGGCGTCCGTATGGTGCACGATCAGGCCGAAACTGGGCGAATGGTCCATGGTGGCGTACTGCAGCATTTGCCAATCCCCGTCGCTGTTGCCGGCGGCGAAAATGGGACGGCGTCCGATATGGGAGTGAATCCCGATGGGCTTGCCTTCTTTGTCATCGATAAAGTCGATATCGGACATGCGCAGGATCGCGGGCTTGCCGTCACGAAGCTGATACTTGGTTTTGATGCTGCTGCCGACCACTTGTTCCGGCGGAATGCCATAGGTTTCCATGGTCCAGGGACGCATGAAATCAATACCGCCGCCGGAGACGATAAAGGTTTTGAATCCGTTGGACCGCAGGTAGGTCAGCAATTCAAGCATCGGTTGATAGACCATGTCTTTGTAGAGGCGACCCGTCTTGGGGTGTTTGGCCGTCTGGATCCAATCATAGGCAAGAGCCTCAAATTCGGCCGACGTCATTCCGGCGTGAGTGGTGGCCATGATTTTCAGCAGGGACTCTTTACCACCGGCCATGACGGTCTTCATGTCGCCTTCGAGGACCGCTTGGAATGGCTGAGTGTGCTTCCAATCGGGATGCTTCGGAGCCATGGCTTTGACACGATCAAACGCAAAAGCCAATTGGAAGTAGAACGGCTGTTCCGACCACAGTGTTCCGTCGTTATCGAAGGTGGCGATGCGCAGGGCCGGTTCGACGAAATCGGTGCTATCAGGATCTGTCACTCGCTGAACAAAGCTCGTGATCGACGTTTTGGTGTCGGTGTCATTCCAGGACGGAAGCGGATCGTCAGCCGATACGGCATGAGGACCGATCGAACGGATCGCCACGACCAGGGCAAGGGCGATGTGCAATGGAGTCAATTTCATGGAAGTGATTGATCGCAAAAAGAGTGAGTTGTCGAGGCGAACCAGTTTACCCGAAAGAAGTTGCAAGCATCCAACAAAACAGGCCACCCAAGAACCGACGACCTGTTTGCTGGCGGACCATTGATGATCGGGTTCGGCCTTTCTGTCCCGATCTGTGTTTCAAAGGCGGCTTTGCTAAGTTAGCTCTGCGACGTATTCACAGACACGAGTATTGGCAAGGAAAGCCGATCAATGAGTCGTGTCTCATCAACGCTGGTGTACCAATCATCTCGCCAAGTGCATCATTGGCTTTGATAGCGACGGTGTGCGTCCAGAACGTGATGTCTGAATCGTTGTCGACACAAGGCCCGGGCCGAGTTGACTGCCTGCTGTGGTTTTTGTTTGCAGCACGCGAGGCTTTTCGAGTCAGATTCGGGTAACGGATTTAGGGCTCGAAAACGGGATGGATCCTTGGTGGACACAAAGTGTTCGGGGGTCACGCCCACTCGGTTCTTGGGCGGAAAGCCAACCACGATCAGCTTGCAGCATTAAACATCGCGCGGAGCTTGAAGGTTTAGACGCCGCTACAGCAAATGCTCGGTCGCAAGGTTGAGTGCCGTTTCGACGGGGATTTCTCTGTCGCTAGCCTTGCCGAAATCTTGTCACCGAGAATTCAGTAGGCCGAAACGAAAAAACGCCGCAAAGCACTTGGCTTTGCGACGTTTGTCGGAAAGTGGAGCTGAGGAGATTCGAACTCCCGACCTCTGCATTGCGAACGCAGCGCTCTCCCAGCTGAGCTACAACCCCGAATCAACTAATATTGTGCCGGATCGGCTTGTGGCGGTCCAGTGCCGGCGCGGCAAATCTAGCGGGCTTCTGGTTGAGTCCAGACCACCAGCAGTGTCTTGAACATGATTTTCAGGTCCAACCAGATCGACCAGGATCGGATGTATTGGTGGTCAAAGTGCACGCGTTTTTCCATCTTGTCGATGGTTTCCGTTTCACCGCGGCATCCGTTGACTTGCGCCAATCCTGTGATCCCCGGCTTGATCTTGTGTCGCAGCATGTAGCCGCGGATTTGGCCGCGGTATTGTTCGTTGTGCGCCGTGGCATGGGGACGCGGGCCGACCAGGGACATGCTGCCGTCGATGACATTGAACAATTGCGGCAATTCGTCCAGGCTGGTTTTCCGTAGGATCCCGCCCAGCGGCGTGATCCGAGGATCGTCTTTGGTGGCTTGCTTGACCACCGGGCCGTTGTCACAGGTCCGCATGCTGCGGAATTTCCAGACCAAGATTTCCTTGCCGTCCAAGCCGTATCGTTTTTGGCGAAAGAAGACCGGGCCTCGCGATGTCACTTTCACCGCAATCGCAATCAACGTCATGGGCACCGCGGCACATAGCAGCGCGGCACAGGCGACGGTGACATCGAACAGTCGTTTCGCGATGCCGTCGACACCGAACAGCGGGTTTTCAAAAACGCTGACCGCCGGAAGACCGCCCATGTTGGTCCAGCGGGAATGCAAGAGTTCAAACACAAAGAAGTCGGGCACGATGTAGACCGATGCCGTGGTATCGCTTAGCTGATCCAGAAGACCGCGGATTCGGGCTTCGGCCCGCATCGGCAACGTGATCAGGACGGTATCGATTTCGCCAGCCTTGGCTGCGGCGACCAATGCATCCAATCCGCCGTGAAGCGGGTGATCGGCCGACAGTGGTTGCTCCGATTCGGGACCGGATGCATCCATCGGCTTGGCGTCTTTGTCGGTGTCGTCCGGACGCACATGTTTTCGGTCGTCATAAAAGCCGACCATGCGAAAACCGATCGACGGATCTTGTTCTATGTTGTGTGCGGTGCGCAGCCCCAATTGATTGAAGCCGGCAATCGCCACACGCCGCACGCCGATCCCGCGACGGTTCATCGCGTTTTGCACCAACCGGATCGACATTCGAAAGAACCCGATCATTGACGGCGCGACGATGATCCATGCCAGGATCACCGAGCGAGCGAATTCTTGGCCGTAACGTGTTGCAAAGGCGATCATCGACATGACCAAGACGGTCAGCGTCCATGTCACCGCCAAGCCCGACATTTCGTTGTCGGCGGACCCCGATCCGAACTTGCGTTGCAGCCCCGTCAGCTGCGACAGCAGCAAAAACACGACGGTCGCGATCATCCCCGCAATGACGACCTTGTCATCGATGACACCCTTGACGGCCCACTTGACAAGTGCGGCAGACAAAACGATGGCGATCGCATCGAACGTCGGTTGTAGAAAATCCCACCAGTGACGGTGTGCCCGAATCGAACTCATCGAATGAAACCGGAGATTATTGGCTTGGGTCGAGTCAATGCACCGGAGATTCGGATGCGTCTGTAACAGATGCATCGAAACAGATGTTTCCCCCCGGCGACGCGCAACCCTAGCTTGCCTGTGGCGGCAACCAATCCAATCCCAGGTCCAACCACATGGCGCGGTGGGTCAATGCACCACTGCTGATTCGGTCCACGCCGGTCGCAGCGATTTCGCCGATCGTGTCGATCCTGACGTTCCCCGATGCTTCCAGCTGAACGGAAGGGTTCAACTGGTTACGCATCGCGACCGCCTGACGCAACTGGTCCAGGGTGAAGTTGTCGACCAGGACGATATCGGGGCCGGCCGGCAAGACTGCTTGCAACTGATCCAAGCGATCGACTTCGATTTCGACGATGTCGGGGGCTGGCAACTGGTTGATGCGTCCGGAGCGCCACTGCAGTGCTTTGCGCACCGCGTCAGCGGGATCCAGTGGCGTACCCGGACCGCCACCCAAAGCAAGGTGGTTGTCTTTGATCAAAAAACCGTCGAACAGTCCGGTGCGATGGTTTTGGCCGCCGCCCATTCGAACGGCGTACTTTTCCAGGCGACGCCATCCCGGTGTTGTCTTGCGTGTGTCATAAACTTTTGCGTGGTGGCCTTCGATGGCTTGGACAAATTCGCGGGTCTTGGTTGCGATCCCGCACAGCTTGCACAGGATGTTCAGGACGACGCGTTCGCTGGTCAACAAATCACGTGCGTTGCCTGACAACGTCACGATCTTTTGTCCTGGGACCAGCGGTTGTCCGTCTTTGATGTGACACTCGTGATCGATGTCGGCATCAAATTCATCCAAGATCCAGGGGACCAACACCATTCCGGCAGCGACCCCGGGGGCACGCGGGACGATGGAGCATTGACCGCATGTTTCTTCGCCGATCAGACAGACCGTGGTCCAGTCGACCGATCGGCCCAGATCCTCGGCGATTGCCAGTCGGACCAGTTGCCGCAGATCGTTTTCCATCGTCTCATCGGGCACGACCGCCGCGTACTCCGGTGCAACCGGTGGGTTTTTGCCTTCACCGGCGTCGGTTGGATTGCTGGGGGCGTCGTCGGACATCACGTCGGCCTGGTCGAATGGGGATCGGAGGGGGCGGCAGTTTGAAAGCTAGCAAATGCCCCAAAAATTTCGCGTGAAATACTTGCCGTATCGCGGGATGGTGAATCGAGAGTTCGTCGCTCAGGCGATACAATGATGCGACCGATTGGCGTCAGGGGCTTGCTTTGCGGACGGCAATTCGGCACTTGGCTACGGAGTGGGCATCGTGCGGCAGAATCATCTTGACGAATCGAACCGTGTTCGCGAAGTGGCGGAAGATCCGCTCGCGAATGAAAGCGTCATCGATGAAAAGATAACGCCTCCGCTGGCCACCGATCCGGTCCGCCGCCAATTGACCGTGATGCTGGTTTTGCTGGCGGCGACGTTGACCGCGGCCTGGTGCTTTCGACCGCAGTCCCCTGCCCCGGTTGGTGACACGTCCCGAGCGTCGAATGCGCCGGCTTGGCCGGACGAGAAAACCCAGCGAACGGGGCTGGTCATTGATTTAAACGAGGCGCCGCTGCGGGAGCTGAATTTGTTGCCGGGGGTCGGTCCCGTTCTGGCCGGCCGCATTTTGTCGGATCGTCAGGCTCGCGGGCCATTTTCCGATTTGAACGATCTGGCGCGGGTGTCCGGGATTGGTCCCAAGACAATTGAGCGGATTCGCCCCTATGCTGTCGCTCAGGCGGCGTCTGGTTCGGCAACTGCCGATTCTCCTGTGCCCGACGGCTTCGTCGCCGCCCATCCTTAGTTGTCATCGGTGATGGAACAACTTGCGGGTCAGCGGGTACGCTGGGCATCCCGTGGGTAGAGTTTTTCGGCGTTCGGCCGAAACGCTTCGTTGGGATTTTTGGGCCCTTCACGCCCGCACGCCCTGGTTCGATCCATTGCCGTCAATCCAAAGCGTCTGATGACCACTGATTCGTCGACCGATTCCACTGCCAAGCTGCCCCGCGCCGATTTCCATTTGGCGTGTCCTTTCCCGCCGGCCGGTGATCAACCGCAAGCGATCGAGAAGCTGACGCGAGGGTTTGAAAGTGGTCGAGATTCGCAGGTTCTGTTGGGAGCGACGGGCACGGGGAAGACTTACACCATGGCCAACGTGATTGCCAACGTCGGCCGGCCTGCGATCGTCTTGAGTCACAACAAAACGCTGGCGGCCCAGTTGTATGCCGAGTTCAAGGAGTTTTTTCCTGAGAACGCGGTCCACTACTTCGTCAGCTACTACGACTATTACCAACCCGAGGCCTACATCCCCCAACGTGACGTCTACATCGAAAAGGATGCGTCGATCAATGAGGAGATCGATCGTTTGCGGCTGGCGACGACCAGTTCGCTGGTCAGCCGCCGGGATGTTGTGATCGTCGCCTCGGTCAGCAGTATCTACGGCTTGGGTTCGCCGGAAGATTACAAGCAACTGATCGTGGGATTGCGTGTCGGTGAAAACACGCGACGCGATCATCTGCTGTTGAAGCTGGTCGACATCCAGTACGACCGCAACGACGTCGCCTTTGAACGTGGCAAGTTTCGAGTGCGGGGCGATTCGATCGAGCTGTGGCCCAGCTATGAAGAATTCGCCTATCGCATTGAAATGTGGGGCGATGAAATCGAAAAGATCAGCATCATCAAGCCAGTCAGCGGCGAAGTCATCAAGGTCGTTGATCAGCTTTATATCTATCCGGCCAAGCACTTTGTGATGCCGGAGGATCGCATTCAACGCGCATTGCGTGTGATTCGCGAAGAGCTGGCGCAACAGTTGGAGACGTTTCAAAAGCAGGGCAAGCTGTTGGAAGCCCAGCGGTTGTCAGCCCGGACCAAGTTCGATTTGGAAATGTTGGCCGAAGTTGGGCATTGCCCAGGGATCGAAAACTACAGCCGCCCGTTGTCGGGCAAGCCACCGGGGGCGACCCCCGATACGTTGTACGATTTCTTTCCCAAGGACTTCATCACCTTTATCGACGAATCGCACGTGACCGTTCCTCAAGTTCGGGCGATGTATGCCGGCGACCGCAGCCGCAAGTTGACGCTGGTGGATCACGGATTTCGGTTGCCCAGTGCGCTGGACAACCGGCCGCTGAAGTTCGAGGAATGGGAACAGCGGAATCACCAGATTTGTTTCGTCAGCGCGACGCCGGCCGAATATGAACTGGGGCGAACCCGCGGCGAGGTGGTCGAACAAATCATTCGGCCGACTGGATTGTTGGATCCGGTGGTCGAGGTGGTTTCCGCTCGCGGCCAGGTTGCTCATTTGTTGGAGGAAATTCGCGACCGAGCGGCCAAGAACGAACGTGTCTTGGTGACGGCGTTGACCAAACGCCTGGCCGAAGACCTTTCCACATTCTTGCAAGAACAGAACGTGCGGTGTCGATGGCTGCACAGTGAATTGAACGCGTTCGAACGCGTGGATTTGTTGCAGGAGCTTCGCAGCGGCGTGTTCGATTGTCTGGTCGGCGTGAACTTGTTGCGCGAAGGCTTGGATTTGCCCGAGGTTTCCTTGGTCGCGATTTTGGATGCCGACAAAGAAGGTTTCCTGCGCAGCGAGACATCGCTGGTTCAAACGATCGGTCGTGCCGCTCGGAATGCCAATTCAAAGGTCATTTTGTACGCCGACAAAGTCACCGAAGCGATGCAGCTTGCGATCGACGAAACGGAACGACGCCGCAAATTGCAGATCGAATACAACCGCGAGCATGGGATTGTCCCCAAGACCGTTTTGAAAACGATCCGGCCGGGAATCGAATCCGAAGCGGCCAAGCACCGCAGAACCACGGCGGCGGCCAAAGAGGAAGAAGAAGCCGTTTACATCACGATCGAGTATGTCGACGCGCTGGAGCAAGAGATGCTGGCGGCAGCGGAAGACTTGGAATTCGAGCGTGCCGCGGCGTTGCGGGATCGCGTGATGCAGCTGAAAGACAACATCGGAAAACCGCTGTCGGAGATCGAACAGGATTCGTCCGGTTCGGGCAATGTCGGACGTCAGCGGAAACGTCGCAAAGGTCAACGCCAAGGATCGGGCCGGACAAAGGTGCCGCGGCCCAAGCGTGGATGATGGTTTGCGAATCGTTCCAACCGATGCATCGCAGTGACGCATCGTTTGGATTTTCATCCCATTGGATTAACGACCGACCAAACGGAATTCGATCGCCGACGACAGGATGAATCCGTCGTCGGTGCCCAGTTGGCCGTTTTGATAGCTGGCCATGTCCGACAGGAACTCAAACTTCATCATCGGGCGTGCCGCAACGCCGAAGAAGCAAGCTTCGGTACGCAGGGCGACCGAATAGGTGGTCGTGAATTCATCGATCGTTTCGACCGGCCCGGCTGCGGGCGTGAAGGTGCCGTTCAGGTCATACAGCCCCAGGCCAAAATCGATCCAAAACGGACGGTGACCGAACATGGATTCGAATCCAGCGACGACTTTACCGCCCGTGTAGTCGTTTTCCAGGTTGGTGCCGGCGAAGTCTTGGTCGAAGGTCATTTGGCTGAATCCGCCACCGGCCGAAAGGTCGGCAAAGCTGAATTCCCACGTGTCACGCAGCAAACCTTCGTAGCCGAACAGGCTGGTATCGCCCGCGTCGCCGTAAAAGATCGAACCTTCGATGCTGGTGCGATAGCCGTCAAAGCGGTGATGACCACGCAGGCGGGCCAAGAACCCGTAGTCGTCTTGGTCATCGCTTGCCGCGCCGACTTCATAGGTCGGAAGGAACGGGGCCCAGCTGCCGACGGAGCCACTGATTTCGCTGCCATCGACGGCGGCGGCTTGGCGTACGTCGGCGCTGCAGCAGGCGATCGCGATCGCCAAGCCGGCCAACAGTTTGAATGTTTTCAGTTTCACGGCCCTGGGTTCTCCATGGACAGACAACGGATACGACGGGAGGTAAGTTCGCCATCGGCATCACGCTGACCAGAGCGACAAAAAATCCCGTACCCTCCGTTCAGGGCAGACGAATTGAGCGCCACCTGCATTGGCCACGAAAACGGTATCGGTCGCGGCGACTTTAGCGTTCGCGAAAGGAGGCTCAGCCGCACCGACTGGACGGACCGCTGGCAATAATCGAAGCCGCTAAGAAATCGGCGGCAAGGAGTTTCGATCCCGAGTGCTCAAGATCTGGGGGCGGGGCCGGTTCCGAGGAGTCAGGTGCGACTTAGGATGCTGGCGACCGCAGAGCCTTCCGACGTGTGGGCCAAACACAGAACGTCGCCATCGGGTGAACCGAAGGCATCGCCGCGGCCCGCGTCGGCCAACCAGCAGGCACCCGTCGCAATGGCAAACGATCCACTGGCCGCACCGGTGTGTCCGATCAATCGCATCGGCTGGATTCTGGGGCAATCCGCCAGATGGCCTTTCAGTGCATCGTTTTCTGCGCTGTCCATCGACGGATCACCCATCGCATGGCTGACCACGCCGCCGATGTCTGATTCGGTGCGACCCGCCTTAGACAAGGCCGCGTCGATGGCGTTGCGAATCGCCGTGGACGAACCACGCCCGGCTGATACGCAACGCTTGCTGGTGCGGGCACGCTGCTTCATGGAATCCGCTGGGCTGAACCGCGACGCGATTCCCGAGATACGGACGATCGGTTCGGCGTTGCGTTTGGCCATGCTGTCGGCGGTTTCCAGGGTGAAGGCGACACTGCCTTCGCCGCCGATGACCCCGGCGTTGCAGCGCAGCGGGTCACAGGGAAACGTCACCGCGGATTCCGGCGCAAAAGCGGGCAGATCGTGCCGGTACAACAAGCGGGTGGAATTGATTCGCGTCCCGGCAGCGCCACAGATGACCAAATCCGCGATGCCACGATTCAGACAAGACATCGATTCGATCACCGCCGCCGGTCCCGAGACATCCCCCAAGACCAAGGTATTGTTGGGGCCCTGGGCGTTGATCGCGATTCCGATTTGGCATGCCGGCATATTCGGCAGGTACTTCAGCATCCACAGCGGCATGATCCCTTTCATTGCCGAGCGGCCGAAATCGGCTTCGCGGATCTGACCGTCTTCGTCGCGGCAGTCTTCGACGGCCTTGATCATTTCGTTGGGCGAACCGTACAGCATTTCGCTGCCAAAGACGGTTGCCACACGATCCGACGCAATGTCACCGTCATCGTCGGCGGGCAACCGATCGGACCAACCTGAATCATCCATCGCCAATTGGGATGCCGCGAAAGCCGTTTGGATTTCGCGGCACATGACCTTCAACGCTTTTCGCGGACGCACGTATTGTTTGGCGTCAAAGCCGGTCACCGGGGCACCGATCCAGAACGGCTGTTGGGCCTGATCGGGCGTGGGTTTGGCACCGTCATCTTCACGTTCAATCAGAGACCGGATTCCGGAGCGTCCGGTGGTCAAACCGGTCCAAAAGTCCGACCGTCCCAGTCCGACCGGCGAAATGATTCCGATGCCGGTGATGAATACGTCAGACTGTGGCATAAACGAAAGCGGACGGCGGCGTGTTTGCGGCGGACGGGCGACGAGCAAGGATTCCGGCGACGGCACCGGCGGGCAACGGCGGGGATGCGATAGTCCAGCCGTTGGGCCCGATTATGGTTGCAGATGGGGCCGATGCCTAGGCAAGCCGTCGTTTAAACATCGACACTGCGGTCGTACAGACGCAGGGTTTTGCGGCGACGGGCTCCACCCCGTTCGATCGTGTTTCGCGACAGCGAATTAGATTCCAGCACCCAGCTGAACTCACCAATTTCGATGCCGTATTCCAATGCGTCTGGCAAAATTCGGGCCAGCGTCACCAGGCCCAGACCCCATTTTTGATAGGTCGGCAGGACGTTTGTGCTGATCACCCGCAATCGTTTGATGTTTTTTCGCTGGGTCAGCAGGCTGAGCCAGCCCAGTGGGAACAGCTTGCCGCCGATCCGCCGGATGATCGGGTTGTAATCCAGCAAACCGAAGCCGGCACCGACCGGTTCCCCGTCGATTTCAGCGATACTGGTCAATTCGGGCACGATCAGGTGTTTCAAGCCCGCGGCCTGATGATTGATCTCCGCTTCGCTCATCGGCACGTAGCCCCAGGTCCGCTGCAGCGACAGATTGTAGATTTCCAAAAAGGATCGGACGTCTTTGGCAAAACGTTTCCGATCCAAGGGACGACAGGCCACATCGAATCGATTGGTGGCTTCTTGAATGACGAATGCCAACTTGGGATCCAAGTCATTCAGTTCATCCATGTGGGCGTCGTAACAGAACATGTCTTGGCATTTGATAAAGCCGAACGCTTCGATCAAATCGCCATAGAAGGTCTGGTTGTAGGGAATCAAGAACGTCGGCGGCGTATCGAATCCGTCGACCAGCAGACCGCATTCATAATTCAGGCTCGGGTGCACCGGGCCGCGGACGTCGGTCAATCCTTTTTCTTTCAACCACCGGCAGGCCGCGGCCAACAGTGCGTCGCTGGCTTCTTGATCGTTCTCGCACTCATAGAAACCGAAAAATCCCAGCTTGTCGTCGTGGTAACGGTTGTGGGCATGGTTGGCGATGGCGACCACACGTCCGACCACGCGATCACCGCGGCGGGCCAGGAACGCTTGGGAATCGGCATCCAGATAAAACGGGTGAGGCTTGAAGTTCACCAGTTCTTTTCGCACCGACCACAGCGGCGGAACCCAATTCGGGTCGTTTTGGTACAGCCGTTTTTCCAGTGCCAAAAATTCTTTTCGGTCACGGCGGGATGTGACGGCGTCGCAGCGGATCGGTTGGGTCATGGATGGATTCGGTCGACGTGGATGCGATAGCGATACGTGGGCGAAATCAGGGCGGGAAACGCCACGAGGCGGCACGGTGACGGTTGGCCCGGCATCGGATTGGTCTAAACTTTCGGCCAAAACATAACAGACCCACCCCCGGACGTTTCAGCGGTGACTTCATCGACGCGACCAATCCTGCGCAGCCCCGCCAATCCCACCATTCGGCGTTTGGTGCGGCTTCGTGACAACCGCCGTCGCCGCCAAGCCGGACGATTTTTGATCGATGGTTGGCGTGAAACGGCGGCCGCGGTGCAGTCTGGACTATGCCCCGAAGCGATCTATGTTTCGGCGAATCAAGGATCTCGTTCGGGAAAACAGGCGGATGCCGCCGCCTCGGAGATGGTCTCCGCGACAGGCGAAGCGGCATGGTCCGATTGGCTGCCCGGCGACGAGTTTGACCAGGACGCTCGAACGGTCTTGAAGGCCACGCCGATCATCCAGCCGGTCAGTCCGGCGGTCATGAGCCGGATCAGTTACGGGCAGAACGCTCGCGGTGCGGTTGCCGAGTTTATGCAACCGGATTGGTCGCTGTCGCGTCTGGATCTTCCGGCCAGCCCGCTGCTGTTGGTGCTGGATTCGATCGAAAAGCCGGGGAACCTGGGGGCCGTTTTTCGATCCGCTGACGCGGCCGGGGTCGATGCGATCCTGATCACCGGCGATTCCGTCGATCCCTTCAACGCCAATGCGATCCGGTCCAGCTTGGGGACGCTGTTCACCGTGCCCGCCGCGGTGGCCGATCGTGACCAAGTCGCAGAATTTTTGAATTCGCGGAACATCGTCGCGTACGCGGCCCGGGTCGAAGGCGCCGAATTGTTGTGGGAATGCGATCTGACGGGGCCCGTGGCGGTCGTTTTGGGCAGCGAGGCGAAGGGGCTGGGGAGCCACTGGCGGTCATGCGGCGGGCGTCCGGTGCGCGGGATTCGGATCCCCATGTCTGGGAGTGCCGACAGTCTGAATTTGTCGATTTCAGCGGCTGTGATTGCATTTGAGGCCGCACGACGGCGTCAATCCGAATGACCAAACCCGCTGTGGCAATCAGCACCAAACTTCGCATCGACAGAATCGTTAATGTCGCGGTCGGGTGGTTCCGATAACACAAGCATCCGAGTCCGTCGCCGCGCCGACGCATGCCCAGTGGCCTGCTGACTTCGCGACCGATCGGGTTCAAGGTTTTTTGCGCCGGGGGGGTGCAGAGGCCAAGACGCTTCAATGCAAGGATGCGCAGGTGGGTGACCGTCGACTCCAAAGCGGCCAACGAAAGAATCCCGAAAACGTGCAACGATTCCGGCGCCGCCGGCGTCTGTTCGCGTTGTTGATGACTGCCGGGGTTTCTGCCACTGCCTGGATGCCAGCGGCCGTCGCACAGCAGCCGTCGGCCGCACCGATCCGCACGAATCCGTTTGTGCAGACACAGCCGATCCATCAAGCGGCCGTCCATCAAACGTCCGGCCGATCCGAATCCGCCGTGTTGCTCAAGCCGATGGGTTCCGTTGTCGGGCTGCGACCGATCGATGCGGCGTCGAAGCATCAGGCCGCATCTGCGCAGCTGTCAGTCCAGGCCCCGCAGCCGTCGCCCATCCGAACCAACCCGCTGCTGCGTTCGACCAACCTGGGCGCCCGTCAATTGCACGAGGTCACCGCAGGTGACGCTACGAAAGTCGACGCCGACAGTCGAGCCTACTTCAACCAACCACCGACTTTCGCCGGACACGTCGCTGCCGGTCAGGTGGTTGCACCGGAGTCTGTTGCGCCCAACGTCGATCGCATTCGCCAGACGGCCGCTGATACGGTCGTCGGTTCGGCACAGCCGTATTCGTTCTCTCTGGCGGATGTCCCCGAACGTTCCACCGATCCCGAGGTGAAAAGCGAATCATCGAATGGAGACATGGTCGCCGATGCCGATGACGCAGGCCGCATCGGTGAAGCGATCGAGTTTTCGCTGTCGGATTCGTCCGACGAAATGACAGTGGAGCCTGCCAAGGGACCGACAGACCAAGCGGATCAAGAATCGTCGACGATGCAGGCACGGCCCGCACTGAGCAAGGCCGGATTAGCGGCGGCACCAAGAATCGACTTGGCCGAAGTTCCGCCAATGACTTTGGACAGCAAGCCCGAACAAGTTGACGTACCGGAAGCGGTTGCTGAGCAGACCGAAACACCGGTCGCTTCCCAAGAACAGTTTGCTGATCCGGCATCGGTCAGCCCCGCGACCGGCCACGCCGGTCATACCGCTGACGCGCAGATGCGTGCCGACATGGACGTTTCAGATGCGCCCGAGGTGGATGAGACGCGCTCGTCGGTCGACACGGAAAGCTTGGCGGCGGAGCAACGCCAACTGCCCGCGCCACAGCCGATGGAACCGCCTGCGGCCCGACCAGAGGAAGCCACACCGCTGGCCGACCCGATGGAAGCCGAACCGGTTGTCGCGTCGGAAGTGCCCAAGGCTCCGACGAATCTAGATCCTGCCGTCCAATGGCGTCCGCCGGTTGCCGTTGCAGCGGCACCGGCATCGTTCCGGCCGGCATCCGATATTGACGCCAGCATTGTTCGCACGGCGCCGGACCCGATCCGGGTTGATCAGCAGTCGGACGACACCGCGGAGCAAGACGACACGGCGGATCCGTCCGAAAACGTCGCGGCCGACATTCCGACACCGATGCCGGAAGCCGAGTCAGTGGCGGAGACCGAAGCGATGACGGCCCAAACGCCCAAGCTGCCTCCGCTACCTCGCGGTCCCCAGACGCTTCACTGGAAAACACCCGTGCAAAAAGTTTCGGCTCGGTTGACCCCCGAGACCGGGGCGACTGATGCCGCCGAAGCCGCCCAGCAACTGCGGGCCACATCGGCAACGCCGTTGTACATGACACGTGCCCAGGTTCGGTCGCTGACCATCCGCGGCCAGCTGCACAAGGTCAGTGTCAACGACAAAGGCGTATGCCAGGCCGTCGCGGCAGGGCCCAGCCAAATCAAGTTGATCGGTGCCAGCAATGGTGTCACCCAAATGACCGTGTGGGCATCGCCAGTCGGCAGCGATTCGGTGGTCTCGCGTGAATTCGAAGTTCACGTGACTGCACCGGTTGAAGCTTCGCACGACCCGGCAAGTGAAAAAATGTCGGTGCTAAGCCAAGCGATTCGGCACGCCTTTCCGACCGCGGACGTGACGGTGCAACTGTTGGCTGATGAATTGATTGTCAGCGGACACTGCCCGAGCGAAGAAGCGGCCAAGAAAATCATTCGTATGGTTCGGAAGACTTGTTTGATTCCCGTCAGGGATGAATTGGTCGTCCGTTGATTGGTGTGGTTCGACGCGTCGAACCACACAACGTGTTTCCTTTCACCATCCTTAGTCTTTCCAGCCACGCGGTCAGCGCAGTAGCCGCGATTAAAGTCTACGAGGTTTGATCATGAAGATCCAAGCGATCCGCCAGGGCATCGGCCGCAGGCTTCGCCAGCTGGCAGCCCTTAGCAGCATCTTGATGCTGGGCGTTTCAGCCGAAGCGCAGCAGCCGGCCAGTGATGCTGGTCAAACCGGAACGACGACGGCGTCCAACGCCGGCGATTTGACCGGGGGCATCACATTTCACAACGGTCAGCTGATCAATGGCGGCCAAGCGTTTCAGGTCGTCGACCCGTCACAATTGGGACTGTTGAATTCGCAGGTTCGCAACGCCGGCGGTGACTCCGTCGAATCGTTGGTCGACCAGCGAATCGCCCAAGTCAGCAACTGCCAGAGCTGCCAAACCGGCGGCGTCTATCAAGGCGGTGGCAACTATGTGCCGGGTGTCGCATCGGGATTCAGCACCGCCTGTCCGACTTGCGAACCGTATCGGTACGGCTATGTCGACTTGCTGTACATGAAGCGTTTCGACGACAAACGATACACGCTTAGCCAAAACTACTTCGTCGGTGAATTCGATTGGGAACTGGCCCCACGAATCACCTTCGGTGCGGTACCCGATTGCGTTCACGGTTGGGAAGGCAGCTTCACCGGACCGCTGGAATGGGATCGTTCGGCTGGCATCACCGGAACCGGACTTTCGTCACTGTTCATTGCCGGGTTGCCAATCGCGTCGACCCAATTGAGTGCCTTCAACGACAACGCCGTCTATCAGCAACAAGACCAAGCATCGGAGTACTGGTCGTTCGAGGCCAGCCGCACGATCATGGGCTGGCAAGTTGCCAAAATCTTGTACGGGATTCGATACATCGATTTCCAAGACGGATACCGTTTCATTTCGCAAAACGGTGCGGGCGACGTCGGCGTGTTCCAAAGCAACACCGAGAACAAGTTGATCGGTGGCCAAGTCGGACTGGACATGTTCTATCCGGTTTGCAACCACGTCGTCGCCGACTTCCGCGGACGTGCCGGTGTATACGCCAACTTTGTTGACTTGGATTATCGTCTGCAGAATGCCGGTGCCACGGTTCTGTTCAACGGTGACGATGACGAAGACATCGCCGGTGTGTTCGAACTGGGGTCGGGCATCCGATTCAATCTGGGCGAAATGTTGTCGCTGCGTGCCGGATCGGAACTGTGGTACCTGACCGGGATCGCAACGGCCACCGAGCAGTTCAACCAAGTGGTCCGTCCCAACGACGGTCGCACGGTCCGGATCAATGACGACGTGGTCACTGTTGGTCTGACGTTGTCAGCCGAAGTCAAATATTGATCCCGGCTTTAATCGAACGGGCGTACGGCCGAATCGACCGCCCGACGGATGGTGAATCCGATCAACAAACAAGGCATCGCGGGTGAATCCCACGATGCCTTGTTTGCGTTTGATTGCGATGATGGGACGCCGAATCGCGGTCGACGGTGTCGCTAGATTGCTTCGATATGCAGGCTGCGTTTGCGACGTTCCTTGCGGCGGACGTCATCGATCAGGCCGGCAACTTCTTGGACCTTTTCGATGCCGATCATTTTTAGTTCGGGGTGGGTCCGATCGCTGCTGGTGATCACGATAGTGCCCACGCCCAGAGCGCGTTCGACCGGGCCTTGGCTGTAGCTGACATCGTCAATGTCGATGACTTCGATCCGGTCGGTACGTCGGGTCAGGATTCCGATCTGGTGGATGAACCGCTGGGTGGTCAGCTGGTAATGAAAGCCCAAGCGGCGGCTGGCGTACCACAGACCGACGATCACCCACAGCACCGCGATGATGCCCAGGGCAATGGGGAACGTCAGTTGGGGCATCATGATCGCGGCGATGATCAGGGCGACGGTCACGACGACCAATAGAAACCACGAGCCGATCATGGCTTTGGCGCTGTAGCCGCCGGCCCACAGTTCTTCCTCGTGCTCGAAATCGTCCAGGGATCCCTGTTTCGATTCCACTTCCCTGCGGAACTGGTCCGCCGGCGATTCTTGACGGGCCGGTTCGGAGGCTGCCGCGGCCGGAGCGGGATCGGCCGGAGGGGCACTGTCGGGCGATGATGCCTGCTCGGGGGCTGTCGGGGACGTGGATTCGTCGGGGCGGTTTTCGTCAGACATGCGATCGTTGGCTCTGGGGATGACGCGGTCGGTAACTATCGATGCGAATTTTGGCGGGCCTGGATTGCCGCGGGGGGCCCGATTCCATTCGCCCGGCTGCTCGCAACCTTGGGGCGAAGCCGATAATCTAACGAACTGGGACGCACGACGAAGCCCGACGTTGTGGGTCAAGATCGACGTTCAAACTTCTGCCAACGGATTGCCCATGCGTTGCCCGTTTTGTCACGTGGACAACGATCGCGTGGTGGACACGCGTTCGGTGGATGACGGTTACCAGGTGCGGCGAAAGCGAGTTTGCAGCAACTGTCACCGGCGATTCGTCACGCTGGAAACGATGCAGCAGTTGGGGGTTCGCGTGGTCAAACGCGAACAGACCCGCGAACCCTTCGATCGGGAAAAGATTCGCCGCGGGATCGAACGGGCGTGTTCGAAAAGGCCGATCACCAGTTCGCGAATCGAAAAATGCGTTCAGGGCATCGAAGCGGACATCTATGCGTCGTTCGATTCGGAGATCCCGGCTGAAAAAATAGGCGACATTGTTTTGGCGCACCTGGCCGATCTGGATCCGGTCGCGTTCATCCGTTTTGCCAGCGTGTATCGCGAATTTGACGATGCTGACGATTTTCTGCATGCCATTTCTGAGGTCATCGGCCAAGGCGTAGGAAGACCGGATTGAGCTTGTCCTTTCGGCCGAAGAAGGACTAAGAATCGATCCCGGATTTCGGATCGACCGCTGAGGCACACGTTTTGATGGCGTGTTGTCGTTCGGCGACGATCGGTGACCTAGGGTTGTGTGGACCGAGCCGCCGCCGGTGTCGGTTTGCTGACCGGTATCGTTGGCCGACCGCGACACGCATGCCCTTGGGCCGCGTGTTCTTTCTTCCCCCCCCAATCAATGGCAATCCGCAATGGTACGGACACGTTTTCTGATTCCAACGTTGTTGCTGGTGTCTTTGACCGTGATGGTTCCGGCCAGGTTTGTCCAAGCGCAAACGGGAAAACAGCGCGGCGCGACCTTTGGGGGATTGGCCGGCGCGATTGCCGGCGGAATCATCGGCGACCACAACGATGAAGCCGGTGCCGGTGCGGCGATCGGTGGTGTCGTGGGAGCGGTCGCGGGTGGAATCCTGGGCGACGCGGCCGACAAAGAACAGGCGGCTCGTCAGCAACAATACCTGTATCAACAACAGCAACAGCAGGTTGCCCGGACGGTCGGCGCGGTGTCGATCACCGACGTCATCAACATGACGCGCAGCGGCCTGGGCGATTCGGTCATCATCAACCAAATCCACAGCCGCGGCGTTCAACATCAAATTCAAGTGTCCGACATCATCGCGATGCACCAGCAAGGTGTTCGCGAAAGCGTGATCTCCGCGATGCAACAAGCCACTGTCGGCAGCCCCGCCGTCGTGCAGCCCGAACCGGCGCCGGTCGTGGTTCAGCAACCGACGGTGATTCATGAAACGCACGTCCTGCCGGCATACCCGGTTCGGCGCTACTACGGTCCACACTATTATTCGCCGCGGCCGTACCACTATCACCGCCCGCGTGGGACCAGTGTTCGCATCGGATTCTGATCCGATCCGCGATTGTCGTCCTTGCTGCTTCGCCGGCGGGTCCGTCGGTGACGGCTTGACCGCTCCGGAAGTCGCCCAGCACTATAGGTGCGTCATCGAATCGGGATTGACCGATTCGACGGCAACCGATCGGTTGCCGATTGTGCCCAGAAGTGCGAAGGACGCGGCTTGAGAATCTTATTGACCAACGATGATGGCGTTTTTGCGCCGGGGTTGGCGGCGTTGGAACAGCAGCTTCGGCATTTGGGCGAAGTCGTGATTGTGGCCCCCGCAACGGAACAAAGTGGGGTCGGCCATTCGATCACCTATCTGACGCCTTTGGTGTGCAAAGCGATTCATCGCGAAGGCCGGCACTGGGCGTGGGCGGTGGACGGTTCGCCGGCAGATTGTGTCAAGCTGGCGGTTGCCGAACTGCTGAAGGACAACCCGGTGGATCTGGTCGTCAGCGGGATCAACAGCGGCCTGAACGCGGGCATCAACGTTTTGTACAGCGGCACCGTGGCGGCGGCGATCGAAGGAGCGTTCTTTGGCATCACCAGCGTGGCGGTTTCGCTGGAGCACGACGACGACGCTGATTTTCAAAGCGCCGCGGTGATCGCACGGAACGTCATCGGTGGCATCGTCAAGCAGCCGCGTTCCCAGGGTGGGCTGTTCAACTTGAACGTCCCGACGGCGGCGACCGAAACGCCACGGGATGTGAAGATTGTTCCGATGGGCTTGGAGCAATACGGACGGACGTACGAAAAGCGGACGGATCCCGGCGGGCGCGGGTACTACTGGGCTCTGTGGTCGGAATCGGAAAGCCAGCCGCCGGAAATGACCGACGTCAGCCAATTGCGTGATGGCAATGTCACGCTGACGCCGCTGCATTTTGATCTGACCCGATCCGAGATGTTGGATCCGATGCGGGACTGGAATTTGAAGGGCTGATTTCCTTGCCCCTTTTCCGGCGGCGACGGGCGAGATACCCTTTTTCGCACTGTTTCTGACTGATTATTCCGCCGAAAGATCCCCGGGGAAACGACCGATGAGCGTCGCTTCGACTGACATTCAAACGCTGGCCGTCGACACGATTCGAACGCTCAGCATGGACGCCGTCCAAACCGCAAACAGCGGGCACCCGGGAACGCCGATGGCGCTTGCCCCGATCGCCTATCAGCTGTATCAGCACACGATGGACTACGACCCGGCCCAGCCGGCTTGGCCCAACCGCGATCGTTTCGTGCTGTCTTGCGGTCACGCTTCGATGTTGCTTTACAGCTCGCTGCATTTGATCGGCGTCAAAGCCCTGGACGACAACGGCCAGCCCACCGACCGACTGGCCGTCACCCTGGACGACATCAAGTCGTTTCGTCAGATCGGCAGCGTCTGCGCCGGTCACCCGGAATTCGGCGAAGCCGCCGGAATCGAAACCACCACCGGACCGCTGGGCGCTGGTGTCAGCAACAGCGTTGGCATGGCGATGGCCGCCAAGTGGTTGGCCGCGACCTACAACACCGATTCCGCCACACTGTTTGACTACAACACGTACGCCCTGTGCAGCGACGGGGACCTGATGGAAGGGGTCGCGTGCGAAGCGGCATCGGTGGCCGGCCACCTGAAGCTGGACAACCTGTGCTGGATCTACGATGACAACGGCATCACCATCGAAGGGGAAACCGATCTGGCATTCAGCGAAAACGTCGGTCAACGTTTCGAAGGCTTGGGATGGAACGTCGTCCACGTCGATGATGCCAACGACTTGGCGGCACTGGGCAAGGCGATCGATAACTTTAAGGCCTGTAACGACAAGCCGACGATCATCATCGTCAAAAGCATCATCGGTTACGGTGCACCCAACAAACAAAATACGCACGGTGCCCACGGCGCCCCGTTGGGTTGGGACGAAGTCGCACTGGCGAAGCAAAGCTATGGGTTCCCGCCGGAGGAAAAGTTCTACATTCCCGATGGTGTTCAGCAACACTTTGCCGAAGGTGTCGGTGAACGTGGAAAGAAGGCTTTCGATGCGTGGAACGAAATTTGGGCCAAGTACCAGAAAGACCACCCGGAAAAGGCGGCTGAGTTGACGGCCATGTTCGCCGGCAAGTTGCCCGAGGGCTGGGACAAAGACATCCCCGTGTTCCCGGCCGACGAAAAAGGCGATGCGACACGGAACAGCAGTGGAAAGGTTTTGAACGCCGTCGCCGCAAATATCCCGTTCATGATCGGCGGATCCGCCGACCTGGCACCCAGCAACAAGTCGGATCTGAAGTTCGACGGTGCTGGGAATTTCCAGTCCGGCAGCTACGGTGGACGCAACCTGCACTTCGGCATCCGCGAGCATGCGATGGCCGGAATCACCAACGGTTTGTCGCTGTCAGGATTGCGATCTTATGCCGCCACTTTCTTCGTCTTCTCGGATTACATGCGTGGCGGCATGCGTTTGTCGTCCATCATGCATCAACCGGTGATCTATATCCTGACGCATGATTCCATCGGTGTGGGGGAAGACGGTCCGACGCACCAACCGGTCGAACACCTTTCGGCTTGCCGCGCGATTCCCGGACTGTTGGTTTTCCGTCCCGGCGATTCCAACGAAGTTGCAGAGTGTTATCGCACCGCACTGTCGATCGATGATCACCCGTCCGCATTCGTGCTGTCGCGTCAAAACATGCCGACGTTGGATCGTGACGTCTACGCCGACGTCAGTGGGTGTGCCAAAGGTGGCTACGTTCTGTCGGATTGCGACGGCACACCCGACGTGATCCTGATGGGCAGCGGCAGTGAATTGAACTTGTGCGTGGATGCCGCCAAGACGCTGACCGAACAAGGCAAAAAGGTTCGCATCGTCAGCATGCCGTGCATGGATCTGTTCCAGGAACAGGACCAAAGTTACATCGACGAAGTGTTGCCGCCCGCTGTCACCAATCGCGTCGCCGTGGAAGCCGGGATTCGCATGAGCTGGGATCGATGGATCGGATCGGCTGGCAAATTCGTGGGGATGGAAAGCTACGGTGCCAGCGGTCCTTACGCGGCCGTCTATGAACATTTTGGCATCAATGCCGAAGCGGTCGTCAACGCCGCGTCGGCCTGATTTCGGTCCGTCGTTGTGCGGCACCGATAACGAACAATGACAAACGGCCTCGATCCAAGATCGAGGCCGTTTGGCGTTAACGGAGATGCTGTGGATTCACGCACATGTCATCCGCATTGAATTGTTTTGGCGTTGTGATCAGCTGGGCCAATCCGGGTCGGTGATCTGACGTACCATCTCGGCTAGTTCCGCTTGGGTGTCCAGCAAGCGATGCCATGCGCCGAGTTGCAGGTTCACGTCTTGCCCGGAATCGTCGTGCTTGGCCGATTCGATCAAGCGGTGCAGACGTTCTTGCAAGTAATCCAAGACTTCGCAGATCTGCGCTTTCTGGCCAGGGGACAAATCTTTGGGGACGTTGGGCAGTTCGCGAACCTGCATCATTTCCGCAGGGATCGGTGAATTGGTGCCCTGCAATTCCACCCGCATTGAACTGTCGGACGATCCCATTTCACGTTTGACGGTGGGACCATCGGTGCCCATGGCGGCCAAGCGTGCTGCGATTTGTTCTTCCGAACCCACCAGCATCAAGCTGCGGCCGACCGCGATCAGATCGCCATGGCGCAATATTTTCAACTGGCATTCAACACCGTTGACCTTTGTACCGTTGGTGCTGTCCAAATCCGTCAGCACCAAACGGTCGTTGTCACGTTGGATTTTCAGGTGACAGCGGCTGACCCTTTCGTCATTCAATTGAATGTCGTTGCCTTCTTCGCGACCAATCGTCATCGGCAGCTGTACTTCTTCGTACACCCGGCCGCGATCTGCGCCGTGAAGAATTTTGATCGTTACACCCGACATGGGTTGGACTCCAGGCTGGACGGCACGCTTGAATGGTGACGAGAAATGGTCCGAAGGTAGGCGATTTGGCTGCATCCTGGCGACCCGGACGTTGGAACAAGGCTTTTGATTATAGGTCAACGCGTCGCAGCTTGTTTATCCCCGCAACGGTTGGGCAGCCCTGCGGTCACCCTTTTGAGCATACTTGCCCGATTCGGTTGTCGACCGGACTGAATGTTCACCAAACCTTTCCCACGACAGCCTCTTAGCCTATTGGACTTGCGCGATAACGCATTTCAGGTACTCACTTTCCGGACAGGACGCCGCTACCGGGTGGTCGGGTGCGGCGCCGCGGGTTTGCAGCAGAATCAAATCACGGCGGCGGCGTTTTCCGACGTCCGTCAACATGTCGTGGAAATCGGCCACCGAAACTCGTCCCGAACAGCTGCACGTGACCAAAATGCCACCGGGAGGAAGCAAATCGAGCGCCAGTGCATTCAGGCGGGCGTAAGCACGCATCGCCGACGCGACTTGGTGCCTTGAGCCGGCGAACCGCGGCGGATCCAAAATGACCGCGTCGAATTGTTCAGACTCGCTGGCCAATTCCTTCAATGCATCAAAGCAGTCGGCTTGCCGAAAGGTGACGTTGGACAGCGAATTTCGCTCGACGTTTTCGGCGGCCTGCTGCAATGCCGCTTCACTGGAATCGATCCCCAAGACTTCAGCAGCGCCCGAAACGGCAGCGACCAGTCCGAAGCCGCCGTGGTAACAACAGACGTCCAAAACCCGTCGTCCTGTCAGATAGCGTGCCGCCTGGGCGTGGTTCAACGCTTGGTCCAAATAGCCGCCGGTTTTTTGGCCATGACGCAGGTCGACGCTCAGGTTCAGCCCGTTTTGTCGATATTGAACCGGCTCTGCGAAGGGATCCTCGGTTTCGCCTTCGTCGGCAGCCCAGCGTCCATTGAACCAGGTGTCGATCGGTTCGGTGCCTTCCAACCGCGCAGTTCGCTGGTCGACCTGTACTTTGATGGCTCGGCATCCCGTCGCCTGCATCAGATGATTGACGATCGTGTCACGAAAACGCCAGATTCCTGCGGCGGTGAATTGAACACTGAGACAATCGGCATAGCGGTCGACAATCAAACCGCTCAGCAAATCGCTTTCGCTGAAAACCAGCCGCTCCGCCTGGTCGTCACCCGCACGATGCTGGGAATCCAAACGCCGGCGATCGATCGCCGCATCGATCCGCTCGGCCCACAGTGAATCGTCCAACGAAAGATCGGGATCAAAGCTGTACAGACGAACCCGAAGCTTGCTGTCAGGGTTGGCCAGGCCCCGCGCCAGCCAGTTGCCATCATGGTCGGTCAGATCCACGATCTGGCCACAGGCGAACTCGGTATCCGCGGCCGCCAGGGCGTGGGCGTGGACCCAGGGGTGACGGGCGTAAAACGGAAAATGGCGATTGGGTTTGACGCGCAAGGCGACCGTGGATGCAGGCATGCGATGAAATGAGGCAGCAACGAGGTTTTTGAAGCGAAAATGGGGGTTTTAACAAGTCCGGGTGATTCAATTGCCCAGCCGCTTTGGACGTCTCGTCAGCGGCGCGAAAGGACGGCAAAATGACGGCAATCCTAATGTTTCAACACGCAATGATCCGATTCGGAAGTTCCCGGATAGCGATATCGGCGCCGCCGGCCCACGAGCATCAGGCCGGCGCCAACGCTGTGACGGACGTTCCCCGCTGATCGTTGGTCGACGAACCACGTCGAAACTTATTTTCGGCTTCAGATGCCTTCGTTGACCACCCGATACATTGGTGGAGAATTGCGACACCTCGAGACTTCGTAGAAAGGTCCAACCATGACTCATGTTGTTGCCGAACCGTGCAAAGGCTGTAAGTACACCGATTGTGTCGTCGTCTGCCCGGTGGAATGTTTCTACGAGGGTGACGACATGTTGTACATCCACCCAGAAGAATGCATTGACTGTGAAGCCTGTGTTCCGGAATGTCCGGTCGAGGCGATCTTCCACGAAGACAATCTTCCCGATGAGTGGAAGAGCTACTTGGAATTGAACGCCACCAAGTCGGAAGAGTGCGAAGTCATTACCGAAAAGAAAGCACCGCTGGCCGATCAGTGATCGGCACGTCGACAACGCCGACGGCCCGCGAGGGCATCGTCGCGGTGTTTGCTGGTCGGTGAACCCGACGACCATCGAAAGAAAGGCGGCCTGACCCAGGCCGCCTTTCGCGTTGCTTGTCAAAAATTGATCTCAGCAGCCATGTCGATACTGGACCGCACACCGTCCCGGATTGCCGCGGTGCAATTGGCGTCGCCAGTCTGTCGCGTCTGAGGGCTGAGAACGCCAGATGGCTACGAGGCCGCGGGCATGCTGACAAACGTTTTCCATGATTCGTACCGCGGATCATCGATCGGTCCCGACCAGAGTGGATGAAACCGCGGCTTCACCGGTTTGGTCAGCAGCTTCATGTTCGCTTGTTTGGGCGTTCGCCCACCTTTGCGACTGTTGCACCGAAGACAGCAGCATACAACGTTTTCCCACGTCGTCGGACCGCCGTGGGAACGAGGGACGACATGGTCCAAGCTTAATTTGTGTGTCGGTTCGTTCTTGCCACAGTATTGGCACCGGTGGTCGTCGCGCGTGAACAGGTTTTTGCGATTGAACCGAACGGTCTGTGCCGGCATTCGATCGAATCGCGTCAGCCGGACGATGCGTGGAACCATCAGTTCAAAACCGACGGCTTGAAGGTAATCTTCGCCGGCTTGCTTGTCGGTGGATGCCAATCGGCTAAGTTCGCACCAGCTGTCAAAGTCGTAGCTGACGAACTGTTCTTCGTCATTGCTGATGACTTCGGCGCACTGCCGGTAAAGAAGTGTCAACGCGCGACGCACGTTGACCACGCGAATGGCCATATAGAATCGGTTGAGTACCAACACGTTGGTGTCGAGCACACTGTGGGTCATCGTCGCCCTGCTCCATGCGAATGCTTGCTTGGTGAAAAGGCCGTGCGCCACGGCTGCCGCGAACCATCGGCGTCGTGGCTTCCCCGCACAACTTGTTTGCCAGTTTACCGGTTGCCGAAGCCGGCAACCATCAAATTGGGACGGTGGGAAAGGTGGACCCGTCAGCCCCGGCTCGGCTACGGTGCCGACGGGGGGAATTCCCGGGCCGCCCGCATAGGTCAGACGGATCCCGTGGTTTCCGGGTTCGTTTTGGCAAACAGTGGACGAACCAAACGAACAATAGGATGGCGGCAACGGGAGACAGTGTCGCACAATTTTGGCCGTAAGGCGGGGATGGCCACCGGACCGGAGTTTGCAGCCAGTAATTCCGGCGTCGCCGATTCGCGGAAAAGCGTTCGGCGATGCTGGATCAAATCGGCCGGTCTTCGATACGGTCTCGCCGTCGACATGCTCCATCACCAGACTTCAGATCAGCGAAGATTCACCAGATGATTTCGGAACTTTCACTGCTGGCAGCACCAGACACCGCATGGTGGCAGGCTCCGTGGATCGCGGCTTCCGGAGCAGCAGTGTTGGCGATCGGCATGGTGATCGCTGTGGCTCTAAGTTGGGCGTTGAATTTGATCGCACTGCCGGGCAATTGGATCGCCGTAGGCTTGATGGCGATATACGCTTGGTTGGGACCCGGTGACGGGCGTCTGGGGATGGGAGCGACGCCTGTGGTGTTGGCGTTTGTGTTGGCAGCGATCGGCGAGGGCTTGGAATTTTTGGCCGGTGCTGCGGGGGCCAGGCGTGCCGGGGCCAGTCGACGGGCAACGGTCTATGCGCTGGGCGGATCGATGCTGGGTGCGTTTTTGGGGGCGGTGGTCGGTTTGCCGATCCCCATCTTGGGCCCGGTCCTGGCGGCGTTGCTTTTCGGCGGCGCCGGTGCCACGGTCGGTGCGATCTACGCGGAAAAGACCGACGGTCGGCCCTGGCGTGAAAGCTGGTTGATCGGAAAGTCGGCGTTTTGGGGACGCACACTTGGGACCGCCGGCAAGGCGGGCGTGGGGGCTTTGATCGTGGTCGTGGCTTTCATCGCGGTGCTGGTCTAAGCGATCAGCAACGATTCAGCAACAAAGCAATCACGCCATCAATAGAAAACGCGAAATGATCAGGCAGTCCCGGTTACGGATTGCCTTCACCCGCATCGGCCTGGACCAAGGCTTCAACAGTGGCACGCAGGTTTTGGTCGCCAAAAAGGATTTTTCGAACGATTCCCTGACGGTCCAGGATCACGGTCATTGGTCGTCCACCCATTCCGAATTGACGGGCGACCGGACTGACCTTTACGGATTCATCGGCGTTCTGTTGCAGTGCCACGGTCGGCAATTCAAGCCCCGCCTGTGCCATCCATCCGCGCACATCATCGCCGGACGGATCCAGGTTCATGCCGACCACCGAAACGTCGTCGGGGAACTCCGATTCAAGTTTTTGTAGCGTCGGGATCAGCTGGAGCGAATCCTGAAAACGCGTGGACCAAAATGGCATCAAGACGACTTGCCCCTGCAACTGCTCCATGCGATCCACCGTTCCGTAAATCGAACGCAGGGGTACGTCGATGGGTTGGCCGATTTTTTCGGCCCGCGCGTCGCGTAGTTCCAAGGCCAGTTGAACGTCTTGCCCCATAGCGGATGTGTCATCGGCAAAACGCTGTTCCAAGATCTCGTAAGTGATGTCAGCCAATTCCGGCTGGTTGCCAGATTCGAACTGCAATGTGGTTCCGCATAGGTAACGGACCGACAACAAATCAGGAGCTTCACGCAGCAGCGTTTCCACGGCTTCGCGCCACCGCGTCGGATTGATCGTTTGCCCTTCAATGGCCTTGGCCACCAGTTGGTCGATCGCATCGAATTTCACGTTGCCCGCGTACTGTGCGGCCATGGCACTGACGTTCGGATCCGATGAAGCGCCGAACTTATCCAGAATCATCCGGCGGACTTCGTCGGATTCGGCGGGATGGTCCAGCTTGGCCAGCCACTGTCTCGCTTGGGCCATCGCGACGATGGCCATGACGTTTCGATCCGAAGTGATTTCGATCAATTCCCGGTTCAACTGGACCAGGTCATCAGCCGCCTGCTCATCACCATTTTGCAAACGTTCCAGGCCAAAGCCGATCAGCACCAGTTGGCTGTCCACTTTCAAATCATCGGATTCGGAGCGGACGTATTCGCTGGCCAGGTCTTCCAGTAACTCCGCCGATCGTAGGTCACCCAGCTGTGCCAAGTGTGATAGGCCCTGCAGTTCGGCGCGTTTACCCAGGGTCATTTGTTCGGGGGTTGCGTCGGGATGCGAGGCCAACCGCCTGGCCGCTTGCAACTTGGCATCGGCAATCTTCTTGGCCTGTGCCAGGCGTTCCTGTTGCGACGCGTCGCTTTGCATCGTCAACGCCATTTCCATCTCTCGGTCGGCAGTCGCCAACAGAACGGCCAGACGATCGGGGGAAAGGTTCGCCTTGAGCTGCTCCGTCGCCTGACTCGGCGGTGTAGCCAGTTCCAGCTCGGGTGGTTCGGCCAACTGATCCAACAAGTCACCGCCGCCTTGTTTGGTGGGCGAAGGTGCCATGGCCGTGTCTGAAATCGGCGCTGCGACCGGATTGTTATTGGGTTGGCCGGTGGGTGAAGGTCGACCGGCGAAATCCGATTCATCTTCTTGCGGCAGCGGGGGCGTTGGCTGACCATCGCTGTCGGCAACGTCGGTTTCGGACGATGAATTGCAGCCGGCCAGAATTGCCAGTCCCAGCAACGCGGCGGCCGCGAACGATCGTGGCAAGCGAAACGACGATGTGGGGGGCGCGACGAGGTGGTTCCACATTCTGAACAAATTAGTCATCCCAATGGACCCGCGAGGAATCGAAGATGGGACCTTCGACGCACGTTCGTTTGTAGTCCCAAGGTTGGTTTGGATCGTCCTGTCGAATTTTTGCAACGCAGGAAAAACAGATGCCGATGCCGCATGCCATGGGGGTTTCCATGCTGACCTGACAATCGACCTCGTGTTGATCACAGACTTCGGAAACTCGCTGCATCATGATTTCCGGTCCACACGTCACCACACGCGTTGTGCCGGAGTCCTGCAGCTCGGTCAATCGCATGGCCAAGACATCCGGCACCCGTCCGGTTTGTCCCGTCGAACCGTCGTCGGTGCAAACGGTGACTTCAAAGCCGGCTGTGCGAAACGCGTCGACCCCCGCCAACAAGTCAGCGGTTCGTGCCCCGTAAATAATTTCGACGTGTTTTGCCCAGCCATGGTCTCGGCCGAAATCGGTGGTCCCCATCGCTTCTTTTCCAAGCAACAGCATCGGAGTCTGGCCGATGCCGCCGGCCGTCATGATCAAGCGGTCACACGGGCGAGCGGCAAAGCCGTTGCCGAGCGGTCCCCAAACGTCCATCGGGGTTCCCACCGGTGCGGATGCCAAAGCGCGTGTTAACGTGCCTTTGCGGAGGTAGATCAGTTCGATGAACCGTGGGGAACCCGAATCGTCGTTGATGATGTCCCAAACGGCGAAGGCGCGTCCGATCAGCGGAGCGTCATGCTGGGCCATTCGGATCATCACAAACTGGCCAGGGATCACGGCCCTGGCAATCTCCGGTGCATCGATTCGGCACAGGAAAGTGTCCCGAGCGACGCAGCGATTGGTCACCAGCGGTGATCGCAATTGCACGAGGTTGTCGGCGTAGTGATCGGCGTGCAGCGAAGTCATGGCGTCATGCAAATCCGGAAAGGGAACAAATTTAGCGACGGCGACGTTTTTTGGTATTGGCGGCTTTCGGGCCGGTGGATCGGTTGCCAGCACGTTTCTTGGTGCCACGTTTTGCTGCGCGACCTTGGGAACCGGTGCGACTCGATCCGGATCGAGATACCGCCGATCGCTTGGCTGCCTTTTTCCGCGACGGCTTTTTGGAACGCTTGGCGGGCCGTCCCTCCGGTGCGTCGGCTGGTTCGGGCGCATCACCGCCAATGACAGCGCCGATTCGGCGATGCGACGACGGCAGGGGGAAAGATGAATCAGACCGCTCGTCTCGGCGTCTACGCTCAGGATCGGGCGTGCGTCCGGACCGTTTCGCGGCCGCTTTTTTGGCCGCCGGTCTCGTTGACTTGGATCGCGTGCCGTCGTTGCCGCTGCGCTGTCGCGGTTTCTTTCCACCCTTTCGCCGACCGGGACGCGTCGACGTGTCGTCATCGCCACCGGGTTGAACGGACGCGTACAGTTTGGCGACTTCGTCGTGCCGCAGCGCGCGATACGCTCCGGCGGGAACATCGCCCAGACGCAACGGGCCGATCGCGATCCGACGAAGCTTTTGAACCTTGTGGCCCAGCCTGGCAAGGATCCGGCGGATCTCTCGGTTCTTTCCTTCTCGCAGTACGATTTCCAATTCCGTGGATCGTCCCCGCGTCTTCAATAGCTTGGCACCCTCGACGCGGACCATCCCCTCCGCGATATGAATGCCGCGACGCATCTGTTTCATGGTTTCGCCGTCAACTTTGCCGGCGACGGTGACGCGATAGATCTTGCGAACACCGAACTTGGGGTGGGCCAATTGTTGGGCCAGATCGCCATCGTTGGTCAGCAGGATCAGGCCTTCGCTGTTGCGATCCAATCGGCCGACCGGAAAGACACGTTCGTCGGGTGGCACCAAGTCGATCACTCGGGGACGTCCCTGTGGGTCGCGGTTGGTCGTGACGACGCCGGTCGGTTTATGAACGGCATAATACACATGTCGTGACGGCCGGATCGGCGAATCGTCCACCAGGATGGTGTCCGACTTGGTGTCTGCCGTGCTGCCCAGTTGTGTCACGGTTTGCCCGTTGACGATGACCCGTCCCTCTTGAATCAAATCCTCGCATTGCCGACGGCTGCCGAACCCGGCGGCCGCCAAGATGCGTTGCAGCCGTTGCGGACCCGATGAGGCTGAATTCTGGGAGGGGCGTTTGGCTGATTTGGCGCGCTTGGGCATGCTTGTGTTATCCGCGGACGATTCAATGCAACGTGCCAACGTACCAAATAGCCGCCGATTTGTTAGGCCAACCCATCGCCCAGCGGTGCGTGCGGCAAACGCGTCATTCAGGGAAGGGATTGTCGAATCAGGTCCGCGCCGATCTTGCTGTCACGGTGTTCGTCGTCGATCGATTCATCAAAAAAGTGAAAGCGGGCTAGGTCGGCATCTCGGTCGTCGGATTCGGTAAGGCTCGCCAGCATGTCGTCCCATTGTGTTTGTTTGGATTGGGAAAGTCCGTGGTACCAAAGCACGTACTGGCTAAGTTCGCGTTCCCGCAGGACGACGTCGCCAAAAAACCGAGTCTGTTGCGACGCGTCCGCGACGCTCCATGCCGCCATTGCGATTGGTGGCAACGGGGATCCGGAAATTCCTAGCGACCAAAAAACATGTCCTTGGTCGGCTTCCCAAATTCCATTGGTCCAGTGTGGCGGTGCATCCAAAAACAAATGCACTTCGGCGACTTCGTTGCCCGGTCCGAACAGATGGGGCGATGTCGCCGCCAACAAACGCTCGGTGACCAATCCCATGGGCGTCGGTTGTTGGTCGTCGGCGGCATCGGGGTGGTCATGTCGCCATTGGGTCACGCTTTCACGATATTCGTCGCTGTCACGAACATACGATTCCAATGATCGACGCATGGCCTTGGGGTCCGATGCGAACTGTAACGCTTTGGCCTGTTGCGGGGTCAACTCAAGCTTTCGCTGCAGGCACTGGACCAGTTGATCACTGGCCTGTTCCGCGGTCGTTGGCCAAGCAAGCCGAGCCAACCGTGGTGCATCCGATGGCCGAATGTAATCGCGTTCCAACAGAAACTGAATCGCCATGGTAGCCAGCCAAGTCGGATCCGTTTGTGGGACAATCTGGTTGGTCGCCTCCGCGGTCCAAAGCGACAAGATCAAGGATCGTGCATCGTTCCGAAAGTCCCCGTTGAACCAAAGCATCACCTGGTCACGGCATGCGGCATCGTCGATTTGTTCTTCCAGCCAACCGCCGATCAGATCGGCCCAGGTGTCGAATGCTTCATAGCGTTGCTGCAGGTTGTCAGCGACGTCAACCGATCCGCGAAAACGCTCGAGGTAGGCGAAGTGGTCGCCCAGGGATGTCGCAAGGTGCTGGTAGTTTCCGTGACCACCGACGTCTTGCGGCATCGCGCCGGCAAAGTCACCGCTGAATCGATAGCCGTCGTCGGTGTATTCCAGCGGGCTATCAGGATACGCTTGGTGAAGCCGTCGCAGTTCCGCTTCGCCAATGTCTTTTAACGGTTGTCGTTTGGAATCGATTTCGTGAACGATGGTGATGTCGCGATGCATCGTGTCGCCGTTCGGGCGAAGACTCACCAGATACACTTTGCGCGAACATCCGGTGATCACAACGAACGCCAGGGCCAACCACGCGTAAAAGCATGCCGTTTGAACGGACGTTCTGCGACACAACATGGATGCCACCCTGGGTCACGCGGAATCAGGTCTGCATGATGGGACGGCTAGGTCGCAACGTGATCGGACCGTTCATTTGGACATCCAATCATGCGTCCACTGGTGCAGTATCGAATGACCGAGCGATGCACGGACCGGCGGACCGTACCGTTCCCCACGATTCCTTCAGTGTAGAGAATTCGGGCGCGGTGGCGGGAAAAACATCAGGCCGCCGGCCAATGGAAAGCCGAAATCAAAACGCGTTAGCGAAACCGTGCTTAGCGGCCCAGCCAGGGCATCAGATCAGGCACCAGGCGGTTGCGGACTGGTTCAGCCAGCGGCTTTTGATAGCTGGGCGGACGCGCGCCGGCATCAGAAGGTCCAATATCCGCTTGGGGATAGGGATCGTGGACGACCGCACTGGCCTGTTGCTGGCCGATTGGGCCGGCGGCGGGCAACCAACCACGGCCACGGCAGCCCAGCGAAACCAGGCAAACGGCGACACCTGCGATAAAGGCGACTTGGCGTTGGCTGGCGGTCATGGGGCGATCCTGACGGTGGCTTGGGAAGGTGCGGACTGCGTCGGCCGAATGCTGTGCCGTTGGGTTGCGTCGAAATTCACCCCCGCAACGGTCGTCCCGCTGCCGTTTCGGAGCGTACGAAGTTTTGGCTGTTGCCGCCAAGGTGAATCGTCGCTTCGGACAGACGATCCGTTCTTCATCATCGATCGGTTCCCCATTGGCTTTGCCACAGCCTTCCCCGCGGCAAATCGGTGGGATCGGTGAATCGGGATTCCGGTCAGACCGTTTCGTCGGGCAATCCCATTGCCAACAGCAGCGACGATTCGGTGGGCTCGACCTGACATTCCGCGCAAGACGCCGGAATCAGCAGGCTTTGCCCGGTCCGCAATTCCCGTTCTTCGTCACCGCATTGCAGCACCACCGTGCCGTGCGGAACGGTCAGGATGACGCATCGGCCGTTGCCACCGATCGGTCGCCGGCCGATGCTGAGTGCTCGCAGTGTGAACTTGTCGCACTGAACCAATGATTGCCAGCCTTCGGCCGAAGGGTCGACCGATGACGGTTTGGCCGGACCGGCCTGGTAGTCGGAAACCGCCAGCGATGGTTCGATGTGCAGCGGACGTGCGTTGCCTTGGGCGTCGACCCGGTTCCAATCAAACAGGCGAAACGTGGTGTCGCTGGATTGCTGGATTTCCGCAATGATCAGCCCTTCACCCAATGCGTGGACGGTGCCCGCGGGGATGAATACGCAGTCACCCGGGGTGGGATGAAACGAGTGCAGGACCTGTTCGGTTTGTCCGGCCTCGACTGCCTCGGCCAGTGTTTGCCGATCCACCCCCTCCTTTAGCCCGGCGTAAATCAGGCTTTCCGGCTCGGCCGCCACGACATACCAGGCTTCTGTTTTGCCCAGGTCCGGCGGATCCATTTGGCGGGCATACGCATCGTCCGGATGGACTTGGACCGAAAGAACGCGGTTGCAATCCAGGTACTTCAACAACAGCGGAAAACGCCCGCCGCTGGCACCGGTTTGCCCGACCTGTTTTTCCCAATCCGACCCCAACAGCCATTCGGGGCGTTCGGCCAGGATTTGCGCCAGCGATTGTCCCTTCAGCGGACCGGCGTCAACGATGCTCTGGTCATCACCGTGGTCAACGATTTCCCAGCTTTCGGCATAGTCCTGTTCAGGCCCCAGTGGTTTCCCCAGCATTTCGCCCAACCGACGGCCGCCCCATAACGTGCGTTTCAGTACGGGCGTGAAGGACAGCGGGTAGCCGTCGATGGATGGTTCGGCGGAAATACTCATGGAATTTGGTTCTGCGTCGTTGCGGTTCTGGAGGGTGAAAGCGGCGATACGGCCAAAGTTGCACAATCCCTACAAACGAAACGACCGGCCAGGCCCGTCGTCACTGGCTTGATTTTCGGGTCAGTTGGTACACTGGGGAAGCGGTCGAGCGATGATTTTAGATCTCCGCATGCCCCGATCTCGGGTCTGCGATTCGAATCGGCCCTTCCCCCTACGATGCGGTTTGGTCCGCATTGGTCATCCGCCCAAACTTTCCCCGCCCCAGCGATCGCTTCGTGGACCGAATCTCCACCCCCAACGACGACCTGTTCGAAAACTCCACGATGACTTTCGGAGAACATCTCCGTGAGTTGCAGCAGGCGTTGACCAAAGCGTGCATTTGGTTGGGAATCGGCGTGGCGATCGGGCTGTTCTTCGCCAACCAGGTGGTGGCCTACATCAAAACACCGCTGGAACAGGCGATCCATCAGTATCACGCCGAACGTGGAATGGCACTGCTGGGGGTCGAAGACACCAAGGCGGACGAGTTGAAGCCGCTTCGCGATGCCTTCGCCGCCGGTGCCTGGGTGGTGGAAGAAGTCGTTCCGGTTCCGGGCGACTTGCAGGATGCTCTTTCACAGTTGCGGTCAGAAGACACCACCGATGCGGATTCAGACACGTCCAACGACGCCGTCCCAGATCCAGAAGCCGGTGAGGCGGCAATTTCGCCCGATGCGATCGAACGTTTGGCGGAACTAGCCGACCAATCACCCCAGTTTCAATTGCGCAAGTCACAGACCAACGTCAGTTCGTTTGAAATGACCGAAGGTTTCATGATTTGGTTCAAAGCGGCGCTGGTGATTGGTGCGGTGGTTTCGTCGCCGTTCGTCTTCTATCACCTGTGGACTTTTGTCGCCGCGGGACTGCACGCGCACGAGCGACGTTACGTTTATTTGTACCTGCCGGTCAGTGTCGGACTTTTCGTCAGCGGCGTGTTGATGGCATTTTACGTGGTGCTGCAGTACGTGATCCATTTTCTGTTGCAGTTCAACGAAAGCATGGACGTGGCCTTTGAACCGCGGCTGAACTATTACGTCAGTTTTGTGTTGCTGTTGCCGCTGGGATTTGGCATCGCGTTTCAATTGCCGCTGGTCATGCTGTTTTTGCAGCGAATCGGTCTTTTGGAAACGGAGGCCTACACGAGCAGTTGGCGAGTCGCCGTGGTGGTCATCTTCGTGATTTCGATGTTGGTCACGCCGGCCGATTGGACCAGCATGGTTCTGTTGGCAATTCCGTTGCTGTTCCTTTATCTGCTGGGCATCGGCATGTGCATGTTCCTGCCACGTGGACGTGGTCTGGGCAGCGATGCCTACGACCCGGTGTCCTAAACGACCCGGTGTCCTAAACGACCCGGTGTCCTAACAAACGAACGGGTGTCCTAGCCAACGATCGGCGTCACCGATCTCTGCGACAGGCTTTGAGCAAGTTCGCGACGTCGAATCGTGCCCTTCATCGTCAACGATCCGTCGGCCTGTGTCGGTGGCGGCCAGACACGGAAAAACTGCTTGGGACGGGCGTAATTTGGAAGATCGCCCAGTGGTTCCAACAGGCTTTCAAGCGTCAACGAATCGTTCGGCTGATCGGTCACAATCCAGGCCACCAAGACGCCGTCTTCTTGACCCACCATGGCATGCCGGATCGGCGGGATCGATTCCAGTCGACGTTCCACATCAGTGGGTTGAATCTTGTGTCCGCAATCCAGAACGATCGCATCATCGCAGCGGCCTAGGATTTTCAATTGCCCCGACGTCGGGTCCACTGCAACAGCGTCACCGGTGTCCAGCCATCCATCGGGATCGATACGCAGGGCCGTCGCGGGGGCATCGTCGATGTAACCGGACATCACGGCGGGACCACGGACGAACAGTCGCCCGTCAATCACGCGATGCTGCCAGTGCCGGGTGACGGGGCCGACCAAACCAGGCCTTGCATCGGAGACCGTTGCGCTGGCGATCACCGGTCCGGTTTCCGTCAATCCGTATCCATGAATGACCGTCACGCCACGCTCGGTCCAGCGATGAAATGTCGCTTCGTCCAGACCCGCGCCGCCGCACCCCAGCACCCGCAAACGGCTTTGCCCATTGGAATCAGGGGCTTGGTTCAACCAGCGTTTGGCAAGGACCGGAACAAGGTTCACATGAGTCGGATGCACCGCCGCCGCCACGCGTTGCAAGCCTTCACCGCCACGGCTGATCGCCAGGGTGCAGCCACTGATCAGCCATGTGCCGACATCGCAGGTTCGTGCGTATGCATGACAGAACGGCAGCACCGTCAATCGCACATCATCGATACTATGCGGAACTGCTTCCAGTTTGTCCTGTGCATTGATCAGCAAGGCGCGATTCGACAGCCGGACACCCTGCGGCCGTGCTGTCGTGCCGCTGGTCCAAAGCACGACCGCGTCGTCATCTGCCGATGACGGACGGGAGGGATAGAGAGCTGCCGGCGGTGCGTCAACGCCGTCATGGCGGATCGGAACATCGCTCGATTCGACCCATTGCCCGGCGGCACGCCGGATCAGATCGTGGGCCATCGCCTGGGAAAGATGTCCGTCGATCGGAACATCGACGCGGCCGGTCCGCAAGCAAGCCATCCAGATCAGCAAATCACTCAGCGAATTAGTGCTGGTGTGGACGATGCGTTGTCCGCTGGCGATTCCGAAATTCTGATCCAACCAAGCGGCCACTCGGCCGGTCATGTTGTTCAGTTCAGACCAATTCAACGAAACAAGCCCCGAACCGGGCCCCGGATCATAGACCAGGGCGACGCGTCGGGGCTGTCGTTGAACATGGCCGGCAAACACCGTCCAAAAATGGTCTTGCACCATCAAACAATTGAAGTGAACCGGTATCGGTCGCCAGGTGTTTTTGATTCGGCACCCGGTTTGCCGAAGGGGCCGTAAAAAAACGCGGCCCGGCAGGTTCGGACCGCGTTGATTTTTTTGAATGTTGCTCGGGTGAGCCGATCAGGCGGTTGCGCCCATCGCTTGACGCAGCTTGGCACCGTTTCCGGCTTGACCAAAGCTGGTCATACGGGCGACACAGACTTCCTTCATCGCGGCGCGGGCCGGCTTCAGGTAGGCACGCGGATCGAATGCCGACGGATCTTCGCTGAAAACTTTGCGGATCGCGCCGGTGATGGCCATACGGCAATCGGTGTCGACATTGATCTTACGAACACCGCTCTTGATACCGCGTTGGATTTCTTCGACCGGCACGCCGTAGGTTTGCTTCATTTCCCCGCCGTACTTGTTGATGATGTCCTGCAATTCTTGCGGAACGCTGCTGCTGCCGTGCATCACCAGGTGAGTGTTGGGCAACTTGGCGTGGATTTCTTCAATCCGCTTCATCGCCAAAACTTCGCCGGTGGGTTTCTTGGTGAACTTGTACGCACCGTGGCTGGTGCCGATGGCAACGGCCAATGCGTCGACGTTGGTTTCTTCGACGAAGCGGGCGGCTTCCTCGGGATCGGTCAGCAATTGGTCACGGGACAGAGTGCCGACGGCGCCGTGTCCGTCTTCTTGTTCGCCGCCGCCGCTTTCCAGCGATCCCAGGCAACCCAATTCGCCTTCGACGCTGACGCCCTTGGCGTGAGCCAGCTTGACCACTTCGGCGGTGACTTTGACGTTGTAGTCATAGTCGGCCGGGGTCTTTCCGTCTTCTTCCAGCGATCCGTCCATCATGACGCTGGTGAATCCGTTTTCGATCGCCGACTGGCAGGTTTCCGGGCTGTTGCCGTGGTCCTGGTGCATGACGGTCGGGATGTGCGGATACAGCTCGGTGGCGGCCAGCATCAGGTGACGCAGGTAAGCGTCTTGGCTGTACGCCCGGGCACCGCGTGACGCCTGGATGATCACCGGCGAATCGGTTTCTTCGGCGGCCTCCATGATCGCCTGAATCTGTTCCATATTGTTGACGTTGAATGCGGCGACGCCATAGTCGTTTTCTGCGGCGTGGTCCAAAACAACACGAAGGGGCACCAGTGCCATGGGTCAAAGTCCTGTGGTTCGATTGTGCGGCGGTTAAGGAGACGAAGGCCGATTATCCGACAGTGCGGTTTTGAAGCAAGAGGCCGCGATCAAGTGTCCCACCGCCGCACGGTCGCACATGTCGGCCGAAAGTCGGGGGCGTTCGACCGGCTACCCGATTTGCCGGCGAACGTCAGGGTTGATCGCGTAAGGCCTGCTGACCGGCTTGAAGCGTGCGAACGATCGCGTCGACATCATACGTGCACCCGCCCCAAGTGCCGCCGCCGACCTGCTGTAACGCCGCCCACAGCCGGGTGTCATCGGGCACATCCGGGTCCACTAATAGCTCCGGATGGGGTGTACGCCGCCGCAATGCGTCCTCAACCGGAATGCCGTCGTGGGTCTGGACCAACTGGACGCTGCCCTGAAGCGTTCGGGTGTCGACTTTGATTTCGATCGTGTCACCGTCTCGGACCTTGCTGATCGGGCCACCCGCCAAGGCCTCAGGCCCGACGTGGCCGATGCACGCGCCCGTGCTGACCCCGGAGAACCTTGCGTCGGTGATCAGTGCGACATCTTTTCCGAAAGAAAGATATTTTAGCGCCGACGTGATCTGATAGGTCTCCTCCATTCCGCAGCCCAGCGGTCCGCGGCCGATCAGCACCATGACGTCTCCGGGGCGAATCTCCTGGACCGACGGATCGGCACTGTTGCCTTTGACCGCTGCGATCGCATCGCGTTCGGACGTGAACACGCGTGCGGGACCGCGTTTGTGATAAACGCCGTCTTGGACCACATCGGGGGCGATCGCCGTGGCTTTGATGACCGAGCCCTCCGGGCACAGGTTGCCTTCGGGAAAGCAAACGGTGCTGGTCAGTCCTCGGGCGGTCGCGCGGTTCGGCGGCATGATGACATCGTCGGGGGACACGCCGTCGGCTTCGACCAGACGCTCGCGGCACGCCTTGCGTCGATCGCTGGTATGCCAGCGGTCCAGGACCTCATCCCAGGTCAGTCCAGAAACGGTTCGAGCTTGGGATTTCAACAGGCCCAGTTCCCTCAGATGCCACGCCACTTCGGGCACGCCGCCGGCCAAGAAGAACCGAACGGTCGGATGTCCCACCGGTCCGTTGGGCAAACAATCCACCAAGCGGGTGACTTGGGCGTTGACGCGGCGGAAATCATCGGCGGTCGGGCGAGGCAAACCGGCCGCTGCGGCGATCGCCGGAATGTGCAGCAATAGATTCGTACTGCCCCCGACCGCCGCATGCATCAGCATGGCGTTTTCGATCGCGTCTTCGGTCAGACTGTCTGCCAGCGATAGGCCATCGCGTTTCATCGCCATCGCGGCATCCGCCGAATCGCGGCACATCTGAAGCCAAATTGGTTGGCCGCTCGGACACAACGCCGCGTGAGGGATGGTCATGCCAAGAGCTTCGGCGACCACTTGCGCGGTGGCGGCGGTTCCCAGGAATTGACAGCCGCCACCTGGTGTACCGCAGGCTCGACAGCCTTCCAGTGACGCCTGTTCCAGACTGATTTCGCCGCGAGCGTACCTCGCACCGATGGTTTGAACTTTTCCCGCGTCTTCGCCTTCGGTGGCCGGCAACGTGACGCCGCCGGGGACCAAAACGTTGTGCAGTTTTTTGGTCCCCGCCAGCGCCATCATCATGGCGGGCAACCCCTTGTCGCAGGTGGCAATGCCGATCACGCCCCGCCGACGAGGCAGCGATCGGATCAGCCGCCGCATCACCATCGCGGCATCGTTCCGATAGGGCAGCGAATCGAACATTCCCCGGGTGCCCTGGGATCGGCCGTCGCAGGGGTCGCTAACAAAGGCGGCAAACGGGACACCATCGGCCGAGGTGACTTGCTCCGCCGCCGCGGCGACCATCAGCCCGACTTCCCAGTGACCGGTGTGGTAGCCCAGTGCCAGGGGCGTGCCGTCCGGATTACGAACCCCGCCTTGGGTGCTGAGGATCAAATATTGGTCGCCCAAGACACGGCGTGGATCAAACCCCATGCCCACGCTTTGGGTCAGCCCGAAAAGGTCCCCGCTGCTCCATTGCCGAAGCATTTCGTCGGACAACGGCAGGCGACCGGTCGGGCCGGGGGCGTGCGTCAGAAGTGATTCACGGTCGGCGGGGCTGGCAAAGAAATCGGGCGTCGCGTCCGTCATGGTGGGGCTATCAAAGGAAAGGCGATGGAGAGACTGAAACGAGAGGCGAAACACCCCACGGAAGGCATCGAAAAAGTATTTTCGAAATTTGACCAGAAAGTTGGCGGGATCGGGCTTTGAACCGTGCTCTACCTTTCTGACCAATCTGCATGACGTGTCGATTGCCATTGCCGGCGATCGCGTTCGGAGGCGTCAACACGAGTTGACGGAGAAGTCGATGAACGACTGAGCGGCGTTTGCGGAAAGATGAGCGTCGGCCAAGGCATCGTTCAGTGTCTGCCATTTTGGGGCATCTTGGCGGGCCCTGGTCGTTGCCCGCCGAGGCCGTTGGTCTATCAGGTGATCGGGTGGACGAGACGGAAGTGATCAACGGCAACAGTAAGTTGGCTGGCAAACCAGGTGAGGGTTTGAAGCAGGATAGACAAAGTTAGCAAACGACGTGGGACGCGGGAGAAGCGTTCCAAGTCGGCCGGTGGCACAGTTGGCCGGCCCGGCGTGGACGAGTTGATCGTTTCGCCGGGCAGGTTCGGGTCGCGGCGAACGCGGTAGCGGCGGGGGCATCGCTCATCCGCTGGCAATCCATCGGTTCGATGGTCGCTCTTGGAACCGAGGAGCTGTCAGGCGGTTTGGGCCGCGTCGCAACGCGTTCGTCGCGATTCGACAAAACAGCCGAAGAAACGAAGAAGGGTGTGAGATAACGAAGGGGATGGGGTGAGCTGAACGTGGGTGTGGGTGCAGGCGGTCTGTGTACGGATCGTCAATACTTACCGTAGGTTCGGGGCGGATGCTATTCTGCGAAGACGGTTCGCATGTCGGCAGTTCGCTTAAGGTTCCTATGTCATCCCAGCCCAGTGACGATTTACTGGTCGATCGTTTCCGGAACGGAGACGAGCGGGCGGCTGATGATTTATACGAGCGGTACGCTCACCGGCTGATCGGGTTGATCGCCAGTCGGATGAATGAGCGTTTGAGGACGCGGACCGAGCCGGAAGATGTTCTGCAGTCGGTGCTCCGCAGCGTCTTCATGGGCGTCCGTTCGGGACAATACAATGCACCGGAGGGTGCGACGCTGTGGAATTTGATGTCGGTAATCGCGGTTCGTAAGGTCCGCAACCATTACCGCGCCATGCTGACGCAACGCCGCGGGGCCAAGGTTTTCTCGTTGGACGATCCCGAGAGCTGGGACGAAGCCATCGACGATGAATCCTTGCAGTTGTTCGAAACCAGCTTTCGCGAATTGATCGAACCTCTCCGTGCCGACGAACAACAAATTGTGACGCTGCGTTTGCAGATGCACACAGTGGAGGAGATTGCACAGATCATCGGACGAAGCCGACGTTCCGTTGAACGGATCTTGCAAAATTGTCGCTCGCGTCTGACTCAGCAGCTAAGCCAAGCGGATCGAAACGAAACAACGGAATGAGGTTCCGGCCTTCGCCCTTTTGAAAGGCGAACGCCAATGCCGCATCGCCCGTCGGGCGATGCCGGTCCGTGTTGATACCGATCGCTGCGTCTGACAAGCACCATCTGAAATTACAATCGTTCGATTCAACCGACGATTGCTCGGGGCTGGTTTTGCCGCGGGCAAGCACGCAACGTGATGGCCAACGGCGATGGTCCGGCCAATACGTTCAGCGATGCGTGTGCCCCCGCGATCACAAACCAATCAATGACGGATTTTTGATTCACGATACGGATTCAGCCGACATGATGATCGAAGCGAAAGATACCGACAGGCTCGAGGATGCCGTCGCAGCTTTCGAAACGGATTGGACGAACGATTCGATTGATCGAATCGCCGACGTGCTGAAACGTCACTCCCTTGGCGATGATTTGGCCGCCGCGACCGAATTGATCCGCGTCGACATCGAACGTCGATACGGCGCGGGAAACCCATTGGATTTGGCCGACTACCGGTCTGCGTTTCCCCGGCTTTGGCGACACCAGGAATTCGTGTCGCAGATTCATTTCGAAGATCGGCGGTCACGCAGCGTTGCCGGGATGCCGGACGATCCGACAAGGTATCAGGAGCAAACCGACCGTCGCATTGATGATGACGACCCGTCAAGCCGGCAAAGTCCAGGCGATGCTGCGGCATCGACGACGGGACCTTCGGAAGGTCTTCGCCTGAACCTGCGTCGGATCGGATACGAGATCGAAGCACGTTTGGGGCGCGGGGCGTTTAGCGAAGTCTACCTGGCGACGGAAAAGCACCTCGCCGGTCGTTTCGTGGTCTTGAAGATCGTTCGTGACGAGCGGAACGAATCTCAGCGATTGGCAACGCTGCAACACACGAACATCGTGCCCATCTTTTCGGTCCACCGTTTTGATGATTGCACCGTGTTGTGCATGCCCTATGCGGGAAGCTTGACGCTGCAAAAGTTTCTGTCCCAGTCGGACATGCCGGAGGATCGAAATGGCCAGTCGTTGATCGCGACACTGTGCAATCGCAGTGACGAAACGGTTCAGCGGTTCGATGCGGTTGGGACACCTTCGACCGCGACGATCACGCCACAGCAATATGTGAACGATTCTTTCCTGACGCCGCTGGATTGGGCCGCCGATCCAATGGTGGCCGACAAGCCGATCGCCGACCAGTCACCGCTGATTCGGCTGCAGCCAATGGGGCGAGCTGACTTAACGTTGTGGCTGTTTTCCAAGATTGTCGAAGCACTCGTTCACTCGCATGCCCGCGGGATTTTGCACAGCGATCTGAAGCCCGCCAATGTGTTGATCCGAAACGATGGTGAACCGGCGTTGCTGGACTTCAACCTTTCCCAATCGTTTCAAAATCATGGTTCCGCGATCGCCGGTGGTACCCTGCCCTACATGTCACCGGAAACCTATCGGCGGATGATGGGTTGCGATCTGGCCGCGGATCCTCGTGCCGATTTGTGGTCGGTCGGCGTGATGATGTACGAGTTTCTTTGCGGGCGTTTGCCGTTCAAGCCGCCGGAGTCGGCCGCCGCGATCGATTTGGAAGTCGGCGTGCAGCATCGCCGCGGTCCGGTGGTCTGGGATTCGTCGACAAAGGTCCCGCTGGGGCTGCGGTGCATTATCGAAAAATGCTTGGCCTTTGATCCGGCCGATCGTTATAGCGACAGCGAACAGTTGCTGACCGACCTGCGATCCCAAGCCACGGATCGCCCGTTGCAATTCGCAAGTGAACCCTTGCGCGGACGCTGTCACAAATGGTTTCGCCGGCATCCCAAGGCTGTATCGGGCGGCTCGGTTGCGACGTTGGCCGCGCTGACGGCGTTGATGTTGGTGCCTTTGGCTGTTCGATGGCGGAACCAATCGCTGGCACTCGAAGCAAAGTCGCAATTGGTTCAGTTTCAAGATTTGTCTGACCGCTTACTGGCCAGACAAATCGTCGATCCACAACGAACCGATCCGAACTACTTCAACGACCTGGTGCGTCCACTGACTGACCGTGGATTGTTGGTACCCGGTGAACCCACGCGGTGGATTCAAGCGGCGACCACCCGGGAAAGTCAGCTTCAACGAGGTCAGGTGCTGTTCCGGCATCTTGGGCATGCGGCGATCAATGCGGTGGAACGGCTGGACGATGTTCATGGCACCGACAACGCCACCGAAGCCGATGTTGCCCAATTGCAAACTCTGGTCCATGCGTTTCGGGAAACCATTCGGGCGACCGGCGGTGATCCGGATGAATCACGTGCGTACCGCTTCTTGCTGCAAGACCTGCAGCGTTTCACGGAACGTGATGACGTCGACACCAATGAAGATTCCGTCCCGCCGGAAAAGTTGGCGTACGTCAGCGACGACGAAGCGTACTTGGAGGCAGTGCGAGATTTAAAGGACCGGCACTACCGCGAGGCAATTGAATTGCTAACGATGCTTGCGGACAAACAGGCCATCGCATCGTCGTTGCGCTGGACCATGCTTGCGCGAGCCCAGCGAGGCCAACGCGAATTCAAAGACGCACTGCTGTCGTTCACGCAATCCATCGAACGGTCACCCGATTCACCACGTTTGTGGTACTTGCGTGGGCGATGCCAACAAAGCCTGAAAAGGTTCGCCAAAGCCGAATCGGACTACCACCGTGCGTTGCAGTTGGATCCGGCGTTTGTTTCGGCACGCTGGTCACACGCGCAGTGTCTGATGGCTTTGGGTCAGCCCGAAGAAGCCTTGCAGACGCTCAATACAGGGCTTCAGCATCGTCCCGAAAACTTGTCGTTGACGATCTTGCGAAGCCAAGTTCAACGTCAACTTGGGAACACCGACGCTTCCAAAGCCGACTATGCCAAGGCGATCGAGGGGACGCCGGAGAGTTTTGCCGAGTACCTGAATCGAGCCAAATATCGCCAAGGCGATGATTTGGAAGGCAAGTTGGCGGATTTGCTGGAGGCCAAGAAGTTGCGCGCGACTTCACCGGAGGTGCATTATCAGTTGGCAGCGGTCCATACAAAACTGGGTGACTTGGATGCCGCCATCGCATCACTGGACGAAGTCCGCCGGCTGAACCCCAGCGATGAACGTGCGATGGTCGATACCGGCGTATTGTTGGCACGCTCGCAAGAAACCGAGTCGGCGCTGCAAATGATGGATGCCGCACTTCAGCGGCCCAACAGCGGGCGAACGCTGTACCAGGCCGCGTGTATCTGTTCCCTGGTCGGTGACAACACACGCTATCAGCGAGGCGTGTCGCTATTGGCCAGTGCAATTCATTCCGGCTATGGCGTGGACCTGCTTCGCACAGATACCGACTTGGACGCCCTGCGACGTTTTCCCGGCTTTGCGGCCGTGGGGCGGACGGCCGAATTGGTACGTCGGACTCGATACAGCAATCGGAATCAGGGGCAAGACGAACAGGACGTTTGGGATATCACCGACTAGGCATACACAACAATTTTCGTTTTTTGTCCACACCGCAATCGCGGAATGAAAGGAACCACCCTTGCCCGCCCCTAATCGACGACGCCAGATTCAATCACAGTTGTTGGAATCGCGTCGAATGCTTGCCGCGTTCGGAACGCCGTGGCCTGATCCATCCAGCCTGTCCATCAGTTTTGCCCACGACGGTTCGGATATTCACGGGCAAGATAACGAAATCCATTCGCAACTTGACGCTTTGGCCGACCGCCAAGAGTGGCAAGAGTTGGCGCTGCGTGCTTTTCAAACCTGGTCATACGTCGCCGACATTAACGTCGCACTGACGAATGACGCGGGCGCCGACTTCGGAACGCCGGGATTGCAGCAAAATGATCCGCGGTTCGGTGAATTTCGAATCGGATCGATTCCACAGTCCGGCGCTCTAGCCAACACGTTGCCTTTCCAAGTGATGGCGGGAACGCTGTCGGGTGACTTGTTGCTAAACTCCGCCACGAATTTCGCCTATCACGATTGGGCCGGTGGCGCCGCGCCCGATCCCACGCCGCCGGAATCGCCACAACAGTTCGATCTGTTCAGCGTTTTCTTGCACGAAGCGGGCAATGCCCTGGGCATCGAAGACAATGACTTGACGTCGTCGGTCATGTTCCAAAACTACACCGTCCCCAAAGGGATTCTGACGGCCCAAGACATCGCCGATATCCAAGCATTATATGGCCAGCGGTCCGACGACTATGAATCCGCTGACAACGGATCGTTTTTGACGGCAAGCCTGATCGCGAATCCCGCCGGTTTTGATCCAGCAGGTCAGACCATCCGAGTGCGCGGAAGTCTAAAAGACGCGGCGGACGTCGACGTGTATCGGTACGTCCCTTTGTCGTTGTCTGGCGACGTGACGGTGACCCTGCAGGCTCGCGAAATCAGCTTGCTTCAAGGCAAGATTGAACTGCTGAACTTGACCGGAGGCATTTTGGCTTCGGCCGAAGCCGATTCTGTTTTTGACAATGATGTGTCATTGACCCTCGGCGGACTGTCCGCACAACAGCTGGCCTACATTCGTGTGACGGGAGCCGACGGCGATGTCTACAGTGCCGGTGATTATGACTTGGTCATCGATTACCGATCCGATACGGTTCAAGCATCGGACTTGGTGACACCCGCCTACGACAGTTTGGCCGAGCACCTGTGGCAAAACTTTGACTTGATCGATGACGAAGTCGGTGCGACCGATGTGATCGCCGACGCTCTGCCCTTGCCCGTGATGCCTGGCGGGATCCAAAGTCATCGCCAGGAAGTCCTTTCGTCGGTCGGCGGTACCAATAACAGTGGATCCACCGACGTCGATGTCTGGAAAGTGGCCGTACCGGCCAATGTTAGCGGCGCGATGCGGGTTCACCTGTCGCCGATCGGTGGTGATGCTGCGGCAGACTTGAAGATTCAAATTCTGGATGCCAGTGGCGCCACCGTCGGTGCGTCCGGACGCTTAGCAGCGGATGGTACTTGGACATTAGACGTCGACCAGCCCACACCGGGGGCCGAGTACTTTCTGCGGATTTCGGTGGATCCCAGTTCTGCCGTGGATGTCGGCAACTATGTCGCGTCGGCCGAATTCACACCGGCGTTTACCGACGCACACCAGATGTTCTCGCGGACGATCCAACCGGGCGAAGATGAATTCGTCCGCTGGAATTTGCGTGAATCGAAGATGTATCGTTTCGACTTGTCGGCAACGGCAGCATCCGACGATGCCGGTGTTCGACTGACCGTGTACGACGCATTCACCAAAGAAGTCGTTTTGGTTGTCGGGGCAACCGCGGGCGGTTCACGTTCCGTTCACGCGATGTTGGATTCTGGTGACTATATCCTGCGGTTTGCGGCGGTATCGCGCGGTGATGCTCCGGTGCAAGCGGTGGATGCGTCATTGTTCGTTCACGGCTTGTCCGATGATCAAGATCCCGGAAACGGATCCGATCCGGACGAAGGCGATTCAGACTACGATCCCTACTACTATTACGACGACTACGACTACGATTACGACTATTACTACTACTATTACGATCCGTTCGGGTACGACGACTACTACTCGTCCTATTCATCCAATTGAAGGGGGGCGATATGAGCGTGATGAATGGATCGGATGTGGGAGCGTCTGCTGGGCGTGATCGTCGCGGTGGATTTGCAGCAACCTTGCCACAGCATCAGGCTGTGGGGCTCGATCAGTTGATCCAACAACTATCGCAGCAGGCGGTTGCCAGGTATCGCACCCTGCAAGTCAACAGTGGCGACGCTTCGGCGGCTGCGTTGACAGCGACGGCCGTCCACCAGCATGCGTGTCGGAGGCTCCGAAGAGACGCCGAATGCACAACCGCCTTGAACGTTTGTGCCATTGAGCTGTTGAGGCAAGGACACGGACGACGTGCAACGGAACTGTTGCATTCATCTCCGGGATCGCTGCACCACGACGATCATTCGTTGTTGATCGTCGCATTGGCATCGTTGGCCGATGAGGATTTGGCGGCGGCTGAAACGATGCTGATTCGTTCCGTCGATTGCCAGCCCAACCAAGCAATGGCCTGGTTGATTCTGGCGCGGATTTACCGCGATCAGGGGAATGCCGATCGTGCGATTGCGTACTTCGAACGGGGGCTTTTACTGGATCCCGAACACGGCGATGCCGCCATCGATCTGGCGCGGCTGTATGTCGGACGACGGCAGGTTTCGGCGGCCATTTCGACGTTGCGTCCCGCCCTGGCGCGGCATCCTCGTTCGGCCGCATTGAATGAGACGTTTGCGGCGCTGCTGCTGCGACGTGCGGCATGGCTCCGCCGTTTGCGTCGGATCAATGCCGCAACGGAACTGTCAAAAAAGGCACTGCGGCATCTGCGAATCGCAGTTCAGTCACGACCCACCGCCGAATTGTGGGCACGGATCGGAACCGGTGAATTGAGGCGAGAAAACTTCACCGCCGCTCGTCAAGCATTCGAATCAGCGTTGGCACTGAACCCCGATTTTCGACCTGCGGCAACGCGACTGGCAACCTTGGATGTTGATCAAGGCAACATCGACGGAGCACGAAGCCAGTTTGACCGACTGGTACAGCAATCCGATTCGTCGGCGTTAGCACACTTTCGGTATTCTCGAATTCGGAAATTCAAACCAGACGATCAATCGAATCGCTATCTGACCGAATTGCGTCGGCGATTGGCAAAAGCAGACCAGCCGGTGGAACAAACCCAGTGGCTGTATACCATCGCGAAAGTTTGCGATGACTGCGGTGATTTTGATCAGGCCTGGGACGCATATCGACAAGCCAACCAGATCAAAATGCGTCGCATGCGTCCCGATGAATCAGGACGTATGGCTGGCATCGTTGATGATGCCATCGCGGCGTTTGATGCGGACACGTTTCAACATTTTGCTGGGATCGGACACGGTTCTCAGCAGCCGATCTTCATCGTCGGAATGCCGAGATCCGGGACCACTTTGACCGAACAGATCCTAAGCTGCCATTCACTGATCGATGGCGCCGGCGAATTGAAAGATCTGGAACGCCTGCGGTGCCGAATGTTTCGAGCTTGGCACCAACGAATGCAGTCATCGGGATCGTTCCGCGGGCCGGTTCGCGCGGTCAAGTATCACAACGGGTTGCCCTTTGCCCAGGCGGAAGACTTCAAACAGTTTCAGATGGACTACTTGGAACAACTGTCCGTTCATCAAGTTGATGGTCAGTACGTGACCGACAAAATGCCGACCAATTTCATGCATCTCGGTCTGGTCGCCCTCTGTTTTACAAACGCACGCATCATCCACTGTCGGCGAGATCCGATGGACATTCTGGCGTCATCGATGTGCCAGAATTTGACGCCGCCATTTTGTGATCCCGATACCTTGGCCGATTACTACATCCAATATCGTCGGATGATGGATCATTGGCGACGGGTCGTTCCCAACCGATTGGTCGAAGTCGACTACGAAAAACTGGCTTCGGACAGCGAAAGTCAGATTCGTCGTGTGTTCACCGAACTTGAAATCCCTTTCCAAGACGCTTGCTTACGATTTCATGAAAATGACCGATCGGTCCACACGCCGAGCAAATTCCAAGTACGCCAACCGATGTACGCAACATCGATCGGCAAATGGAAACGCTTTGAACGTCAATTGAAGCCGATCGCCGAACGTCTTCAGCAGGCATCGACGGATTGACGCCGATGCCGGCATACTAGTCGCGGCGGTTCAATAGAATGAACAGGTAATACGCCAGCGTCATGACCGATTGCAGGGTCGCCGCCACATAGGTCAGTGCCGCGGCGTTCAATACCTTCGACACGTACGGCAGTTCCGCTTCAGCGATCAAACGCTGGTCGACCAATTGTTGCTTCGCTCGCGCACTGGCATCGAATTCAACCGGCAAATTAATCAGCTGGAAAAATACCACGGCCGAAAACAGGGCCACACCGATCCACGCCAGTGGTTGTGATCCCAACCAGATGCCTCCGATCAGCATCCAAACCCCTGCACCACTGCCGAAGCTGGCTGCGGGAACCGCCAGATTGCGAATCACCAGCGGTGCGTACTGTCGGGCGTCTTGAAACGCGTGACCCGCCTCGTGGCAGGCGACGCCAAGGGCTGCCATGTTGCGTCCGTTGTAGACATCCGCCGACAATCGGACGACTTTGCCACGGGGATCGTAATGATCGCTCAGGTGACCGGGCACCATTTCGATCGGCACACCTTGCAGACCGCCGGAATCAAGCATGCGACGTGCCGCTTCGGCACCGCTCATTCGCGCCGGAACTTCGCTCATGCTGCTGAAGTTCGACTTGACTCGCCACTGGGCGTACAGACCCAAAAGAAACGGCGGCAAAACGAATAGGAAATACAGAAGCATCGGTTTTCAAGTTCCTTGCAGAACGGCTCAGGGCTGGGAGCGGCCAACATGGCAGCAAATGCAATTCAAACCAGTATTGAACGCAATTGGCGGACCAAAGGCTCGAGACTGCTGACCACCGGATCGACGATCATCCAAATTGTTATCGCTGGTGATCCTTCAGTGGTTCGTAGCGATTGTAGCGCTCTTGGCTAGAAAATGCTGCCGGGGGGTATGGTGGGCTCCCGGAATTTGTCCGCCAGTGCCGCTTTCCATTACCGTTGGTGGTCTTGCGATCAGTGAACGCCCGACGGGGCAACGGAAGTGTCAATTTGGTTTGACGCGGCGGGCCGGTCTGCCAGAACTCCCTGCAAGCGTTGCAGCGGCACCTGGGATTGGCCTTCCGCCTGAAGGTCGCGGACCAGCGTCTGAACGGACTCCAGCAAGCTCGATTCGGCATCCAACGGATCGACGGGATCGTCGCCTGAGATTGCCTCCGCCGCCGCCGATGAATCTTGGCGCTGGACATCGTTTTCACAAGCCGGCGTGTCCGTTTCCTCCGGAAGTTCAGCGAAGGTGGTCACACGATTACGCCCAGTGCGTTTGGAGTGATAGAGCGCCTGGTCGGCCTGATCTAGCATCGATTCCACCGAATCGGCTCCCAGTGCGTTGCAGGATACTCCCAAGCTTGCGGTGACCGACAACTGGTCAAAGGTCAGCGATTCGATGGCTTTGCGATAGCGTTGTGCGGCCAACTTTGCCCCCTCAATCGTCTCGAAAGGCATCGCGACACAGAATTCTTCGCCGCCGTAACGGCAAACCAAATCTGATCCCCGTGCCATTTCCAACAAGGCGGATGAAACCGCAATCAGAACCTCGTCGCCCACTGCATGCCCAAAGTTGTCATTGATCGATTTAAAGTGATCGACGTCGACCATCAGGCATCCGATCGAATGGCCATGTCGTTCGGCACCGGACCAGTGGGTTTCCATCTGCTCAAAGAACGAACGCCGATTCAAACAGCCGGTCATCGGATCACGAGTCGCCAGATATTCCAGTTGCTGGTTCTTCTGTTCCAGGCTGGTGACGTCGGCCAGTGAGATCATGTAGCCATGACACTGTTCGCCTTCGATGATACGACTGGCGTTAGGCTGCAAGATGCGTTCGTCTGAATCGCTGGGCGAAAGCCGCAGCAAGTCGGCACTCTCGCGGCCTCCCGATGCCATGGAATCCAACAATTGGGTGAACTTGGCGTCTTCTTTGATGACCCAAGGAAGGTCATCGATGTCTTTCCCAATTAGATCGTTGACTGCCGAGTCACAAAATTCAGCGAACGGTTGATTGGCCATACGAATGCGGCCATCCATATCCGCCACGACAATCCCTTCGGCCATTGTGTCCAACGCTGTGCGGACTCGTTCGGGGACCGCCCGTGATGGGTCCAAATGCCGAAAACATCGACGCAGCAAAAGCAGAAAGCCCAGCAAGTTTCCCAGCGTTGCAAGCAGCGTCACCTGAACCGACCGCAGACCAAAGAAGCCTAGCCAACCTTGGGCGACCAGGGGACGAAACGTGACCTGGACATCGGCAAAGTGCTCGTCGCCTTGGTAAACGGGAACTTCGATCTGCGTCGCGCCGGTTTCCACATCTCCACTGTCGGCCAACCAGTGCATCGGATGGCCCACGGTTTCTGCGATGACTTCGCCATTGTCGGCAACGCAAGCGGCCGACAAAACGTCCGAATCACGCTGGACCAGTGCCGCTAGCGTCACGGCGATCGCATCGGTCTGGTCACGACTGGCCATTTGCGAACACGTCACCGCCACCATTTCCGACAGTTCGGAACGCTGTCGTATGGCTTCGGCGGTTCGGTCACTGATGACACCGCACACTCGCAGCATCAGAAGGACCGTCGCGGTCCACATCGCCATCGCAAAGGCGATTCTGGTGGTGGTTCCAAAACGTTGCATCGGATTAGCGGCCCATTATCAATGCGGATGATCGGCGTGAAAGGTTCGGGCGATGTCGGCCAAGGATTCTTGGTCGGCCATCAAGTCCGAAGGGACGGCGACCGAGGTCAACATGGGAAGAGGATCAAAGCCGACCCAAATCGGCACCGAAGACATCAGTTTGGTCAGCAGGACGCTTCCACGCAGCAGCCAAGCCAATTCGGCGATCGAGAAGCCAGTGGCCACGACGACGGCAGCACCAACCACCATCTCGACATCGGCCGCCGCCGTTTCCCGCTTGGACTGTTGTTGATCCAATTGCGCGAAGACTTGTCGGCTATCGAAGTAAGGCTTCGCGTCGAATGAGCGATTGATAAAGATCGCTGGTTTGTTCGGTTCGTTGTCAGCTTTCGCCGCTTCACCCAGCAGGCCGATTGTGCCTGAAAAATCTTCTTCACCCTCCGCCGCCGCACCCGGTTGGCCGGATTGATGTGAAACCGCGGGAAGGTTGGGAATCGCTACCGCGGGGCCGGAAACCGTGCGTTGCAGGCCCTCCTCCCGCGTTTGGTTCGAACGACGTCGATCATTCAGTCCGGCTTGCTGGGCCGATTCGCGGTCTTGACCGAGCGATGGAAATGGGGGCGCCAAAGGCGTGACAGAGTTCTTCGACTGGCCCTGGCCCCGCAAAAGTGATTGTTCTTGCGACGTATCGTCCGTCTGGTCGCGTTTTTCAGATCGATCTCCCTTGGTCTCGCGACGTTCCGTCGGTTCAAGGCCAGCGGAAGGCTCCAACGCTGGTTCGAAGGCGGGGGATGCCGGCAAGCCGGGCGTCATGTTTCCCGGTGAAGCGTCCGCAAGCAGTGCTGGTGTGGACGTCGTCGGCGGCGATGGCGAAATCGGTGGAGCGGATTGATCGACTGCGTCGGTGGGGCTTTCTGCGGCCGATACAGAATCGATCAACGGATGGTCGTTGTCGGGCATCTCGCTGGCGGAGAACGAAATTAGGTCTGCCGGAAACCACCTTCCGCTGTCGAATTGAATCTCTTCTACATCGTGAACCGTTGTCACGTGTCCGGATACGGTGTCGGTCAACCGAAAGACACGGTCGACCTCGATCCAATCGGCGGTGAACTCCGCATGGTCTCGGGCGATCGTCCAGCGATCCCATCCGTCGCCGGAGAAAACAGCATCCACCAACTGTGATGTTGAATCCGACTGCAAGATGTCGTCATCGTCCGTTCCGATTGTGACATCGATGTCTTCTTGGGAAGATTCGTCCGACACGGCGGTCAGTCGCAAGTGTCCGGACCAATCTGCAAGTTCCTGCAAGCCAAAGATGGACAAGGATTCAAATTGGTCGCGTTGGACGATCCACCCTTCGCCGGACTGTCGCCTCGCACCGTCGACGGTCACTGCGTCTGGTAATCCGTTCAAGACAATGCTTTGCACCTGAGTTTCGTACGTGTCGTCCAGGTCAAGATGCCATTGTGTCTCCGAAAGACGTATCTGTCGGGACATGATGGTCGGTGCGGTGTCATTCAGATTCCATCCGGCCCAGTGAAATGCAAACTGATTGGGGGACAGGGCGTCGATGCGTCCGTGGTGGTAGGGATGCAAATCGGATTCGTTCAAACGAATTTCTTCGCCCATCGTGGTTCCATCACCACGATAAATTTGGGCGTAGAAGCCACTGTTGACGGTTTCGCCCCGGAAGTAAGCGATGACAAAGCCGTCTTTCGCAAAGGGGACGACTTCGGGGCGACCGTCAAAAGAGCCTTGAAAACCGTCGACCAAGATCCACGGCAGCACGTTTCCTTCTGCATCCAGTCGACCGATAGCAGGCCACGACTCATCGCCGATGATTGCTTCACCTGGAAGCACCCAAGATCCATCGCCAAGGATCGCGGTCGGTCCCTCGGGGGCAAAATCAGGGATGGCGAGTTCAATGGTTTCGTCTGCTCGGTCGCTCCAAGCAAGGAAAGCCGACCGTGTGGGCAACGTCGGTTGCGAGGTTGTGACGTCGCTACTGGTCCAGTCGGGATAAGAATTCCACGCGATCACATGATCCGCGGACGGGTGTGTCAATAGTTGCAAGTCACCCAGAAAGGCATTCGCGTCACCTTGCCCGATCATCTCGGCGCTGCCGATCGGTCGGCCATCGGCGGCAATGAATTGCCGATAGACGGTGGACGATGCATGGTCCAACCAGGCTGTCACGTACTGGTCTGCACCAGCGATAATCTGTGCTTCAATTCCGCCCCACGTGTCCGTTGATTGATACAGGCGTTCGGCGGCGCGTGTGGCCTGGCCGTCGCGTGTGAAGTGTTGTGAAAACAGTTCGGTCTCAGTCGCCCATGTCACAACGAACGTGCCATCGCCCTGTGGTGATTGCCGTAAAGAGGCGCCGTTGAGATGGATGTAGGCGGTGGAGGTGTTGGTAACGTCCAATTCGGCCAGCGTCATGACGGCACCGCCGGGCTTGCCGTCGGCCAGCGTTTGTCGAGCCTGCAAGTACCACGGGCCGTTCACCGAACCGTCGACGAAGACGGTGAGCAGTGTCCCATCGTCAAAGGTGATCACCGCGACGTCGGATACTTCGATTTGCCCCAAACCGGTGATGGTTGTTTCCGGTGATTTCAGCGGCGGTTGCGTGGATCTGGAATCAATCCGAACCGATTCGGCAAGTCCGGCACGATCACTGGTCCCGGCGTTTGCCAATTCAACGGGGATCTGAGGGACATTGGTCGACGTATCGGTCGATTCGATTTCAAAATCCCAACCGACATCGCCTGCACGGGGCAGTCGCGATTCCAATCGTTCCAATCTCGGCACGAACCGGTGACGTTGTGTCTTGATTTGTGTTCGTGGTCCCGACACGCGTCGCCCCCCGACACCGATGGCAAAGTGAACAGAAAAATCGGCCTAAGTTGTTTCGTGGGTGCCGCGGTGGGTACGCGTTCACCGACGAAACTTAGGTCAGACTTTCGCATGACGATGGACTCGCCGGTGCACTGTGACGCTGTCGGCCGATCCGTGATCGATCAATCCGTACAAAACGCATGATCGCTACCACAGTCATGGACCGTTGCGACGGGCTTGCGTCTGCAGATCGATGTTCGGGCATGCTCTGGGACGATTCAAAACGGACTTGATGGAATCAGCGGGGAGACCACGGAATTCGGGTGCGGCAAAAAGCCCCTGCAGTTGCATTGTGGTGACCATTGTCGCGTCTTGGCGTTGTAACTACGGTCGAAGTTGAGTTCGAATGCGGTTGGAACAAGACGCAATGCGATCGCAGTGGCGTCGTGTTTCGCCTAACAGTCTCACCGGGACCACGAACCACACACCTTCCTCCCGCCCAGTGTGTCCCTTGACGGAATCAGTCCGATGAAACGAATTCAAACCAATGGTCGCCCCGCCGGCGCGATCCAGAACTCTGCGTTCAACAACCAATGGACTGGCGCGAATGCATCGATCACGTGTGATCGTTTGATGCCCAGTCGGCAAGTGCTGGGGGAATGCACGATGGGTTGCGTATCTCGGCCGGAAACCCATCGCAAATCAGTTGAAGCAACCACACCACCGTGTTTGTTAAGTCGGCAACAGCACACGGTCATCGATCTGCAGGACATTCGTCGAATCGCCTTGATGGTGACACCGCAATGTGTGGGAACACCGATCGATCAAGCATGGGAGGCGGTGTCGACGATCCGCGCGATCATGCTGCAACAACCCGTCGCCATGACGGTTTCGATGCAAACGATCTTCGTCAAATCCGCCGAATTGATTCCGGCCATTCGTCGGCTGTTGGAATCCTATTTCATGGACACCATGCCAGCGACGACCTTCATCGTCCAGCCTCCTGCCGGCGGCCAAGCCCTGGCGATCGAAGCGTGGGCGCTGGGTGGCAAGGATGTTGAAGTTGATTTTCCAACGACTGACATCGTCACGGTCCAGTACAACGACATGCGGTGGATTCACGTGGGCGGAATCGTCGCTCCGGAACACTTCCATGAATCGGCCTACGCCGAAGCCGAGTTTGTCTTCGCTGATCTTGCCGGACGTCTGGATCGCATTGGTGCCACCATGGCTGATGTGCCGAGAGTCTGGTTGTATCAGGACCAGATCGTGGAATTGGAATCCGGCACCGAGCGTTATCGCGAACTCAATCGCGCACGAACGGACTTCTTCGATCAGCAGAACGCCGCCGGTTTCATGAAAATTGGTGATGCCGGCCAAGTCATCTATCCCGCAAGCACGGGAATCGGAATGACCGGTGGCGGGTTGACCATTTCTGCGTTGGGCTTGCAGACCGATCGCGATGACATCGTGATTCGTCCGTTGGAAAACCCGAGTCAGACTTCGGCATTCGATTACGACCAACGCTTTTCGTTGAAGAGCCCCAAGTTTGCTCGGGCCATGGCGATGTCAATTGATGACTACGTCACGACATGGGTTTCAGGAACGGCCAGCATCCTGGAATCGGAAAGCGTTCATCTTGGTGACGCTGAAAAACAGACCGAACAAACCATCGACAATATCCAGCGACTGATCAGTCCGGAAAACATGGAACGTCATGGTTTCCAAGGCGTTCATCCACAACTTGCGGATATCGCCAAGCTTCGTGTGTACGTCAAAAATCCTGAAGACAAACCCGTGTGTGAAGCGGTATGTCGTCGGCGGTTTGGCGATGTTCCGGCCATCTACGCGATTGCCGATGTGTGTCGGCCTGAACTGTTGGTCGAAATCGAAGGTGTGGCCTTCACCAAACGCCAACCGGATCCTGACCGGCACTGAATCCAATACTAGCGTCCATCGAAACACCGTCGTTTGACGCTTTGCATGGTTGCCCCTGAATTGAAAAGGCAATGGGAATGTCATGAGTACCGAATCGATCGTGTCGACCGACATCAGCCCGTTTCAAATTCGAACGAAACCAAGACGCAAGCGTCGGCCCGGACGATGGGCCCTGGTTGTCAGTCATTGGATGTATTCGACGATCGCGTTTCTTTTGGCTCTGGTGCTACTGTTCGTTTGGCTGCAGCGAAGTCCGCTTGATGTGGCGGCGCCCGTAAACCCGGCAGATCAATTCAGCGGTCCGAATCCAGCCGGGCCTGCTGGAAATGCGATCGTGCCCGCGGGATTTCTTAGCGAAGTCACCAAGGGTGGTGGAAAAGCGGATCGAAGCAACCAGAAGTCCTTGGCCCGGTCTTTACCGAAGACGTTGTTCGATGGCAAAACGCTCGATAAAAACGATTCCGAAGCCGCCGACGGTGCAACTGGAAATGCCAAGCCGGCAACAACGTTTGAAATCGTCAATCCGATCGATCGAATGATTCGTGCATCCTTGCAACAGCAAGGGATTCAACCGGCAAGCCGGTGCGATGATGCGACGTATTTGCGGCGAGTCTATTTGGATGTGCTGGGCACTTTGCCGACTTTGCCTGAGGTTCGTACATTCCTGAGCGATTCCGATCCCGAGAAACGATCCAAGCTTGTCGAAGCGGTTTTGCGGCGGCCTGAATATGTGGACTACGCGACCATGCGTTGGTGTGATCGCTTACGAGTGAAGGCAGAGTTTCCCATTAACCTTTGGCCCAATGCGGCCCAGGCCTACCACCATTGGATTCATCGGTCGATCGAAACGAATCAGCCGATGGACCGTTTTGCCCAGGAATTGTTGGTCGCATCGGGAAGCAATTTTCGGTCACCGCCGGCAAACTTCTATCGCGCATTGCAGGGGAACGAACCTGGCGATATTGCCACGGTGGTCGCGTTAACGTTCTTGTGTGAACGCCTTGATGAATGGCCGCAGGCGAAGCGAGAAGGATTCACACAGTTCTTCACCAAGGTCGGATACAAGCCGACAGGCGAATGGAAGGAAGAGATCGTCTATTTCGATTTGCATCAAGCCGACGGTGATTCGCCGCGGGATCTGGAAGCAGTTTTCCCAGATGGAAAGGCTGTGACAATTCCGCCCGATGTCGATCCGCGGTCGGTGTTCGCAGACTGGCTAACGGATCCACGAAACCCCGCTTTTGCAAAAGGGATCGCGAATCGACTTTGGGCACACTTGATGGGACGTGGGATCGTGGAACCGGTCGATCACTTCGGTTCCGATCATCCACCCAGCCATCCGGAGTTGCTGGATTGGCTTGCTAAAGAATTGATCGATTCCGGATATGACATCAAGCATTTGTATCGCTTGATTTTGAATAGTTCGGCCTACGGGCAGTCCTGTGTTCCCAAGGGCGATAGCCAGAAGGCCGAAAAGTGGTTTGCTTGTTACATTCCGCGTCGAATGGATGCTGAAGTTTTGATTGATGCAATCTGTCAAATCACCGGAACCACCGAAACCTACATGAGCATCATTCCGGAACCATATACGTTTCTGCCCAACGATCAACGGGCCATCAGTCTGCCGGACGGAAGCATCTCTAGCAGTTTTTTGGAAATGTTCGGCAGACCCGCTCGTGATACGGGAATGGCGTCGGAACGAAACAATCGCTTAACGGCCGCGCAGACTTTGCACCTGCTGAATTCGAATCACGTTCGTGACAAATTGAAGAAAGGGCCTGCGGCAGCAAAGTTGTACAAAGGGAAAACGCCGGCGCCGCAGCGTTTGAACCAGATTTATATGACAGTACTGTCGCGGCGACCCAGCGACGACGAGGTCATGCTTGGCGAACCCATGTGCCGTTCCGCCAGCAGTAGTCGTGATTTGATCTGGGCGTTGATCAACTGTGATGAGTTTCTGTTTCGGCATTAGTCATGCGGAATCCACCGGACGCCAGCACTGTGATGTCGTTGGTACAGAAAACAACCGTTCGAAAATGAAATGAAAGACTTGCCATGAATCGACATGATCATCGCTACGGTTTGGGGATGGGGCTGACACGTCGGCAGATGTTGCATTCGGGGGTTTTGAATTCTGCGGGATTCATGTTGGCGTCCAGGCTGTACGCTGCATCGGCCAGCGGTGGTGTGCTGCAGGAAAATGCCAAAGCCAAAGCGGTCATACAAGTCTGGCTTGCCGGTGGGCCGTCCCACACGGACACCTTTGATCCGAAGCCGGGTTTGGGTTCCGAATACACGGGGCCGCTAAGTGACGTTTGTGAAACCAACGTGCCGGGGATTCAGATCGGACAATCGTTACCCGAGTTGTCAAAGATTGCCGACAAGTATTCGCTGATCCGCAGCATGACCCATGGTCAGAATGGTCATGAAACAGCATCGTACCTGACGCAAACCGGACGTATGCCCGGGCGAATCGTGCATCCGGCGGCGGGTGCGGTGGTCAACGCCATGACCGATCAAAAGACCGATGGTGGATCATCGAGTTTGATTCCACCCTACGTCGTGCTGACCCGTCCGCAGGGTCGCTTCTCAGAAGCGGGTTTCTTGGGGATCAAATACAAGCCTTTCGCAACCGGCGGTGATCCGAATGCCCAGCGATTCGCGGTCGAAGGCATCGTTGCGCCGGACCTGAACGAAAATCGCCAGTTGCAGCGTCGGGAACTGCTGAGCCAGTTGAATTCGTTGCCCGATCGAATTCAACATTCGACCACGTTGGCGTCGGCAGCCGAATCACGCGATCAAGCCTATGACATGATCCTTGGTGATACCGGCAAGGTGTTTGATCTGAACCAGGAATCGGATGAAGTTCGTCAACGCTATGGTCGCACACGATTCGGTCAATCGTGTTTGGCCGCCCGACGTTTGGTGGAAAACGGATCCAAGTTTGTCACCATCAACGACGGCGGATGGGATACCCACAAAGACCACTTCGGTGTGATGCGACGAAAACTTCCCGATCTGGATCGCGGCTTGTCCGCACTGATCAATGACTTGGATCAACGTGGCATGTTGGATAGCACCATTGTGTGGTGTATCGGAGAGTTTGGCCGGACACCCAAGGTTGCGATGGAATCACCGTGGAACGGCGGGCGACACCATTTCGGCGCCGTGTTTTCCACTCTGGTGGCCGGTGGCGGATTTGTGGGCGGCCAAGTTTTGGGGCAGTCCGATGCCAAGGGCGAAACCGTTGCCGATCGTCCGGTGTATCCGACGGATCTGATCGGAACGATGTACGAATTACTGGGGATCGATCCAGAGGCGACCCTGCCGCATCCCCTGGGATACCCGGTTCGCATCACACCGGGACAAGACGAAGGATTGGATTCGGGAGGCCGGCTTGATGAACTTGTATAGCATTTCCCGCGGATGGGGATTCACTTTGGCCGTCGTCTGGATGGCATCGGCGACGGCGCAGCCGATCCCCAAGAAGCCCCATTTGGCTTACGTCTTTCCGGCCGGCTGCCAACGAGGCCAGACTTGTGAAGTTGTGGTCGGCGGCCAGTACCTGAAGTCCATTGAATCCGCCGCCATCACCGGTGAGGGCGTCACGGTGGAGGTCGTCAGCTACTATCAGCCTTTGACCGATGGCCAATTCAATAGTCTGCGTCGAACCCTGGACACCATTCGCGATCGACTGACCAAGCAACGAGAAGCGAAAGGGTTGAAAGGGAAGCCGCCGGAAGAAGAGGTGATCAAAGAAGCTGGTTTTACTGACGAACAGTTGGAGCAGATGGAACTGTATCGTCAACGTCGGCGTGATCCGCGACGACAACCGAATGAGCAACTAGACGAGCAGATTCGTTTGAAGGTCACCGTGGCGGAGAATGCGGACGTCGGAAAACGACAATTGCGGCTGGCAAAAGATCCGTTGGTGTCCGACCCGATCTGGTTTCATATCGATCGGTATACGGAAGTGGTCGAACATGAGCCCAATGACGACGATCCCGAATACTTGTCTCGGTCGACACCGCTGACCATCAACGGCCAGATCTTCCCTGGCGATCGTGATCGGTTTTCGTTTGACGTTCGCCGTGGTCAGCATCTGGTCATCAAGGCATCCGTTCGCGACGTGATCCCCTACTTGGCCGATGCCGTGCCCGGCTGGTTTCAAGCGGTCATGGATCTACGAGATTCTGATGGAAACGAAGTCGCGTATTCCGATTCGTTTTTCTTTCATCAAGACCCGGTGATCATGCATCGCGTTAGTCGTGACGACACCTACACCCTGACGATTCGGGATTCGGTGTACCGGGGACGGGAAGACTTTGTTTATCGAGTCACGGTGGGCGAAATACCTTTCGTCACCGACTATTTTCCGTTGGGGGCCACAGCTGATTCGGAAGTCACCGTTCGTCTGCGTGGGTGGAATCTGACCAACACGACGGCGACGATCAAAACCAAATCACGACGAAACATCGATGGTCCGCAAATATTCACCGTGCGGCAGAATGATGGAACGAAGGTTTCGTTGCCGCTGCGTGTCGATCTTTGGCCGGACGTCGACGAAGCTGAATCGAACGATTCGCCGGATGAAGCACAGCCCATAAAGCTGCGTACGGCAATCAACGGTCGGATTGATCGGCCCGGGGACATCGATCTTTACCGGTTGCCCGGTGGCGGACGCATTACCGCCGAAGTGTATGCCAGGCGATTAGGATCGCCGTTGGATTCGGTGCTTTCCGTGCTGGACGCCGACGGGAATGTGCTTGCGTTTGCTGATGATTTCGAAGACCGTTCACATGGCCTTTTGACCCACCAGGCGGATTCGCATTTGGAAGTTTCGCTGCCCGCCGGTGGGCCCTACTACCTGCGGTTGATGGACACCCAGCGCAATGGTGGCCCCGAGTATGCCTATCGGTTATGCCTGCGAGCGCCCGAGTCGAGCTTCCAATTGCGAGTGACGCCCGGCACGATTGCCGCGCGACCAGGCCAAGTGGTCCCTATCGACGTGCACGTCATGCGAACCGATGGGTTCGATCAACCGATTCAGTTGCAACTGGTGGACCCGCCCGAGGGTTTAGTCTTGAACGGCGGGATTGTCCCGCCAGGTTTGGACCGCGTGACGGCAACGTTGACGATGCCAGCCAAGCCCGATGCTAAATCCGCCTCGCTGCACATGAAGGGGATTGCGGCACGTCGCGGTCGCGGGCGAACAAACGTCGAATCCGTTGCGGTCGCTTGCGAAGATAGAATGCAGGCGTTCATTTGGCATCATTTGATTCCGTTGGATCAATGGAGCCTGGTGATGACCGGAAAACGTACAGGTTGGATCCCATTCCGTGTTCAGGTGCCACCGGGCCAGCCGATTCCGTTGCTGGCAAGTGGCAAGGTGACTGTTCCCGCAGTCATGCAACAGAAAAATGTACAGCCATCCCAAATTAATCTAGAACCAGTCGATGCACCGGAGGGTATTGCGGCTTCGCTGGTCGATACCGGTCAAGGTCGCCTGGGTTTGGAAATCGATACCACGGCCTGCGATTTGAGCGATGGTGACGCCGGCAACTTGGTCTTTCGGGTCATTCGTGAAATCATGCCACCGAAGACCGAAGCCAACCCGAATCCAAAGATGCGACGCCAAGACATCGGACTTTACCCTGCTCTGCCGTTTGAAATTTCGAAGTCTCGAGCGCGACCCCAACGGCGCGTTGCATCGCGAAACTGATCCATGTGGCGGTCTCGTGACAAAACCGCCAAGACGTCCGGGGGGGCATCTGCCGGCGGCCTGTCAGCAGACGCATGGGGGAAGACCGGGCTACAATGCGAACCAAATTCATTCATCTTGGTTCGTTCGGTTGGTGTTGGCGAATGCTTGGTTGGATTCAATGTCCCCGGTCTGGTGGGGGCCGACTGCGATTCGTGATCTTGGTCGCTTGGCTGGCTTGTCTCGCTTGCCTTGGCGTCTGTTCGGCTGATGATTCAGCGGAAATTCGAGTCTGGCGGGATCAAACCGGTCGCTTTGAAACGAAGGCTATCCTGGTAGAAATCAGGGACGGACGTGTCAAGTTGCGGAAACCGGACGGACGCGTTGTTTGGCCACCGCTTAGTCTGCTAAGTCAACCGGACCAAGACTACGTCGCCAAATGGCAGCAGGCCCAAGAGGCCTCCGACATCTTTGCCGGCGGTGTGATGGAAGGTGATTCACCGGGGCCCGAGGCCGAAGCGACAGCGACAGCGTGGAAACCGGGCGACGAGCCGGTTTCCGTACAGTCTGGGCGGTTGCTGACGGTCCAACCGATGCCACGCCCGAAATTGAGCGAAGCAGACCCACGCTCGGTTTCGATGTCTTCACCACAGGCCGGCCTGACGGTGTTGCCGACCATCGCCGGACTTGCCGATGGAAACATCCCATACTTGCTGGACCCAAAGGGAAGGTTGTCCCTTTTGCGAGTCCAACAGGGCACGTGGGACAAAACAAAATTCTCTCAGGCCGTCTTGGTTGATCACGAGGTCAATCGGGCGAATCCGACCACGCGGTGGGAAGAACCACTTCACTTTTTCAACGCGAACCCGAATCACGGCTTGATCTTGGGCAGGGCCGACGTGGGCAGTTGGGGTGCCACCGGGCAAATGGTGATGCTGCGGTTGGACGGTTCGGGGCAACTGAGTGAATTGCTGCGTTGGTATCCAGAACCTGAGTCCATGGAATCCAAGCCGCGGGTTCGGCAAGTCGAGTTCATCGATGCGGAAATTGTTTTGGCTCGCGTCGGTGACATCGTCCGCGTCTACGACTGGAATGAACGACGCGAAATTTGGCGATTGCCGATTAGTGGCTGGCATCGACCAGCACTAAGTCCCGGCGGTCGATATTTTGCAGCCCAGATTCGTGACGAGATCGCGTTGTTTGAATCCAAGACCGGAAATCAATTGGGCGTGATCAAACGCGACGATGCGGATCCAATTGATTTGGTGTTTCACCCAACGGGATTAAGACTGGCTGCGGTCGGCGGACGCGAAATCGACATCTATGATTTAGCGGATGCGGGCAACGATCGAAGTTTCAGTTTGACCGAACCGATCGACACGTTTTACAGCGATCCCAGTTGGACGGACGAATCACATTTGTTGGTTGGCGGCACTCGGTTGGTGGATACAGACCTCGGACGACAGGTTTGGCAATACGACCTTGGGGGTCGTGGCAACGATAACCGTGCGTTTCAGTCAGGTTTGTTTCGTGGCGTGATCGGCGGTCGAGGCGGTCTGATTGTCTTTCGTCACGCCATTCCCCATGCAACGGTTGCCAAAGCCAAGGCGTCGGTCGACTGGTCGGACATCCAGGTGCTGGGCCCCGGCGATCCGGTGCGTTTGGAGATCAGCGTTTCGGGTCCAACGAACCGATCGAAGGTCGCTGAATTGATGCAAGCCGCGATTGCCAAAGCGGGATGGAAGTTATCGGACACCGCTGACAGCGTGGTGCGTTTCGCAAACTATCGAACCGACGAGCGAACGCATCGATTTCGTTCGGGGCCGTTGAAAGACCAGGAGTTGCCGTATCGCCCGTACGCCACGGTCGTGGACGTGGAAGTCGGCGGGGAAGTCGTCTATCGGGTGGCCGATGTTGGACGAGTGCCGGATGATTTTAAGGTGAGTTTGGATGAAACGCTGAAAGACGCGATCGAACGACAAACGGTGCCGACCTATCGGATGATCGAACGTCTGGATTTGCCGCCGCACATCATCCAGCCCGAATTCCAGCATGGCCTGGGGAAGTCGACCTTGGACGCCGAAGGATTCGTCGATGCGACCGACTTTGTTTCCGGTCTTGTCCAGGCACCTCCGCGTGGTCGCTAAATCGCGACGATGCAGCTAATGCGTGGCAAGCGGACTGAAGCCATCAGTCGCGAGACCCAGGGACGATCTGTAGCGTGATTTCCTCGTCGCCTCGCTGAACGACCATTTCAACAGTCTCACCAATCTTCAATGCTTCGATGGCATAGGTGTAGTCGTATAAGTTTTCGATCGTGCGACCGGCCAGTTTGACAATAATATCGCCACCTTGGACGCCCGCTTTGTCGGCCGGGCCGTCGGTTCCGACGCCACTGAGCTTGACTCCTTTGATGTCGCCCGACGCATAGTCCGGGATGGTGCCCAGATAGGCTGTCAAACGGGCTCTGGGAACCTCTTTCGTTTGTTCGCCTTCATCCAAACGGAATTCCGGTGCGGCATCGGAAACCAAAAATCCACGCGTCAGCAAGCCGAACAGTTGCGCGATATCCGACAGTCCCTCGTAGTTCAATTTGCTCGCAACGTCACGCGGCGTGTGATAGTCCGAGTGGGCACCGGTAAAGCCCGAAAGAATCGGTACGTTTCGTGTGACAAAGGCGGATGCGTCGGTCGGCAGACGTGTGCTGGTTCGGTCCAATTTCAACGTCAAGCCGACGGGGATGTTTCGCCGCTGGACCTCGGCTTCAAAACCGGGAGACGATCCGATGCCCTGAATGATCAGGCTTTCACGCAAACGCCCCACCATATCCAAGTTCAGATAGACCGCGATGCTGTCACGCAGCGAATCCTGGTCGGCATGGGCACCGTGGGCATGCGCGACGTCCACGGTCGTGGAGGTATTCGATTTCGCATGTTCGCCGTGGGGGGCATGTGCGGGTGCATGGTCCGTGTGTGGATCATGTGTATCGGGTGATTCGTACAGATCGGCATAAGCCGAAACAAACGCTTGCGAACCGAACAGCCCCAGTTCTTCGCCGCTCCACGCGGCAATCAACAGCTCACGTTTAGCGTCCAGCTTGCCGCTTCGTTTTTGCGAGGCGAGGTACTGAGCGATTTCCAAGATGGCCGCAACGCCGCTGGCATTGTCGTCGGCCCCAAAGTGAATTTGATCTTCATCATCGCCTGTGGCCAAGCTGTTTCCGGCACCGCCACGACCGAGGTGATCGATGTGGGCTCCCAAAACAACCACAGGGGCTCCCGCGTGGTCGGGGGAATCGGTCGCCAGTCGTGCAATGACATTGCGCCCCGTTCCGGTGGATCGTTTGATGCCGATCTTGGCACTGACTTTAACGCCTTCCAGTGCGTAACCCATCTGCATTGATCCGTCGTCCAGTGCCGTCTGAGCAGCATTCAAGTCTTTACCGGCGCGATCAAACCAAGATGCGGCTATACGGTTGCTGATGCTTGTCACGGCGATGCTGACGCCAGCTTGTGACGCGCTGGAGTCAAAGCGAATCAGGTCGCGTTTCACCTTGCTGTTTGGTCCGGCCACAAAGATCACGCCTTTGGCGCCACGGTCTCGAGCCACGGACGCTTTTCTTTGTGGTGCGCTGTAACGTGCCAATTGCTGTCGTCGATCCGCCGAGATGTTTTGGGGCATGTCACGCAGGATCATCACCCATTTATCATTCACATCCAGATGGACATAGCTGTCGTATTCCTCCACACCGTCGCTGCCAGGAACGGTCATGCCGTAGCCCGCAAAAACAACGTCACCGACATCGAAAGACCCGGTGCCGGAGAAACCAAGAGGCGTCCAGTCTTCGCCCAGACGCAGGGCGTCCTGCTGTTTAGCGGACATTATATTTTCGTCCGTCAATTCGGACCCGGCAGGGAAATCGAAGGACTGGAAAAACGTTCCATCTTCACCGGCCGGTTCGAAACCCAAGTGTTGAAGATAGGCTGCGACGTAGGCAGTGGCTTTTTTTTCACCGATGGTCCCCGTCAAACGACCTTCAAGTTCCGGACGCGTCAAATAATCGACGTGACGGCCCGCGTCGGCTGGTTGAAATTCACCTGATGTGGCGTTGATGTTTTGCCGTGCGGTTGCCACGTCGGATTCAAAGGCTTCGTCATCGCCAGAAACTTTGTTCTTTGTCAGTCCCAGGCGTCGTCGTGCTTCCGCATCATTCCAATTCGCCATGAAGATTTGAGACTGGTTGCCTGACGCACGATTGTTGGTCCAGGCGATGCGGTCTCCGCCGGGCAAGAAGACGGGAAGCCCATCAAAACCGTCGGCATCCGTGACACGCACAGGGTCGCCGTTGCCGTCGGCACGCACCAAGTAAAGCTCGAAGTTGCCGAAGCCGTGTTTGTTTGTCGTGAAAACAAGGTAGTCACCGCTGGGGTGGTAAAACGGTGCCCAGCTCATCACGCCCAAGTCGGTTAGGCGTTGCACATCGGTGCCGTCGGTCCGCATGGTGTAAATCTCGGCCGTCGCACCGTCTTCACCGAACCGTCGCCAGCAGATGCGTTGGCCATCGGGCGAAAAGAAGGGACCGCCGTCATAACCAGGGACATCGGTCAGCCGTCGGACATTCGTTCCGTCGGCATCCATGATGTACAGCTCCATCATGACCGAAGGATCGGTTTCGAACCGCTGTTGCTGTGTGTCGGTCAATTCATTCTGGAAAGCCGATCGGTTGGAGGCAAAAACAATTTGACTGCCATCGGGGCTGAAGCTTGCTTCGGCGTCGTAGCCGAGTTCATGCGTCAGGCGAGTGTACTTTCCATTGGTTGAGTCCCAAATGTACAGTTCGAAATTGGGGTCATAGTCCCAAGAGTATCGGCGGCTTTTCCCCGACGCACGAAAGTCCAATTCGGCCTGTTGTTTCTCTTGGGCTTCCGGATCGTCGTGCGTGCTGGCGAACAGGACTTGTTTGCCGTCAGGATGGATCCAGGCACAGGTGGTTTTTCCAATGCCGGGAGAAACCCTTTCGATATCCCCCGTTCCCAGATCCATCCAGTAAATCTGATAGAAAGGGTTTTTCGGATCACGTTCGCTTTGGAACACCATCTTGGAGGCGTCAGGACTGAAGTAGCCTTCCCCCGCACGACGGCCTTCAAAAGTGATTTGACGCGTTTTGCCCATCAGTGGCGCGTCTTCATCGTTTCCGACGGACGCAGGTCCCTCAGCCGACGCTTTCGCGATTAGCAAGGCCGTTGCGAACGTGACAAAAAGGTGCAGTCGTCGTTTCATGTCGAAAGCGAATATTCAAAATGGGTGTCTAGAAAGTCCGTGTTTCGCGACGTGCATGGCACGACAGAACTGGGACGATTCGTCCGGCATGGCTTCGCGAATTCGTTGGGGCGAAGGTACCGATCACGGACTGATCGCAGCTTCAACAGACATTCAGCCTGATTGACGCGTCAGTGATCAACCGTCGGCCAAACCGTGTGCACCACGCAGCCGAATCATGCCGTCACTCCAGCGGCGAAACAGTTCGGCACGTTCACCGGAATCGTTAAACACACGGGTGTCACTGATTTTGGCACGCAAGTCTTCGCGGACAAGGCCGAACAAGTCATGATAAATTGCTTCGGCGTCCGTCGGGTCATCGGCGGCCGTTTGACGGAATTGGACGGATTCCGGATTAACCCTGGCAGTCGCCTCGAACCGAAAGATCTGTTGCCAGCCGGGACGCTGGACCGCGATCAAACGCACTGACCGCAGCTTGGCCGTGGTTCCGAAATACCCGTGCTCGGTCAGATGTCGGCGGATCGACAACTCCATCTCTCGATCGCCGCACCAGTCGTCCCATCGCTGTCGAATTTGTCGAATGAAGTGGAGCATGTCTCCACTATTGTGATGCCGGCAAGTCGAAGTCGCCGGTCAGATCGCGCCAGACACAGTGGATGTGGTTTGCCGGATTGCCAACCGCGTCGGATTGGGTGTTCACAAACTCGATCAGGAAACTCTTGCCCTGAACACGGTAGTAGTGGCCGATGCCCGGTTCAGTGGCCCCCGCCCACGCAAAGTGGATTTGGTTCCAACCGTTTTCGGCAATCGCGTCACGACGTGTCACCGCAACGGGGTCGGGGACCACATCGATATAGGTGTCAACCAAACGCTGCAGGATCTGTTGTTGGTCGGCATCAAGTTTTTGATAACGAATGCCTTCGGGGGCGGTGACGTCCGCTTGCGCCTCGCCGGCGAAACGAATTTCCGAGAGAGCTTCTTCAGCGATGATCGCTTCGGACCTCTGGGCATCGCTGAGCGAATTGACCAGATCGAACCCCAACTGTTCTTCGTCACGCAGAATCCGCGTCCCTTTGTGCAGGGTGACACTTGGGTCGTCCACCTCGTTCATCAAGGTCGCAGGATTTGATGCCATGAATTGTGGCGTGCTATCGACGATCCTGCCCCCACGGCACACGAAGTTCAAGGAAAGGTGATGGCCTTCGAAGCTCAGGCCCCACGGTTTCTGGTCGTCGGGCTGGCCGAACACCGTGACGTAGTATTTCATCGGGTCGCGTTTCCAATTGCCACCATCGCCTTCCAAGACATGAAGCACTTGTTCCATGCTTCGGATTTGATCCGCCTTTCGATAGCCGATTTCGCTAAGTGCGGCACGCAATAGACGCAGGGCGCCGGTGCGTTGGGCTTCGGTCATGTCCCCCAGCATCAAACCCTTGCGTGTCTTCATCGGGATGAAGTGCCATTGGACTCGGCGTTCATCGTCGAAGGGGATGACCGCTTGAGAGGACTGTTCTTTGTCCAGTGTCGACAGAAACGCCTTGGCATGCTGATGCATTTGGACGCCGGGCGGATCGCCGACCTTTAGGCCGGACATCACCGACAGTCCGATCAGACACATTGCGAGAATTGCAAGCGGAAAACGTTTCATGCTCGTGGCGGGGGGTAATGAAATGAGCGGGAGGGGAAACTTGACGATGTGCAAGTTTAGCCAATCCGCTCGCCGCCCGCCGGGCTTTGGCCCGGGACCGCTTTGCCAATCCTGAGGTTCAGCCGAAAAGCAGATCGTCGGTGGGTTTGGATTCTTCCAGCCCACTTTCACGTCGAAGCCCGAGCTTTTGCATTGCCAACAGTGACAGATACGCGGGGTTCAGCAACACGTATCGACGCCACAAACGCCCCGGTTCCTTGGTCAGTCGGTAAAACCATTCCAGGCCACGGTCCTGCATCCACCGCGGTGCCTGGTCCAGCATTCCGGCGTGAAAGGCGAACGCCGCACCGACCGCGATCAGTGGCATGCCCAGGCGATCTCGCATCTCGTAAGCGAAGATTTCTTGTCGTGGGCATCCCAAGCCGACAAAGCACATCTGGGCCCCGCTGTCGCGAATCTCATTCACCAAGTCGTCTCGTTCCTCAGGTGAAATCTGACGAAATCGTGAGGCGCGGATTCCGGCGATCCGTAATCCATCGAATTTTTCGGTCAGGTTGTCTGCGAACTGCTTCAGCATCTCTTCTGTGGCACCGAACAGAAAGACCGAAACATCTTCCTTGGCCGCTGCCGCACACAGACGCAGAGTCAATTCTGGGCCATAGACACGATCTGGAAGGCTGAGCCCGTGAAGCGAATTCAATGCCCAGCGAACCGGTTGGCCGTCGGGGCAGACAAGATCAAAACGGTTCAGTCGATATCGATGGGTCTTGTCCTGGACACCGGTCATCACGCCGTGGACTGCCAACGCGGTCACCGACATCGGCTGTCGCCGTTTGGCGGATTCGATCACACGGGCGACGGCGGCTTCGTAATCTATGGCGTTGACTTCGATGCCCAGAACGCTTTTCTTGCCAAGGTCGATCATGGTGTCGTTGCCGCGTCCACAACGCGGTCCGGTACGGGGGAATGAAACTCGCTGGATTTGTGCTGTTTTAAGTCAGCTTGCGTGATCGCCGAAACCGTCTCCGGTGCAAGTGAGTGCAACTGGTCGATCATTCTGCGGACTTCGAAGCGGCCTTTCAGACTTTCCAAAGCCCAGCGGACGAATCGAATTTTGTCGTCGCGTGCCATCGACATGCCCGGCAAATAGCTCAGGTCGTCGGCGTCTTCATGCCCGAAAAAATCCGGTGGGTGCAACAACAACGAAATCGACGTTCCGGTCAGCGTTGCCAAACGCACAACCGACGAAAAATACATCTTGGCCGCGGTGACCGAAAAACTGGCCAGGTAACACAGATAGCTCATGTGGATCGGTAGACGCGTCAACGGCATGACGGATACAGGGATCTCCCAAAACTCGGGTGCACTATTTTGCAACCGATGTGGGCGGTTGGGCTTTAGCATCGACCCGAATCCACCGTACAGCTGTTTGGCTTTGTCCTTCTGTTGGCCTTTCAAACCCGTTTTCAGCATGAAGAACCAACGGGCGATCGGTGCGACCGATGTGGGGAAGGATGACGCGTCGTACAGGTAACCCCGTTCTTGTAAGACGTTCAGAACTTCGGGAGGACAGCTGAAACCGGGGCCGCGAAATCCGTACGGTCGGATGCCCAGCAGATTGATGATTCGTTGCTCGGTAGTTGCGATCTCTTCTTCGATCTGATCCGGGGGCATCGTGTGCATCCACGGCAAATGATTCAGGGAATGATTGGCCGGTTCCCACTGAATCGAATCGAACCGCCGAATCGCGTCGCAGTCCGCCTCGTCCGTCAAGTCACGACCGACAAGGAAGACCGTCAGCGGCAGGCTCAGTTCGCCCAGGACATCGACGATTCGGTCGACCGCCATGGGCAGATAACTTGGACGTTTCGTCCAATCATCGCGGCCGGCGGCCCGCAGATAGGCCCAGCGGTTGTCCAGATCCAGTGATAGGCTTGCGACGGGGCGATTCATGGTTGGGGTACCGCCAATTTTGCCGTCATTCGCGAACGCAATTCGGGGTCTGGCAGTCGCCACGGGTCGGCCTTCAACGCATGGATCGCGCGGATCGCACCGGAGGCCGCCCAATGCGGCGTTCGTTCACGCACCGATCGGAATGCCGCCTGACGCATGGCGTTCCAGGCCACGTCATCGGTGTCGAAGTACCGGTCCATCGCCGACGCAATGCTGGCGTCCTGCAAGGGATCGAAACGCCATCCGTTGACGTCGTCTTGCACCAAGGTGGTTACCGCCTGTGCATAAACGCTGCCGATGACCGGAACGCCCGCATGGAACGCTTCGTTGACCACCAGCAACCATTCATCGGCAAGGGTCGGCGAGATCACCGCGTCATGAACTGCCAGTGTCTTTCGAAGCTCGGTCGACGCGACGTTGCCGATCAGGTGGAGCTGCAGATTGTCTGGCGTGACCATCGATTCCAGCGCATCACGCTTGGGGCCTTCGCCGGCAAACGTCAATTCGATGTGCCGATTGGGATTCTGGCGGCAGTACGCGACCAGTTGTTCCGCCAGCGGGACGACGCCCTTTCGGTCACTCAATTGGCCGATGCACAACAGCTTGCCCAACTGACGCCCGCCATCCGATGCTGTCCTGTGGGGCGGATCGACCGCGAACACGCGATCGTCGGCGGCGTAGGGCAACGGAAAGAGTTTCGGCCCTGGTACCAACAAGCGATCTCGCAGATAGCGAAGGCACGATGGTCCGTTGTACGTGACCGCGTCGGCTTGACGGATCAGTCGACGACGCAGTACCCGTCGCATCCATCCGCGTCCCTGTTCGGAATGTTCCGACATGTAGGTGCATAGGATCAGCTTTGCATCGGGGTTTTTTCGACAGTACTGCGCGGCGCCGACGCTGCGGGCGCCCAATTCCAGTGACATCACGATATCGGGCTTTAGCCGGCGAAGCTGAGCCTGGGTGTCGGTGGGAAAGTGCACGTAAAGGTCGTCAACGAAACCGGAGGTGTGCTTCCACGGTCGCCGGAGCATGAAGTTCTTTTGAACGTTGACGTTCAGCCCCGACCAATCCAATTGAAAGTCGCGATTCGGTTCGATCGGCGTGCTGAGCAAGACGTGAAATTCACGAACCGATGCTGCGATCGCTTGCAGCACACGCACTTGATAAAGAGGGATGTAGTGCGTCATGAAGACGACCCGCACATCCAACGGTTGATCGACTGAATCGCCCAAAGTGTTTGACACCCGGGGATCCACGGTTGATGGCCGGTCCATGGAAGGATTGGTGTCCATGTGACGGGACGACGAGGCATCGCCGTCGACGCGATCCCTGTCGTCTTGCGTGTCCACTACCGACTACCTCGTCCCAAGATCGGAACGGTGACGGTTTGGGCGATCAGGCGAAGGTCACCCAGCAGTCCGGTGCGATCGACGTAGCGGAGGTCCATCCGCATCCAGTCGTCAAACGTCTCGGCGGCTTCCTTATCGACTTGCCAGTAACAGGTCATGCCCGGTTTGACGTCCAGGCGGCGGCGATGCCAGTGGCTGCAGGCACGGCTTTCATGCCAGGGCAGCGGTCGCGGTCCGACCAGCGACATGTCACCCTTCAGCACGTTCCATAGCTGCGGTAGTTCGTCGATGCAGGTGACACGAAACAGGTGGCCCACACTTGTCACACGGGGATCCCGTTCGATTTTGAAGGCTGGTCCGTCGCGATGGCTTTGTTCGCGAAGCGCCGCCTGTTGGCTTTCGGCGTCCACGATCATCGTACGCAATTTGTAGATCGTAAAAGGCCGTCCGCGATAGCCTTCGCGGGTTTGCGTGAACATCGCCGGACCGGGGCTGGTCAGCTTGACCGCCGCCATGGAGCCCAGAATGATCGGCCCGGTCATAATGAGTCCCACCGAAGCGCCGATCACATCGACGGATCGTTTGAGGGCCGATTGAATCGTCTTGCCCGAAGTCATCGGTGATTCCGTCGACACTTCCACCGGGCCGGCATCGGTTTCCGGAGACCATTGGCGGGTGGTCGGTGTTTCGCCGCGGCGATCGCCATCGCCGGGGTAATCGTCGTCGCTGTCGAAGCCTTCGGGGTCGTGGACCCGCAACGACAGTCGGACATCCAATTGGACGCCATCGAACAGGCGGGTCAGGCGGTCCAAGCAAGCACGGCCGCCCATTTCCGGCGTGTCGACCAAAAGCACGCCGAACTGGTTGCGGTTCAACTGGCCGATTTGATCGGTGATCCGCAGGTTGCGGTTTAACAAACGAATCAATTTCCGGCGGTTGTTCGACCGATCGGCTTCGGCCGTCAATTCCACGTTCAGCAAGCAGAACGGGATGGAACGCCGGGTGGCGCGAATTCGTTCGCGAGTCAATTCGTGATTGAACTGCTGTCGCGTCAGAACGCTTTCACCGTTGCGTCCGCGTCGGACTCGCCGATCGGACCAATACTGAATCAAAGCACCTAGCACTTCGGGACGTCCTTCTGTTGCGGGAATAACGCGGTCGAAGTTGACCCGTCGCGGCCTTCAGCCGTTGGCAAGAAATTCTGGATATTCTCGGGCATCGTCATGGTGATCCGAAGCGAAACCGTCGTTCGATTCCGCTGGTTTCCTGTCATCGAGGCAAGTTTGATTCGGTAGCGGAATGAGAGTTCGTGTTGCTTGCCCCGCTCGTGACCAAGTCGCGTGATTGGGCGACATGCTCCGCATCAATTTGATTTGCCCCATTTGTCCAGCTTGGTGCCGCCACGTCGCCGTGGATCGGATCGATACGAGATTCTGGCCCCGCAAACTCAAGATCAACGGACCGGCCTGTTGCATCGCCTGTGTCACGCAGGAACGCTTGCAGCAGCCCCAGCGACAGGCCCAGAAATGCACCGACGATGGCCAACAGTGCACGGGACGGCGACGATTTTTTCAGGTTCAGCGAAGCGTCTTGGACGATCGAAACGTCCGAAAGGTTTTCGCGGTCCAAGTCGTGGGTGATTCGTGCTTCGTCATAGCGGCGAGTGTGTTCCAGATAATCCCGCTCGGCGATCTTGGCTTCCCAAGCCAACTCGTTCAGCCGGGCCGAATCGCGGTTGAGCCGTTCGACGTCCTCGCGGATTTGCGTCAATTCGGATTCCAAGGCCGCGTGCTTGGCCTTCAGCCCAGCGGCCTTGGCGATCGCGGCGGTATGGGCGGTTTGCAAATCCTGAAAGACCGGATTGATGGCTTCGCGGCTGACCTCGCGACCCTTTTCTTCGCCGTCGACGATTTTCGAATTGGCTTCCATCTTTTCCTTCAGCATCCGGTACCGCGGATGGCTGGGCATGATTTTGGCCAGTTCGTCGTTCTGCTGGACCTGCAGGTCATACAGTTGCGTGCGCATGTCGTCGGCCGACTTGCTGGCGACGCCGCTGGTCTTTTCGACGGGAATCCACTGGTCGACCGTGTCCAGCTGTTTGGCCAGTTCGATCACCGTCCGCTCGGCTTCGGCCAGCTGGCCGGACGTTTCGTCCATGGCGACTTCCACGTTGACGAAGCGTTCGCTGAGTGTCTTTTCGGCGGTGTCGGGATTTAGCCATCCCAGTTCGTTTTTGGCCGCCTGCAGATTCTGTTGCGCTTTGGCCGCTTTTTCGCGACTGTTCTGGACCTGTTGTTCAAAGAATTCAAACGACCCGGTCGCCCGGTGGGCTTCAACGTGATAGAGGGCGTATTGATCCATCGCAGCTTGGGCGATTTGTTGGGCGACAATGGGATCGCTGAACTTCGCCCCGACGCTGACGGTGTACGCATCCCGCGGCATGCTGATCTGCAGCGATTCGTGAACCTTTCGAACGGCGTTTTCCAAGTCGACCTGGGCCTGGCACTGCTCCGCTGTCATGTCGCCCCAGGTTCCGCCGCCTTTGCTGGGCATCGCGCCACGCAGGCGAGCGATCGAACGGTCGATCCAGGTCCGAGGCTGCAGCAGGGTGTCCGCCCCAAGCTGCTGGACGATGCGTTCGGCGATTTCACGGCTGCCCAGCATCTCGGCAATGCTGACGACTTCTGAAGTTCGGCTTTCTTGAAGCGACACGCCCGCCGACGGGTTGGCCGTGGGGTCAACGTTCAAAGCCATGCGGCCCAGACGCACATACATCAGCCCGTCACTGCGGTATTGGTTGGGCCAGGCCAACAGCATGGCGACCACGGCGGCGGTGACGACCGTGGCGACCAGGATGACTGAAATCAAGTGGCGGCGGACCGAGCCGATCAGGTCGGCCACGCTCAATGACGCCCAGGAGTTGTTTTGGCGGCGATTCACGTTCACTTACGACGGGATTTTGGGGGAAACGGGGAAAAGATGGCCACCATGCCCTGCGAATTTCACGGGATCGTCGTTGCTGTGGCGATCGTCGCCGTCACGGTCGAACGTTTCGCTTTGCTAATCGAGTCGGCCAAGGACAAACGCGGTGTTTTCCCCGATGGACCGTTGCCGCCCACCTGGAATCCCGACGGCCGGGGGCGTCGCGGATTCACCATGCGACGATGAACAGCCGGAATCCAGGGGGACTGCGGTGGTCCGCAGAAATGACGACGTTTTTCGTGTTGGCAAACAAAACTGCGACAAAAAACCCGGAAAACTCGTTGCCCAGATTACCAAGTCATCGTGATCGTTCCATTTGAAAAAAGCGATGTACAGCTATTTTGTAGTTGCGAGGGGATGGTTTGTAACGAATCCCATCCGAAATTTTCGGGCGTTGCCGAATCCCTGCCCTACACTGCCTTTTCTGGTCCCATCTGGTCCATTAGCCATCGGCCGATGTGGTCCGTTGGAGGTGAACAGGGCGGCAGGCCGCAGTTTTCGTGTCGGCCAGGGATGCCGATGTTGCCGAACTGTGCGGTCCCCGGGCCAGGTTCTGGGCCACGTCCCGAAATGTCCACGCATTTGGGGGTGATCGATCCCCAGCGGGAAGTCTGCCAGCCCAGTCGCCCTTCGGCGGGGCAAAGTTCGGAACCGTTCAGAAATTGAGTCTGGTGTTTGGCCGTCTGGCGGCAAGGAAAGACGAAAGGTGATAGAAACCGGCGCCCGGTGTCACCGTGAAGGGTTTCGGTCGTCTTGTCGTGTCGACCGGCTTTTCGGCAGAACCGGGTTTCAAGAGAAGCGAGGACAGTTTTGGCACTGCAACGGGTTTTGGAGCCGGAGATCGGTGAGTCGGCCGAAGATGCGAATCTTTATCATGCGATGGACCATACCGCCGTCAATCAGCAATTCGTCGACGATCTGTTCAGCGGCGGTCCGGTCGGGCCCCGAGTGATCGACTTGGGCTGTGGCCCGGGCGAAATTCCAATCTTGATTTGTCGCAATGCCGACAAGCTGGGCGTGGATGTGGAGGTCATGGGAATTGATAGCGATGTGGACATGTTGGACATCGCCAAACGCGAACTCGAAATTGAAGGCGTCATCGATCGCGTCACCTTGCAGCATGCCGACATCAAAGACCTGGCCTGTCTCGAAGACGGTCTGGTTCACACCGCGGTTTCAAACACGGTGGCGCATCATTTGGCCGAGCCGCAGTTGTTATTGGCGGCGGCAAAGCGATTGGCTGGCGATGCTGGCCGTGTGTTCGTGCGTGACTTGTACCGTCCCGAGGACGAGGCGACTGTGGAAGCGTTGATTCGTGCCCACGCGGACGGTGAACCGCCGTCGGCCCAGCAGTTGTACCGCCAGTCGCTGCACGCGGCATTGACGCTTGAAGAAGTCCGGGCAATCGTCGACGATTTGGGGATGGACGCCGCGTCAGTGAAAATGACCAGCGACCGACACTGGACTTTGGATTGGCGCGGGACGGCATGAAAGAATACTTGGATTTGCTTCGTGACGTCTTGGACAATGGGAACGATCGAACGGACCGTACGGGGGTGGGCACCCGCGGCGTGTTCGGACGTCAGGTTCGCTTCGATTTGGCTGACGGGTTTCCGTTATTGACGACCAAGAAGCTGCATCTCAGGTCAATTATCTACGAACTCCTCTGGTTCCTGCGGGGCGACACCAACACGCGGTGGTTGAACGAACACGGCGTTTCGATCTGGGACGAATGGGCCGACGAAAACGGTGATTTGGGCCCGGTGTATGGTCATCAGTGGCGATGTTGGCCGGCGGCTGACGGGCAGACCGTTGACCAGATCGCTTGGGTCCAAAACGAGATTCGCAACAATCCGTATTCCCGTCGGCTGATCGTTTCGGCTTGGAACGTTGGGGAGGTGTCGCAAATGGCGCTACCGCCTTGTCACTTGCTGTTCCAATTCTATGTGGAGGCGGATCGCCTTTCGTGTCAGCTGTATCAGCGTAGTGCGGACTTGTTTCTGGGCGTTCCGTTTAACATCGCAAGCTACAGCTTGCTGTTGTTGATGATGGCTCGCGTGACCGGGTTACAGCCGGGAGAGTTTGTGCACACCTTCGGCGATCTGCATCTGTATCAAAATCACTTCGATCAGGCGCGTTTGCAATTGGAACGTCAGCCGCGCCCACGGCCTCGCATGGAATTGAAATCGCATCCGGCGTCGATCGACGAGTTTCAATTCGAAGATTTCTGCCTGAGCGATTATGACCCCCATCCGCACATCAAGGCCCCGGTGGCGGTTTGATGGGGGCGAACGAAGCAGCCGATGTCCGGTCAGGCGATGCAAGGGAAGCGGGCGACGCGGTCCGGCGCCGGATCGCCGTGGTGGCGGCAACGCCCGACGGGGTGATCGGATCCGGCGGCGACCTGCCGTGGCGGCTTCGCCGTGACCTTCAACGGTTCAAACGCACGACGATGGGTGGGGTTTTGGTCATGGGACGTAAGACGTTCGATTCAATCGGGCGTCCCTTGCCCGGTCGCCAGACCGTCGTGATCACCGCCCAGCCAGATTGGTCGGCCCCTGGGGTGGCGGTCGCTCCGGGGCCCAGCGAAGCGTTGCGGCAGGCGGATCAGCTGGTCGCGCCCGGTGATTCCAAAGGCGGTCCAGGACTGGAGGATGATTCACGACGCCGTCCCGTTTTTGTGGTCGGGGGCGCGACGATCTACCAGGCTTTGCTGCCCGAGTGCGATGAATTGTGGTTGACCACCGTACTTTCAAGAATCAGCGGGGACGTTCATCTGTCGGTGGACCGATCGCAGTGGCGTGCGGTGGAAACCGTCCGGTATCCTGCCAGCGTCGATGATCAGATGCCCACCGAATTTCATCGCTTGGTCCGCCGCTAGCGGGGCCGAAAGCCGGGGGATGGCCAAAATCGGAGGGGTTAAAGAAGCCATCGGGAAAATTCCTGGAATTTTGAGGACTCGTCCCCATTGAGCAAAAATGGGACCAGCCGCTATAAAGCTGGATTCTTGGCGGACGGGAATGTCGGGTTCCGATGGACGGATGCCCCATTTCCCGCGAAGTGCCGATTCGTCGCCTCACGCCGTCCCCCCACGTAAGGTCAACCCAGGAGCCGTGTTATGCCCCGTTTGATGGGCGTTGACATCCCGAACGATAAGCAAATCCAGTACTCGCTGACGTACCTTTACGGCGTCGGATTCAATTCCGCACGTGAGGTCTGCGAAAAGCTGGGCATTGATCCGACGCTTCCCGCCAGTGATCTGGATGACGAGCAGCTGAGCCGTATTTCGGCGTTGTTGGAACGTGACTACGTGGTCGAAGGACCGTTGCGTCGTCAGGTCGCCCAGAACATCGGACGCTTGCGAGAGATCAAGAGTTACCGTGGCATGCGTCACCGACTGAGTCTGCCGGTGCGTGGCCAACGAACGAAGACCAACGCTCGAACCCGTAAGGGGCCGCGTAAAACGGTCGCCGGAAAGAAGGGCGTCAAGGACCTTCGGTAATTGTCCCTGGATTGTCGGTCGCTGGTGTTCAAAGGGACGGCGTTCCGCCCCCTTTCGTACCGTCGATTGTGATGAATCAGCGGCAACTTGGCGAACAATGGCCCGAAACGCAGCGTGTCGGGTGCCCTGGGGGGGCGTCCAATTCCGATTAGGTTGCGACAGGCGGGTTTGCCGATTTCTCCGTCAGGGCTTCGGCGATGAGGCCAATGACGGAGCAGCCATTTCCGGCCAGCCGACCATTTGTATGCCGACCGGAATTTGTGCGGCGATTGCCATGGAAGTTGTCGTCGGTTCAGGGCAATTGAGCCCTTGGCGATGGACGGATTGGCCGGTCGAGTGAACGGTTTACAGTCGACTCGGCGAGCAAGCACACGAACAAGCAAACAAATAAGAAATCGAATCGAAGCGAGTCTTGCGTCACCGGCCGTCAGTTGATTGGCGGTTTGGTCCAGAGCCTTTCGATTCCTGTTAACGAACATCCCGAAATTTAGACATCCGATTTTTGTCGATTGAGGCCGAGTGATGGCAAAGACAAACAAAAAGAAGCGAGTCCGACGCAACGTCAGCAATGGCATCGCGCACGTCAACGCGACGTTCAACAATACGACGGTGACCATCACCGATCCCAAGGGGGACACGTTGTGCTGGGCGAGTGCCGGAACCAGTGGGTTCAAAGGCAGCCGCAAGAGCACGCCGTTCGCCGGTCAGTGTGCCGCCCAACAGGCCGCAGAAAAGGCCACGAAGTTCGGCATGCGTGACGTCGAGGTTCGTGTCAAAGGCCCGGGAAGCGGACGCGAAAGCGCGATCACCGCGTTGCAGGCTGCTGGGCTGAATGTCAAGCAAATCGAAGACGTGACGCCCATCCCGCACAACGGATGCCGTCCCCGCAAGAAACGCCGCGTCTGATCCGATAGACCGCGGCTGGCTGTGGTTCCGCAATCCGAGATTGTCTGCCGATTCGCATCGAACGGATGCCGGTCGGACGCTTCGGTGGATCGGAACGCCCGATTTCGGCTTCTTCCATTTGGATATCCCGATGATCGGAAACCGCAGCGTGGGTTGGATCGCATTTTGGGCAGCCTGACTGGTTGCTCACCGCACCAACGGCCCGCCACGTGTCACAGCGTTGATCGCGAAAGATCATGAAAAGACGGTCGGTCCGGGTGGCCACCGAATTGACCCGTCTTCCCGTTCCCTTCGCCGAATTCACCAAACATTCCAGAGAGTCAAATCACCTATGTCGATGCACATCCGTTGGCGTGGTATGGAATTGCCCAGCAACGTCGAAGTCGATCGTGACACCCTGTCGGCGACCTACGGCAAATTCACTGCCGAGCCGTTCGAGCGTGGGTTCGGTGCCAGCGTTGGAAATAGCCTGCGACGGGTTTTGTTGAGCAGCCTGATGGGCAGCGCCGTTACGCAGATCAAAATCCGTGGCGCGCAGCACGAGTTCACGAGCATTCCCGGTGTGTTGGAAGACATCACCGAGATCGTTCTGAACGTCAAAAGCTTGATCGTCCGCAACCACACCGAATCGACTCGAGTCATCACGGTTGAACGCAGCACCGCTGGTGTGATCACCGGTGCCGACATCGAAACCGATTCGGAAGTCGACATCATCAACAAAGATCACGTGTTGGCGACGCTGACCGAAGACGCTCCGTTCATGATGGAAATGGTCGTCGAAAATGGTCGCGGCTATGTTCCCAGCAGTGAACACAGCAGCATCGATCATGAAATCGGCATCATTCCGATTGACGCCGTCTTCAGCCCGATCACCCGAGTCCGCTATGAAGTGGAAGAAACTCGTGTCGGTCAAAAGACCAACTTCGACAAGCTGAACTTGGAAATCTGGACCGACGGCACGGTTTCGCCCGAAATGTCGCTGATCGAAGCGGCGAAAATCCTGCGGAAACACCTCAACCCGTTCGTGCAGTATCGCGAATTGGGACCCAGTATCTTCAGCGCCGCCCGCGGCGGTGCCGGATCGCCCGAGGCCCAGTTGGAAGCCAAGCTGAACATGACGCTGGCCGACCTGCGGCTTTCGGTCCGAGCGAACAATTGCTTGGAAAGCGAAAACATTGCGACGGTTCGCGACCTGGTTCAGCGGACCGAAGATTCCCTGTTGGAAGTGCGTAACTTTGGCGACACGACTTTGAACGAAGTCCGCGAAAAGTTGGCGCAGTACGGACTGCATTTGGGAATGAGGGTTCCCAGCCAACCGCTGTTTTAGTCACACTGGTCCAACGATCACTCATTGAAAGCTTTATTACGGATTCACTGAAATGCGTCACCGCCGAAAAGGTCGCGTTCTGGGTCGGGCTCCCAGCCACCGCAAAGCATTGCTGAAAAACTTGGTCAGCGCCCTGTTTCTGACCGAACGGGATGCAACGTACGACGACAATGCGCCGAAGAACCCTGGCCAAATTGTGACCACGCTGCACAAGGCCAAGGAAATGCGCCCGTTGGTCGAAAAGTGCATCACGATCGCGAAGAAGTCGATCCCGCACGCTGAAGAAGCCGAGAAGTATGCGACCGATGCCGATCGTGGCACGGATGCTTACAAGCAATGGCGCAAGAGCGACGATTGGCAAAAGTGGGCTGCCGCACGTGCCCCCGTGGTCGCCGCACAGCGCCGCGTTTTGCAGTTGATCGGCGACCGTCAAGCGGTGGCGATCCTGTTCGACACGATTGCACCACGCTATGTCGATCGCCCCGGTGGCTACACTCGAATCGTCCGTCTGGCAACGCCTCGCTTGGGCGACGCTGGTTTGCGTGCGGTTCTGCAGTTGGTCGGTGAAGACGAACGTCGTAATCGTCGCGCCGAACGACCGGCGTTTGAATCGGACGTGCCGGAAGATGATTCCAACAACGGCCCCGAAGCCAGCGGTGACGACGCGGACAAGAAAGAAGAAACCGTTGCGGCCGGCGACGCTAGCTGACACGACGCTGCGATAGCACCGCCAGTCAGCGGTATCAACACAAGCCGGGTTGCGATTTTACAAGATCGCATCTCGGCTTTTTTCGTGGCTAATTTTGGTCCTGAGTTCCACCGCTGCGGTGGCAACGGATTGGGAAGATCAGATGCGGCGTCCCTGGCTGCGACGCCAGGCGCGAATCTGTTTTTCGACGCCGATCGCTTCGGTCAATGCTGACCAGGTTGCGGCGACCGTCGCCAAGGCTTGTGCCGGTTTCGTATCGCCCGCGACGCAAGCGTGAATCGAGGCATCAAGAGCGTCGTAGTAGGCACAACCTTGAATCAGCTGAGTGGTCGGACGAACGATCGCCGACGACAGCTGGTCACGCCGAATTTGCTGATAGGGATCCGGTAGCGATTCGCCACCGTCGATTGAGTCTGCAATCCGAGTGACGTCCAAGCCGGCCAATTGATTGCGGACCGAGCCAATCCCTTCACCACCGGCCAGCCATTGCAGGAACTGCTTCGCTGATTTTGATTGCCGGCACGACTTCGGCAGGATCCCCAACGAAGTCCACGGTGAAAGCAGGGTCGGGCCGACATCGGATGAAACTGTCTGGTCACCCTCAGACTGCATCGAATCGGATACCGTCGACGGCAGTGGTCGCAGGTCCAATGACGAAGTATCACCCGCCGACGCCGGCAGAACTCCGATTCCACCATCCAAGGTTCCCTCGGCGATCGCCGTTCCGATTTCGCGGGCCGTCAGCGTCGGCTTGGCGTAATGCTGGGCCGCCGCTTTCATCGATTCGAGCGCCGCGGTACAGACGTCGCTATCGATAGTCGGCTGAAAGGTTTCGCGATCAAACAACCAGTTGGCTTCCACGGTTCCTGCGATCCGACGCAGATAACTCTCACCGCATTGGCCACGGCCGATTGGTTCGGCAACCCGGTTGGCGTGCTGTGACGCGTAATCGGAAAAGGCATCCCAGTTTTCAATCGGTTCGGTTGCGACGTCGACCATCAGCACCGGAACGTCGCTGCCCAAGGGGACCGCAAAATCACTCGCCGCATAGCTGGCCGCTCCGACCCGAAGCGAAGTCAGTACGGGGCCTAACGACTCATTCAGGTTCGCTTGCCAAGCGTCCTGAATTTCGCTGATCAAGTCGCCGGCATACAGATCGGCAACACACAACAATGGCACCACCAAAACGTCGGCACGACGCGATGCCGCCAAAACGGTGGGGCCCAATTCCGTGATCGATTGTTCGTCGCGACGAACCCATTGAACCTTTAATGGGACCTCAGCGACCGCACCCCAATTCCGCTGCAACACCTCCGATGGATCATCGTGGCCGACCCAAACGACACGCAGCGGGACATCGGTTCGGACCGAGGACGCCGTGTCGGAGCTTGTTTCGTCAGGTTCGGAGCATCCCGTCACTGCGACCGCGCCCAACCCCAAGCCCCCGGTGACGAAAGCCCGGCGCGAAACACATGATTCGGGGCGTCGGCGGGCATTCGATCGGTTCGGCATGACGAAAGATTCGGAGTTTTGAAACAGTGGGATCAACACGACGTAGGGCACGAGGCGTGGCAGCGGGGCTGCAACAAACACACCAGCAACAAATGCGAAGCGACGAGTGAAGCATCTGCCATCCATCGCGAAGGATAGTCGCAGTCAGACCCTGGCCTGACGACTTTCGTCGCGCGGCGTCTGCTAAGCGAGTCGATACGCATTATATTGCGGACCAGTTCGACGCATCGGGCACGGAAGATCCATGTTTGTCAGGAAGATCGACGTTCGCCGGCGTCCTTTTCAAACCGCACTACGAATCATCACAGCATCATGGCTTTCTATCTTGGAATTGACGTCGGGACGAGTGGCACCAAGACCTTGTTGGTCGACGAGGCGGGCAATGTCGTCGCCGAAAGTGATGCGTCGTATCCCTTGGAACAGCCCCGACCGGGTTGGACCCAACAGGACCCGGACGATTGGTGGAAAGCAACGGTGAAGACGGTTCGTGCGGTGATCAAGAAAAGCAAGGTCGCCGCGTCGGATGTCAAAGCCATTGGTTTGAGCGGCCAGATGCACGGCAGTGTCTTTCTGGACAAAGACGACAATGTGATTCGGCCCGCTCTGTTGTGGAACGACCAACGCACGGCAGCGGAATGTGATGAGATCACTGAAAATGCGGGCGGGCGATCTGCTTTGATCAAAATGGTGGCGAATCCGGCATTGACCGGTTTTCAAGCCCCCAAAATCCTGTGGATGCGAAACAACGAGAAGCGAAATTTCGCCAAGTTGGCCAAGGTTTTACTGCCCAAGGACGAGATCCGACGCCGGTTGATAGGTGATTACGTCACCGAAGTCAGTGATGCCAGTGGCACCCTGCTATTGGATGTGGTGCGGCGAAACTGGTCAAAGAAGTTATTGGGCAAACTGGATTTAGACCCGGATCTGTTGCCTCGCGTGGTCGAAAGCGAAGAGGTTACCGGACAGTTGACTTCCGAAGCTGCCAAGGCCCTTGGTTTGACCACGGATTGCAAAGTGGTCGGTGGCGCGGGCGATTGCGCGGCCGGTGCGGTTGGAAACGGGGTGGTGAAAAAGGGCGTGCTTAGTACGTCCATTGGCACCAGTGGTGTCATGTTTGTGCACAGCGATGAACCGCAGTACGACGCGGCCGGTCGGCTGCACACGTTTTGTCATGCGGTGCGTGGCAAATGGCACATGATGGGCGTCAATTTGACCAGCGGCGGTTCGTTGCAGTGGTGGGTCGAAAATGTCATTCAAGGACTAGCCGGTGTCAGCGGAAAGGACGTCTACAAAGCGGTCACCGAAGAAGCCAAGAAGATCGATGCGGGCAGCGAAGGCTTGGTGTTTCTGCCGTACTTGAATGGCGAGCGTACGCCTCACGCGGATCCTGATGTTCGCGGATCGTTTGTCGGTCTGGGGATGAACCACAATCGTGGTGCGATGACGCGTGCCGTGATGGAGGGAATCACGTTCGCGTTGCGTGACAGTTTGGAAATCATTGAGTCGCTGGACGTGCCTGTCCGCCAAATTCGCGTTTCTGGTGGCGGCAGCAAGAATCCGTTCTGGCGTCAGATGCAAGCGGATGTCTTTGGTCGCAAGGTCACCACGCTGAAGGTCGAACAGGGGCCGGCGTATGGTGTGGCACTGCTGGCAATGGTCGGTGATGGTCTGCACCGCAACATCGAATCCGCGTGCAAAGCCAATATCTTGGTCGCCGAAGAAACGAAAGCGGATCGCGCAGCCGCCAAGCGATACAACGCTCTGTTTCCCGTTCATCGCGACCTTTACGGTCAGTTAAAAGAATCGACTCAAGCGTTGGCTGAGTATCGCGAAACGTTTCTGTAGGCCTCGGCTGTAATCATTACCGTCGCCCTAACCCGCATTGTCGGAATCCCGACCGAGCGCTTGTCAGGTATTTGGCAACAGAATTCGTTGCCAGACCAAGTTCAGTGACCGATGGACTGATAGCTGGTTATCCATACCCAATGCATCGGTTTTGAAATCACTGTTATGACTTCCGGTCTTGATCCCGTCATCGCACAGGTGCTGCAGGCTCGTCAGGCATCGACGAACCAGCAGGTCGCTACCGCGGTTGCCGCAAAGCAACTGGATGCGACGAAGCAGACCGGCGATGCGATCAACCAAATGCTGGAAACCATTGCGACGGCACAAAAACAGATCGCCCAGGGTTATCTGGACGTGAAGGTTTGATGCCGCCGGTGTGCGTCGCGTTGTCTTCGTAGACGCGGTTCAGTGAGCCAGTCTTGAGTAGGCGGACAGGCCTTATTGAGTTTAGTAACCGGACCTGTAAGCGAGGAACGAACCGGCGAAAAACGCGGTCTTTCGCTCACGCGTCCGGTTGCCATTGGTCGCAAAAATCCCGTAAGCCAGCCTAATAGTCGCTGCGTGAAAAGTAGACGCAGCCGATCGTCAGCATGACCAGTGTGAAAGCCGCACAGCTGACCACCGGTCGAACAATCGGGTATCGCACGACCTGTTCGTCATCGCGATTGGGCCCACCCGGTATTTCTGCGGTATCGCTGCCGCCGATGATCGCTGCGACGGTTCCGCCCAATTCGCCGGTCTGTGGAATGATCGTTCGCAGGGGAGTGATCACGTAGCGGTCGACCAGACGCCACGTCGACATGTCCGGCCGAACAGCTTTGGTGCTCTGCATGGTCCGCAAGTCGATCCATTCCAGTCGATCAATGTGGTGTGAAAGAATGACCTGATTGGGTTGGTCAGTACGGCTGATTGATACCACTTCGCGAAACGGAAGCGTTTGTGTTTTGAATGTTGGCTCGTCTCCGGCGAAGTCGACTTCGATCACCCCCGCCTGTGCGTCGGCGTTCACAAAGGCGAATCGATGACCGTCGTTATTTTGGGTTTCCAAACCGATGACTTTGACTAAGTCCCACTCGGATTCCAGACCGTGTGTAGGTTGGGCTTCGATCGGCCTCAAATCGCGGCTATCAAAGAACTGCAATGGCTCGTTTAGGCGAGAAACCAGCAAGACGTCACCACTAATCGCGATCCGGGCATTGGCGGACGCTTCACCGTCGGCTTCAGTGGACGCGACCAGATCCCAAGGGCCGTCGGTTGAATCACTGGGGTTTGCCAGTTGGAAAATGCGGCCCGCGCTGATCAGCCATAGGGATCGGCCGTCATCGGCGACGGCGAACTCGCTGGGGCTGGCGACACTTGCTTTGGCGGGAATGATGGACTGAAAGCGTTCGGTTCCCGCACCCTGCATCGACAACAGCTTGGATAGCCAGTTGGTCATGGACGATTCGGCTTCCGCGTCGTCGGTTGCCTCTGCCTGGTCGTCAACAATGGCATCGATATCAGCGACGAACAGGTCGCCCATGTTCTTGGCGTACAGGTGCCCTGCCCGATCCGATTGAAGATCCACGGTGGAAACGGGCAGCCGAGCCAAGCGTTCCGGTTCCCAATCATTGCGGCGGCGAAAGACCAGCAAGTCCAGTGTGCCAGCGCCGAACGCATTGAACCGACCACCACTGATTCTGGCCGATGCGATCGTCCCTTCATCCATCGATACCGGTGACAGCACCCGATCGCGCCCCATTGCCTGGCTTTCCACGATGTCGACCCATTGATTGGAATCGTTATCGAAACGCTGAAGGCCTTGCCCCCGGGTTTTCACGATGATGTCATCCCGGTCCACCGTCACCGCGATCACTTCGTCAGGACGGCGGACCAGTCCGTCAAACAGTCCACCGACGAAACCGACCACGAACACGATCGCCCCGAACATGCAGGTCACACCAATCGACAAGATGGGAGATCGCCAACGCAATCCGGCCAACACCGACACACTGTAAAAGACCGAAAACAGAAACACGCTGACCGGAATGCACCACAGCAGACGTGCATTCCAGATATCCAAACGCATGCCCGCGATCAACCACAAGCCGATGACTAGTTGGACCACGCAAAGAAAGACAAACGCACAGCCGCCCAGGAACTTCGTCAAAAAAAGCATCGGGCGGCTGATCGGTTTGCTAAGCAGCAAGTGAAGGCTGCCCGGTTGCAGTAGGTCCGGAATCAATGATGCGGTTACCAAGATTCCCAGGAAGACCAAGACGAAACCCAGAAGCAAGTTGATCAGCTGGGGCAAAACAAATTGGTTGATCAACGCCTTGAACTGGCGCTGGTCAATGGTGAAAGACGCGGGGAAATCAAAACCCGCGTACGTCATCAAGATGGATTGGGCGGATCTGGCTTCAAAGACGCCCGGCAAGGCCGTTTCCAAACGCAGTCGGGCCACCCGTCTGCGTTCGGATTCTGTCCAATCGTCGGGTTCGGATTGCTGGCGTTTGATCAATTCGAAGGGGGCCAGCAAATCCTGCCAGGCGACCGGATCATACCAAGACGGATCGTCCAACAAATCGTTGAACGCATCGGCAAAATCGCTTAGCGGGATGCGAACCTCGCTGCCTTCGCCCACCTGACGAAGTTGGTCCTTCAATTCGTCTGGCAATGCATTGGCAATCTTTGCGACGGCCTGTCCGGTCTGTTCGGGCTGGACCAAACCGGTGGCCAACATCGCCTTCAGCTTCGTGCCGGCTGCAAAGTCCTGCCAGCGAAAATCGGTGGTCAGGTCTTCTCGGTATCCGATCGGCGCCAAAGCGAGCAACAGCAGCCAGATGGCGACAAACGCACACCACAACACACGTGACGCCAATGCCGCGTGGAATGAGTCGATCAGAATGGCGGTATACGCTGAAAAGCGGAATGATCGCACCGTTTGGGCTTCCTTTGTCAGTCTTGCGTATCCACACGTCCGACCAATCGCAAGAACGTGTCTTCCAGACTGGGACGATGGGTGGTCAATTCCAACAACCGGATATCGCGGGACCGCAGCCAGTCGACCAATGCGTTGCTGCCATCGTTGCGGTCAACCAACACCGCCAAGCGACAGACCGCGTCGTCTTTCTCCGGTGTAACGTCTTGAGTGTTGAAGCCGGCTTGGCCAAGTGAATCGTTCAAGCGTTGGCAGACTGCGGCAAAATCTGTTTTGTGCGTCGGTGCCTCAGCACCGTCTTGGTAATCCGCCAAACTGACACGCAGATGCAGGGACACATGCGATCCGTCAGCGTCACCACGCAATTCGTCAATGGTGCCAATGCCCTTCACTTCACCGCCCGCCATGATCGCGACACGGCTGCAGACCAATTCGACTTCCTGCAGGATGTGGCTGTTCAAGAAAATTGTTTTTCCGTCATCTCGCAATCGTTCGATCACGCGGCGGACTTCGTTGCGTCCAACGGGGTCCAGCCCGTCGGTCGGTTCATCCAAGATCAGCAGATCGGGATTGTGCATCAAAGCCTGGGCCAGGCCGAGTCGCTGATACATTCCTTTGCTGAACCGGCGGACCGATTCGCGGCTGCGGTTTTCCAGCCCGACCAGCTTCAAAAGAGATTCGCGACGCTGCTGAATCTGGGCTCCCGTCATCCCACTTAGCCGACCGTAATACCACAACGCCGTGCGTGCCGTATGGTGGCGGTCGATTCGCAACGATTCCGGCAGGTAGCCGACGCGGCGGCGGGCGGAAAAGGAATGCACGGGGATGCCGAACAGCTCCGCGGTGCCACCGCTGGGCTGGATGATGCCCAGCAGTGTCTTGATCAACGTCGTTTTGCCGGCGCCGTTGGGGCCCAGCAATCCAAAAACTTCGCCCGCATACGCCTGCAAGGTGACACCACGCAGGGCTTTCACCGGCGTGCGACGCATCACGGAACCGCCGCGATACGATTTCTGCAAATTGGTGACTCGGACGATCGCTGTTCCGGAGGCGCTGGCTGCATCAAAAGCAAGACCGGGCGCATCATTCTGAGATTGGATGTCGATCCTTGGAACGGCCGTGTCGTCGCCCGGCGTCGTTGCTGTCACCAGATATTCCTTTGCGTGAAGTATCGTGACAGACTATCGCACAGCCTCCCGCCTTGTCAGCCGCCGGCCAGCGGTGGCCGTGCGGAGCGACAAAAAACGCCCCAAAGAGTGCCGGCCCGCGGGGGCTTTTTTCGATTCGGAGGCTAAACGCTCAGGTAGCGAAACAGCAGATAAACCAGCGTCAATGCGGACGTCGTCATCAAACCCGCCGCCAGCCAGCGATGCTGAGGCTGCTGCCAACTGGGACGTTCGTAATCGTTTTCGTACAAGTTTCGAAAACGTTCACGCTGATGTTCCGATTCGAACACGCCGTCGTCGATCAGTTCCAACAATCCGAACTGGATCGAGTACTCCATCACCCCATAGATCAGGTGACGGTGGTCGAGCTCGTTGACGCCGACACCTTCGAAGTACCACAACTGGCTGCCGAAGGAGTCGTCAGTTTCAGGGTGATCGTCGATGCACCGCAAATGCACGATTTCGCTACGTGCGGTGCAATATCGCCCACGCATGAGAGCGCGGATGCTGTCTTTTTTAACTTGGCGGACAATCCGTTCGGCAATTTGTCCGCTTCCGAGATCGGCACTCATCCTCGAAGGCTCCATGACGTTACGGGGTTTAAGGCCGCCTAAACACATTATTACGGGGTGGCTGTCCCCAGTCACCGCCGATTTTGCAAATTTGGTGCCTTACGCGCGAAGAATTCTGGAATTCCCGCGTGTGCACGCGTGCACGTGTGTACGGTTGGGCCGTGCTGACACCGAAGTCGGGTGCGCCAAAACAAAGCCAAACGTCAGACGTCCCCACCCACATGTCGGTTGGCGGACCGATGTTGTCGGCGAGGGGACAACACTAAAATCGTCACTCTGGCGCGTGATCTCAAGAACCGAACCCAATTTCCAGCGAGGAACCTGTTGCTTGAGCGTCGATCCCTGAAAGGCCCCGTGGTCCTTGGCGTCGTGATGATCGTGTTGGTGATCATCTTGGCGGCAATGTGGGTGGTGGGAAACATCTTGGGCGCGACCGGTACGCCGGTGTCGCCGACGATGTTTTGGGCGATGTTGGCGACCGGCGGCGTCTTGCTGACATTCGTTCTGGCTGGCGTGATCACCTACCTGACGCTGACGGTCAAAGCATTCAATTTGAATCGCCGTCAGTCGAACTTCATTGATTCGGTGACTCATGAACTAAAGAGTCCCCTGGCGTCTCTGAAGCTGTATCTACAGACGATGACGCGGCGGGCGGTCGATGCCGATCAACAACAGCATTTTCATCGCACGATGCTGGAAGACGTCGAACGCCTCGATTCGCTGATCAATCACTTGCTGGATGCGGCCAGGATTGAGCGAGGTGTCGAACCACAGCCGCCGGCAACCGTTCGTTTGGATCAGCTGTTGGATCAGTTGGCCCAGGCCGCCTGCCTGCGGTATCGCACCGACCCCGGCGTCGTGTCGGTGCGGTCAAACCAAGTCACGGTCAACAGCCAATTGATTCAGCTGGAGATCCTGTTTCGCAATCTGATCGACAATGCGGTCAAGTATGCCGGCGACCCACCGGAGGTCGTGGTCACGGTGTCGACCCAGAACCAAAAAGACGTGATCGTTCGTGTCGCTGATAACGGATGCGGAATTCCGATGGATCAGCGTCGCAAGGTTTTTGGACGCTTCGTTCGGCTTGGCAATGAACTTGAACGCAGCAAGCCGGGAACCGGCTTGGGGTTGTATTTGGTTCGTAACGTCGCGAAGACGCTAGGTGGTGTCGTTCGGGTGAACGATCGCACCGGGGGCGGAACCGAATTTGAAGTCTTGTTGCGGTCCGTCTTGCAGCATGAACAGTCACGATCCAGCGACGATACCGAATCGCCACCGTCGTCACCGCTGGATTTTTCCACAGGCGAAAGTCCGATGAAGCTGCCGACCAATCAGTTCGATCAAAAGGGCGACGGCCAAGAAAACATCAAGCCTGACGAATCGACGGTTCCCCTGACCAAGCCTGGCGGGCCCAGCGGCGGATGAAGCATCGGTCGCAATCGATCCCGCATGCCACGTTGATCCGCTTTTGCAATCCGATCAACAATCGCGTTTGTTTTTCATTTTCACTGATCTCTTTTCATTCACTGATTCATGCGTTTCCACATCCTGGTCGTCGAAGACGAAAAGCATTTGGCTGTCGGGATCAAGTACAACCTTGAAGCAGACAGCTATCGCGTCACCATTGCCGAAGACGGCCAAACGGCGCTGCGGATCATGGAATCGGTCGGCGACAGCGTTGACTTGGTGATCTTGGATTTGATGCTGCCAGGGATGAGTGGCTATACGGTTTGTGAACGCTTGCGGAGTGCCGGTCGCACCTTGCCGATCTTGATGCTGTCGGCTCGAACGTTGGCGGAGGATCGTACACGTGGATTCGACGTCGGTGCGAATCAGTACATGAGCAAGCCGTTTGAGCTGGATGAACTGCTCAGCCGCGTCAAAAACCTGCTGCACACCGGCAACGGCCACCATGTCACCGAGGCACCTAAGCCGCCGCCGCCCGCTTTGCGACAGATCGAATTCGGCCACGTACAAGTTGATTTTGACACGCACGAGTGCCGCGCGGGTGATCGCGATGTTCGCATGACATCCAAAGAGCTTCGGCTGCTGCGTTATTTTGTCGAAAATCCCAACCGAGTCATTAGCAGGGCCGAATTGTTGTCCGAGGTCTGGGAGATGAATGGCAATCTGCAGACGCGAGCGGTCGATCAATTCATCGCGAGACTTCGAAAAATCATCGAAGTCGACAGCGGAAACCCGGTTCATTTGTTGACGGTCCGCGACGCCGGCTATCGCTTCGTGCTGAATCCCGAAGGCAAGGACGAAGCAGAAGGCGGCTAGATTGATCGGCGGGTCTTGCCGGCGCATAAAAAAAGCTCCCGGAAAGCATGAGGTCCTAGGGGGGCGGAGGACAACGCGCTTGGTTCCGGGAGCCGGTGGTTCGTTGTTCGAGGGTCGTCAGCATCCATGCTTCGGTACCGCCCGAACGTCACGGGAAAATCGCACCCTCAACGACCTCCACTCGTCCGTGAGATCAAGCCGTTGAACGTCCGCAGCTAGCCCCGGTATTTCACGTGGCAGCCGGTGCAGGACCGTTTGATTTGCTCGTGCGTCGTGCGGGCGACTTCATTTGTCGCCCCCAACGATGTGCGGAAGATAGGCGGCAGCAATTCGTCGGGTCAAGGTAGATTTTGGACTTCACGAAAAACGCATTCTGTTTTTCGTGATGCGACGATTTCGCCCGGTCGATCCGCCAAGATCAGACTGCCGCCAGGCCTTCGGCGATGGCAACCGGGGCGTCACCATGGGCGGCTGTTTCGTTCGCCAATTTTGCGGCCAGGTTTGCCAAATCTACCAACGTCTGGTCCGGGGAAGATTCCACCACGCCGATCGCCACGGGGTGTCGGTGTTGGTCGTCGGTGGTTCCCAGACGTAAGGACTGTGCGGCGTTACAGACCTGTTTGCCGCGAGCCAGAGCGGTGGCCTGATCCGCCGACGGCATGACCAACAGAATCGTGTGATCGTCGTACCCACCGATTTCGTCCACGTTACGACTACTGGCGCGAACGACCTGCAGCAGCGAACGCATTTTCAGCGGCGATGCCTTGCCCGACAAGCGAATGGCCAAGACCTGAGTTCCGGCCGTCATCGCCCCGCCACGACGTTGCTGGGATAGCTTGGTTTCCAAGTCATCGATGGCCGGCAGCGACGCGACCACGCCGGTGGTCGGTTTGGGCGGTGTGATGGTTGCGGATTCCGCTTTGCTGGTCGCTTGGGCGTTTGCCGGGGTCGCGTTCACCGATGTGGATGTCGGATTGCCACCGGTGATTGCTTCCGCCCCGGCAATTGCCGATGCAGATGAAACGGGCGTTGTGCTGGGGGTGCCGTTGGGATTCGAGGTATCGGACGCGTTCGGCTTTGGACCAAAACCGGTGGGATGGTTCATCGGACGCGGTGTTTTCTGCTGCATCCAATGGCCACAGTTGCGACCGTTTTCCTTGGAGTGATACAACGCTTCGTCGGCACGCTGAAGCCACTGCTGTGTTGTTTCGCCTGGTTCCAGGAATGCAACGCCCAGACAGCTGGTGACCCGCAGGCATTGGTCTTCGAAGATGATTTCCCGCTCGCCGATGGCGGTTCGTGCCTGTTCAAGTATGACCAGCGATTCATCGCGGTCTTGGTTGTCGATCACGATTGCAAATTCTTCGCCGCCGAAACGTGCGACGGTTCCAAACGGCTTCAGCCGGGCGTTCAGAATTGCCGCAGTGTGACGCAGCACTTCATCACCGGCCCGGTGGCCATAGATGTCATTGACCCGCTTGAAGTGATCAAGGTCGATCAGACCCAGTGCCGCGGAACACTTGGCTCCATTCAAATGGTGTTGGGCCAGCGTTTCGTCGAACACACGGCGGTTGGCCAGCATGGTCAGTGGGTCGGTTTGCGCCCGCTTTTCCGCGGTTTCCAGCTGAGCGGATTGCTCTTGAATACGGCGTTGTGCGGAGTTCAGCTGATGCTGCATCTGTTCATTGGCTTCAATCAATTCGTTCACCGAATCGATGATGTCCTGGGGCGTGGCCGAGTCTTGTCGGCCAAGCAAGGAGTGATTGACCGCTTGGACACGGCTTTGGTGTGCGTCGACATCGGCTGCCATCGTGGTGGCGAATCCGCGCAGACGTTCAGCGATTTCCGCCAACCGCCGGGTGGTTTGTTCATTCGTCGACGCGGAATGAGAAGAACGGCCCTTGGATTGGCCGCTCGGATCGTTGTGCGATGGATGGGATTCGTATTCCGAAGGGGGCGATGGCATGATCGAGCGATGCAACGCATGCATCAGCCAGCCGACGACGGCCCCGCCGCAGCCGCAGGTGACGGCAACCAAAATGTCCAGCCCGATGTTGTTCATTATTCGTTTGTCCCATCCACATGTGGTGGCGTCGGCAACTGACGTCGGCCTGATTCGAAACCACCGATGCCCCGTCCGTGGTTAGCGTTGCGATGCCATTTGACGACACTGGCACACATCAAATGTGCGTAGTCGCCCGGCCGTCACAGAGGCCAGCCGTCGCGTGCCGCGGTCACGGATCTGTTGTGGATATAGGTCGCGATCCGGCGAGAGTCAAAACAGTGGTGGGCCACTATCACCGCATGCTTGTGGCGGGATCAGCACCGACATTGAGGCAAAACGGATGAATTTCCGGAAATCCGGACTGGATTTCGGCCATTGGGCCCTGAATTGCTGTTGATTCGGCAAGTGGGGTATTGGCGATATTAGCGGTGACACCAAGTTGCGCCGTTCGCGCGGTGCAACCCTTCGCAGAATCGAAGAAATTCCATTCCGGCGAAACGGTCGCGCCGACCCCGTGGGGAATAGTTGGTTAGTGGTCGACAAGAATCGGGATTGTCGCGAGTCGCAGATTTGGTGCTGACCCCATCGGAATGGTCCAACCGCCAGGTTCCACCGACAAGATTTGCACCAACGGACAAACGTAAGAGGTCGGTTGATGAATCAGAACAATGAAACCGAATTGGCTGTGGCCGCGCTGGCCGCATTGGCCGAGAGCTCGGTATCAGAACTGCGGTTTTTGCGCGTCGATGAAAGCGAAAATTCGCTTCATCTGACCGGGCGTGTGAAGTCTTTCTATCACAAGCAACTGGCGCAAGAATTGGTTCGCCCGCTGGCCGATGGACGCCAAGTGGTCAACCACGTCAATGTCTGTCATCAACCCATGTCGGCTGCGTCCTGAACCGTCCGCTGCTACGGTGCCGACGCCGATCAACGCCGTCGTTTCACGCGGCGGAACATCGGATTTAGCCGAGTCTGTTTCTTCGGCGCTTGCTCGACCGGCTTGGCCGTTTCGACTTGGGGTGACGCGTCATAGCCTTCGATTTGATCGCGAATCAGCTCTCGATTGATTCGCTGCTCGATACTGGTCAGCATCTCTCCCTCACCAGGGACGACGAACGTGAACGCAATGCCGTCGCGTCCCATTCGTCCGGTCCGGCCGACACGGTGAACGTAGTCGTCGCTGTCTTGTGGAAGATCGTAGTTGATGATGTGAGAGATTGTGGAGATATCGATCCCACGGCCGACGACGTCCGTCGCGACCAAGATCCGCAAGTTACCGTCACGCAATTTCTGCAGCACGCGATCGCGTTCCCGCTGTTGCATGTCACCGTGCATGCTGCCGCATTTGTCGAAATCACGGCTCAACTGCCGGTACAGTCGGTCGGTGCCACGTTTGGTCCGACAAAAGATGATCGCCTGCTCGGGATCTTCACGCTTCAGCAAGCGACGCAAGAGTTCACCTTTCTGGTCCTGGGCGACCGTGAAGTAACGCTGTTCGATCGTTTCGACGGCGACTTCTTTCTGGCAACAATCGATGATTTGAGGATCGATCATGTACGATTTGGCCAAACGCTGGACCGCCGGCGGCAATGTCGCGGACAATAGCAGGGTCTGGCGCTGGCGTGGACAACGTCGCAGGATCCGTTCGATCTGTGGGCGAAACCCGATGTCCAACATACGGTCGGCTTCGTCCAGCACCACGCACCAAACTTTGTCGGTCCGAAGAGACTTTCGCTGCAAGTGATCGTGCAGACGCCCGGGGGTGCCCACCACGACTTGGACGCCATTTTGCAACTGGCGAAGTTGTCGGTTGATGTTTTTGCCGCCCGCCAAAACCGCGATTTCGGTCGGCACACCGAACGCCAAACGTTCCAGTTCACGGCCGACTTGATCGGCCAATTCACGGGTGGGGACGACGATGATGGCTTGAGGATCCCGACAGTCTTCCAGGCTGTCCAGTTGCTCCAAGATGGGGATCGAGAACGCGGCGGTCTTGCCCGTTCCCGTCCGTGCCTGGCCGATGACATCCACGCCTTCCAACGCCAATGGGATCAGCGAACCCTGGATGGGTGAAGGTTTGGTGAATCCCGCGCGGGCCACCGCCCGACGCATCAAAGGCGACAAGTCGATATCATCGAACGACTGATAATCGTCGTCGGTTGGAAAGAGGACTTCCGTTTTTTCATCCGTTACGCTGCTCATAAACGCAAAGTCTAACCTTCCATCGGCATTTGCACTACAGATCGATCGTCGTTTCGACGTGGGGTCGCCAGTCTAACCTGCCTTGGATGTCTTGCCGCCCAAGCGACGCAGGACTTCGTCCACGATCACGCTGCACAGCAACGCCATGCCGATGATCACCATCTCCCATTCCTGTGGAATCCCCAGGACCACGATCGCTTTGTAAAGGCAACGCATGACCGCAGCTCCGGCGATCACGCCCAACACGGCACCCTGCCCGCCACGCAGCGAACATCCACCCAGCACGGCCGCCGCGATCGCGTACAGTTCATAGAAATTGCCGCTAGATCCGGGCTGGACCGAGTTCCATTCCAACGTGAACAGAATTCCGGCCAAACCCGCAAGCAGGCTGCAGACGACATAGGCCGCAATCACCAGTCGATCGGTCGACACACCGCTATATCGAGCTGCGGTTTCGTTTTGCCCGGTGGCCAACAGGTGGCGTCCCCAAACCGTGCGGTTCAGCAAGACCCAGCCGACGATGCCCACCAAGACCAACAAGACACCGGTGACCGGAAAGTCCACCCAGACCCACGCGGACCAATCGTCGGTCGCACCGCTGATCCGTCCAATCAGTGGCAACGGAAACTGAAATGCAGTACCCGTGATGGCCGCCTTGAAACCGGGCAAGGCATTTTGAAGCCCGATCTGATCATCGCCCGTCCATACTCTGGCAGCACCCCGATAGATCAGTAGCCCACACAGGGTGACGACGAACGGTTGCAACCGCAGCCAAGTCACCAGAATTCCGTGAATGCAGCCCAGCAGGCCGGCGAATCCCAAGACCAGACTGCAGGCCAACAGTGGCGGCGTGTACGCAATGGTTTCCAGTTGGACTTGGGTACCCACGCTAAGCGAACGGGCCGTGTCTCGCGTTGTCAAAAACGTCGTGCCGTCCGTCTGATGAATGCCCGCCAAACTGACAAAGGATTGCCCCGTGACGCCCGAATAAACCAACCGGTCGCCTTCGTTGACGGTATCGGGCATCGTAGACAGGCGGATCAGCGATAAATCGCTCTCATCGGACGGCCCCAACGTCGCGGCCAACTCGGATCCCTGGCGTACAACCTGGCTCACCGAAGCGGTAAAGTCTGTTGGCTCGTAATGAACGTTGACCACCTGGACCAGCATCACACCACACAGCGCGATCATGGATCCGATCGAAAGATCGATGCCGCCGGTGATGATGACGACCGCAACGCCAAGTGAGATCAGACCATACAGACTGGTATCGCGGATCAATGTTTTCAGATTCGCGGGATCAACAAAGCTGCCGTTGATCAAACTGGCAATCACCATGATCGCCAGCAACAATAAAAAGATTCCGATGTTCTTTGTGGGCCACATTCAACACGCCGCTTGGACACGCAACAGACTTTTCGGCACCGTTTAGGACAACGCCGCTGGCGGGAATTGTACGATCTGTAGTGTTGATTGTGGGCGTTGATCGCCGGCCTCTGAATCCCATTTCCGATTGAATCGTAAACGTAACCCATGCCCTATCGATTGAACTACGGCCGCGGACATCTGGAAATTAGCGTTCCCAGCGAATGTATCGTGACGGAAATTCGAAAGCCCGCGATGCCAGTTTTGCAGGACGCCGATGGGGCGATCGCCGAGGCATTGGACACGCCACGCGGATGCGAGTCGTTGACGCAATTGGCGGGTAAAGCCACGTCTGCTTGTATTGCAATCTGTGACATTACGCGACCGGTTCCCAACGGGCTGTTTTTACAGCCGATGATCCGCCGGATCATGGCCGCCGGCATCGATGCGTCCAACATCACGGTGCTGGTCGCCACAGGTCTGCATCGACCCAATCTGGGCGATGAATTGGAAGAGCTACTGGGTGACGCTTGGGTTCGCCAAAACGTCCAAGTGGTGAATCACGAGGCACGCGATGACCAGCAACATGTGCATGTCGGAACCACACGCAAACGATCCACCGTTGTTCGACTGGATCGCCGCTTCGTCGAAGCTGACTTGAAAATCGTGACCGGACTTGTCGAACCCCATTTCATGGCGGGCTATTCCGGCGGACGGAAGGTTATTGCGCCCGGGTTGGCTCACCAAGAAACAATCACGACTTTCCACAATCATCGGTTCATGTCCGATCCGGCGGCCCGCAATTGCAACTTTGATCAGAACCCATTGCATGAAGACCAGCTGGAAATCTTGCAGATGCTAGGCGACGTGTACGCGTTGAACACGGTCATTGACGAGCAACGCCGATTGTCGTTTGTCAATTTCGGCGAATGTTTGCAAAGCCACGCCGGCGCCGTGCAATTCGTCCAACCTTTCTGCGAAATCGTGGTCCCACGTCGCTTCAAGACGGTGGTAACCAGTGCGGCGGGTTATCCGCTGGACAAAACCTATTACCAAACGATCAAAGGTATGGTCGCGGCAATGAACATTTTGGCGCCCGGCGGTGATTTGATCATCGCTTCGCAGTGCAGTGAGGGCATGGGGTCGCCGGAGTTTGTCAATTCACAAAAGCAATTGCTGGAAATGCGGGCCGATGCATTCCTGAATCACATTGCACAACAATCGCATGCGGATATCGATCAATGGCAAACGCAGATGCAAACCAAGCCGATGTCGATCGGACGTGTCCGCCTTTATTCGGACGGGATCCCCGATCAGCACCGCGCGTTGACCTGTGTCGATGTGGTGTCGTCCGTTGACGACGCGATCGCCGAAAGTGTGCAACGTCACCAGGATCGGCACGTCGCTATCATCCCCGAAGGACCATACGTGGTTCCCTTTTGTGAACAAGACGTCATGGCGCACACCTAGCGGTGGTGTTGCATCATGATGCCCGGATGGCGGTGGCATCCGGCGCACCGATCGCCAATTGAACGATCGCGTTTTCGCTGATCTCGTCTCCGGTCAATTCGCCTGCGATGTTACCGTCGCACATCACCGCCACTCGATCGGCAAGTGTTAGCACTTCTTCCAGTTCGCTGCTGACAAACAGGATGGCCATGCCTTGATCCGCCAAACGCTGCAGCAGTTGATAAATTTCTTGTTTCGCACCGACATCGACACCGCGGGTGGGTTCATCCAGCAGCAGGACCTTGGGATCACGCAGCAACCATTTCCCCAACGCAACCTTTTGCTGATTGCCACCAGACAGCGTGGAAACGTCGACGGTTTGTCCCGACGTTTTGATCCCCAAGTCTTGAATCATCTGTTGTGTGTGGATCGATTCCCAGGATCGATCGATGCGTGGGGCCGCTGGCGCGTCGGATAAGGCTGCGATCGTCGTGTTGGTGCGGACATCACTGGCGATCAATAGGCCTTCGTCTTTGCGGTCTTCCGGAACCAACGCCAATCCGGCACGCATCGCATCACGGACCGAACCCGTGGGCACGGGATGGCCGTCGACCCAGACAGCTTCAGCCACGGCGGTGTTATGGTTCGCACGAATGCCGAAAATGGTTTGCAACAGTTCGGTGCGACCCGATCCAACCAATCCCGCAATCCCAACAATTTCCCCCGGCCATACCGACAAATCGATCGGCCGGGTGTCGGGGGCCGTTTGCACGCCTTCGCATCGCAGACGTGGCTGTGGCGGTTCGGCGGCAGACGTATCGGTGGCAGACACTTTCGTTGCCGGTGCATCGGTCGATGGTTCGCGTCGCCGTTTTAATTCCAAAGGCCGCCCCACCATCGCATTGATCAAGTCCGCGTGGCTGTACCGGCCTCTCGCGAAATTGCCACTGTTCTTGCCGTCACGCAGCATTTCGACGCGATCCGCCAGTCGATCGACTTCGGCCAGGCGATGGGAAATGTAGACGATGCCGACCCCGGTCGCTTTCAACGATTCGACCACACCGAACAGCCGTTCGGTTTCGCGGTGGCTAAGGCTGCTGGTCGGTTCGTCCATGATGACGAAGGATGCATTGATGGAAATCGCCTTGGCAATTTCAACCAGTTGGCGCGAAGCGGTGCTGAGCATCCACAGCGGTTGGGTCGGTGCCACATCCAAACCGACCTGCCCCAGAACGGACGCGGCCATCCGATTCAATTCGCGCCGGTTCAACCAGCCCAGTCGTTGTGGTTCCCGGCCCAGGTAGATGTTTTCGGCAACCGATAGATTGCCGTGAAGATTTAGTTCTTGGTGAATCAATGCGATTCCCGACGCGATGGCTTCGCCGGGATGATGAAAGCGAATCGATGCATCGTTCAACAGAATGTGGCCCTGGTCCGGTGATTGGATCCCGGCCAGAATTTTCATCAGCGTGCTTTTGCCCGCGCCGTTCTCACCAACGACGGCCAACACTTCGCCGGCGGCAACATCCATATCAACATCGTCCAGCGCAAGGACGCCGGGATATTTCTTGCTGATCCCTTCGACCGCAAGCCGGTGGGGATCACTGGATGATTGCGGCACCACGCGTTCCTGCCAGATTACGACGCGGTATCAAACGAACAGATCGTTCAACACGCCGTCGCCACAAAAATCGGGGTTGCCGAACGATTCTTGGGGACAATCAAACGCCTGCAAGAAGCTCATCAGCAAGCGATTGTGTGGAACGCCGCCGAAGTCCATCGCCTGGCCGGTCTTGAAACCAAGCCCATCGCCGACAAAGACAAACGGAATGTTATTGCGAGTGTGCGAATTTCCTTTACCCAGTTCGTTCGTCCACACGATCGTGGTGTGATCCAACATCGAACCATCGGCACCGGGTTCCGGCGTTTCGTCCAGCCGTTTCGCCAACGCCGCGACCTGTTCTGCGTACCAAGTGTTGATGCGAATCAGTTTTTCATACGCTTCGGCGTTGCTGTCCGGTTCATGGGACAGTGAATGGTGGCTTTCATCGATGTCCAGCCAACGCATCTTGGGATTCCCCACGCTGTTGGTGATTTGGAACGTCGCGACACGGGCGAAATCGGATCGGAAAGCACTGGTCAGCAGTTCGATCTGCATCCGAGTGATTTCCGGCATGTTGTCGTTTTCTTCCTCGACATTCGGCGTCAATTCGGGAACCGCATGTCCCAAATCCTTGGTCTCCAGTTCCGACGAACGCTGGATCGATTCGCGTTCAATCTTCAGGTCGGATTCGACTTTGCGGACCATCGCCAAGTGGTCTTCCAGCAGTTGATAATCCTCGCTGCTGACGACCTTCTTCAACCGTCGCAAATCATCGACGACGCCATCCAAAACACTGCCCAATAGCTCGCGATCATGTGTCTTGCCATACAGGCGATCGAACATTTGGTACGGGTTGTCGATCGGTGCGACCGGCTGATTCGGTCCCGCGTAGGAAAGGCGTGTCCAGGTGTCCGCGCGATCGGGAACCATGACGCCGAATTCCAGCGACCCGTAACGGGTCCGCGTTTGTTCGTTCGCCTGAAGATGGTTCTTGATCTTTTGGTCAACTGAAATGCCCATCGACCAGCCGGCCGGGGTATCGCTTCCGCCTTGGACATCACCGGGAAACAATTCGATCCCGGTCAACAGACAACCGATGCCGCGCATGTGCCCGTCACCGTCACCCCGGATCTGGTTGTTGACGCCATGCAGTGTGGTCATTCGCGATTGGAAGCCCGCCAGTGGTTCCAAAATTCGTTTGACGTCGTAGTCCGCACCCGTGTTGTCGGGCCAGAAATGCTTGGGGATCACGCCGTTGGGGCTGAACACGAAGACGATTCGCTTCTTCGGCTTGGCGACGTTGCTGCCCGCCCAACCTAGACTGGGCAGCGACAGAGCAAACGGCGCGGCGGCGGCGCTGATCCCCAGGGTCCGCAAGAATTCACGTCGACTGCGGCCGAATCGTTTGGAACCACGCGTGGTGCGATCACGCAGTTGCATAGGCTCGGTCATCAGCTTTCCTCCAGGGCATCAGTAGCGGCAATGGTTGCGATCTCGATGACGAGTTCGCGAACGTTGAAATCGTGTTCTGCGAAGTACTGTTCCAGACGGTCCAGCGTACCCGGTCCGTAGGCGGCCGGGGGCTGTTTGACGAAATGCTGAAACAGACGGTGAATGAAACCACGGCGAGAATCGGGTCCGTTGGCCAAATACTGGGCCAATTCGTCGGCGCCGCGGAACGACTGCGATTCACCACTGCGGCTTTCGTATCCGCCCGACGCATCGACGGTTTGCCCCGCATCGAGTTCGCGAAAGCGACCGGTCGGGTCATAGTTTTCCAGCGTGAATCCCAGACCGTTGATTTTCGAGTGACAGACCTGGCAACTGACTTCGCCGGTCTGCAGTTCGACACGTTGTCGTGTTGTCAAATCTGGATGCAAATCAATGCTAAGCGGAGCAAAGGCGGCATTGGGCGGCCGCAGGGTTCGCCCCAGCATGTATCGAATCAAGAAAACGCCGCGATGAATCGGTGACGTTGCGTCGTGATAGGCCAAGCCGCCCATCAAGTACGGATGATTCAACAACCCATACCGATCGTCTGAATCCACAGATCGGACCAAGTGGGCCGGCTGATCGACGATCAAACCGACGCGATCGTTCGTGCCGTCGCTCTGGTTTTCGGATGATTCACTGTCGGCCTTGGCGATGGGAGCGAATCCGTCGCCGTAGTAATCACCCAACAAAGCGGAGGTCAGCGTGTGACGCGTCGTGAACAAGTCTTGGAAAGTCAAATCGTTGTCGCCGGCCACGTCATTCAACGTCCACATCAATGATCGCCGAACATCCGCAGCAATCTCCGGTGTAAACCCTGGAAACCGCTCTGGATCTTTGTTCAAGTCGTGCAATCGATCCAAGTTGAGCCAGCCTGCATAAAAATCACGAAGCTTGGCCCGAGTTCGATGGTCGTCAAACAGTCGACGCGCATGCCGGCGAACCTCTTCCACCGTCTGTATTTTGCCTTGATCGGCTTCGTCAATTTGCCACGATTCAGTGGGCAGTGAATCGTGCAGAATCAGCGACAATCGGTTCAGCGTTTGTCGCGACGGCGATGCCTGAATGTCCAGCGTCGGATACAAGAACCTTGGCGACTTTAGGACCATCAACATGACTCGTTTGATCGCGTCCAAGTCGCTTTCGGTGGTCTGAAGCGGCTGGTCGATGTAGCGATCTTGGTCGGCATCGGACAACGGGCTTCGAAAAGCGCGGGAGACGATGTCGGCCAACAACTTCTTCATCGCTTGTCGTTTTTCCAACTTGCGATGCTTCTTGTCGCGACGATAGCGTGGCAAAAGCTCATCGTGCACCAGCGTGGCAAATTCCAAAGCCACATCGGTGGTGCTGGATTCCCAAGCAGGATCGACCGAAAGTCCTCGCTCGTAGCCGTAGCTGCGATCATCCGGCGGCAATGGGGCCTGGATCGATCGCATCGATGGAACCCAATCAGCCACCAGGTTTCGTGTCGGAATCGTGTGTTCGACGTCGCCCGGCGGCACCCAGGCCAATCGAATACGCGCCGGGGGAAGTTCTGTTTTGCGTTTGCGTTGGATGAATTGGATCTGAAGCGGATAGATTCGTCCGGCATCCAACCAAACCGAGCGACGAAATTCTGTTTTGTCACCGGACTGGACGTGGTTGTCGATCAGTCGATCGCCATGGCTGCCGAAGTCCATGATCATCGACAACGTGCTGTTGACGACCAATTCATAGCGACCGGTTTGGTCGACTTTCAGGCCACCGTTCCATTGGATGTAGAAGGCTTCGGCAGAAATGCCTTCGCCGGGAGACTGTCGATCGAAATCAAAATCCAGGAACGGATCGACGCGTTCGATCTTCAGTTTTTCCTTTTTCCAGCGGTCGCCGTCGAAATACTGGGCCTTCAAACCATACTTGTCGATCGATCCCGGCAGCCCTTCGACGGTTGCGTACAGATCGGCAAAGGACTGACGCAACTGGTTGGCCGTCAATCGTTGAAGCCGTTGCCTGGGCGGCCGATTTCGGATTTGGGCGGCTTCGCTGTAAAAGGCGTCGTAGATGTATTGAGCTACGGCCAAGGCATCGTCGCCTTCGCACAGCTCCGGTTCGCCTTCCGGCATGGTGTCGGCGATCAGTTCAGCCAGTTGACCGGAGGAATCGTCTCCGACCAGCGGATCCGGGTAATAGTCCTCGTTGCCTTGCCCGGCCGCTCCATGACAATCGGCGCATTGCGATTGGTAGATCTTGCGGCCCTTTTCCTGCAAAGGCGACAGATCCAGACGCGAACCTTCATCGGCGGTAACGCTGGTGGCACCGAGCAGGATGAAGCCGATCCAGCCTCCGCATAACCATGCGGCGGCCAGTTTTGTTGGCGGGAAGTTCATGGCAGGTGGGTTCTTCGACCGCTTGGCAACGGATCATCCACGACGAGGGGACGAAACGTCTTGGGCAAGTCAAAAACGCGGATGCAAAGGTGGGACCTTGGCGTGACGGCTCGGTCAGTCACCCATAAAAGTGGGCAATCTGGCCACCGGACGTTAGGGCAACATCGGCGTGTGGGGTGGTTTGTGTCCTGGAATCGTGGTGATTCGAGGGCACTGTCATGATAGTGCGACCACAGGCCGCACGATCAGTGAATTTTTGTTTACCTTGTGGGCGTCTTTCGGGGGGCGTCGATCGACGAGACGGGCCACGAATCAGGGGCGGATGCGGACTTGATTGCCGCGTTCAAGTGCTTCTTCCTGTTGCTTGTAAATCGACGGCAGTGAACGGGTCTGGAACGTGTTCGTTTCCGGCTGGAAATCGGAGCCACGAGCCGCCGAGCCCAGCGGCGTGGTCAGCGAATCATCGATCGTCCGCAGGTAAGCGTTCAGCTTCCAAGCCGGGATCACGGTGACCCCCATTTCCTGGGCTGCGGCGATCAGGATGCCTTCATTTTCCAGCTGCTGGACCTTTTCGTTATTCATCTCTTGGACGTCGGCAAGGTCGGCGTTCACATCGCCCAATTCCGTTCGGGTGCCTTCGACCAGGAATCGAACGCTGTTGTCCAAGTTCTTGACTTGGCCGTTGACGACCTGGGTTTCGACGACTTCGGCACCCGCGGCACGAATCTGTGCCTTGACCGCTTCGTTATCCGGTTCGCCGTCGCCATCGATGTCGATGTCGCCGACCAAAGCGATTTTGACGTTTCGTCCGGGGGCCCAGAAAGGACTGTAAATCTTGTCGCCTTCGACGATGGGTGAAGCGATGCCGGCCCGTGATACGACGTTGGCGCTGGCCAGGTGAGAATCACGGATGCGGGTCACACGGATGGTTGCTTTGACGTCCGCTTCCTCGGGTCGGGTCGCGTCGCCGTCCAGCACGCCGAAGGTCACGTTGGGACGCAGTTGATCGGCGGCACCCAAGTTGATCATCACAACGTTTCCGCCGTTGCGACCGCGAACGGACGTGACTTCGCCTTGGAACGATTCGAACCGGTCGCTACGAAGCCGGTTCAATTCTTGACGTTGGCTTTCGATGGTCGCCGTCAGCTGGGCGACCTTTTTGTTGAATTCGTCTTCCGCGACCTTCGCGGCATCGGTCGCGGCCAGCAATTCGCGGCTTTTCTTGGTCAGTTTGTCGGCCGTTGCCTCGGTTTGTGCTTTCATCGCCTTGCGTTCTTCGGCGAATTTTTGCTGGGCGTCGGCCAAGTCATTGGCGGCTTTTTCCGCAGCGTCTTCGGCGACCTTTTGAGCCGAGCGGGCGTTGTCGACGTCCCGTTTAGCATTTTCTTGAGCTTTGTCGACGTCTTGGCGTGCTTTGGCCAGTATTTCGTTGTTCGAACGGATGGAGCTGACCAGGAATTCAGGCAGCTTGGGATAGTTTTGGTCCTGCGGAGCGACCTCTTGGCCGAAATAGGCCATGTCCGTTTGGTACTGGGCGATGATCGCCTGCATGTCTTCTTCGCCGCCAACGCTGCGAATCAGCTCTTCCCGTTCCGCTTCGGTGGAACCGCCCACGCCCAGCATCGCCTTCATCAGATCGGCCTTGCTTTGCAGGACACGCAGCGTTTGCTGGGTGCTGCTGAGCTGTTCCTTGGCGCGGTCGGCGGTGTCGGCTTGGCTGCCGCCCCACTGCCACAGGAAAATATTCAGCGCAAAGGAAAGCACGAGGATAACCAGAGAGGCAATCAGGCTTCCTCGGATGACGGAATCGTCGCGTGCGACCATGGTTGATGCAGACGTCGGCTGTGCAGTCCGGAAGCCAAAAAAACGAGGCGCGGTCCGGACGCGGGGGAAGACGAGTTTTCAAAGCGTGGGCAAGACGACCACGATGAGTAGCCACAGACTATTTGAAACGTTTCTGTATTCTACTGGCAGCTTTGACAATTTGATCGACCGAAGGGGGGGAATTCCGCCTTTTTGTCGGTTGTGACAGTCGCGACGATGCCCCCCGTCGCCGAATCGATGCCCCGACGCCCCGAAATCCTGATGCCGCGAAAATCCAGCCGCCGATCCGCCGATTCGGCTCCCTCCCCCGCCCCAACGGCCAAGCAAGCCGACCGTGCGGCACAGCAAATGACGTTCGACGGCTTTCATGATGAGGCGAACAGTAAACCAGAGCCCGGCAGCGGCGTTCAGGAACCAGGAAACAGTCGCGCCCCCGCTGGCGAAGGGGATTTGCGTCCGGCGTCCGGTGGCGTCGGAAAGTCGGGCGTCGTCCGCGAAGCGGAACCGGCGGTCGCCGACACGAAAACAGACGCCGCAAAGTCCACCGATGCTAGGTCGCGTCGGCGGGCCGCCGCCGGGATCGCCACCGACCACTTGCCCGACTTGCTGCAACGGCCGTTGCCCGAACCGCAGCCCGAACCCGTGCCCGACCTGACCGGCAAACTTGTGATCATCGTGGATGCTCACTCGTTGATCTATCAGGTTTTTCACGCGTTGCCGCCGATGACCAGCACCAGTGGTTTGCCCGTTTCGGCGGTCTATGGCTTCGTCGGCGACATGTTGGAACTGATTTCGCGAAAGCACCCGGACTATCTGATTGCGGCGTTTGACAAAAGCGAAGTGACGTTCCGCAATCAGCTTTTCGACCAATACAAAGCCCATCGGGAATCCATGCCGGACGAATTGCGGCAACAGATTCCGCTGCTGCGTCAGGCCATCGACGCGATGGGTATCGGGATCATGGAACAGTCGGGGTTCGAGGCGGATGATTTGTTGGCCACCGTCGCCGAAACGGTTCAAAACGCCGGCGGGCGTTGTCTGGTGGTGACCAGCGACAAGGATTGCCGGCAATTAATCAGCGATTCCGTGTCGGTCTACAACATCCGCAAAGACAAGGAAATCGACGCGGCCGAACTGTGGGACCTGTGGGGCATCCGGCCGGATCAAGTCGTCGACTTTCAATCGCTTGTCGGCGATCCGGTCGACAACGTGCCGGGCGTGCCCTTGATCGGCCCCAAGTTGGCCCAGCAATTGTTAGAGCAATTCGGCACGCTGGACGCCGTTTTGGACAACGCCGATTCGGTGTCGGGCAAGAAACGCAAAGAGAATTTGAAGAACGGTCGCGAGCAAGCCATGTTAAGTCGCGAACTGGTGCGGTTGCGTCGTGATGTGGATTCGCCCATTCCATGGTCTTACAGCGTTCGCCAAGCGGCCGATCTGCCGCGAGCTCAGGCTTTGTTCAAGGAATTCGGCTTCCGACGACTGACCGACCGTGTCGCCGAAGTACTCGGCGACGGCGAATCGACGACGACGCCCGATGCGGTCTGGGAAACCGAATACGCAACGATTGATACGGTCGCGGGATTGAAAAAGCTGGCCAAACAACTGGCCAAGTGCGAACAGATTGCGATCGACACCGAAACGACCGGAACCAATCCGCGGGCCAGCGATTTGGTGGGCATTTCCATTGCCTGGCAACCCGGTCAAGCGGCCTACATTCCAGTGCTTGCACCGGAGGGTCAGCAAGTTCTGGATCCTGCGGTCGTCGCGGAGCACTTGAAACCGGTGGTCGAATCGGAATCGATTCGAAAGATTGGCCAGAACCTGAAATACGACGTGGTGGTGTTGCGAGGCATCGGGTTGAACGTTCGCGGGATCGCCGTGGACACCATGGTCGCGGACTATTTGTTGAACCCGGGCGGTCGCAATCACACACTGGACGACTTGGCGCGTCGTTATTTGAACCATCAAACGACGTCGATCAAGGAACTGATCGGAACCGGCAAAAAACAGATCCGGATGGACCAAGTCGACGTGACCCGGGTGTCCGATTATGCCTGTGAAGACGTGGACGTTCCGATACGTATCGCCGACACCATTTCGGATCAACTGAAACAGGCCGACTTGAACGACTTGTTTGCCGACGTGGAGATACCGCTAATCGACGTCTTGGCGGAAATGGAGTTCAACGGCATCACGGTCGATGCGGAATACCTGCGTCGGATGAGCGACCAGTTTGCAGCGCAGATCGAACAACTGCACCAGCAGATCATGGACATGTCACCGCGTCCTTTCAACGTGGACAGTCCAAAGCAACTGAGCGAGATCTTGTTCGTCGAAATGAAGTTGCCCGTCATCAAGAAAACGAAAACGGGATTCAGCACCGATGCATCGGTGTTGGAGGAATTGGCGGTGAATCATGAGTTGCCCGCCAAGGTGCTGGAGTATCGCCAGCTGACGAAGTTGAAGAACACGTACATCGACGCCTTGCCGAATTTGATCTGCGAAAAAACCGGTCGGATCCACACGTCGTTTCGCCAAGATGTCGCCGCAACGGGTCGGCTGAGCAGCAGCGAACCGAATCTGCAGAATATCCCCATCCGTACCGCCCAGGGGCGGGCGATCCGCGGTGCCTTTACCGCCGGGGATGAAAACTGGTTGTTGTTGGGAGCGGACTATTCACAAATTGAATTGCGGGTGCTGGCCCACTACAGCGGCGATCCCGCTTTGATTGCGGCCTATCACGACGGCGCCGATATCCACACGCGGGTCGCCGCGGAAGTCAACGAGATTGCGGAATCGGACGTCACGTCGGATTTGCGTCGGATCGCCAAAACGATCAACTTCGGCATCGTCTACGGACAAAGCCCGTTCGGGTTGGCGAAAACGCTGGGCATCAGCAAGGACGAGGCTCGCGATTACATCGAACTGTATTTTCAGCGGTACCAAGGCGTCGAAAGATTCATGACGCAGACGCTGATCGATTGCCGAAACAACGGCTATGTGACCACCATGCTGGGGCGTCGACGCGACGTTCAGGGTGTCCGCGATATCGCCAAGTTGGACCCGGCTAAGCGGCGAAGCCTGACGGAACCGGAACGCATTGCGGTGAATACCCCGATCCAGGGTTCAGCCGCCGATTTGATCAAACTGGCGATGTTGAAGGTGCATTCGCGGCTTGGTTCGTCGGCTTTACGGGCACGTATGCTGCTGCAAATCCACGACGAATTATTGTTCGAGGTCCACCAGGACGATCGCCAAGAATTGCAGGATCTGGTCGAACAATCGATGACCGGGGTCGTCCAGTTGGATGTTCCGCTGCAGGTCGACGTCGCCTTCGGCAAGACGTGGGCGGATACATAATGACAGCGACGGTCCACGCTTGCTTTTCGGGCGGAACCTGAGTCGATTGCCGTGGTTACAATAAGGGTGCGGCGGGTATCAACGCCGTCCTCGCAGACGCGATTTGAACTGGTTTTCGCCCCTTTTCCTGGCCTCGAATGACGGGCCAGATACGTCAAGACATCCCCAATTTTTCGAATGATCATGAATCACCCTGGCCTCCGTTCTGCCCCTCGCCGACGCCTTGGCGACCGATCGCAACGCCGTCGATCCGGTTTCACTCTGCTGGAACTGTTGCTGGTGCTTTCGATTTTGGTCGTCGTCGGCGGCATCGCCGTGGTGAACTTGTCTAGTGCCGGTGACGATGCAAACCGAAACGCGACGATCACCCAACTGAATGCGTTGGATCAAGCGATTGAGATGTATCGGATTCGCATGAACACGTTGCCCGAAACGCTGGACAACTTGGTCGAAGGCCCCAGTGATTCCGCCCAGAAAGCGAAGTGGGGTAAGTCGATTTTGGACGAAGTTCCCGCGGACGCTTGGGGCAAGGAAATTGTTTACAAGCTGAACGGAAATGAATACGAGCTGCGTAGCGGTGGCAGCGACGGACAAATGAACACGGAAGACGATTTGACGGTCACCGGTTCCTGATCCGACGCTTGATTCTTATGTCGCGAGGAACCGATGTCTCCGCATTTTGCCGATCTACGGTGCATGGATCGACCGGCCACTCGCGCGTTCACATTGCTGGAAATGCTGTTGACCCTGGCGGTTTTGACCGCCGTGGCGGCGGTCGCCCTTCCCCAGCTGGATGTTCTGCTTAGCGGCAGCCGGTTGGAGCGTGCAGCGGATCAAATGCGGATCGAAATGACGCGGACCCGCGTTGATGCGATGCGTCAGGGAAAGGTGTTGATGATGGAAGTCGTACCGGAAACGGGTGACTTTCGCGTTCGCGCGTACAACTCGCTTTCCGACGCCACGGAAACCGCCGAGATTAATCCCGGCAGTTCGGCCCTTTTGACCGGTGCCGATCAGGCGATGGCGATGCCGGTTCAGACCGACGAGATTCCGGTGAAGGAATTCACGCTGCCGGACAACGTCACCTTTGGCGGAGTCACGGTGGCGTCGACCGTACGTTCAATGCAAGTGGTTCAAGACGCCGCTTCCGACACCGCCGTGATGGACGAACCGATCGGGGACACCGCGTCGCCGATTTTGTTCTACCCCGACGGGACGACCAGTACCGCGGCGATTCAGCTGCAGAACGCTATCGGTGAAGGCAAGCTGGTGATGATCCGTGGGATCACGGGCGAAGTCGCGATTGTTTCAACCGCTGTCACGTCGGAGGGTTGAACCAATGCAGAGGCGGCATGGCATTTCTTTGTTGGAATTGGTTCTGGCACTGGCCATCCTGGGCGGTTCCCTGGCGGTGTTGTCACAGATCGCCGGTACTGGTGCCGATGCGGCGCGGGAAGCTCGTGACTTGGCGATGGCGCGTTTGCTGGCCCAACGAAAGATGTCAGAAATCCTGTTGGATTATCTGGTGACACCCGTCAGCGTGCCGTCGTCACCGATGGAAGCGTTCGATTCGACATCGCTGACCACGTTCATGTATTCGGTCGAAGTTCAGCCTGGGCAATTGGACGGCTTGTTGGCGATTCGAGTGACCGTCGAAGCCGTCGATCCGGCGGGTGGACCATCCACCGCGTTGTACGTACTTGATCGCTGGATGGTCGATCCCGCGCTGGGGCTGGCCGAAGCGGAAGAAGAGGCGGAGTTGGCACGCGAGGAAGCCGCCGCTGGGGCAACTGATTCGGCCGGAGGCATTTGATGAACGAGTGTTTGCACCGGAGTGCGGCTGCCCTATCGCGGCCGTCGGATCGAGCCGCTTTCACATTGCTGGAAGCGTTGCTGTCGTTGTCGCTTTCGGTCCTTCTGATGGGCTTGGTCGGCTTCGCGATCCAGTTTTACGCCCGCGACATGAACGTGGCCGACGAAGAAGTCCGCCAGATTCAGCTGGTCACCGCGATCATGCAAATGATCGAAGATGATTTGCGATGCGTGGTCCATCCGGAACCGGCCGATACCGCCGGTTTGGAAAGTCTGATGGCCGCCTTTGCCGGCGGTGATGCGTCGGCGGCCGCGGCAGGCGGAACCGGTGAAGCGGAATCCGATGACGCATTGCTGACCGACGACACGTCGTTGTTGACCGATGAATCACTGGCATCGACAGACTTGGCGATCGGGACAGCGGTCTTGGAGACGCCGGGGCTGATCGGCAACCAAGGCCAGATCCAGTTTGATGTCAGCCGTCTGCCTCGATTGGAGGAATATGTCCAGATGCTGGACAGTTCGCCCAGCGACCTGGATGACGTACCCAGCGACATCAAAACGGTCGCCTATTTCATCCAAGCTCCGGGCACGGTCAGCGGCGTCAGCGATGATTTGAACGAGTTGGTTCAGGACTTCGTTGAACAAGACGAAACCGCCGGCGGCGGACTGGTGCGACGAAGTCTGGACCGCGCGGCGTCGTCCTATGCGATGCTTTCCGGCGGTGTCAGTGGGCTGAACGCGACCGGCGATTTGATTGCCCCGGAAATTCAATCGCTGCAGTTCGAATACTGGGACGGCTTCATGTGGCAGATTGAATGGAGCAGTGACGAAATGGGTGAATTGCCGCTGGCGATCCGCGTCACGCTGGCATTGGCAACCGAAACCACCGATGCGGCGGTCGCCGCCACCGATGAGCCTCAGATGTTCCAGCACGTCATTCGTCTGCCGATGGCCAAGCCGATTGAGGAAGAGGAAGAAGACCTGTTGATGGAGACGACGCTATGATCGCCGGATCGAACGACGGGCCGACCGAATCCATCAATCGGTATCCAAAAGCGTCCACGGCCAAACGCCCCGCTTTCTTTTTGGTGTTGGCGTTGATCGTGGTGACCGTGGCAACGCTGGCCTGTTATTCGTTTACCGAGTTGATGGTCGCCTACGACGATTCGGCATACTTGTCGGCTGACATTGTGCAGACTCGGGTGAATACCGAATCAGCCATCGAAGCGATTCGTTTACTATTGGCACAACCCAAGGAAACTCGGCCGGATTTCGGCGGAATCTACAACAATCCCAACATGTTCCAAGCGATCACGGTGTCCACCGGAGCGGATGGAACGACGGCGTCCAATTTTTCGGTGATCGCAACCGATTTAGACGAAACGGGGCGTTACGGCGGGATACGATTCGGTTTGCGTGACGAATCGGCCAAGCTGAATGTCAACACTCTGCCGATTTTGGATCAATACAGCGACGCGATCATGGCGTTGGTGCCGGTGGATGATTCATCGACCGAAGTCCTTTCGGACAGTATCGCCGTGAACCTGCTGATGGCATTGCCCGGCATGACCGAGGATGTCGCCGAAGCCATCCTGGACTGGATCGATGAAGACGATGAGGCCCGCGAACTAGGCGTTGAATCGGAGTACTACAACACTTTGGCCACGCCCTACGACGCCGCCAACGGTCCGTTGCAGTCGGTGGAGGAACTTCTGCTGATTCGTGGGGTCACACCCACTTTGTTGTTCGGGGCCGACGCGAATCGAAACGGCGTTTTGGATGCCGACGAACAGCAGCGTTTTGGTGTGGGGATCGAAACAGCCGGGGCGCTCGGTTGGGCTGCCTACTTGACGGTTCACGGCGCTGAATCGAACCGTCGTGAAGATGGCAGTGATCGCGTCAACGTGAATCAAGACGATCTGGAACTGCTTTACGACCAACTGATGGATGCGTTGGGAGATGAGTCGTATGCCAGTTACATCGTGGCTTATCGCATCGCCGGTCAGGCCGATCAGGCGTCGGATGTGGAAAACCTGAACGCGGCTTTGGGGATCGACGCCGATACCGCGCAGCAGACGGCCGGTGAAGACGATGCCGGTGGTGGCCCCAGCCAGCCGTGGGCGGCCGAGGCGTTGGACGAATTGGATTTGTCCGGTGGCGGCAGCAATCAGTTGGGACAAGTCCTGGACCTGATCGGATCCACCGTGTCGATTGGACAGGGCGACTCGGCGGTGAGCTATCAGTCTCCGTTTGCCGAAGACCCGATTTCGATGGCCCTGTACATGCCGCTGTTGATGGATGCGCTGACGACCCAGGATTCCTACGTCACACCGGGGCGGATCAATCTGAACGAGTGTCCGGCGGAATTGCTTTATGGCATTCCTTTGCTGGATTCGGAAACGGTGGATCTGATTCTGGAGTACCGAGCGGAAGAAACGGACGATGTGAATCGCCATTTCGAAACATGGCCGATGGTGGCGGGTTTAATCACACTGGACCAAATGAAAATATTGCAACCGCTGTTGACCGGGGGGGGCGACGTTTATTCGGCTCAGATCGTCGGCTATTACGAAACCAGCGGTGCCTTTCACCGCACCGACGTGTTGATCGATGCGACGACGGTCAATCCAAAAATCGTCGCCCAGCGTGACCTGAGCCACCTGGGGCGTGGATTTGACCTGACAACCCTGGGCATTCGCGGGCTGGCCACCGCGACGACGCAATAAGTTTTCTGGCCGCCGGTGACCCATCGGCGATTAGGATCAATGGTGCCGATGCCCGCATCCGCAACGCCAGGTTGCCGATCAAGTTTTTGAACCACGACACAGACGAACCCGACGAAGACGAATCGAATGGCAAAAAAGATCGCAATCGACTGGGACGACGGCGAACTTCGGTTGGTCGCGGCCAATTGCAGCGGCAGCAGCGTCAAAGTGACGGATGTTGCCGTTTTGCCGTTGGGCGACAAGAACGTCCACCAGGTTTTGACCGAACAGTCCAAGCAACGCGGGTGGGCCAAGCACGACACGTTGGTCGCCATCGGCCGCGGCAAAGCGGAATTGCGTGAATTGCAACTGCCGGCCGTTCCCGACGAAGAATTGCCCGACATGGTTCGCTTTCAAGCGATCCGATCGTTTGCCTCGGCGGGCGATAGTGCCCTGGTCGACTACCTGGTGACCAACCGGGATGAATCCGGTGTTGAAATGATCGCCGCGGCGATCGGGCCCTCGAAGCTGAAAGAGGTCAAAGAGGTTTGCGAATCAGCGACCTTGAATCCGGTGCGGATCGCGTTGCGGCCGCTGGCCAGTGCCGCGTTGTACTTAGCCGCGGGGCCATCGGGACGCGGTGAAGGCCAAGTGATCTTGGTCGACTTGTTGCGAGACGAAGCGGAAATCGTGATCGCCGACAGCGGCAGCGTGATCTTTGTGCGAACCGTGCGGCTGCCTGCCGAAGCAGCGGCTCGTTCAAAATCGCTGGCCGGCGAATTGAAGCGAAGCCTGCTGGCATGCGGCGCTTCGTCGGACCAACGTCGCGTTGTCCTTTGGGGACGCAAAGAGGTTCACGAGCAAGACGTTGCGGAGCTCGCCCAGGCAACGGGATTGGACGTCGAAACCCTGGATCCGTTCACGTTGGTCGACTTGGATCGTGCCGCGTCGGACCAATTGACCGATCACACCGGCCGTTTGGCTCCGTTGGTCGGATTGTTGGTTGCCGACGAATTGCATGCCGATCGGTTGGTGGACTTTCTTCAGCCTCGAAAACGCCCGGAACCGAAAAGCAACCGCGGGCGGATCGCCGCGATGGTGGGCGTTCCGGTCGCTTTGGTGTTGCTGTTGGGCTTCATGGTTTATCGCCAGTTCGCCAGCATGGATCAACAGATCGAACAACTGCAGGTGGCCAATGGAAAACTTCAAGAACAAGTTGAGGTGGCTGATACCAGTATCACGGAAGTCGGCCAAGTCGATCTGTTCTTGAACGGCGATGTGAACTGGTTGACTGCGATGAAGCGATTGGCCGAAGAAATGCCGCCAGCCCAAGACTTGATTGTTCGCGAATTTCATGGTGCATCCAACACTCGCACTGGTGGCGGCACAATGACCATCCGTGGCGGTGTGACCGATTCAGACCTGATCGAAGAATTCGAAGATTCGATTCGCGACCAAGTGCACAGCGTGATGGGCGATGGAGCCACTTTCGATCGCACCCAGCCGTATTATCGATACAGCTTTAAGGAGGACATCGTGGTGTCCCCCGACTTTGTTCAAGCCGGACGGTATCAAGCCTTCGAAGACCTGTTGAATGCGGCAGCCAATCAATCAGCCGCTGGAAACAGTGATGCGGACGGCCAGACGCCTGCGGAATCAAACCCTGCGGAATCAAACACGGTGCCGCAAGATTCAGATGATGGTGCCGGCGGCAGTGATGCCGGCCAGGAGGTGACGTCATGACCCAGCGCGAACGTTTTCTTGCCATGGCAATCGGTGGGTTGTTGGTCGTGGTCGGCCTGCAATGGATGTTCACCCAATACAAGAATGCCAAGCAAGACCGCATCACAAAGATCGCGAACCTGCAAAAGACGTCGATGGATCTGAACACGCGTCTGTTGGAAGGCGCGATGGCCGAACGCCAGATGGGCGAATATCGCGTGCGTTCGCTACCCGGTGATCGCGAGATCGCCGTTGCACGCTATTCGTCGTATCTGTTGGACTTGGTCAAAGAAACGGGAATCAATACGCCCGACGTGCGTCATGTGAATTCGACGCCAATGAAAGATCTGTACACACGCCATCGCTTCAGCGTTGGTGGTTCAGCAGATTTGCCAACGGTCATTCGCCTGTTGCATTCCTTTTATGCGACGGACTATCTGCACCGAATTGCCGACTTGACGATCAAGCCGTCACGCACCGGCGATCTGCGTGTCACCATGGCGGTGGACGCCATCGGTTTGTCGACCGTGCCGGCCGAAGCCACCGTGTCGGAAGCCCCGTCGTGGCGCGTCGATCCTGACATGACCGCGTACGAATCGGCCATTTTGAATCGGAACTTCTTCGAGCCACCGAACAAGGCGCCGCGGTTCGGCGGTGATTCGCAAATCGAAGGCATCGTCGGACGCCGCAGTACGGCCAGGGTCAATTTTGCCGACGAAGAAGATCATCCGATTGAGTACGAATTGGGCGAGGATGCACCGGACTTTGTCGAATTGGATGCCCAATCGGGAACGCTGTCGTTCGAACCAAAGGAAACGGGTGAGTTCGAGGTGCTGGTACGCGCGACCGACAAGGGCTATCCCGCGCAAACGACCGAGCAGCTTGTCAAGATTCGCGTCAATGAACCACCGGTGGAAAAGGAACCCGAACCCGAGCCGAAGTTCGATCACGCCAGCCAAACGGTTCTGACGGCCTTGGTTCAAGGACGTGACGACTGGACAGCGTGGATGAACGTTCGGACGTCCGGAAAAACGTTGAAGCTTCGCGTGGGGGATCGATTCGAAATCGGAACGGTGACGGGCGAAGTGGCGGAAGTGAATCGCAAATACGTGGTGCTGGAAATCGACGGCCAGCGGGTCGTCTTGAGCCCCGGCAAAGACACGCTTCGCGATGTTGCCCAGCGGGCCAAAGAAGACGACTGATTCACCGCCTGTTGGAATTCTGTCCTTTGTCGCACTGATCCGCTGACGGTGGCGGTGACGGGCTGGGGGGCGATGGACGCGTTGCTATACTGCGCCGCGATACGAACCGTCCTAGGCTTGCACCCCTGTTGATGACGCCTGACCGATGCCAGCGGCCCCTTCGAACGCTGCCGAACCCACTGCGTTTGCGTCGGCGGTGCGCTGCCGTCGTCTGAACGTGGCATTTCCCGTGTCGGGTCGACAGATCGTCAAGGTGATTGACGAGGCGGATGTCGGATTTGCCTCTGGCGAGATCTCGGCCCTGATCGGCCCCAGCGGTTGCGGAAAAACAACGCTGTTGCGAACGATCGCCGGGCTGCAGGCACCATCGTCCGGTGGTGTCACCATCGATCCACCGTCGGTCGGTCGCCGCGGTGAATTGGCCTTTGTGTTCCAGCACCCGGCACTGCTGCCCTGGCGGACGACGTTGCAAAATGTCAGCTTGCCACTGCGTTTGACACGATCATGTGACCCCGCCGAAGCCACCCGCCGGGCCAAGGAGATCCTGGATACTGTTGGCATGGCTGATGCCGTCGATCGTTTCCCGCATCAATTGTCCGGTGGCATGCAGATGCGTGTGTCCATTGCCCGTGCACTGGTGACTCGTCCGCGATTGTTGTTGTTGGATGAACCCTTCGCCGCGCTGGACGACATCTTACGCGGTCAACTGTGGGAATTGCTGCTGGATCTGTGGCGTCAACTTTGCTTCACCGCCATCCTGGTGACCCACAACATTGCCGAAGCCTGCTTGTTGTCGCATCGAATTTTCGTGATGCGTGATGGGACCTGCGACGCCGGGATCATCAATCCGTTGTCATGGCCGCGTTCGCAGCAGCAGCGGCGGACTCCGGAGTTCGGCCAGTTTTATGGCACGATCAGCGATCGTCTGCGAACAAGCGTCGGTGTGCAGGATCATCGTGCTCGTTCCAGCCAAATGGAGGCTGGCACGTGAATCGCCCATTCATGCAGATCGCACAGACTGTGGTCGCCGTTGGGTCCGTGTTGGTGGCGATGATTGCCGTTTGGTACGCGGTCGTCGTGATGTTTGATTTGCCCAAGATCCTTTTGCCCACTCCGGTGGATGTTGTTCAAGCGGGCTGGGAAGAACGCGATGCGATTCTACGTGGAATGTGGGTGACCGGGTTGACTGCGGTGGTGGGATTATTCACCGCATTTTTGGTGGGTGGTGGTCTTTCCGTTTTGTTCAGCCAGTCAGCGCTTTTACGCCGCGCGCTGTTTCCGTATGTCGTCTTCCTGCAAACGGTGCCCATTGTGGCCATCGCGCCGCTGTTGGTGATATGGAGCGGCTATACGTTTCGCAGTGCGGTCATTGCGACCGTGATTATTTGTTTGTTCCCGATCGTCAATAATTGCACCACGGGGTTGTTGGCGGTGCGAACCGATCACGACGAACTGTTTTCTTTGTACGGTGCCGGGCGGTTGCGACGGATGTTACGCTTGCAAATTCCTGGCGCCGTTCCGCAAATCATTTTAGGTCTGCGAATCAGCAGCGGCTTGGCGGTCATCGGTGCGATCATTGCCGAATTTTTTGTCAGTAATGGTTCGGTCTACGAGGGATTGGGGGCGCTGATGACTGGTTGGCAGGGAAGATCGCGCACCGACGCTTTGATCGCCGCGTTGTTCGCCTCGGCACTGCTGGGATTGGTTTTGTTTGGTGCCGTTCAGCTTCTGGCTGCGACGGTGCTGCGCCGCTGGGCATACACGGGAATCTATAAGTCGTCATGAACAGCCAATGTTTTCGATTTAACCAAACAACCGGCAACCGTCCGCGGCATTTACGAACGTTCATCCACCGGGTGACGGGGCTGATCATCGCGTCCGGTCTGCTGTTCGCGTTGGGGTGTCGACAATCGGATCAACCGCCGACCGTGACCGCCGCCGATCAAGCCCGGGCGGATCAGTTGGCGGTTCAAGTCCAGTTGAATTGGTACCCCGAAACCGAGCACGGTGGGGTTTATCAGGCTCAGGCCGACGGGACCTATGCGGCGGCCGGTTTGAATGTCGAAATCCGTCCCGGAGGCCGAGCAACGCCGGTGGCTCCGGAGCTGGACTTGGCACGTTGTCACTTTGCGATCACGGGTGCCGACGATGTGATTCAGTTTCGTCGTCAGGGATCCAAAGTGGTGGCCGTCTTGGCTGCGGTCCAAAATCATCCGCGTTGCATCATGGTCCAAGCGGCCTGCCCGGTTCGGTCCTTTGATGACTTTGCCACCAGCGGGATGACGCTGCAATGCCAGCCTGGAAGAGCATTCTTGGATTTTCTGGAACAGCGTGGATATTTGAAACAAGTCAAACAGGTGCCCTACCACGGCAGTGTTGCATCCTTGGTCACCGATCCGACGATTGCGATCCAAGCCTACAGTTTTGCTGAACCGCTGTTGGCCAAACAGCAAGGCGTTCAGACGCGTCAGTTAATGGTCAGCGATCTGGGGTGGAATCCCTACTCCAGTGTTCTGGTCACCACCGAAACGCTGATCGAGGAACAACCCGAATTAGTTCGTAAATTTGTCCAGGCGACGCGACAGGGCTGGCAGCATTACTTTGACAATCCTGCACTTGGCAACGCGGCCGTATTGGACGCCAATCAACACGGCATGACTGCCGAAGCCTTACAGTTCGGCGTCGAACAGATGAAGCCACTTGCGGTCCCGCAAGACATGACGTCCCAAGACATCGGCATGATGACGCTTGATCGGTGGCAGACGTTGGTCGAACAAATGGACAGCCTGGATCCGCAACGGGCCGGGAAGGTGCGACCCGGTGATTGCTTCACAACGGCATTTTTGCGCGACGAGAGTTGACCGTCGGCATGTCGATCCACGGGCAAGCCAATCAATCGGCAACGCGGGACGGTGCGTTCAGATTGGGTGGCTGGCTGACAAGGCTACGCTGAACTTCGATGACGCGATGAGCTTGAGGTTTGCTCATGGTCAGGTAACGATCGGGGCCATCCGCGGACGGACGAAACGTGGTGAAGCCGTCGTCTTGGACTTCGACCACCCCGCGATCGGACAAGCCAAAATAGCCGTCCCCGGGCCGAACGGCGTAAAGCACGCTGGTCAGGTCCCAAGTCGGGCGATCGTGGTCGGGGCCGTTGTATCGTAAGTAGGCTTGGCGGACGGGATGATCGGAATCGTAGCGGAAGTCATTCTTGATCGAACGTCGCGGATATTTGGCAGCGATACCGATTCGGAAATCACTCCAGATACGGGGAACGCTTTGCGGCCAGCGGGTGACCAATTGCTGCATGGATTCAATGTGGTTCTTTACGTTGGCCTCCAAGTGCCGGGGATTCGATCCGACGGGGCCAAAGGCACCCGCCATGATGGACGCGAGACGCAGCTTTTGCTGCACCAGATCGTGTCCAGTCATGGGGCTGATGCGGTCCGGTTTACTGTCAAGCAAATCCGCTGTGTTGACCGCCAAGCCGACTTGGATCAGACAGACGGAATGATCGTCTGCATCGGCCAAGGTTTGCCGCAGCAATTCGACGGCGTCGCGTGCATCGCTGTCGTCACGTAGATCATGTGGATACTGATCGGTGCCGTCAGGGCGCCGTCGATCGACCAACGACAAATAACGACTCTCACGCGGTGGTGCCGTCGTCGAAATGCCGATCGGGATGTCCGGCCGACCATAAAACGTGTTGATCGCATCAACGAACGCGGCAGCTTGCGGGTGACGTTTTGAAATCGTCACGGCCAACAGATCGCACTCGCCACGATCCGCCAGCGTGTGCAGCATTGCCAGGGCTAGGACGTCGTCCACGTCGCCGGTGATGTCGGTGTCGAAGATTACCTGCACCGGACCTCGTTCGGCGTCCTGGCCTGTCGGCTGGGCGACCACGCATTCCTTTCCCGTGAACGCAATATTCAACACCAGAACGAACAGGGGGCAAGTCCGACCAAAACGTCGTGGCATCATAGGGCGATCACGCTGATCACGAGGGCTGTCCCAAGGCAGAAGGCCTGTTCAGAACAGAGACGGGCGGGCAACACGTGGTCACAGTCGGTTCCCCGATGTGACATCACCAGCATATCGCATGGTCAGTGGTGGTGTTCGCGCCCGGTTTGATGATCCCGGTGTGTCGGCACCGATATTCAGCATTGAAGCCCTAGCCCTAGTTCTTTGGGCCTGGCAATCACGCCTCTATGCCGCGCGTCGTGCTCGGTGCACCGGTTCGATATGGCTTCCCAACGCATCAATTTCCAGTTTCAGCAATCGGTCGACGACGGACGCGGCGGTCGGCCGTGCGTCCGGATCCAAGTCGATCATCGATGCAACCAGTTCCGAAGCGGTTTCCACGACCAGCGATGAACTGTCGTTGCAATGCGCCATGAACTGCCAAAGCATTCGGCCCAACGAAAACACATCCATCGAGGGCAATGCCGCTGTTTCGCTTTCCAGCATTTCGGGTGACGCGTATTCGGGCGTTCCGCGAAACACGCGACCGAGCGGGGTGTGGATGCGTCGTGCAAAACCGAGGTCGATCACGGTCGCATGACCTTGGCCGCTGACCAAGATGTTGGCCGGTTTGATGTCGCCGTGGATCCATCCGCCCGCGTGCAGTGTGGTGATCGCTTGGGCCGTTTGTCGGGTCAGCCAAAGTGCAACCGGCAATGCCAAGTTGTTGCCATCGCTCAAGTGTTGTTGCAACGTCCGGCCTTCGATTCGTGGCATCACCACGAATGGATGCGAACCCGAAACGGATCCGTCCAAAACGCACACCAGATTCGGATGCTTGGCAACTTGCGAAGCCGCAGCGGCCTGTGCGATGAACTGTCGATGACTTGGTGACTGTTCAACATCCAAGCCCCGCTTGATGACATAGTCCCAACGCGGGTTTTGGGAAGCATCCGCCGGTTGTGCCAAAGTAATCTCCGCCGACTCGGTTCGATGGACCACGCTGCCCAATCGCCAGATCCCCAGTAATTTGGGGCCCCGCGGCGATGACTTGGAACTGCTGGTCACAAATTGGTCGGTGGTGATGTCGTCCATAGCGATCCGTCGAGGCCGTTTTGCATGCGTTGCTTTGTCTGCCAATCCAAGGTGCTTTCCGTGACCATATGAACATGGTTCGTGGAATCGGTCCGGTGCGTCGTTCCGCCGGACGGCGCAGCAATTGACACCCTGGTTTGCTGAAGGGTTGGATCGGTCAAAGCAGAAGTGCGGGTCAAGGATTGATGATCCAATCCGCAAAGTCTCGCAGGCTTCACGGGCACAGTTTCACGTACCCCCAAGCGGTGCGGTCGCATCTGGCCCTCGCGATTGCCCCGGCAATGCAATACACGGATGCCACAACGGGGCTTCACAGGCATTACCATGGCCGCAGCGACGGGTCAGTGGGACCGCGCGTCCGCCCCGTCGGAATTGCCGCGTCGGCTTTCGTGTTTTGGTGATTGATTGGTGAACTGCATGCGATCGAACGTTCTTTGGAACTCTTCCCGTCTTCCCATCCTGGCATGCGTATTGGCCGGTTTCGTGTTTCTGGCCATCAGTGGCTGTGGTTCCTCAAAGCAGCCAACGGCCAGCGAGAAAGAGCGTTTCCCATTGCAGGCGGGCCGATACACGGTCCTTGGTATTTTGACGGATAACCAAGACAACAACAAAGCCAAGGAGAATGCCGAAGCGACGCTGCTGCGTCACCCCGAAATCAAGTGCATGGTGGGGCTGTGGAGTGCCAATACACCGATGATCCTGGCCGCCTTGCGAAGTAGTGAGCGTTTAGGGGACGTCGCCGTCGTCGGGTTTGACGAACATCCCGATACGCTCAATGGGATCGCCGAGGGAAATGTCTATGGAACGGTGGTTCAGAATCCTTATGCGTTCGGTTATCGCAGCGTTCAGTGGTTGACCATGTTGGCCAAGGGACAGGCCGTCGACGTACCCGAGAGTTCACTGATCTACATCCCGCACCGCCGGATCACCGAAGACAATGTGCAGCAATTTCGCAACGAAGTCGCCCGAATGAAAAAAGGCGAAGGTCCTTTGCTGGCACCCGACTTGGACCTTAGCGGCGATGGCGTCCGATTGGCGTACATCACCAACAGCACGGATCCTTTCTGGACGTTGGCCGAAGACGGGTGCGAGCGTGCGGCGGGACAATTCGGATGCGACGTGGATGTCCAGATGCCGTCGGCCGGTACCATCGAAGAACAGAAACGCTTTTTAGAATCCAATGTCGCCAATCAGTTGGACGGGATCGCAATCAGCCCGATTGATCCGGAAAACCAAGTCCAAATGATCAATGAGGCTTGTGATGCGACCACGGTGATCTGCCAAGACAGCGATGCGCCGAAATCAAAACGCCAGTTCTACTTGGGGACCAGCAACTACATGGCCGGACGCGAGGCGGGCAAACTGATCAAGGAGATCGTTCCCGACGGCGGTGAAATCATGTTGTTCGTCGGCAAACTGGAAGTCCTGAACGCTCAGGAACGCAGCCAAGGCATCATCGACGAATTGGCGGATAAACCGATTCCCGCTGCCCTGCAGACGCCGTGACTAGACCGACCGACAGCGGTCACTTTGGCTGGCCGATTGACGCGTGAAACAAGCCGGTTGTGAAACCGACGCCCACAGCCACACGTTGACCGCAAGCGGCGGAATTTTGTAGCGTCGCTCCGTTGCCGGATGACGGTTGGGATGCCGTCGTCGGATTCTTCTTGGGCGGTGCGGCTGGATGATATCGGAACGACGGACGATCGATCGACGCCGCCGTGTGTTGTATTCGGCGCAAAAAATCGACGAGGGCGTGTATGCACCGCCCGGCAATGCGGCATCCAGGCGGTTGCGGGAAGCCCGCCGCCCGGCGACCGCTTACGGATCTCATGTGAATCGGCGATTGCGTGGCCGGTGGTTTTCACTGGTGCCCATCAAACGCCGGTCGATGATCGCGTTGGGGGCAGCCGTCATGTCGGTGGTGTCCCTGCTTGCGGTGATGCACTACTTGGCACTTGCCTGGCCGGCTTTGGCATCACGACCCGACTTGGCCCGGCCGTTTCGACTGGACCGCGGCGACAGTTTTGGACGTTGGACCGTGACGATGGCCTATGCGTTGACGGCCGGATCATCACTGTTGGTCTATCAACTGCGACGATATCGAAATGATGATTATCGTGGGCACTACCGGTTGTGGCGCATCGTATTGCTGACCAGTCTGATCGCCAGTCTACAGTCGGCCACGGATCTGGTTTCTTGGGGCGGCGGCTTGATCGACGCCTTGTTCGGGTCGCGGGTGGCACTGTCAGGCGGCGACTGGCTTCGGATTCTGCTGACCTTCGGCGGCGTAGTGTTTGCTTTGCGACTTTTGGTCGAAGTCTCGCGATGCAAGGCGGCGCTTGCGATGATGGCCGCCGGTTGGGTCGCTTTTGCGATTCCAATTGCGGCACGGTGGAATTTGATTGAGAACGATTCGGTGTTCCGCGCGTGGTTGGTAACGTCGTGTCCGAACTGGGCATGCGGTTGCTTTGGCGTGTCGGTGATGGCCTATCTGCGAGTGCTGTTGCGTGAGGTGCGTGATCTGGAAGCGGAGCCAACGCCGTTCGATTCTCTGCACTCGATGACGCAACGCTGGAAACAGCAGCGTGCGGAAAAACAGGCATTCAAAGAGGCCGAGCGGAACGAACGCGAGGAAGCGGCAAAACAAAAACGAGACCAAAAAGCCGAAGAACGTCGCCTGCGTTTGGAGGCCAAGCGAGCTGGCAAACGTACCGCTGTTGCAAAGTCCGAAACGGAATCGGAATCCGATTCCGAAACACCCGCGTCCGCCAAGACGCCAACCACCCGAAACCGGACACGAGCCGGGCGAACCGACCAGCCCGGCGACGAATCGGAAGATGAATACATCGCCGAGGCAAAGGATTCCAAGTCGGCGAAGAAGCGATCTGGATGGGGTTTGAAAGGTTGGCGAAAACGATCGGCCAAGTCTGCGGATCCGGAATCGACGGTCGGCAATCCAGATGATGAATCGGATCACGAAACCGCATCGCAGGAAGCCGCCGACGAAACGGGACAAACCAAACCCAAGCGAGGTTGGGGATGGTCGCGAAAGAAAGCGGCCAAGTCCTCCGACCAAGATAACACCGGTAACGCCAACGAGCGGACAGCTGATGACGATGACGTCGCGACCGAGGCAAGTGATTCCGACGCCCCGCCCCGGAAAAAGTCGCGTGGGCTGAAGGGATGGTTTGGTGGACGCAAGAACAAAACGAAAACCGGTGATGGCGACGGTCCCGATGCGGACGAGGGCGACCAGCAAAAGCGTCCGTCATCGGAATCCCACGGCGACGACCGTTCGGTCGACGACGGGGTGGATGATTTTGGTTCCGAAGACGTCATCGACGAACAGGACATCGATTGGTCCAGCTTAAGCAAGGCGGAACGTCGGCGGATGCGCAAACAGCTGAAACGACGCGGACGCGCCGCGTAACGGTTTCCAAACCAGCTGTCTGACGCGGTGGCGGGGACACTCTTGCAAGCTTCCCCGGTGGCGTTCGATCGTCAGCCCTAACTGATCTTGGCAAGCCAGACGCATAGCGAACCAAGCGGGAAAAAACGGTCTCCGGCAACCGGTGGTTCATCAGCCGGCCAAACATCGGCTATCTTTCGCGACAGATTTGTCGCAACATTCCCTTGGCCGATTTCAAAATTCATGCGTACCAGGTTCGCCCCCAGCCCGACCGGCTATCTGCACATTGGTGGTGTTCGCACCGCACTGTTCAACTGGTTGCTGGCCCGCCAGTCTGGCGGACAGTTCATCCTGCGAATTGACGACACCGACGCCGGACGAAACGTCAACGAAGCGATTCAACCGATCCTGGACGGCTTTCGTTGGCTTGGCATGGATTGGGACGAGGGTCCGGAAGTCGGCGGTCCCCATGAACCGTACTATCAATCCCAACGGGCGGAACGTCATCGCCAGGCTGCGGAACAGTTGCTGGCATCCGGCCATGCCTATCGTGATTTTTCGCGCCCCGAAGAATTGCAGCAACAACGTGAGGCGGCCCAAAAAGAAGGCAAGCCCTTCATTTATGACCGTCGTTGGATGGCCGCCGACGATGCGGCGGCGGCAGCATTCGAAGCCGAAGGACGCACGGCGGTGGTGCGGCTGAAAATGCCTCGTGAGGGCCAGTGCGTGATCAACGATTTGATACGCGGCGAAGTGGTGGTCGATTGGGCCAGCGAACAGGATCACGTGATCCAGCGCGCCGATGGCAGCTGTCTGTATCACTTGGCCAACGTCGTGGACGACCATGACTTTGAAATCACTCACGTCGTCCGGGCTGCCGAACACTTGCCCAACACGGCACGACAGGTCTTCATTTTGGAAAGCCTGGGCTATCCGCGACCGCAATACGCGCACTTGCCCTATGTGGCCGAACCCGGTGGGACCGCCAAATTGAGCAAACGCAAACTGGATAAGTACACCAAGAACAAGGGCTTTGCGGATCTACTGAATCATGGACGTCAGATCGCCGACGCCTGTTCCATCGCGACCGACGCCGACACCTTCAATCCGGTGATCGTGGATTTCTATCGCGAGATCGGTTTTTTGCCGTCGGCCGTGCTGAATTACCTGTTGCTGTTGGGCTGGTCGCTTGACGGTGAAACGGAAAAATTCGACCGCCAGCAGATGATCGACCAATTCACGCTGGACCGAGTCAACAAAGCACCCGCATCGTTCGATCCGCAAAAGCTGGTGGCTTTCCAGGCCGACGCGTTCGCCGCACTTTCGATCGACGACCGCTTGCAGCAAGTCGCACCGTTTGCGATTGCAGCCGGATTTGTCGATTCAGACGACGATCCGTTGCTGAAGACCGTGGTACAAGCAGCCGATGATCGCTTGAAGATCGCCGGCGATATTGTCCAGTTCGGCTACTGCTTCACCGATGACTACACGGTTGATCAAAAAGCGTTCGAAAAACGTGTGGTCAATGCGGAGGGGGCGGCCGAGCGGCTGGCAAAGTTAAAAGAGGACTTTCTGGACGCTGATGCATTCGATCACGACACCATCGCGGAAATCGTCAAAGCGTTCTGCGACCGTGAATCCATCAAGCTGAAAGACATCATCCACTCGCTCCGTTTGGCCACCACCGGCCAGCCCGGTGGTTTTGGCATGTTTGAAACGCTGGCCATTCTCGGTCAAGAACGTACGTGCAGCCGAATGGATGCCGCGATCGCCAAGGCATCAGCCTAGGCATTCGGCCCCCTGAACCTGATTGGCGGGCGGATCTGTTTTCCGCCGGAACGACTGGCACAGGGCGGATCACAAAGGTTGGACGGGCCTGATAAACTGAATCGTTGGAATGATGGATCCCACAAGGGACCGCTAACCTCGTCGTCTGTGTTGGACCGAAATGATGTCGACCAAGCAATTGAAACTGTTCGTACCCGCATCCCTGCTTTGCGGCCTGGCCGTTCTGGTGACAGGTTGTCGCGAGACTCCACCGACGACGTTTGACCCAAATTTTGTCCACGCGATGAAGTATCAGATCCGTGAGGAGATCCCGATGGATCAGCCCATGGATGATACGTTTTGGATTCTGACCGAAATGTTCGGCACGCCGGACCAGCCCAAGTTGCCCGCATTTGTGGCTGAGGAAGAAGATTTTGCTTCGCTGGTGTCGATGGACAACCTGATGAAAGCGTCAGGCGATCCCGGAACACCGGGCCGAGGTCTTTATCAAAAGCATTGTGCCACGTGTCACGGTGTCAGCGGCGACGGTCGTGGTGCGACCAGCAGCGTCGTGGTGCCCTACCCCCGTGATTATCGCAAGGGCGTGTTCAAGTTCACGTCGACCCCGCGCGGTGTGAAGCCGCTGCGGGAAGACCTGGCGCGATTGATCCGGAACGGAATCGAGGGCACCGCCATGGTCAAAATCAACGAACTGACCGAGGAAGATGTTCAAGCACTGACCGACTATGTCATCTATCTGTCTTGGCGTGGCGAACTGGAACGCAGCATCATCGATGAAGCCGTCTTGTCGGGTGACTGGGCGTTCGACGAAGGCGATCGAATCATCGTCCCTGAAGACCGCGATCTTGGCGAACCGCCGGCCGGGCTAAGCGACGAACAGCTGGACGAATTCGAAACCCGCGTCGAAAACTTTGAATATGGCTGGGAACTTGCCGAGGAACTGGCGATGGACATTGCGGATTCTTGGTTGGAAGCCGAGGACGAAGTCGTCGAAGTCCCTGAGCCACCCAGTGATTTTCCGGTCACCGATAGCTACGAGGAATACGTTCAGGTCAAGAACAGCGATCAATCCGCCGCGTTGGCCGACAGCGTACAACGAGGTCGCGAGGTCTTCCTGGGCAAGATTGCTGCCTGCAGCACATGTCACGGAAAGACCGGTCAGGGTGATGGCCAAACCACCGACTACGATGACTGGACCAAGGATTGGACGCTGAAGATTGGGCTGAAGCCTGACGATCGTGATTCACTGATTCCCTTGTTGGCACGCGGGGCCCTGGCACCGGTGAACGCGAAGCCGCGAAACTTCTCGACCGGTGTTTTCCACGGCGGCGAATCGGCCAGCGATCTGTACCTTCGCATCACCCAAGGGATTGACGGCACGCCCATGCCCGCGGCAACTTTCGTCGATGGCGAATTCGAAGAGGTTGATGTATGGCACTTGATCAACTTCATTCGGTCATTGGAAGACCAGGCACAGATGGAATCGCAAACGCCGACGGAAGATCCTCAGGCGGAAGCGCCCACGGCTTAGCACCGGCGCAGAACGCGATTGGCCTGCCCCGGTCACCGGCCGAATCACCCTGGCGTGTCTGGTCCAGGGCCAGGGTGCTGATGGTCCGGGCCAATGTGTCTTCGGTGGGCCTTGTGCCGCGAATCTGCGGAAATGCTATTGGCTGTGAATTTGCCCCAAGACCGCGGCGTCGGGCAAACCGCCGGGAACCGGGCTGGGTGGCGAACCCGTTTCCGTGTAAATCTGTCACGTCGTGACGGGTCGCTTCTGGTGACAGCGACCCGTTGGAATGCCCCGCTTCATCTTCCAAATCAAGTCCATCGGGATGACCGAACACGCCGAAACGGAATCGCCGCGCCCACGCAAGCACTTCATCGAAACCGCGATCGATGAAGATCTTCAGGCGGGCAAATTCGAAGCCGTTCACACCCGGTTTCCACCGGAACCGAACGGGTATCTGCACATCGGTCACGCAAAAAGTATCTGCTTGAACTTCGGGCTCGCGAAAAATTACGGCGGCACCTGCAATCTGCGATTCGATGATACGAATCCCAGTAAGGAAGAAACCGAGTACGTCGAATCAATCCAGGAGGATGTCCGTTGGCTGGGGTTTCAGTGGGACGAACTGCATTATGCCAGCGATTATTTCGAACAGCTGTACGAATGGGCCGAGCGGCTGATCGAAAAGGGCAAAGCGTATGTCTGTGAATTGTCGGCGGAACAAACCCGCGAGTACCGCGGGACGCTGACCGAACCGGGGAAGAACAGCCCGTACCGAGATCGCGACCCGAAAGAAAACTTGGATCTGTTTCGGCGAATGAAGGCGGGGGAATTCCCCGACGGTTCGAAAACCCTGCGCGCCAAGATCGACATGGCGTCACCCAACTTGAACCTTCGCGATCCGGTCATGTACCGCATCATGAAAGCCCATCACCATCGCACGGGTGACCGGTGGTGCATTTACCCGATGTACGACTGGGCTCACGGTCAAAGCGATTCTATCGAAGGGATTTCGTTTTCCATTTGTACGTTGGAATTTGAAAACCATCGACCGCTGTACGATTGGTACTGTGACAGCCTTGAAATTCATCACCCGCGACAAATTGAATTCGCACGCTTGAATCTGACTTACACGGTCATGAGCAAGCGGAAACTGTTGCAACTGGTCAAAGAGAAACATGTCGGTGGCTGGGATGATCCACGCATGCCAACGATCAGCGGTTTGCGGCGACGTGGGTACACGCCCGAATCGATCCGAAATTTTTGTGCCGATGTTGGCGTTGCAAAGTTCAACAGCACCATCGATGTCGTGCGTTTGGAAAACTCGATCCGCGAACATCTGAATCGGGTTGCTCCGCGACGGATGGCCGTCATGGATCCGATCAAGTTGACCATCACCAATTGGCCGAAAGACAAGGTTGAAATGTGTTCGGTGATCAACAACCCCGAAGACGAATCGGCCGGTAAGCGTGAAGTGCCCTTCAGCGGTCACTTGCTGATACAGCAGGAAGACTTTCGCGAAGAAGCGCCCCGGAAATTCTTTCGACTTAAGAAAGGCGGCGCGGTGCGTTTGCGCGGGGCATTCATCATCGATTGTCACGATGTGGTCAAAGATGATGACGGAAATGTCATCGAGATTCTGTGTACCTATGATCCGGAAACCCGATCCGGCCAAGATCAATCAGGGCGCAAGGTCAAAGGAACGATTCACTGGGTCAGTGCGGATCATGCGAGCGAAATCGAGGTGCGTGACTATGACCGGCTATTCGGTGTGGAAAATCCGGATGCAGCGGAGGAAGGCAAGACTTTTTTGGACTACCTGAATCCCGAATCTTTGACGGTTCGCACGGCGTTTGTGGAACCCGCTCTGGCCGAGGCTCAAATCGGTGATCGAGTCCAGTTTGAACGCGTCGGATACTTCGTCGTCGATTCCGATAGCAAGCCCGGGAGCCTGGTCATGAATCGCATCGTCGGATTACGTGACACCTGGGGCAAGATGGAAGCCAAGGGAAAGGCGAACTAAACGCCAAGCCGACAAAGCATCCGGCATCGGTAAGCCGGATGAAAGGAAAAGCCCTCCGTGGCTAATGGACCGGCGACGCGTCGACGACAACGCGGACGGCGTGGCCGATCCGTCCGTTTTATCGCCGACGCGATCGAAGCCGGTCGAAATACCGTGACGGTCGCGACCGAGTTGGTCTGTCGCGCCGACGACGGCGTGTCAAAGATGCGTCGAAAGCCATCGCAATGGATCTGATCGACATCGAAGCTGAGGGGGACAAAAGGAAATCCCGCCCGGGTGACCGGTCAGCCACCGGAGCGAGATGAATTTGCGTGAGCCGAAACAGCGGACTAGCTGTTCTCGGCAACCGCGGATTCGTCCTTTGCTGCGGTTTCGGTTTCACCTTCGCCCGCATCATCCAACGGTGCCGCGTAACCGCCGGCGGCCAGCACTTTCTGTTTGATCTCGTCTCGCACGTCCGGGTTTTCGATCAAAAAGTTTCGTGCCTTTTCTTTGCCCTGTCCCAAGTAGGTTTCACCGTACTTGAACCATGATCCGCTGCGGTTGACCACTTTGTGAGTGGTTCCCAGGTCCAGCAGGTCGCCTTCGAAGCTGATGCCGTTGCTGTGCATCATGTCGAATTCGGCCACGCGGAACGGCGGCGCGACCTTGTTCTTTACGATCTTGGCGCGAACCCGTTGGCCGACCTGTTCTTCGCCGTCTTTCAATGATCCGATGCGTCGGACATCGATTCGGCAACTGCAGTAGAATTTCAGGGCACGACCGCCGGGGGTGGTTTCTGGGCTGCCGAACATCACACCGACCTTTTCACGGATCTGGTTGATGAACACCACGGCCGATTTGCTCTTGGCGATCGCACCGGTCAGCTTACGCATCGACTGGCTCATCAGCCGAGCTTGCAAGCCGACGTGACTGTCACCGATTTCACCTTCCAATTCCGCCTTCGGAACCAAAGCGGCGACCGAGTCGACGATGATCACGTCGACCGCATTGCTTTTGACCAGCATTTCGCAAATTTGCATCGCTTCTTCGCCGCTGCTGGGTTGGCTGACCAGCAGGCTGTCCAGTTCGACGCCCAGCTTTTTGGCCCAACTAGGATCGAACGCGTGTTCGGCGTCGATGATCGCTGCGATGCCGCCGGTCTTTTGCGCTTCCGCACCGATGTGCAGCGCCAGTGTTGTTTTACCGCTGGATTCCGGCCCAAACACTTCAATGATCCGCCCACGCGGGATTCCCTGGCCGCCCAAGGCCATGTCCAAACTTAAGCTTCCCGTGGGGATCCCGGCGACTTGAAGATGCTGTGACGCACCCAGCGGCATGATCGCACCTTCACCGAAGGTCTTTTCGATCTGTTGCAGCGTGGTCTTCAGCCCCGGCTCCTTTTCCAAAACCGTCTTCATGCCGGGATCCAATTTCACACCCTTGGACGCAGCAGCGGTCGCAGTTCTCGGTTTCTTGGCCATTCCCTTTTTTCCTTCCCGTGTGATTCGGTTGTTCTAGCCCCGGCAATGCCCCTGTGTGACGTGCCGGATCTGGCGGGTGGTGAACAGAAATATCGTATCGATTGGGCCGCACTTCGACAACCAACAAACGACAGATTTTCCACAGGCGAATTCTCGGCTCTTGCCGCTCGTTTCGCCGACAGGAGTATCTTTCGCGACCGCCGTGACAAGTCTGGTCACGAGCGTGAAAAAGTCGGGATGCGTTTGTCGCCACGACGCCAAAATCGAGGACCTGAAAACGATCCCCAGGTCCGACGTGCCGCCGTCCGGTCCCGCCATAGCACGTCGACGGCGACCATGGGGCGGTTTCAAAAAACGCACCTGACTGTGGAAGTGTGATGATTATTCGGTGTGGGGGCCAAAGGTCCAGAAAAAAGTCGTCGGTCATACCCTGGCGCGGCGGATCGTCGAGCTTGGTCGGGCAGCCAGTCACCGCGACTGGATGCCGCAGTTAACGCCTCGCCACGATCTGAAATGTGACAAATCCGCACGGATGACGACGTACGACTCGGCCATGCTGGTTTGACGACATGTTTTTCAGCGATCGGGAAAACTTTAACGACGCCCAAGGTGAATCACTGTCAAAGTCTTGCCTCCCGCCGATGGGAGACTCGGAACAGATCGGACAAGTCGGATTCGGGTGGTCGGCCAAGGGTGTCGAACCAAAGGCGACTTGCCAACTTGACAGGAGGTGGATGGTGAAACGCTTTTGGAAAACATCAGTTTTGGCCGCGATTGCGTGCCTGTGTTCCCCCGCGTTGGTGACAGCCGACACGTGCGGCGGTTGCGACCCGTTCGGAGTGATGGGATGCGACCAGGCGTGCGACGACTTTGGCTGTGACGCATACGGGTGCGATGCAGGCTGTGATTCACTGGGATGCGATCCTTGTGGATGCCTGGCATCGTTGAAACGCTGTCTACGCCCCAGCGATCATTGCTTTGATGATTTCATCAGCCCGATGATCGACTTCGTCCACTTCGAAGACCCGCGGAATTTGACCGAGTTGCGTCCGATCTTCGTGACTCATCAGTTCCCCGGAACGCTGGGGCCCAACAATATTCCGGCCGGTGGCAGCGCACAGTTGTTCGCGTTGCAATTTCGCATTGCACTGACCGAGCGGCTTAGTTTGATCGCGGTCAAAGACGGCTACATCATCGACAGCAGCGAAGGTGCGCTGGACAGCTTGGTGCTCGATTCAGGGTGGGCCGACGTGACGGCGGGTCTGAAGTACAACCTGATTCGCAATACGCGGACGGGCACGCTGCTTTCAGGCGGATTCACCTACGAGATCCCCATGGGTAGCGAAAAAGCCGCCCAAGCCGTTGGCGATGGTGAATTCCATTTCTTCGTTTCCGGTGGTCAACGCTTCTTGGACGGCCAAGCCCACTGGCTTACCTCGTTCGGTTGGCAATTGCCGGTGGACCAATCGGTCCAAAGCACCACCGTGCACTGGAACAATCACTTTGACGTGAAGCTGACCGATCGCGTTTACCTGTTTACCGAAAATTCTTGGTGGCACTGGGTGGACGAAGCCGAAGTCGGCTTGCCGCTGGGCGTATCCGGTCAAGACCTTCTGAATCTGTCGGCCACGGATGTCGAAGGCAACGACTTGGTGACCCACAACGTCGGGATGAAGTACAAGCCCAGCCGTAACATTGAAGCCGGTGTCGCTTATGAGTTCCCGCTGACGGAATTCAAGGATGTCATCGAGAATCGTGTCATGTTGGATTTGATCTTCCGCTACTAACATCCGCGACCGATCCCGACGCCGGCTGCCAAAACTAGATGTCATGCCGGCGGGGGTGATCTGAAGCGAGCCAAAAGCGAAAAAGGCCCGGCAACATCTAAGTTGTCGGGCCTTTTCGCGTGTTTGAGCGCCGCAGTCGACAGACCCACGCCAGAATCTGCCAACCGCCCCATGGACAATCAAACGGCCGAACCGATTGACCAAACCGCCGGAATGGTCAGTCGAATCAGCGAAGCAGGTGCACCGGTTTTGATTAGCCGTTGATGGGCATCTCTACGGATCGGTCCGGCAAGGCGATGCAGAATACCGATCCACTGAAATCACTTTCTTGCAGCCATATGCGGCCGCCGTGTTGCTGCGTGATCTTTCGGCACGCGGCCAAGCCCAGCCCGTGGCCCGGGTATTCGTCGTTGGAATACAGTCGTTTCAACGGAACGAAGATGTCTTCCGATTCATGAATCGGGATGCCGATGCCGTTGTCCGAAACGGTCAACAGCCACTGTCCCGATTTCGATTCTGCTCGGACATCAATCAACGGTGTCTCTGCTTCGCAAAACTTGATGGCATTGGACAACAGGTTTTGGATCAACTGAATCAAGTTGGAACGGTCACCCCAAATCGTGGGTAAATCGCCGTAACGGATCTTTGCGCCGGAGTCTTGGATCGAATCGACCAAGCGTTCCGTCGCAATCGCAACGGCTTCGTTCATGTCGACCCAGCCCAGCGTTTCCTGGTCTTCATCCACTTGGGTCTGATGAAGCAATTGATGTACCATCATGCGAAGATCATTGGCCGTGTCGGCGGATCGGGACACCAATGATCGTGACCGGACCGAACCGTCATCGGCCATGTCGACCAAAGCCGTCCGCAGCGTCCGTTCGATATCCTCCAGTGGCGTTTTCAGCTCCGAAGTCGCCATCCCGACCAGGTCTTCGAGCTCCTGACGCGTGCGAGACAGGCGGCGACGTAGGTCGGCATGTTCGATCGCACGCTGAATGGCTGAATGAAGCCGTACTTTGTCCAGTCGCTTCTTGGCAAAATAGTCAAACGCGCCCGATTTGATCGCCGTGGCGGCAACCTCCTCGTCACCTTCCCCGGTCAACATGATCACCGGGATACCGCTGGGTGTGATTTTCTGCAGCGTGGCGATCCCGTCGGCATCGGGCAGACGATAGTCCAGCAAGACGCAATCGGGGTTTTGTTTTTGGCAGTGGTCCAGACCCTGACGTGCGGAATCGGCCGACAGGATCTGAAAATCTGATCCCAGCAAGCGAACGATCTGTTCCCGGTCCAGCGAATCGTCGTCGATCACCACGATTCGTCGGTGCGTGAATTCCATAGAAGTTTCTCAGGTTCCGTCCAGCTTTTCCGGCGGGAATTCGACGACCCGCCAGTAGTGATCCAGCATATTGATCAAGTTCATGAAGTCCTTGCCGGCGCGGGACTTCACCATATAGCCGGCAATCTGCTCGTCGTACGCTGCAATCTTATCGGCGTCATCATCCGATGTTGTCAACACAAATACGATGGTTCCCTTTAGTGACCCATCGGCGCGGATTTCGCGTAGGAATCCAATGCCATCCAAGCGGGGGAGGTTCAAGTCGAGCAGTACCAAGTAGGGATGACTGATCGCACTCGCCGCGTTGCCCCGAAGGACTTCCAGGGCTTCCATCCCATCACAAACACGGTGCGTCGGATTGGCAATCTTGGCTTTGCGAAACGCTCTGCCGATCGCCTCCGCATCGATGTCGTCGTCTTCGACCAATAAGATTTGGACTGCCGAGTATGGGTTTTCGTTTACCGCGTTCATCCTGCATGATCCTGTTCGATTGGTTCCAACGGCCACGTGAATTGAATCACAGTGCCCCGCGGTTGGTTGCTGTCGATACTGACGGCTCCACCTTCGGTTTCAATGATTCGTTGAACGATTGCCAGACCGACGCCACTGCCTTCGACTTCATCACGAGGCCGCAGCGTCTGGAAGATTTTAAAGGCACGCTGCCGCAGTTCAGGGGCGATACCAGGGCCATCATCGGCGACGGAAAACTGGACGAATCGGTCGTCGTCCGGGCAGTGCTGGCAGCAGACCTGGATCGTTCCCGATTCTCGGTCATGGTGTTTGACGGCGTTGGAAATTAGGTTCCGCAAAACGGTTTCCAACGGCGTGCGACGCGTCGTCATTTGTTCGATTTGAATTTTCGAATCGATCGTGAATTCCTTGGGCACTGCTAAGAAATCAATGACACCGCGGACCACTTTCGATATCGATACGACACTGACCTGTCCACGGTCTCGCGAGGCCCGGGAATAGGCCAACAAATCGTCCAACAGTTTTTCCATCCGACGCACACGCTGGTTCAACTGTTGCAGGTGGCGTTCGGATTCGGCCGGCAGGTCGCCGGCCAAGTCTTCTTGCAGCCATCCCGAGATATGGTCGATGGCGCGTAGCGGGGCCTTCAAATCATGTGATGCGATGTAGGCAAAATGGTCCAGTTCGGCGTTGGACCGCTGAAGCTGCTGCATCAACTTGTGTTGATCGGTGACGTCGCGGGCCGCAGCAAACAGCACCTGGTCCCCGTGGCGTGGTTCCGGGATGGACCACTCCAACGTCCGATAGGAATCGTTGCGGTGACGGATCCGGTTGGTAAAGCCCTGGACCGATACACCGTTTTTCAATTCCGCAATCACGCGACGCGTTTCATCGGCGTCTTGCGGGTGAACCAGGTCGAAAAGATTCCGACCTTCCAACAGCGGGACTTCGTATCCCAGGCTTTCGGTCCACGCCGGATTGATGCGTACGATTTCGCCATCGAAGTTGGTGACACACAACAGGTCCAGCGTTGCGTTGAAGAAGGCATCTCGTTCGTTTTGAATGGCTTTCAGTGTGGTGACGTCTTGCAGCGTGCCCCATAAGCGAACGCACTTGCCATTTTTGACTTCCGGTTCCCCCATCGCGCGAACCCAGACGCGGGTTCCGTCGGATCGGATCAGTTGTGCCTCGAAATCCCAAGGTTCCAACTGTTCAATGCCACGTCGCACGGCGGCTTGAACCGTCGCCCGGTCATCCGGTGCGTAATAGTTGATCGCAGAATCTAGACTGGGTTGATGGTCGTCGGGCATCCCATGGATGCGACACACTTGGGGGGACCATTTAATGGCAGGCGGATCTAACGTGTATTCCCAGCCACCGACGTTGGCAATCCGATTGGTGGTTTCCAGGATCGTTTGCAGCTTGTCACGTTCCAGTTCCGCTTCACGGACCTCCGTGATGTCCGTTGCGATCACTAAGATGCGATGATACGCCCCCTGGTCGTTGGCGATCGGCATCTTGTCGGTTCGGACCCAGCGATCGCCGACCGCTTCGGTGTAGCCCAGACGCGGCTGGCCGGTGGCCATCACCGCGCAGTCATCTTCGTAGAATCGGTCCGCATCATCCGGAAAAATCTCTGAGGAATGTTTCCCCTCGATTCGCTCGCGTGGGATGCCCAAGCTGTCAACGACGGCCTGGTTGACTTTCAAAATGTTGTTCTGGTTGTCTTTGAGAAAGACCAGTGACGGGATGGCGTCAATGATCAGTTGCCCATAGTGCGATTCACGAAACACTGGCGCGATCATCCTGCGGCGTCGGGTGGATCCTTTTAGCGTTGGACAGTGTACAGAGTGAACCACCGGGAAGGATACGCATCTATCGGAGCGCAAATTTCATCGATAACGGGCCGGGAAAATTTCGACCGTTGCCCGGTCATGGTGAAGAAAGCTGGATCCTGTCCACCGCCCGACGCCGACGGCCGCTGAGTCGTGCCCCGAACACATCGGAACGCTCAACGCCGGGGGTGGTACAAGAAACGCATTGGTGGCAATCACCCTGAACCGCCACCTGTGTGGTGCTCGAGATGGGAACGCGGTCGCGCTCCCGCTGCCATGAATTCGACGAAGTCATCTCCGCAGGCTCCAGCAGCAGCGTCTGGGGTTGCTTCAAGGGCCAATCTAAGCCACAAAATGCTTTACCACAATTAAATAGTCGAAAAAGAACATTTGCTATCGACGTATGGTGAAAAGATGCCTTCTCCCCGTTTCTACGACCTGACCGCGGCCCAGCTAAACACGTTCTGTCTGGTGATGCGCGAGGGCGGGTACGCCGCAGCGGCCAAAGTCTGCGGGTTGTCGGTGCCCACCGTTTGGCAGCAGGTTCAAGCGATCGAAAGGGTCTATGGGGTCAAGCTGTTTGAAAAAACGGGACGCAGCATCAAGCCCACCGCACCCGCATTGGCGTTGTACCGCCAGATCGACCCGATTCTGGTCAGTTTGGAATCGACCTTTGACCGGCTAGAAGATTCGATCGCAGCACCCATACGTATCGTCAGCGGGGTGCGAATGATGTTGGAGGATCTGGCGCGTCCTTTTGCCCGATTCCGCGAGTCTCATGACAACGTGTTGGTGATTTGCCAGGGGAGCGACAAGCGTGCGGAGGAACTGTTATTGAACGACCAGGCGGATCTGGCGTTCGCATTGCAGCCCAATCCACAACAGGCCAACGAACGATTGCACTACGAATCGGTTTATACGGTGGACTTCTTGGTCGTCAGTCCGCCCGAGCATTCGATCATGAAAGCCGATACGCTGCGGTTGGTTGATCTGGCCAAGCAGGACTTGATTGTCACGCGATCGGGATCTCACGGACGTTCTGCGCTGGAACAAGCATTTCATCGCGAAGGATTGAAACCCAGGGTGGTCGTCGAAACGGACAACAGTGCTTTCACCGTCGCCTGTGTGGCCGCGGGGATGGGCATTGGCATCCTGGCGGGTAATGCACAGGGATACTTGCGACAGAACCTGCAAACTCGATCAGCTGCCGACCTGATGGGCGTTCGCAGTATCGTCGCGATGTGGCGAAAGGGCTTGCTGTTGTCACCAGCGATGAAAGACTTGATCGACGAAGTCAAAGCGATCGGGGGAACGGTCGACGACGTCAGCCAACCGTAATCGCAGTCATGATCGTCCACGCGATCATCGCCAAGACGCCGGCAAGGCACGCTGGAACAATCTGTGTGCGTACGTGTTCCATCAGGTCACAATCCGAGACCAGCGAACTTAGAATCGTCGTATCGGAGATCGGGCTACACTGATCGCCAAAAACGCTGCCGTTCAAGACCGCGGCAAAGCAAATCATCACGAACCACTGGCCCGATTCTGCGGGCAATCCTGACGACATCGCGATCGCCATCGGCATCGTCAATGGATAGGCGATGGCATAGGTCCCGAAACTCGTGCCGGTGGCGAACGCGATCACCGCGGTCAACACAAACAGGATCGCGGGGAACAGTATTCGCGGGGCGTTTTCGCCGATCGCCGTGGACAAATAAAGTCCACCGCCCAGTTCGGTGGTGATGCCACCCAGCACGACCGCCAGGACCAAGATCACCGACACAACGGTGACGCTTTTCAGTCCATCGCCGACGCCTTCGACCAATGACGGCAACTTCATGCCACGCACCAGTGCGGCGGCAATGGCAACGCCCAGTGCCGCCGCGAAGGCCCAACGCACCTTCGGGCTATCGTAAAGTCCCGTGCCGACTGCGATACCGATCAGCGTTAGCAGCGGCAACGCGAATTCCCAGGGGTTGGCCCGATAGTCGGGATCAATTTGGTTGTCAGGGTCCCCTTCAAAGCCCATCGGTTCGATGGTGTCGGCACTGACGTGCACATCGCCGGTGGTGACGGGATTGCCTTGCCGGCGGGCTCTGGCGATTGCCGCCCGAAAACGTTTACCCAGAAACGGTGCTTTGTCGATCGATAGCAGAAACGTTCCGGTGATGGCAAAGATGCTGTAAAAGCTAAGCGGTGCACATTGGAAAAAGAATCCGATGCGATCCGCCTCCGTGGCCAAGTAAGCCACTCCGGGAACCGCAATCAACGATTGCACATAGCCCGGCCAAGCGTTGAAGGCGATCAATGATGCAATCGGCGATGCCGTGGAATCGACCACATAGCTAAGTTCTTCCGGGCTGATCCGGTTTCGATCGGTGATCGGCTTGACGGTGGTCCCGACCAGCACCGTGCTGACCGTGCCGCCTTGGAAAAACAACACTCCCAGAACCCAAGCGACCAACTTCGCCGAACGTGGGCCACGCACAAACTTGCCGCACACCCATTCGGCGAACGCCAACGCGGCGCCGGTTCGCGACCAAACGCCAAGCAACGCGCCCAACAGCCACAAATACAAAAGTGTGATTCCGGCGGCGCGTGTCGATGCCAAACCGGGCAACAAAACCGCATCCGTCAAATCGTATTGCTGTAAAACCAAAGCCCCCGACAAGATCCCCAGCAGCAGTGCCGGCAACGGTTCGCGAAAGGTCACGCAAAACGCCAAAGTGATGACCGCGGGCAAAATGGACCAGATGCCAAAATGCCTTCCCACGGTGACGCGAACCGCAGGCGCCGAATCATCGGGCGACGTGACCAGCAAGCTGTCCGATGATGTTTTTTCCTCTTGAATCTTCTCCCGCAGGTCATCGGCGGTTGCGATCAGGTCGGGGCTGACTTGAACGTCCTGGCCGCCTTGGCTGGTGAATTGCTCGATCCAGTTTTCATCAGCCACGCGGCCGGCGATCAAGGACAAAACCACGCAGAAAACAATTGCCAGCGGTGCAAACGCGGCACTGTGAAGCCAACGTCCAATCGTCGATGTGGAGGCCGGTTGGGATGGATTTTTCATTCGGAATGTTGTCGCATGGATGCCGCGTGACCGTTGCCGACCGCAAGTGTAACGATTCCTCGGTCTACGCTGGCTCCCATCGCCGGGTCAGAATCCAAAAGTTCGGCGCCGTCCAAGTCCGCGAAATCTAGCAATGGCAACAACTGCGCAGCGGCGCTGATTCCAATGGAGCTTTCCACCATACAGCCGACCATTGTTGATAATCCCAAACGTCGGGCTTGGCGTAGCATGTCGAACGCGGGGGTCAGCCCACCACACTTGCAAAGCTTGACGCTGATCCCGTGATACATTCCCGAGCACTTGGCGACGTCCGCCACAACTTGACAATCTTCATCGGCGATCAGGGGCAGTCGGCTGTGGGTGAACACGTCTCGCTTGGCCGACTCCGATGCATCGATTGGCAGCGGCTGTTCGATGAACTGAACGTTCAGCGTTTTCATTGCCTGTGACATGGCAATCGTTTTGTCGACGTCCCAGCCACCGTTGGCATCGACGCGAAATACCGCATCGGTTTCTTGCCGCAGACGCCGCACGATGTCCAGGTCGTCATCGGATCCCAGCTTGATCTTGTAGACCGGCCAACCGGGACGTTGACGGAGTTTCGTGACCATACGATCGATGGTGTCTAATCCGATAGTAAAGCTGGACGGTACTTTCGAAGTCCAGTCCAGGCCCCAAATCTGATACGTCGGAACGTTCTGGTGTTTTGCAGCCCAGTCGCAAACGGCCGAATCGATCGCCGACAAGGCAAAGGTGTCCGGCAAGATCCGCTGGGCGACTCGGTCCCAGATCTGTTTCACCCCACCGCTGCAGGGCAGTATTTCCGTCATCCCAGACAAAGTGTCGGCAGCGATGCGAATGTTTTCTTGTATCGATTCAGCGGTTCGACCATAGAACCGATTCTCGGTGACTTCGCCCCATCCCACATGATCCAAATGCTGCAACTGGACGATCACACTGCGCTGCGTCTGAATCGTTTCGCGAGAAATACCGAACGGATGCTCGGTGTGCAGCGTCACTGTCTCACTGAGAATCTGCATCAGGCTTGTTGTTCTTGTTTCAAGCGGATCACGGCATCGACCAGGACCTCGGGACCATTGCGATAAACATCACAAACCGGAAAACCAAATTCCTCATAAGCTCGCTGCATTTCGGATTCGGCTTCGGCATCGGATAGCAGTGATGTGTTGGCGGCGATCCCGATGATTCGGCACGGGTGTCGCAGATTGGCCATCGCCACGGATAAATTTATCAATGTACGCAGCGGTGGAATCGCAACGCCATCAAGCCCTTTGACGAAATCACGACCGGGTTGATAACAGAACACCAACCCATCGGGAGCGCAGCCGTGCAGCAAGCCCAGCGTGACCGCCGAAAACATCGGGTGCGATAAACTGCCCTGCCCTTCGATCAACAAAACGTCATGGTTCTGATGGTCCAGCGTCAAACGTTCGGCCGCACCGTTGACGAAGTCGGCGACGACGCAATCGATGGGAATTCCTGTGCCGGCAATCATGATCCCGGTTTGTCCGGTTGCCGCAAAGCCGGCGTCCACCCCTCGACGTTGAAGGCCGTTTTGGATTTCCAAACAGGTCACCATTTTTCCCAGACTGCAATCATTCCCAATGGCATGGATGCGCAGACAGTTTCGGTCAAACGCGGCACAGCTGGCGACCGATCTAAAATCGTTCTTGCGAACGTCAATCAAACGGCTGCCTGATCTTTCGGCCGCATCCACCCATTCGGGACGGTTGCATAGAAATTCATGCAAGCCCGAGACGACGTCGATGCCGCGATCGATGGCGGCGTCAATCAGGTCGTCCCAACGTGGCGGTAATTTGCCGCCCGGTGGCGCAATTCCCACGAAAACGGCATCGATGTCGTGATGGTCGATCGTTCCAAGTACGGGGATCCCGTCGCACACCGGCGAATCGATTCCCAGAACCGTCCCGGCGTCAGATCCCGTATGATCGCGATCGATCAACGCGACCACGTTATCGCCACGGTACCGCAAAAGATTGATCGCGGTCTTTGCCAAGAAAGGCGTCGAAAATCCGTCGGTCAACAGTGCGATGCGTTGGTATTTGCGAAGGTCCATCGTTGCCGTCGAATGAATGTTCGGACGCTGGGAACAAGAGTTGTTGGTCAAAGGATCGCGACGGAATTTGGCGTCACCAAAAGCTACGATTGGGCCACGCCTTCCTTGATCAGGTTGATCAAGTCTTGGGTGTTCAGCTTGGCAGCCCCATCGGTACCGTCCAACACACCGGCGACCAGTTCGCGTTTGTCGGCGTGCATCTGCAGAATTTGTTCTTCGATGGTCCCCTGGGCGACCAGACGATAGACCGTCACCGGGCGTTCTTGGCCGATTCGGTGCGCCCGGTCGGTCGCCTGGTCTTCCACCGCCGGGTTCCACCACGGATCCAGATGGAAAACGTAATCAGCCGCGGTCAGGTTCAGTCCCGTCCCGCCGGCTTTCAGCGAAATCAGGAACAGGTCGCCTTCACCATTTTGGAAAGCATCCACCCGGCGTTGACGTTCTTTGGCAGGAGTGCTGCCGTCCAAGTACTGATAGGCAATGCCTTGCTGGTCCAATTCTTTGCGAACCACATCCAAGTGCTTGACGAACTGGCTGAACACCAAAGCCCTATGGTCTTCGTCACGCAATTCGTTGATCAATTCCATCATTAGGCTCAACTTTGCTGAACCCTTTTTCCACGAGCGATCGACCAACTGGGGATGGCAGGAAAGCTGACGTAACTTGGTCAACCAAGCGAGCGTGCGAATCCGGCGATCGCCTTCGCCTTTTTCCGCAATCGCGGCACCGGACAATTCCGCGACCGCGGCCATCCGGGCTTCCTCGTACAAGCGGCGTTCTTCCTTGGACAAAACCGCTTGCACAGTGATTTCCGTCCGCGGTGGCAGCTCGGTCAACACCTTTTCTTTGGTCCGACGCAGGATGAATGGACGTACCAGACGGGCCAATGATGTGCGACGTTCATCGTCACGGTGTCGTTCGATGGGTTCCGCGAATCGGTTGCGGAAACGATCCCAGGATCCCAGCAATCCTGGGCTCAGGGTCCGAAACAGGCTCCACAATTCGCCCAGGTGATTTTCCAACGGCGTTCCGGAAAGCCCGATTCGCCAGTTGGCATCGATTCGTCGAATGGACTGAGCCGTCTTGGTTTGCGCGTTCTTGATGAACTGAGCTTCATCCAAAACCAGAGTGTTCCAGATGCGACTGGCAAAGCGTTTCGCGTCCCGCTGCAACAATTGGTAACTGACGATGACCAAATCGTCGGCTTTGGCTGTTTTGATCAATTCATCGCGGTTCGAATCGCGATACAAGATCGGATTCAGAGTGGGGGCAAACCGGTTTGCTTCGCGGACCCAGTTGTCCCCCACGCTGGTCGGCGCGATGACCAGGGCCGGACCGCCATCGCCGCGATCGCACAGAACGCCCAACGCTTGGACCGTTTTTCCCAGACCCATGTCGTCGGCCAAGACACCACCAACGCCCCATCGGCTTAAGCGGGCCAGCCATTGGTAACCTTCCAATTGATAGTGTCGAAATTCGACATCCAATTCGGATGGCTTTTCGGGAGTCCAGTCGTGCAAGGATTGCAGATTTTCGATCGACTGGTGCCATCGATCGGCCGCCTCCAAAATGACGTCTTCGCCGATTAAGTCTTGGACCGACGGAACCGCCGCATCGGCGATCTTCAGGCCGCCGCGTTCGGACACCACGCTATCACTTAACTGCCGCAAACGCTGGCGGAATTCGTCACTGATTTTGGCGAATTCACGATCGCCGACACGGACGAGCGATCGGTTGTCTTGAACCGCCGATAGGACATCGGACAACGCGACTTGGTGGCCTTGAAGATCGATCACTCCCGACATGCCGAACCAGTCACGCCGGTCGTCGATTTGGACCCGCAACGATGACGGTGTGATTTCGCCACGCACTCGTATCGATTCGCCTTCGGGCCAAATGATTCGCGGGGCTTCTTCGCCGGCGGCGTGCAGACGCCCTAACAAGTCCAATGAGTCTTCGTCGGTTTCGGCGACCCAGCGATAGGAACCGTCAGACGAAAACTGATGCAAGGCGAACCGCTCGGTCACCTGGTCGGCCACATTTCGCTCGACCGCCAAATCGCGGCCCAACCGGATGGGGCCTTCGGGCGTTAAGCAGGTCACCGTCTGCGGCGGCGCACCGGGTATCATCAAGTGTTCGAATCGTGGGTCGTGCATTCCCAGCGCGACCTTGGTGCCGGCACCCACCCGCGGTCGCAATTCGATCACCAGTTCGGGCTCGACTTGTTCCAGGGGCCCGGCCAGTTGCAACGGCAAGTCGACGTTGATCAACGAATGGATCTTGGACGCTTGGACCGCCAACAAATTGGCCGTCTCAAAGTCCAGCAAAGCGTCTTCCCAATCCGAACGCAGCAAGAATTCGAACATGCGAATCGCCCGTTGCGATGGCAACGGGCAATAGACGATCCGATCTTGGTCCTGATCGACGATCAACAGCACCGGTTCGGACGGGCTGGCGTAGCCCTTGATGATGTCGCAAGATTCGGTGTTCAGCGGTTGCCCACCAAGGTGCAATTTCGGGCGAAACTTGGTGCGGATCGCTTCATCCTCAGGAGAGGATTCTTGTTCGGGACCGTCCTGGTCACCGGCTTCGTCAATCTCGATCACTTCAATCGCCAGTGACAGCTGTCCTGATTGAACGGACACACCGCGTGCATCTTGGTCGTCCCAAACGACGTTGGGGTGTCCGATCAACAATCGGATGGCCTGGAATTCGCTGAAGTGGTCTTCGTTGAAGCTGTAGCTGGGGTCGGCCACCAATGCGGCGATTTGGCCGTCGATCGGCTGGTGGCTGAAATCCCTTTGTAATAGATCATAGGCCCTCAGTTCACGACCTTTGGTCCATCCACGACCGCTTTTGCGCGGACGTTGTTCATAGGCACGCACCGATACCGGACAGTAATAACGTGCGTCGGTGATGCCGATCCGCCATTGCAAACGCGTGGTGGGAACGTCGTTGGGCTGCTGTAAATTGTCGGCCAGGGTCAACAATTCTTTGACCAGCTCGCGACCGTCGGATACGGAATCGCGTTCCAATGACCCGAAAAATTCCAGCACCTGCTGGATGTTTCGTCGGCCCAATTGTTCTTGAAGCCACCAGGCACACGCCAGCGTGTGGGGACACGATCCATCGCGTTGAAAACTGACGCATTCGCAAACTGCGTCGGCTCGCAACGAAACCTGGAAGGCTTCGACTTCGTCCAAGTCGACATCGTCGTCAGGGATGATGTGGATCTGGACGGTTTCGGTTTTTTGACGATTTCCGGCGACACGAAAATCGAATCGAATATCCCCGTCGTTCTGGTGCAGTGTGGGCTGTTCTACCTTCAGCAACGCGGCGCGTTTGTCCAGCGATTCATCGTGGACGTCGACCAGATTTTGTGCGGCTTCCACCACCAACAAGCCAAATGCTGCCAGTGAATCACTTGAAAGCAAATCCATACAGGGAAATCCGTTCGCGTTTCGTGTATCAGCCAAGCCCACCAGTTTAACGGCCAAGTTAGTCTTGACGATGCCGGCGTGACGAAAGTTTGCCGTTACCCCCGCCCGGCGGGCCGTTTGGCGGACTGTGCACCGCCACGCCGGACACTACAGTGTTCGGTCTTCCGCTGGGATCGACCAGTTTTTTTGCCGGCGATCCCGCAACCCCGATTCCCATCAGCACGAGGTTACAGCGATGCCAAAATTGACGATCGAAGGCGTGGGCGAATTCGAAGTCGCCCCTGGAAAGCGGTTGATCAAGGCTCTGGTCGAAGACGCCGGGACGGATCAATTGCACGCCTGTGGTGGCTTCAGCCGATGCACGACGTGTCGCGTCGAATTTTTGGACGGCGAACCGGACAAAATGACCGCCGCGGAAAAAGAAACGTTAAAAGTCCGTGAAGTCGACCAGCCCGGGGTACGTCTTAGCTGCCAAATCGCCTGTGACCACGACATGTCAGTGCGTCTGATCAGCCGATTGGAAGGCAGCGGTCGCAAGGATCAAGGTTCACCGGTGGCCGACGATATCGAACCGACCCCGAATTGGGTTGAAAAATAGGTCTCCGCGACACCGTCGATCCAGCAATTTCCCCGGCGGTCGACAAAACCCAAGTGCCCACCGCCGGGTACCAACACCCGTTGGACCGAAGTTGAAAATTCGGCTGCCTGGTCACCTCGGAAACACGTGATCGGAACGATTGGGTCATTGATCGCGGCGACCAAACACGTCGGCGTGCGAATCGATCCGGTGACCCGGCGGGCCGAACAGGTGTCGTAGTAATGCATCGCGTCCTTGAATCCGGCCAGCGGCGCGGTCAGACGGTCGTCGAAATCCCACAGCGTTTTGGGCGGGGCGGTCGCCAACAAGTCATCGACCCATTGGTGACGCCGGGCGACGTGTGGAAGTCCACGCAGCAAACGTTTCAAAAAATACCGGCTGTAGACGCGACGCAGACCCGTCAACATGTGCCGACTGCAGCATGCCAGATCCACTGGTGGAGCGACGACGAAGGCCGCAATCAGTCGATCAAAAAAATCGTTGTCGGATGAAGGGTGCACTGATCGATGTCCCAGCATCCGAAGCACTTGGTTGCCGCCCATCGAAAACCCTGCCACGCCCAATGGGCCGTCGGTCCGTGCCGCGATGTAGTCCAACGCGTCGGCGCAGTCATCACTGCGGCCGGCGTGGGTGATTTGATTGGAAAGCTTAGTCGCGGCACCGCATACACGTTGGTCCATCCGAAACACTCGAATGCCTCGCCGTGTCAGCCGGTCAGCGATCCGCACCATGTACGACGATCGATGGCAACCACAAAGACCATGAACCAACAAAACGGACGGCGTCGACCCGGCGAATTCACCACGCGGTTCATCATCCGGTAACGTGGGCAGGTCTTCGTGTAGGACGATGGTGTCGTCGTCACGAGTTGGAACCAGATGGGGAATCGGTCTCAAAACGGGCGACCTGCCTGAACGCAGCGTTGCCAACGTCTGTAGATGACCACCCCGCCACAATGGATGCGGTAGGAACGGGGGAACGCTGGTGGCTATCTGGCTTGTCTTCATGGCAAGCGTTGGTCACCACAAAATGAACCGACGGGAAAGGACGACATCGGCAATCTTAGCGTTGGCGGACCAACACGCCATCGGAGACTTCATCACTCGGGTAGACGATCACTTGGTCACCAGGCTTTGCACCGGAGATGATTTCGGCTTTCATTCCATTGTTTTGGCCAATCTGTACGGGGGTTGCGACCGCCCGACCGCTTTTGACTCGGAACAGCATCCATTGGGGGCCGTCACGATAGAGTGCGCTGGTGGGAACAACCAGAGTCTCGTCCGTACTCCACGTCACGATCTGGCAATCGACGCGAAAGTTGTCGCCCAGCATGGCCGGGTTTCCACCCGGGTCGGCGAAATCCACGATCACGTTGACTCGTTGTTCTTCGACTCCCAGTGCGGAAACTTTGGTGAACCCTGAGGGTTCGATCAGACGCACGACGCCGTGCAACGGATCGGCGCCGCCCCACTGATTCATAATGACGCGATCGCCCGCCGAAATGCGAACGGCGTCGCGTGATAGAACATCGACGACCACTTCCAAATCGCTGGGGTCACCAAGTTCCATCAACGGCTGACCCGCGGTGACCACCGTCGTGCTTTCTTCATAGATTCTCAGCACTCGTCCGTTGATCGGCGAACGAATCTCCAACGCCATCGCTTTGCCGCTGTCGTCGGGCGATTCGGTCAGAATCAATGCGGCACGTTGGAGTTCCAATTCATACTCCGCAATATCGACGCCGAACGTGGCTGCGCGGACTTTTTCGGTCAGTTGGCGGAACTGTAATTCCTTTTGTTCAAACTCCGTTTGCGATGTCGCGTTGGCGGTCAGCAACTTTCTCAGGCGACCCATTTCTCGCTCGGCAAACTGCAGTTCGGCTTCCGCCTGCGATAGTTCGGCTTTGGACGATTCCAGTCGCTGTTCGGCCGCCCGGATACGTGCTTGCGCTTGGGCGATTTCTCGCGGATCTAGCAGTTGCGGGTTGGTCGGTTCCAAGCGAGCCAAGACGGTCTGGTTGGAGAGAACTTCGTCGCCCACATCCCAGGTGATACGCAGCAATCGACTCGGCAGAGGCGCCGACACGACGTAGCGTTCACGAATTCGAGTGACCCCATCATCTTCGATCGATACCATCAACGGGCCGTTTTGAAGCACATCAGTGTCGACCATCACAGGACGCGGCGACAACGCGAGGTAGCCGGCACCGCCCAGCAACGCCAGGATGGTGGACCACAGAACGATCTTTTTCGCGAATGACATGGTTGAAACGGTTCGTCAAAATGAAACTGTGATTACTCGCGACTTTTCAAAACGTCGACCAAGTCCAAATGGTCCAGTCGGCGTCGCACGATCAGTCCGCTGATCGCCGATGCCAGCGTGACCAACAGTGCCGACCTCGCATAACTGGCGGCGGTGATTGTCAGCGGGATTCGAAAGGATTCGGATTCAAAGCCTTTGACCATCGCGTAACAAAAGCCATATCCGATCGCCCAACCCAATGGAATCGCCGCAAGCGTGATCAAGGCGAGTTCGCCCAACAGGATCGTCGACACTTCGCCGCGTGTGAATCCGATCACTCGCAAGGTTGCCAATTCACGTGCGCGTTCGTCGACGGCGATTCTGGCGGTGTTGTAAACGACGCCGACCGCAATGATTCCTGCAAACAGCAACGTGAAAGAAAGCATGGTGTTTTGATTCTTGGCGATGGTTTCATCGAACTGTTCCACCGTCGCACGTTTGACTGATACCGCGGCGACTCGCGGTGTTTGTTTGAAATCTTGATACAGCGTCGCTTGGTGCCGCGAATCGACGGTCAAAAAGGCTGCCGACACGGCATCGGTTTCGCTCATCAAACGATTCAGTGTTTGACGGTCCATGTAAGCGTTCATTCCCGCGTATTCTTTCGTCACCATGCTGACGACCAGATCGCGACTCGGACGCTGCCCCTCCAACACTTGAACGTGAATCAAATCTCCGGTACGGACATCCAAACGCTCCGCCAATGCGTCGCTGACGACGATTCCGTGATTGGGAATGATGACCTGCCGGCCATCGGGACGAAGCAAACGATAAAGCGACCCGTCGGGTTCCAAACCCAAAATGCTGGTCCGGTAGTCATGATGCTGGTGGCGCAGACGAACGGCCACGGCACGCATGGGTTCGACGTGTTGCACCCCGCGCATGTGTCGCAGGTCGTCCAGGACGTCTGGCGATGTGGTTTGTGTGAACACCAGCTGTATGTCATGTCGCTGTGATTGCCAGAACTGAAAGCGAATCAATTCATCCAACGCATCCTGAAAAAATCCGCTCATCACCACCACGGACACGGCCGCGGCGATGCCAAGTGACGACATCGCGGCGCTAACCGATTTGCGTTCGATCGTGCGCACAATCATCCGCACGACCACGGGAAACCAATGCGAAAGCCCCAGACGCTCCAGCCAAGAGCGCCGGTACACCTTGGGGGCTTCTGGTCGCATCGCTTCGGCTGGTTGAAAGTCAATCGCACGATAGACCGACCGCAACGATCCGATCACCGCTGCCACCAAGGCAATCACGATCGCCAAGGCAATGACGCGATAGTCGGGTTGGTAAACAAAGGTCGGGAACCGATAGAATTCCATGTACAACTTTGCCAAGCCGCCGCCCATCCAGTACCCGAGAAACGAACCGGTCACCGCGGCCATCGTTGAAACCATCAGCGCCGGTTGAAGGTAGTGCCATCCGATTTCGCGATTGGTGTAACCGAACGCTTTCAGTGATGCGATGATGCCGCGTTGCGTTGCGACCCGACGTGATGCGACCAAATTCAGCAGGAACGCAGCAACGGACAGGAAAATGATTGGCGAAATCAATCCGGTGCTGCGAAGCGATCGTATCTCGTCATCCAGAAAGCGAGCCGACAGTTGTTGGGTTCGGTCGATCGCGCCGACGCTTCCATAAGGCTCAAGCAAGCGGTCCAGCCTGGCTTTGATATCCTCGATATTTCCGCCGCGTTGAACTTGAATGGCAAGGCTGTTGAAGGCACCGTCCATGTCAAATGCGGCTTCGACGTGGCGTTCGGGTTGCCAAAACACACCGAATCGTCGGTTGTCGGGCAATAAATCACCGCCGCGAATTTCAAAAACGTATTCCGGTGACAGGGCCACACCAACGACGACTAGTTCTTGAAGACGTTCGTTGATGATCGCGGAGATCCGATCGCCGATACCGAGATTGTTCGCATCCACAAACGCCGCACTGACCAAAACCTCGTCCGGGCGTTGTGGATCGGGAAAACGCCCGTCTTTCAGATGCAGGTTGTTCAACGGTAATGGCCGCCGGTCTGGCAGCGAAATGATGCGACCGACCGCGGGTTCGGCCAAACCGGGGACGTCCAATGTGACGTCGCTGACGATTCGAGATTGCACCCGAGCGACGCCGGGAAACAAGGCGACCGTGTCGGCAAGATGCACCGGAGCCCGGTTGACGGTGACAAATAGATCAGCGAAACGATAGCGATCGTAGTAAGCGTCGCGTGTGTCCAGCAAGAATCGCAGGGTCCCCAACGACATCACAAACACCGCGACGCCACTGGCAATCACTGCGGCGATGGCAAGCGATTGACCTCTGCTTTGCCAAAGCTCACGAAGCATCTTTCGGTGCAGGCTTCGCATCACCAATCACCAGGACATCGATGACACGGGCGCTTTGGTGGAATTGCACGTTTCATCGACAATCACACCGTCTCGCATGGACACAATACGGTCGGCGATCTGACCAATCGCCGCATTGTGTGTGATCACCGCCGTCGTCGTCCCTAATTCCGCGTTGATGTTGGAGATCGCTTCCAAAACGGTGATTCCCGTATGAGCGTCCAATGCACCGGTGGGTTCATCGCATAGCAGGACGTCGGGCCTTTTGGCGATGGCCCGGGCGATGGCCACCCGTTGTTGCTGGCCGCCGGAAAGCTGACTGGGGAAGTGATCCAAACGATCGGACAGCCCCACAATGTCCAAGGCTTCTTCGGCGGTCATCGGATCGGCGGCGATGTCGGTCACTAGGCTGACGTTTTCGCGTGCCGTCAGACTGGGAATCAGGTTGTAGAACTGGAAGACGAAACCAACGGATTCTCGTCGAAACCATGTCAAGCGGTTGGCGTCCGCGCGTGTCATGTCCAGATCGCGGTAACGGACTTCGCCCGCGGTCGGAACATCCAATCCGCCCATGATGTTCAGCAACGTGCTTTTGCCGCTGCCGCTGGGGCCCAACAAGACGACGAATTCACTCTCAGGAATCCGCAGATTCACGCCACGTAGAGCGTGGACCTGGACTTCGCCCATCGGATAAACCTTGGTCAATCCGCGGATGTCGTAAACCGTTTCGTTGGGATCACTGGGCATCAAAGCCGATCGGTTGATGGGGCCGCAGATACGGAATTGCCCCGGTTGCTGGGCTGTTGACTGGATGGCGGCTCGTTCAACAGTGTATCGCCTGCCATCGACGGGGCACGACGCTTGGTCGGATTCGGTTGTGATCGACGGGGATTGGTCCGAGAACAAAAGCTGTTACCATCGAATCACAGATGCCCATTTTGGGGCCTGACAGAGTGCCGGGCCTTTGCATCGTGTCCAATCGCGTTCCGCAGTTACCTCCGGCGTTCATCACGCCACGCCCGATGCAATTGATCCGATCCTTTATTGCTGTTCCGTTGGAGAAACCGGTCGAACGATCGGCCGTCAAACTGCTGAAATCGTTGCAGCAAGAACAGGATGGTATTCGTTGGGTACCGGCGGAAAATTTGCATCTGACTTTGAAATTTTTGGGCGACGTGGACAACCGTCAGGTGCCCGCGGTTTGCGAAGCGATTCGTTCGGTGGTGTCACAAGTGGATGCGTTTCCGCTGGCGTTTCGCGGAACCATGGCGCTGCCCTCCGATTTGAAGGCTCGCGTTTTGTGCGCGGGGGTGGACGACCCAACGCAAACGCTGGTTCAGATGGTCGCTTCGCTTGAAACGGCGATGGCGGAATTAGGGTTCAAACCGGAGGCTCGTGACTATGTGCCTCACCTGACCTTGGGCCGGGTTCGCAAGACGTCGCGTCGCGCCAACGATGATGTTTTGCGCCGTCTGCGGGCACAACAGGACGTTCATCTGGGAACCATGACCGCCGATCGCGCCCTGTTGATGGCCAGCTTTCTGGATCGCGGTGGCCCCACGTACCAAGTCATGGCGACGATTCCATTCGGGCAGTAAGACCTGGGCGGCCCGCCGTGACGGTCAGATCGGCTCGCGGCCTTTCGTGCTGGCCAAAATCGTCGAGGTCAAATCGTATGAGGGATTCCAATGAGTGACGAAACCACCACCATCGCCGAGCTGAAACAGGTGGTCGATCGTTTTGTCAGCGAACGGGAATGGCACGCGTTTCACAACCCGAAAAATCTTGCGATGTCGCTGTCGATCGAGGCAGCCGAACTGATGGAACACTTTCAGTGGCTGACTCAGGACGAAGCAGACGCGGTCATCGGACAACCTGAAAACCGTCACGAAATTGGCGAGGAAATTGCGGATTGCCTGGCTTATCTGCTGTCACTGGCGAACGTGATGAACTTGGATTTGGACCAAACCCTGCGGCGGAAAATGGTGAAAAACGCCGCAAAATATCCGGTCGAAACGTCACGTGGCGTGGCGCGGCCGAACCCCTCGGGCGAAACAAGCGTCTAAAAGGTATCTGCATCGCCGGCCGGTATCCGACGGCGACGTCGCCAAATGCTCGGACGCGTCTATAATGATGGCGTCCTCGAAAACCCCAGGAGTCATCGATTTCTACCTATCGTGAACCACGCAACCAGGCGTTTGACGAACCGGAAAAAAGCATTCTGGCAAGGCTGATTTTGCCGGATCAAACGGTCGATGACGATCCACTGGAAGAACTGCATGGGCTGGCGATCACCGCCGGTACCGAAGTCGTGGACGAATTGATCCAGCGACGCCCCAATCCAAGCCACTCGACCTATTTGGGAAAAGGAAAGGTCGAGGAGCTACGGATGCTGGTCCAAGAACATGACGCGGACGTGGTCATTTTCGACAACGACTTGTCGCCCGCGCAGGTCCGTAATTTGGAAAAAGAGGTCAAGGCGAAAGTGCTTGACCGGACCGAGTTGATTCTGGACATCTTTGCCGCCGGTGCCCGCACCCATGAATCGCGTTTGGCGATCGAGCTGGCGCAGCTGGAATATTCGTTGCCGCGTCTGAAACGAATGTGGACGCACCTTTCGCGTCAATCCATGGGCGTGGGGATGCGGGGCCCCGGAGAAAAACAATTGGAAGTCGACCGGCGCCTGGCGCAAAAGCGAATCCGTGATCTGAGGGCGGAACTGTCGAAGGTCGAACGTCGACGCGAAGTTCAGGTGGCGTCACGCAAAGAAGCTCCCACGGTGTCATTGGTTGGCTACACCAACGCCGGCAAAAGCACGTTGATGAATCGGCTGACCGAAGCCGATGTAGAAGCCGCGGATAAACTGTTCGCAACGCTCGATACCCGCACCCGTCGCTGGGCCATTCCCGGTTGGGGCACGGTTCTGCTGAGTGATACGGTCGGGTTTATCCGAGACCTGCCACACTCGTTGGTTGCCAGCTTCAAGTCGACGTTGGAAGAAACTCGGCAAGCCGAATTGCTTCTGCATGTTGCTGACGCGAGTCACCCCAACGTTTTTCAGCAAATTTCATCGGTCTATGCCGTTTTGGAAGAACTGGGCATTGAAGAGAAGCGGACGCTGCTGTTGCTGAACAAGATTGACATGATCGATTCACCGATACAGTTAAATCGAGTGCTGGATCGCTACCCCAATGCGATTCCAGTCAGCGCGCGGCAAGGTAAAGGAATGGATGCGTTGACCGAAGCCGTTGGGCAGGTGCTGGGAAGAGAGTTCTTGGATTTGAAAGTGACGGTCGATCCCGCCGATGGAAGACTGCTGGCGTACTTGGCGTCCAAGGGCGAGGTGAAGGCTCGCGACTTTGAATCGGACAAAGTGCAGATTCACGTCCGCATGCCGGCCGGGGCAATGGGACCGGTTCATCGATGGGCCTTGGAAATCACTCCGGTGCAACGGTTCGAATCCGGTGGCTTGGCGGCCAAGGAAGATGATCGTGGCACGGGCGACGAATCGATCGGCGGTCCGGCCAACAACGATATGCCGCCGATGGGCAATGAGTCCTTCGACGCTGAAATCCCCAGGTCCAGCGGCGAAGTTGCCTAAGCATCGAAGCTTTTGATCGGTCGCCACCCTTCCACCTGAGCTTTTTTCATCCGCCGTTGTGTTTGTTCACTTGGAGTGCTGTTGAATGTGGACGCGGTGGAACCCCGATGGCAGCACCGCCATTGTCACGGGGGCAAGCAGCGGAGTCGGTTATCAATTCTGTCGCTTGGCGACATCCAAGGGATGCCGCGTCGTCGCGGTGGCTCGGCGTTTGGAAAAACTGGAACAGTTGCTTCAAGATTGTCCCAAGGGGGCGGTCCGTTTGGTGCCGGGCGATATCACCTCGAACCAGACGTGTGATTCGGCCATCGAAACGGTCCAAGACTGGAGCGGCGGTCAACTGGATCTGCTTGTCAACAACGCCGGGATTGGTGCCATCGGACCTTTCGTTGACGCCTCCCCGGACCGACTTCGCCGCATCATGGAAGTCAACTTTTTCGCAGCCACCGAATGGACCCGCAGGTGTTTGCCTTCATTGTTGCGGGGGCGAAACCCGGTCGTTTGCCACGTGGGAAGCGTCCTTGGACACTGCGGTGTGCCCAATAAAAGCGAATACTGCGCCAGCAAATTCGCCCTGCATGGTTGGCATGATGCGATCTGTGCCGAACTGCGTGGCACCGTCCTGCGGTCGACTTTGGTTAGCCCGAGCACCACAAGAAGCGAATTTTTTGATTCGCTGATTGATTCGGATCCGGCCCAGCGTTCTGTCAGTGTCGGATCTTGGCCACCGGAAAAGGTCGCCCGGGAAATGTTTCACGCAATCGTCCGACGACGACGCGAAGTCGTTTGCAGTGTGGGTGGGAAAGCGTTGGTTTGGGCTGACCGACTTTTTCCCGGGATGACCCACCGAATTTTGTCGCGAACGGCAAAGTAAACTTCGTTCTGGCGGTGGTTGATCCGCCAGCTAAGAAGTGGGGGTTAGGCCGCACGGACTAGTTCAGATTGCACCGATTCCAACAAAGCCACGTCGATTTTCTGTAATTGATGGGCCGACCCGATCATTAAAGCCAGTTCGGCTACCCTGCCGATCCAGCCGATGCGGCCTTCGCCCAATTCGTGCAAACGAACAAGTGCCGTATCGGTGAAGGGAAGCGAATGTTCGCTCGCTCGGCCTCCCGCGACGACCGACTCCATCGCCCAGCGAACGTAACGGCAAGAATCTTCTAACGAAAATGGGGGCAATTCCATTCGCAACGGAACTTGCCCCAACGCAAGGCAACAATCGCGTGCTGATTCGCCGTTGACGCCCAGAACAATGGTCAAATCGGATTCACGACGAATCAATTCGCCGGCAACTTCGGCAGTTTGGCGGTCGCAGTCGTCAATCATCCAAACGGTGCGAACCCCTTGGCGGCCCAGGCTGCGGATCTGATCAATGACTTTTCCCGGCACCTTGGACGGTGTTGTCTGCAACCGAAGCTGATGCGCGATCCGCTGCCACGGAACATCAGGGGAATCAACCTGACCAGCGGTCATGATCATTTGTACTGCGGTGTCGCCAAAACCGGTGCTTTGCGACAGATGACGCAACAACGATGTTTGTCCACACCCGTCTTCGGCCATCAACAATCCGCCTACCATTGCCCCACTGACGAGGCAATGGAACCGAGCGATCACTTCACGCTGCGGGGTTCCGGCAAAGAATCCCACTTCTGCACAGCGTCCAAACGGGTTGGAATGCAATGACCAATGCTTTAGATAATCCATACGGAATCTCGGCTTCCTGCCTGCGGTGTCCGGCGCTTTTCGATTCTTCCATTATCGGGTCGCGACACCGCGTCGCTTGAATCTTCGAGCGATGCCGATTCACGCGATGAAGCGATCGTCGCGGTCACCCCCTTCGCCGACCAGCAAATTCAATGACCCGACGCTATTACCAACCGGACCTGCCGCAGGTTGCCGGTACGAATTTTTCGTTGGATGAAACGGAGGCCGGTCATGCGATCCGCGTGATGCGTGTGAAACCGGGCGATCACCTTCAGCTATTTGACGGTCGAGGCCGAATTGCTACTGCCGAGGTCACTCTGGTCAATCGAAAAGCATGCCAATGCCAATTATTGAATGCGCCGTCGGAAACAGAGGTGATGCAGCGAAGGGTAAAGATGGGCATCGCGTTCCCCAAGGGCGATCGATGCAAACGGATGATCGAAAGCCTGACGGAGCTGGGGATTGATACGGTTGTTCCGATTACGGCGGAAAGATCACAGCGTCCCGAGTCGGAAGCGACCTTGCAAAAGCTTCGCCGCACCATCATCGAGTCATGCAAGCAGTCGGGGCGAAATCACCTGATGCAACTAAAGTCTCCACAGACCCTCGAAGAATTTGCGAGCGGTGCCGTAGAGAATTGCCGCTGGGTTGCGGATCCACGAGGAGAAGAGCCTGATTCCGCGACCGCGGCGCAAAGTGATGGGATCTGTGTGCTAGTCGGTCCTGAAGGCGGGTTCACTGACGACGAAGTTTCGTTGGCCACCGCCCGGGGATTCACATCTCTTGCGCTGGGCCATTCGATTTTGCGGATCGAAACCGCAGCAATTGTTGCGGGGGCCAAAGCGGTCGGGGCGGTATGAACAAACGCAGGCTCGACCGTGCCATAGCGTTGAGTTGCACGTCGGTGGTTGAATTCTGACCCAAGGGTGAAGCAACGATGGCCTGGCAACACATTGGCGGACCATCCGGGGGCCGGACAGGGCAAGATCAGGAGTGCGCACAAAAAAAGCCTTGGATGGCGAACCATCCAAGGCGTTTTTAAAAATCCGGCAATACCTACTTTCACGCTGGTGTGCACTATCATCGGCTCGGAAAGCTTGACTGCTGTGTTCGGGATGGGAACAGGTAGAACCTTTCCGATATAGTCGCCGGAAAGACCACGACGGGGATATTACACCGCCGTCGTGGCCGAGTTGTTTGGTAGTATGGCAGAGCAAGTTCGAGAAGCGATTGTAAAAACCGACAGTCTCTCGAGTGCGGGATATCGATGGCCAAATTTTCGCCCGTTAGTACTGGTTAGCTTAACACGTTACCGTGCTTACACGTCCAGCCTATCAACCAAGTCGTCTTCTTGGGGGCTTTCGACAAATGTCTACGAATCCTAATCTCTGGGCGGGCTTCACGCTTAGATGCTTTCAGCGTTTATCCTTTCCGAAGTTAGCTATCCAGCCGTGCCGCTAGCGCGACAACTGGTACACCAGAGCTTCGTCCAACTAAATCCTCTCGTACTAAAGTTGAATCCCATCAAGATTCGAACGCCCACGGCAGATAGGGACCGACCTGTCTCACGACGGTCTGAACCCAGCTCACGTACCACTTTCATTGGCGAACAGCCAAACCCTTGGGAGCTTCTACACCCCCAGGATGTGATGAGCCGACATCGAGGTGCCAAACCGCATCGCCGCTGTGGACGCTCGGATGCGATAAGCCTGTTATCCCCGGAGTACCTTTTATCTGATGAGCGATAACCCTTCCATTCGGGATTACCGGATCACTAAGGCCTACTTTCGTATCTGCTCGACTTATGGGTCTCGCAGTTAAGCACACTTTTACCTTTACGCTCTTCGCCTGATTGCCAACCAGGCTGAGTGTACCTTTGCACTCCTCCGTTACTCTTTGGGAGGAGACCGCCCCAGTCAAACTGCCCGACTGACACTGTCCGTTGCCCTGATTCAAGGGATCAACGTTAGAATTAAAATATGACCAGGCTGGTATTTCAACAACGGCTCCACCAACACTAGCGTGCCGGTTTCAAAGCCTCCCAGCTATCCTACACAAGACATATCTCAACCCAATATCAGCCTACAGTAAAGGTTCACGGGGTCTTTCCGTCTAACCGCGGGTATGTGGCATCTTCACCACAACTACAATTTCACCGGGTCGGTGGTTGAGACAGTGCTCAAATCGTTACGCCTTTCATGCAGGTCGGAACTTACCCGACAAGGAACTTCGCTACCTTAGGACCCTCATAGTTAGGGCCGCCGTTTACTGGGGCTTCGGTCGCTTGCTTCGCTAATGCTAACAATCTTCCTTAACCTACCAGCACCGGGCAGGCGTCAGTCTCTATACATCCACTTGCGTGTTAGCAGAGACCTGTGTTTTTGATAAACAGTCGTTAGAGCCGATTTTCTGTGGCCCACTCTCGTGGGCGCCCCTTATCGCGAACTTACGGGGCCATTTTGCAGAGTTCCTTAACCACCGTTCTCCCGAGCGCCTTAGAATTCTCATCTCGCCTACCTGTGTCAGTTTTAGTACGGTCAGTTGCTTAACCTAGTGGCTTTTCTTGGACGTCCTTCCAGTGACTTCGAGAACTTAAACGCTCTCGAGCTAAGCCTTGATAAACACCAGTATTTTAACCCTGGATCTCTCAGCTTTCGCTACGGACATTTCTATTCGTACCGCTCACTTTCTGGACGCCGTCCCCACATCGGATACACAACCGGCGCAGGAATGTTGACCTGCTATCCATCGTCTACGCCTTTCGGCCTCGACTAAGGGACCGGCTAACCCTGGGCGGAATTGCCTTCCCCAGGAAACCTTAGGCTTTCGGCGAACAGGATTCTCACCTGTTTTATCGTTACTCATTCCGGCATAATCACTCGATGACCCCGACACCGCTCGTTACCGTACGGCTCGTATCTGGTCATCGACGCTCTCCTACCGCTCTAGTAAACTAGAGCCCGCTGCTTCGGTGTCATACTTACTCCCGTTCATTATCGGCGCAGAAATGCTCGACTGGTAAGCTGTTACGCACTTTTTAAATGGTGGCTGCTTCTAAGCCAACATCCCAGCTGTCACGGCACTTCAACTTCCTTAGTGACTAAGTATGTCTTCGGGACCTTAGCAGGCGATCTGGGTTGTTTCCCTCTCGACCCTGGAGCTTATCCCCCAGGGACTGACTGCCGAGATAGTTTTACCGGTATTCGGAGTTTGGTTCGGTGGGGTACCCCGGGAAGGGCCCCCATCCGATTCAGTATCTCTACCCCCGGTAAATAGTGGCTCGACGCTATCCCTCAAGATATTTCGGAGAGAACGAGCTATCTGCTGGTTTGATTACACTTTCAGTCCTCCCCACAGGTCATCCCCTCAGTTTTCAACCTAAGTGGGTTCGGTCCTCCACGCAGTTTAACCCGCGCTTCAACCTGCCCATGGGTAGATCACACAGCTTTCGCGTCTGCAGCAAACGACATATCGCCCTATTCAGACTCGGTTTCCCTTGGGCTTCGTCCCGTAAGGACTTAACCAAGCCGTTTACCACAACTCGCCGGATCATTATGCAAAAGGCACGCCGTCACACATTAACGTGCTCCGACCGCTTGTAGGCACATGGTTTCAGGTTCACATTCCTCCCCTAGCAGGGGTTCTTCTCACCCTTCACTCACGCTACTGGTACGCTATCGGTCGTTAAGGAGTATTTAGCCTTACGGGATGGTCCCCGCAGATTCAGCCCAGGTTTCACGTGACTGGGCCTACTCAGGTGCTCCTACGGTGTGAAAAAGTTTTCGCATACGGGACTGTCACCCCCTGTGGTGCGCCTTTCCAAACGCTTCCGCTAACTTTTCACAATCCGATATTGGAGTCCTACAACCCCGCGAGGGAAACCCTCACGGTTTGGGCTATTCCGATTTCGCTCGCCGCTACTGACGGAATCGATTTTTCTTTCTGTTCCTCTGGTTACTTAGATGTTTCAGTTCACCAGGTTGTAACGAACCTGCCTATGGATTCAGCAGGCCGCAATCGGGAATCCCGGGATCATCGCTTGTTTGTCAACTTCCCCAGGCATTTCGCAGACTTCCACGCCCTTCTAACACTTAACGCCAAGACATCCCCCATGTGCCCTTCGTCATTTGGCCACCGAAATCCCGAACTCGAAAACTCACCCATGAACCGAACCCCAAAAGGACTCGAGTCATGAAGGAAGTTATTCGAATCTGTTGAATTTCGTTTCCAATGACTGAAACGATATCACATGTAAGTTTTGCTAGCCGCAGTTTCGCGAACACAATCGCACGCACTGTTTCCAGTAACCCTTGACGTGACTCACTCACCTGCTTGGCAAAACTATCGCACAGAATCCTGTCAGAATTCACACGCCATCACTCATCTAGCTCACCTTTCGGCGGACTACCAAAGTGCTGGCGACGCTTCTTTATTGAACTTGTCACTCGCAGCCTTGCACTGTGTGCATTGGCTACGCGTGGTGCTCTTATTCAGATGCCAACTACCAAACAACCAAATTGTCAAAAATCAATTCCGCTACTGTGCCCGTGGGCGTTTTGCGGGACGCTGCTGTGGGCAGCCGGTCGAGACGCTTAGCGTTGTCGCTTGGCGTCTCAGCCGGTCACTCACGAGCGAGCGGGAAAGTTATCGTCGCCAGGTGGCGGCGTCAACCGGAGAATCATCGAAAGTTTTGAAAACTTTCATCGTTTCTCCTTGCCCCGCCGGAGCGGAGCCAGTCGCCCCGCCGGAGCGGAGCAGGACGCTCTGGCGGAGCAGAGCTGGGTGACCTTTGATCGCCCGGTGAAGGGCGTCTGTCAGGTCGAGGAGCAGAAGGATAGCGAGCCGGCGGCTGGCGTCAACTCCGTTTTTGAAGTTTTCCTTCTGGCTTCTCAAGTGGAGGTAGACGGACTCGAACCGACGACATTCTGCTTGCAAAGCAGACGCTCTCCCAACTGAGCTATACCCCCAAAAAATGGGCCGAGGGAGGTGGGTTCGGTGGTGATCCGATTGAAAACCGTCTCGCCGGAAACCCTGTCCCTCAAAGTGGGCGTACCAAGATTCGAACTTGGGACCTCATCGTTATCAGCGATGCGCTCTAACCAACTGAGCTATACGCCCGAACCGGATGACGACCAAGCGTCGTCCGATGGGTCGCGGAGTTTACGCCATCCTGGTCCAGGCTGCCAAGGCAGTCGGCCAGGACTTTTTGAGGTTTTTCTTCATCGGCCCTTCTTGGTCGACACTTCAGTCAATCTGCCGGGCGGATCGTTCCCCCTGGCATCGGATCCGCCGGGGCAATGATGCAGCGATGCAGCGGTCCGGCGGCCCGGCGAATTTCGACGTGTCGGCCAAATCCGTGAATCTCTACAATCGACGTTCCAGCCGTTTGTCGCGGCGTGGTTTGCCGGAAAAGATGCACTCTTTCTGTGGCGAAACGATGCGACGATGGGCGGTTTCCGAGCTCGGGGAGCCGGTTCGGTACCGGCGCGAGGCCCGGGCAATGGCCCTCGCCCCCCCTCCCTTTTACCGATCGATTTCGAAGGAATTGGAATCACATGTTTGGACATCTGTGCCGATCAGGCTCTTTGCCCGCTTTCGTAATGGCCGCGACGCTGGGTTGGTCGGCCACCGCCTCGGCGGCTCCCACCGTGGCTCAGGCGCTCGGTCTAAAGCCGGTCCAGCCCAATGTGGACTACCAAAAGGTGGACGATGCCACCGGATGCAAGCTGGAAGATATCGAACGCGATGATTGGGCGGGCTGGGAAGTCGTCTCGCCCGAAGGGGAAACGCTGCGGCGATTCGCCGACACCAACGGGGACAGCAAGGTCGACTTGTGGTGCTATTACCGGTACGGCGTGGAGGTCTATCGCGACGTCGATTCGAACTTCAACGGAAAAGCCGACCAGTATCGCTGGATGGGCACCGAAGGCATCCGCTGGGGCTTGGACGACAATGAAGACGCCACGGTCGATCGCTGGAAGCAGATCTCGGCCGAAGAGGTTTCCGCAGAGCTGGTCGCCGCCATTCGAGATGCCGACGCGAAGCGATTCGGTGCCCTGTTGGCCGATCAACGTGATCTGACTCGTGCCGGTTTGGGCGCGGCTCAGGCGAAGGAGTTGGCTGAGAAGGCATCGCTGGCCGCACGCCGGTTCGCCCGATTGGCCGATTCGCAGAAGACCATCGGCAAAGAAGCCAACTGGGTTCAGTTCACCGCAACGGCCCCCGGCGTGGTTCCCGCCGGCACCCAAGACGCGACCCGCGATTTCATCGTCTACGAAAACGCCGTGGCGATGTATGAGAGCGACGGGAAAAGCGGCCAGTTGGTGATCGGCACCATGATCAAGGTCGACGACGGATGGAAGCTGGTGGATTTGCCGTCGATGCCCGCTGCGGGCGAAGCGATCGAACAAACAGCGGGAATCTTTTTCCGCCCCGTCGTCTCGACCGGTGCCGGTGCCGTTTCCGGCGGTGTCGGCGGCGCGGAAATGCAAAAAATGGTCACCGCACTGGAGGCGATCGATCGCCAGCTGGCGGAGGAAAAGAGTGCCGCCAAATTGGCCGATTTGCACGCCCGTCGCGCCGACGTGGTGGAACAGTTGATCGCCAATTCGCCCAGCAACGCTGACAAGCAGATGTGGGTGCGGCAACTGGTCGACACCGTCGGTTTCGCCGTTCAAAGCGGAGCCTATCCCAAGGGGCTGGATCGTTTGAAGCAGGCCCGTAAACGCTATGCGGGATCCGACGAGTCGCTGAAGTCGTACATCGATTTTCAAGTCCTGAGTACGGAATACGCGGCCAAGCTGCAGCCCGGTGCCGATTCGGTCGACGTCCAAGAGTGGTACTTGGAGCAATTGACGGCGTTCGTGAAGGCACACCCGAGGGCCGCCGAATCTGCCCAAGCCATGTTGCAATTGGCGTTGGGCAAAGAGTTCGAGGACAACGAAAAGGAAGCGTTGGATTATTACCGCCAGATCGCCAGCCGTTTCAAAGGCACCGACGCGGCGCAAAAAGCGGCCGGCGCGATCCGGCGTCTGGACAGCGTCGGCAAAGCGGTCGATCTGAGCGGCAAAACCGTCGCCGGACAACCGTTCCGTTTGGCTTCGTTGCGTGGCAAACCGGTGATCGTTCAGTACTGGGCGACCTGGTGCGAACCGTGCAAGGAAGACATGAAGCAGTTGCGGCGTCTGAAGGCCCAATACCGACGCGCCGGCTTGGAAGTCGTCGGCATCAGCGTCGACAGCTCGCGGCAACAAGCGGAATCGTTCATCAAAGCCAACAGCATGCCTTGGATCCAACTGTTCGAAGACGGCGGTTTGGATTCCAGCCCGCTGGCCTTGCAGTTCGGCGTTCAAACGCTGCCGACGATGATGCTGATCGATAAGCGTGGGGCTCTGGTCCGGCACAACGTCAGCCGTGACGAGCTGGAAGCCGAGCTGAAAAAGCTGGTTCGATAGCGTCCGGTTGCCTGATCCACCGTCGTCCCCTTTAGCGGATCGGTGGGACGAGCGTCCGTCCATCGGCCGCCCCTGATTTCTCGCCGAGTGCGAAGGTCGGGGGCGGCCTTTTTTGGGTTTCGACGCGACCTGCATAGGCCGTCGTCGGCGGGCGGGTGATTTGTCGCTTGCGGCGTACGTGCGTGCCTTTGGGGTGTTTAAGGGGTGCGATCGGTTTATAATCGTGGCCCGTTGATGATCGCGTCTGGTGGGGCGACGGGGCGTGGGGCATTGGAATGCGGCCCGGTCTTATCTGTCCCTTGGGAGCACCCCTTTGGACGCATCCCGTTGGGCGCACTCGGTGATTTGGTCGCCGTTTCTTGTCGATTCTTCCTGCAACGTCACCCGTGTCGTCCCAGCGTGCCGAACGTGAAAAAAGATCAATTGCGGCGATTGAAAGCGGCGCAAAAGCGGCGGGCCAAGCGTCAAGTTGCCGACGATCATCCGATCGCCGCTCGGCGGTCTCAGCGGGATCGTCCGGATCCCGTTGAGCAGGCCTATGGTCGTCTGGTCGAAACGGTGTTGGGATGGGCGGAGACGGTGTCGGGACGCGGCCGGCATGATGTCTCGGCGGCGAGTCGGTGTTTTCTGAAGTTCTCCGATCCTCGCGAGCCGACCGCCGCGGAATTGTTGCGGCGTATCGATGCGTTGTCGTCCGGCAAGGACGTGACCGAACGCCATTTGCGTGTCGCGGTGCAGCGTTTATTGGAACTTGCATCGGAATACGAGAGTGCCGAGCAGAATGACGCCGCGCTGTTGGATTATCTGCGAATGATCAGCCAGTAACCGCCGGGACGGTTGCCGTCGCAGCGTTCCGCTTCCGGGCGGATCCGATTTTGCACGGATCCAAAAGTCGCGTTTGCGTCGGCGGAGTCGACACTTTGCCGGTTCGCGGTCGCACGTCATACTCGACGGGCAAGGTGTTGGTTCGGCGCCGTTGGCTTTGCCCGCACGAGTGTTTGCGTTCCGGCCGAGCGACGATGCCGATTCGGTCGCGCCGTCATCGGTGCTCGGCGTGGACGGATGGCATTCGCTGGACTGTGCCCAACAATTTCCGAGGCGATCGATGCGGATCGCCTTGGGTTCGTTTTCCTCTTCTGTCTCAGGATGGTTCTCTGGTGTTTAAAGGTCTCGGAAATCTCGGCAACCTGGCCGGACTGGTCGGCAGCTTTCAAGAGTTGCCTGGCAAAATGCAGGAATTGAACGAACGCATGAAGTCGGAAACCGTGACCGCGACGTCGGGGTGCCAGCGGGTGGAGGTCGTGATGAACGGCGTCGGCCATGTGCAGTCGGTCCGAATTGATCCTGAATTTGTCGGGGCGGAATTGGAAGAAGCGGTTCTGGAGGCCACCAATGCCGCCGGTGCGGCGGCCAAGCAGATGTACGCCGATGCGATCAGCAACATGGTGTCGGAAATGAACCTGAACGTCCCCGGCATCGACGGCATGTTGGCCAGTCTGACCGGCAGCAAGTGAGCCCACGGGTCATGGCGTCGCAAAACAATTCAGGTCAATCCGGGGCCGTGTCCGATCTGGTCGATCACTTGTCCAGATTGCCAGGAATCGGACGAAAAAGCGCCGAGCGTCTGGCGTTCCACCTGTTGCGCGTCCATGAATCCGAAGCGATCGCATTGGCCGACGCCATTCGGCGGGTGCGCCAGGATGTCCGGTATTGCGAGCACTGTTTCAATCTGTGCGAAACGACCGCGTGCCAGATCTGCAGCGATCCGAACCGCGATGCGACGCGGCTGTGCGTGGTCGAACAGCCGCGTGACTTGATGAGCTTGGAGCAATCCGGCGTCTACAAAGGGCTGTACCACGTTCTGTTAGGACGGATCGCGCCACTGGACGGTATCGGCCCGGATCAACTGACGATCGACGCCTTGGTGGATCGCGTGCGGACCGGAAATTTCGTGGAAGTCATCATGGCGACCAATCCGACGGTCGAAGGCGACGGCACATCACTGTACGTCAGTAACCTGCTGGGCGAATTTCCGGTCCAGGTCACTCGACTGGCCCGTGGGATTACCGCCGGAAGCATTCTGGAATACGCCAATCGCGAAGTGATTGCGGATGCCTTAACCGGTCGACAAAAACTATAATGGGTTTCGGCACGAAATTCGCGTAGTAAGATCGGGCTGCCGTTCGGAACGCGGCGTGCTGACCGCGGGGCCTGTTGGCAATCCCACGGCTCGGCAATCCCCGTGTTTAACCCGTGCCGCCGCAAATCGCGGACGCGTCGGCGATTTGCCGGTGTTGGCCAACGGGATGATCGACCGACGGTGGGTCGGGCGACGGGAGTGTCGCCTTCAAGGACGTCCTTTTTTCAAAAAGTGAAAATCAGTCATGCGCATGTCGATGGGCCTGCAGGCCCGCCAAATGCAAGTCCAGAAATTGGCACCCCGGATGATCCAGTCGATGGAGATTCTGCAGATGCCCACGCTGGCATTGCAGGAACGCATCGACCAGGAATTGACCGAAAACCCACTGTTGGAACAGCTGGAAACGGATCCGCTGAGTGCCGATGAATCGTCCGACGACGCACCTTCATCGGACACCCGCAGCGAGGACGAAAAAGAATTGGTCGTCCGCGACGACAGCGACAATCGTGACGATTTTGAACGGCTGACCAATTCGGAAAACGATCTGCCCAGTTCGTTCGACGATTCGTTTCGTCGCAGTGCCGGCGGCATCCAAGACGATATGGATCGCCGTCACGATTTGATGGCCAACGCGCAGTCGCGGCCGGAATCGCTGAACGACTTTCTGCTGCATCAGTTGGCGGAAATGGACATCGACGACGAGGTCGAACAGGTCGCCGAACGGATCATCAGCACGTTGGACGCCCGCGACGGTGGCTACCTGCGAACGCCGCTGGTCGATCTGCTGCCCGCCGGTCATGCGGACGAAGCACTCGCGAAAGCCGAAGAGGCGTTGGGAGTGGTCCAGTCGCTCGAGCCGGTGGGGATCGCTTCACGCAACCTGAGCGAATGTTTGCTGAAGCAAGTGCCGGCCGACCACCCGCATTTGGACGAAATTACCACGCTGATTGAATCGCATCTGGAAGACTTGGCCGAAAACCGGCTGCCGCAGATCGCACGCAAGACGGGCTACTCGATCGAGCTGATCCAGGAATTGCGGGAAGAACTGCACAAGCTGAATCCCAAACCAGGCGCGGCATTCATGGAGACCTACGTCCCCAATGTCACGCCGGACATCATTCTGGAACGTGACGAAAACGGCGAATACAAAGTCCGCCTGGAAGACGACCGAATCCCAAGTTTGCGGATCAGCGAGTATTACCGGCGACGGTTGCAGGCGTCGGACTGCACCGATGAAGAACGCGAATTCATCAAGCAAAAGGTCAACGGGGCCCAGTGGCTGATCGATTCGATCAACCAACGCCGCAACACATTGCTGAAAGTCAGCGAAGCGATCGTCACCCACCAAAAGAGGTTCTTGGACGAAGGTCCCGAGGCGATCGAACCGTTGAAGATGCAGCAGGTCGCCGACGACGTAGGCGTCCACGTGACCACGGTCAGTCGTGCGGTCGACGACAAATGGATCCAAACGCCGCGGGGAATCTTGCCGTTGCGTCGCTTCTTTGTCGGTGGGACCAAAACCGAAGACGGCGAAGACGTGGCTTGGGACACGATCCGCTTGAAATTGCAGGAATTGATCGACAAGGAAGACAAATCCAAGCCGTTGGCCGACGAGCACTTGGTCGAAGAGCTGAAGAAGGCCGGCATGACGGTCGCTCGCCGGACGGTCACCAAGTATCGCAAAAAGATGGGGATCCCCAGCAGCCGTCAACGTCGCGATTGGTCGCTGGTCAAGAAATAGCCCACACCGGTCACGCGTCGGTGCGGGCCAGTTTCCAGTACACGCGGCAACGTTTGCGAAACGCGGCGGGGGACTCGGCGAATAGACGGCGTCCGCATCGCACTGCTTTTCGGGAAAGCTGGTTTCGGCGGTCGTCCAAATGCCGTATTAGCTTGTCAGCGCCGGCCGGCAGTTCACCTTCCTTTTGGAAACGCCGCAGGGTTTCGCCCAGCACGTCGACGTCGTGTAGGTCGCCCAAGACTTCCGCCAGCTTTTTGGCATCGTCGCGGTTTCCGGCCAAGCCTTGCTTCCAAATCGGCTGGAGTAAACGCAGGTGATACCAGTGGTATTTCACTCGTTTTCGCCACTGATGCATGTGGTCGGTGGATGGATCTTCGGTGGCGATTCGCATCGCGTCATGGGCCCGGTGCAGCGTTTTTTGCAGGCCTTCGCCCAGCGATTCGAACGAACCCCGTTTGCCGTCCCGCCAATTCCAACGATCGATGCCACGCAGAGCTTGTTGCAGTTCGGTTCTTGCGTCCTGCCAAATCGACTGCGGTTCAGGTTTTGAACTGACACTTCGGTCGGCCGGATTTTTCAGCGATTGAGCCTGGCGGATTTCGGCACGCTCGTGTTGCAGCAAATGTCGGGCTTGCAAATAGGCCTCGGTCAATTTGGTGGAATCGGTCGACGGAATCTCCGTGGCGATCTGGTCCAGGGTGGTCAGCTGCGTCTTGGCATCGCGCAGTTCGGAAAACTTTCGTGCCAGGTCTCGAAAGCGTGCGTTTTCGCGGTCGTAGGTTTTGGGCATCGCCGGGCGAGCCAATCGCAGCAGGCCGCGGATTTTCTTGCACCGCTTTCGCAGTTGGTGAACTTTTTCCGCGTCGTCGGTTTCCGGAGACCGGATCTCCAGCAACGCTTCGCGAATCTGTTCTTTGGCGACGCGGCGAGTCATGTGGGCGGCGGTTTCGCCGGGCTTCAGGCGATAGCTCATGGTGGCGAATCTGAAAATGGGAATCTGCGGTGACCGGGTTCCGCGGGCGGTGTGAACTGTGTGGCAGCTTGTGGTCAATCGGCCGGCGGCAACGAGCGATGACAGGGCAATTGTCGTACCGGCACACCATGCAAAGAGCGAAATTCCGGCGGTCGGGGCGTCCAGTGCGACATTCTTTCCGATTAGAATGGATGGCTCGTTCGCCTGCCCCATGCTTCGCCCTTTCCGGTGCCCTGCCCGACGTCTTGCTTGGCGTTTCACCGTTGCCGGCGAAGATCCCCGAACACGACGCGGATCCCGATCGTCTGTGCGTCGGTGGAATCCGTTTCGCACGGCGACCTTTGCCCTCCATCCATTCCCGCTATTTGCATTCCATCCACCAAGGCGATTGATCATGCATCGGTCCATCCCAGTCGCATTGCCCGTCTCGGCCCTGCGACGCGGTTTCGTATTTCTCTGTTTCAGTCTGGCGGCCACATCCGTTGTTCCGGTTTCGGCATGTGCTGAGGAGTACCAGATCGGTCCCGATTCCCAAGTCCAGGATGTTCCGCACGGAAAAGTGACGCAGTACGAATGGACCGAAAGCCAGGTCTTTCCCGGAACGAAGCGACGCTACAGCGTTTACGTCCCGGCGCAGTACGACGGCAGTTCGCCGGCCGCACTGATGGTGTTCCAAGACGGGCACAATTTTGAACAGATCGATTCGGGATACCGAGTGCCCGTCGTGTTCGACAATTTGATCGCCAAAGGCCAAATGCCGGTCACGATTGCGGTGATGATCGATCCCGGTACGCACAAGGAATTGCCGGAAAAGCGAGGTTGGAAACCGACGCCAACCAATCGCAGTTTCGAATATGACACCGTCAGCGGCGACTACGCAGAATTCTTACTGACGGAAATCCTGCCCGAGGTCGAAAAGGAATACCGCATCACCCAGAACCCCGAGCTGCGTGCAATTTGTGGCAACAGCAGCGGCGGCATCTGTGCGTTCGGTGTCGCTTGGCACCGGCCCGATAGCTTTCGCAAAGTGGTGTCCCACATCGGCAGCTTCGTCAACATCCGTGGCGGTCACAATTACGAGGCCATGGTTCGAAAAACCGACAAAAAGCCGCTGCGTGTCTTCATGCAAGACGGATCGGGTGACCTGGACAACGTGCACGGGAACTGGCCGTTGGCCAATCAGGAACTCTCGGCATCGCTGAAGTTCAAAGGCTATGACCACAAATTCGTGTACGGCACCGGTGGGCACAATGGTGAACACGGCACAGCCATTTTTCCCGATACGCTGCGTTGGGTCTGGCGTGGATGGGAAAAGGAAACGCCCTGAGCCGTGTCGTTGATGTGGGGCGCGTCGGTGGGTCTGGTGTCGTTGACGACGTCAGGTTGATCGCCGCGGCCGGTGATGTTGCAATCCCTTGGTCATTCCTGCTTCCGTGAATCATTACAACCCCGTTCCCGACATGCCCGAGGAATCCGCCGTGCCCGCTTCGCCTTCCCCCGAGGGCCACGACGAAGCGTTGGACATCGCATTTGCGGTGCCACAAACCCATCGTCTGCGGATGACGACAGACTTGGCCGGGCCTCAGTTTGCGGTGCTGGAGCAACTGTTGGCGATCGACGTGGTGCCGGGAACGTCCGCCAAAGTCTTGTTGTGGGTGGATGCGGAAGTCGCCGCGGCGGGTGATTTTCCGCTGCGTTTATCGCAACGTCTGGCTTCGTCCGACGCGATCAATCTGGTCGCCCCGATGATGGAGGTCCAAGGCGGCGAAGCGGTCAAGAATTCCGAAGTCGTGCTGCGACAGATGCTGTCGCAGATCAACGACCACGATTTAGATCGCCGCAGCACGATCATCGTCGTGGGCGGCGGAGCGGTTTTGGATGCGGCCGGTTTTGCGGCAGCGATCGCCCACCGTGGGATACGACTGATTCGCGTGCCGACCACCGTTTTGGCGCAGGCCGACAGTGGGGTCGGGGTCAAGAACGCCATCAACTACTTCGGAAAAAAGAATTGGATCGGCACGTTCGCCGTGCCTTGGGCGGTGATCAACGATGCGTCCGTGTTGCAGACCTTGCCCGATCGTGACTTCCGATCGGGTTTCACCGAAGCGGTCAAAGTCAGCTTGCTGAAAGACGCGGCGGGGTTCGAATGGCTGCACCATCATGCGGATCAGATCCGCGCCCGCGAAAGCCGTTCTTGTCGGGTCGCGATTCGTGAATCTTGCGTTCACCACCTGCGGCACATCACCCAGGGTGGTGATCCGTTTGAGATGTTGGAAGCAAGGCCTTTGGATTTCGGTCATTGGTCGGCGCACCGCCTGGAACCTTTGACCGGGTACCGATTGCGGCACGGCGAAGCGGTGGGGATCGGCGTGGCGATCGACTGTCTTTATTCGTCTTTGGTGCTCGGGTTTCCCACGCATGCTGCTGAAAAGGTCATCGACTGTCTGCGAAGGTTGGGCGTCCCGCTGTGGGACCAAGCGATCGATCCGGTCGATCGTTTGTTTCAGGGTTTAGAAGAATTTCGGCAACATTTGGGCGGGCGTCTGACCATCACGATGCTGCGAGACATCGGTGATCCCGTTGATGTACACGAAATCGACACGAACGCCATGGCCAAGGCGATTCAGCAATTACGGGAAATGGCTGGCGCATCAGCGGGCTGATGCCGGCCGGCGCACCACGGTTTTCTTGTTTGGGCCGCTTTGCCCAGGGGGGACCCGCCATTGGGCTGCGACAGAATGCGTGGTGAATGTTTTCTACAACATGGTGATGATGGTGCGTCGTGTCTTGGAACGATCGCCTCGAGATGACGACCGGCTGCATCGGTCGAACGGGGCGTGAATGAAATGGTTGGGCTGATTGAAAGGTTGGGTTGTGTCTGTGCGTTGCCGAATGAATCGTCTGGGAATCGCGTTTGCCGTTGTGGTCGTTTGTGGAGGCGTCGATGCGTCAGCCGACGATTCGCAGGTGGTGACCTATGAAGCGTTCGGAGCGGTCGGCGATGGCGTGGCGGACGACTTGCCGGCGATTTGCAAAGCACACGATCACGCCAACGAAAACGGCTTGAGCGTTCGGTCCAACCCCAAGGCGACCTATCATTTGGGCCGGAAAGCCCTAACGGCGGTGATCGCAACCAACACCGATTGGGGGACGTCCCAGTTCATCATCGACGACAGCGTGGATGTGGAGAATCACCGCAAGACACTGTTCGAAGTCCGTTCGCTATTGAAGCCAGCCAAGCTTGCGATCAAACGGCTGAAACGAGACCAAAAAAGCTTGGACGTCCGGCCCGAACAAGATTGCTATGTGCTGGTCTTCAACGACAAAGTGAAGCGTTACCGTCGTCGCGGACGTAACCAGAATTCGGGAACTGCCCAGCGTGACTGTTTTATTCTGCGTCGTGACGGTTCGATCGAAGGCAACATCGACTGGGATTATTCCACGGTCACTCGGGTGGTCGCCAACCCAATGGATCAGGATCGCTTGACGATTCGTGGCGGCCGATTCACCACGATCGCCAACCAGATGCGGCAGGACGTCGGGTACAACTATTGGTCTCGCAACATCAAGGTCTTTCGATCCAACACCGAAGTGGTCGGCTTGGAGCACCGAATCAAGGGCGAAGGCGAATTCGGGCATCCCTATTCAGGCTTCATCAGCGTCAGCGAGTGTGCGAATGTTGCACTTCGCGACTGCTTTGCCACCGGGCACAAGACGTACAAAACGATCGGGTCGGCCGGCCAGCCCGTCAGTATGGGATCCTATGACTATACGGCTAATTCGGTGGTCAATTTTTTGATGGTCGGTTGCCGGATGGATGGCATCTTGGATCGGTCGCTATGGGGCGTCATCGGCACCAACTTTTGCAAGAACATTCGTCTGAAGGATTGCGTGTTGTCACGGATGGACACGCACATGGGCGTGTCGGGGCGCTATGAGATTTTGGGGTGCACGCTGGGGCATGCGGGACTGAATGCAATCGGACGTGGGCGATTGTTAGTGGAAGATTCCACATTGCACGGTCGGTCGCTGGTCAATCTGCGCAGTGACTACGGCAGCACTTGGGAAGGCGAGGTCGTGATCAATCGATGCCGCTGGATTCCAGCGGCCGGAGCCCGGACGTGGCCGACCCTGTTGGGCGCTAGCAACGATGGCACTCACGATTTTGGTTACCCGTGCTTCATGCCTCAGTCGATCGCGATCGATCGATTGTTGGTGGACGATTCCGTTGTTCCCAGTGGGTACCAAGGCATGTACTTGTTGGCCGACCCGGACGGCAACCAGGAAGGCGATCCGGCGAAACGCCCCTTCCCCTACCGTCTGACGGAAACCATTCGGATCGGCACATTAAAGACGGCCAGCGGTAAGCCGCCGCTGGTTTCCGCGGACCCGTGGCTGCGGAAGTCCGTTTCGGTCGTCAATAAATAGGTCGGCGTGCCGGGCGCGGACCTAACGTTGCCGAACCAGACGGTCGATGTCGATTGAGTCGCGCCGTATTTGGTCGGCAATGTCCACGAGGAATCGTTTGGCATCTTGGGGATACCCGGCGGTGGGCTTCAGTGGCGTGTCGCCCTGATGGCGGGCCGCAAAGTAACGATTCAGGGCGCCCATCATGCGTTCGCGGATGTACTTGGCAATCATCGATGACAGGGCGACCGGTGCAAAACGGTCGCCTTTGACGGTGAAGTTCCATCGGATTTCACGATCACCATCGTCGACCGTGTAACGGCTGTTTCGCGAAGCTTCTTCGACGATCTTGATAGGCTCCGGTGTAAGTGCGTGTGTTGCGTTGTTTCGGTTTGCTGTTCCCAACGTTTGGCCGATCGCGTCCGCGTAGTAGCGGCGACCGCCGTGTCGGTCACAGAACACGTGGATGTCACCACGCAGCGTGCCATCGGTTGGGGCGGAAGCAATGGCATCACGGACCAGACCCAGCGACGCTTGGGTTAGCAGGTCTGATTTGTTCTTGCCATCGCCACAGATCTGGTTGAATCGGCCTGCCGTGATCACGCGGCAGTGGACGTTGCACAGACGGGCGACGCTGTATTCATCCGCCGTGGATGTGGGGCACCAATGATCCAGAATCGGGCGGACCGAATCCAGCGACGTCAGCGGCGGTGTGCCTTGCAGATCCAGCCAGGGTGTCTGCTCCCGGTCGGACGCGTCCTGGGGATTGATGCGGTCCAGCCAGTCGGTGAATTCGCGGCTGCAAGCCGAATTCTTTTCCGAGACTTCTAGCGTCGCGGCTACTGCGCTGGTCACCAGATGCAACGGCGTCAAAGCCGCGGGCAATTCATTCTCTGGCATCAACGACGTGGCGTTTTTAGATTTGCGTGATGCCGGACGGAAGATCGCTTTGGAATCGTCAATTCGAATCGTCGCTTCGCCGCAGCGGACCGGTTGTGCCAGGTGGTCAAAAGCCTTCGCAAAATCGGTCTCGGACGTCGGCAGTTTCCAGGTCGTGGCGACGATCACCAGCGGCCCCAGTTTGGGACCATAGCCCGCTTCGTCGGTCGCGATCAGCCACATCGTTTCGTTGTCGTGTCGTGGTGATCGATCCAGCGTCGTGTCAGATCGCCATAGTCGTCGATGCGCCGATCACGCAGGAAAGGCCAGTGAGTCCGCACCACGTCGATCTGCGGCAGTTGGCAATCGGCAATCAGAATGCCTTCCTCGTGGTCGCTCAATTGGCCCAACAATTGGCCGGTGGGTGAGGCGACGAAAGAGCTGCCCCAGAATTCCAATTTGCCTTCGACACCGATGCGGTTGGGGGCACCCAGAAACACGCCGTTACAGATCGCATGGGATCGCATCACGGTGATCCAGGCATCACGCTGGGCCGCACCGAATTCTGCTTTCTCCTCATCAATCCAGCCGATGGCGGTCGGGTACAACAGGATTTCCGCGCCGGCCAGGCTTAGCAGTCGCGCGGTCTCAGGAAACCACTGATCCCAGCAAATCGCCACGCCCAATCGGGCGACACTGGTCTGGATCGGCTGGAACCCGCCCGCGTCGCCGGGAGTGAAATAGAACTTTTCGTAAAACAACGGGTCGTCGGGGATGTGCATCTTTCGATACACGCCTGCCAGACTGCCGTCGGTGTCCAGGACCGCGGCGCTATTGTGGTACATCCCCGGGCCACGGCGTTCAAAAATCGGCGCGACAATCACCACGCCAAGCTCTTTGGCTATGCCGGCCAAACGATTGACGGTGGGGCCGGGAATCGGTTCGGCATCGTCGAATCGTCGGTGGTCTTCACTTTGGCACGGGTAGGGGCCATTGAAAAGCTCTTGCAAGCAGACCACGTTGGCGCCATCGGCGGCGGCCGCGTGGATCTGCTTTTCGGCTTGATCGACACAGGCAAACGCGGACCCTTGATCACGCATCTGGACCAGTGCCAGGCGAACGTTTTTTGTCACGTAGTTGAATCAACAGGTGGGTGGGTTGAATCCGGAATCAGAACAAAGGTCCCAAGCGAAGGTCTGGTTCATTGCGGGGACCGATACCGACGTCGGCAAGACGTACGTTACTGCATTGGTGGCCGCCGCATTGAACGAACAAGGAAAGCGGGTCGGCGTTTATAAGCCCGCCGCCAGCGGATGCAATCGGTCGGGCGATGAATTGGTTGCCGACGATGCCGTCCAGTTATGGCGGGCGGCCGGCAAGCCGTTGGAGTTGGACGCAGTGTGTCCCCAACGTTTCGAAGCGGCATTGTCGCCACCGGAATCGGCCAAACTGGCCGGACAATCCGTGGATCAGCGTCTGTTGGTGCGGGGGGCGGAACCTTGGCTTCGCGGCGAATTCGATGTTGTGTTGATTGAAGGAGCCGGCGGTCTGTTCAGTCCCATCAGCGACCAGTGGATGAACATCGATTTGTTCCAACAGTTTGATGATGCCCGTTTGCTGGTCGTAGCGGCCAATCGGTTGGGCTGCGTTCACCAGACGTTGGCGACATGTATCGCGGCGACGGAGCGACAGGTGTGCCCGGATGGGGTCGTGCTTTGCCAGACGCAGGACCAGCGACCGGCGTCGGCGGACAGCAACGCGGCGGCGATCGCACGATTCGGCCCGACAGCGGTCTGGGGGGAAATCGGCTTTGGTGCGTCGGAGATTCCTGGAAAACTGGTCCGGCAAGTCTTGGGCGGCTAAGGTCGCGACGCCGGAACGGAATTCGGACGCAGCCCCGTGGGGCGGATCGCCGCAGCTGTTCCCGTTTTTTGGGGCGAAAACCGGAGGCTTTAGCCAAAATCGGTTTCACCCGCGTTTTTCAGTCAAATGATCTTGACCCAGTGTTGGCCGTTGCGACAGACTCTTTGGCTGCTCTTGGCGAACTTGTTTTGCGACCCCCGTGGCCATCGATCGGATGGCCACGCGACACCGCAAAACCACGCTACAGGGATGTACGTAACGATCGAAAATTATCTGACGATTGGCCGGTCACGTTTTGGCGACCGGCGTCTGCCGTCCGGGAGGGACGGTTCGCCGTTTCGGTGACAGATGGACCGATCACTAGCACGGGAGAATTGTCGCTTGTCCACATCGGCGGACTACGACCTGAAAGAACGAGTGCGCGCCGCGGTCGACATCCTGGATGTCATCGGCCAAGGCACCGAAGTGCGTCCGCAGGGCCGCAACTTCGTCGTTCGCTGCCCGTTCCACAACGACCGCCGCCCCTCGCTGACCATCAACCCCGAACGCCAGTCTTGGAAGTGTTGGGTGTGTGACATCGGCGGGGATGTTTTCAGTTACGTGATGCAACGTGACGGGGTGGACTTTCCCACCGCCCTGCGAACCTTGGCCGAACAAGCCGGTATTGCGATGGAAGAATTCCGTCGCGGCAAGAAAACCAAGCCGGGCGATCCGGACGACCGCGCGACCTTGTTTGATGCGATCGCCGCGGTGGCTGATGCTTACTACAAGCATTTGGAACACGGCAAGGGCGACCAAGTCGATTTGGCTCGACAGTACTTGACCCAGCGAGGGATCAGCGACGAAAGCCGCCGGCGATTTCGGATCGGCTTTGCGCCCGACCAGTGGTCCTTTGCGATCGATCACTTGCAACAGAAAAACTTCAGCGGCGCGGTCGCCGAAGCCGCCGGTGTGGCCATCGCACGTGGCAGCGGCAACGGTCACTACGATCGTTTCCGTGGTCGGCTGATCTTCCCGATCCATGATTTGCAAGACCGTCCGATTTCGATGGGCGGCCGGGTCATTCCCGCAATCGCACAGCGCAGCGAAAACAGCGAAGCGGCCAAATACATCAACGGCCCCGAGACATTGCTGTTCCGAAAGTCGCAACAGCTTTACGGATTGCAACTTGCCCGGGACGCGATTCGTCACGGCGGCGAAGTCCTGGTGATGGAAGGCTACACCGACGTCGTCGCCGCACGACAAGCCGGCGTTGAACCGGTCGTCGCGGTGCTGGGGACCGCTTTGGGCGAAGCTCATGTTCGCATCCTGAAACGGTTCGCCCATCGCGTCGTCTTGGTGTTGGACGGTGACGATGCCGGCCAGCGTCGTGCCGATCAGGTGTTGGAACTGTTCGTTGGTGCGGGCGTGGATTTGCGTGTGTTGACGCTGCCCGATGGCGCGGACCCCGCCGACTTCATCCATCAAAACGGTGCCGACGCGTTCAACGAATTGGTCAAGCAGTCGCCCGACGCGTTTGATCACAAGCTGGCCAAGCTTTCCGAAGGCGTCGATTGGCGCAAGGATACCCACGCGGCATCCACCGCAATGGAATCGGTCTTGGGCATTATGGCCAAGTCGTCCGGCGATGACATTCGTCACGAACAGTTGATCGTCCGCTTGTCCGATGCGTCGGGCATCGCCGTTGATCGGATTCAGCGACGATTGGATGTGCTGCGGTCCGAACGAAGCCAAAATTCGCGAAAGCCTTTCGCGACCAAACGTCCATCACGTTCAACACCCCCGCCACGTCCGGCGCCGACCGGTGCCGCGGAACTTGATGTCAACGCGATGCTCAACGGCATGGCCGATGATGATGACGAATCAGCATCGCCCTACGCACCGGCGGTTATCTCCGGGCGATCGGCCGGCACGCCAAACGCACGTCTGACGCCGATCAGCGGAATCGACCGTGAACTGTTCGAAGCGTTGATCGAGTGTCCCGAGTTGGCCGGTATGGCGGTCGAAGCGATCGACCCGTCTTGGTTGTCCAGCAACACGGCACAGATGTTGTTGTCCGCCTATCAAGACCTGGATTTGGCCGGTCGTGATTTGGACGTCGATTCGTTGCTGTTGATGGTGGACAACGAACAATTGAAAAACCAAATCGTCACGCTTCAGCATCGCGTCGGCTTACGCAGCGGCCAATCATCCGAGGATGCCGACCGTCGCTACACCGCGATCATCACGCGATACCGCGAGCGCGAATTCGAGTCGGAAAAAACACGCCAGATCGAACGCTTGGCATCGGCCACCCTGGATGACGACCAGGAATTGGCCCTGTTAAAAGAACTGTTGGAAGCCGAGCGTTTCCGGCAAGGCATCGAAACCCCAACCGAGCAAGAAAATTAAGCGTTGCGTTGGTGTCGGCAAGCACGCCCAACGCACCGTCCCAGACACTGGACTTTAGACGAACCTTTAAGAACTTTTCGATCGCAAAATCGCTTTCGCTTTTCCCCGCAGGAGAAACACGGCCCAGCACACGACCGACGGATGGATACCAAAGTCGGCTGTCGGATGACCACCCGCAAAAATTGATCGGCCTCGGCCGGTCATGTCATCCGAACGCCGCAAACGTGAGAACGATTTTCATGACCCAGGCGTCACGACGGACGCTGAAAATAAGACGGAGCTTTCCGATGCAATTGATGGAACAAGACCTGAATGCGTTGATTGAAAAGGGAACCAAGGACGGTTACCTGACCTATGACGAAGTCAACGCGTATCTGCCGGACGAAGACGTTAATCCCGAAAAACTGAATCGGCTGATTCTGGCGATCGAACGCCGCGGCATTCGCCTGATCGAAGGCGCCGAAAAGAAGCGCTTGGTGGCCGCCAACTGCCCTGCCCCGAACGTTTCCGGTTTGACCGACATGGCCGCCGAGGCCGATGCGATGGGCGACGCCGAAGTCAGCCTGGCTGTCGCCGGCGAAACCAGCCGCACCAGCGATGATCCGATACGGATGTACCTGAGCCAAATGGCCAACATCCCGTTGCTGAGCCGCGAAGAAGAAATCTCGTTGGCGAAGAAGATCGAAATCACACGCCGACAATTCCGACGCACGCTGTTGGAATCCGATTACGCCCTGCGGTC